>NZ_JAVREZ010000010.1:0-358151 GCF_031845645.1 Streptomyces doebereineriae
TCTTGATGTGGGGGCGGCGTTGGGGCCCCCGCGGGGTGCGCTGGTCGCCGGGGGCCTGGCGGGGGCCCGGGGTGGGGGGGTGGGTCCCGTGCAGGATCCGGCCCAGGGTGCTCTTGCCCGCGCCGTTGGCGCCGACGACTCCGAGCACGCTGCCCCGGGGGACGGTGAGGCCGACTTCGCGCAGCGCGGTGACTCCGCCGTAGGCGTGGTCCACTGCGTCGAGGTGCACGGCGGGGTTCTCGGTACCCTGGCGGGCGGGGAGTTCGTCCCGTGTGCCTCCCTCGCCGAGGTAGGAGGAGCGCACTCGGGGGTCGTCGAGGATCTCGCCGGGGGTGCCCTCGCCGATCGGCCGGCCGAAGTCGAAGGCGACCACCCGGTGGGCCACGGCGAACAGGTCGTCGAGGACATGGTCGATGATCACGACCGCTGTTCCGAGTTCCTGTTGCCGCACGATCTGCCGCGTCAGCAGCGTGCGCTCGGTGGCGTCGAGGCCGCCGAACGGCTCGTCCAGGATGAGCAGCCCGGGTTCCTCGGCGAGCGCCCGGGCGAGGTCGAGGCGCTTGTGCAGGCCGAACGGCAGCTCGGCCGGGTAGCGGTCCGCGACGTGCGCGAGACCGAAGCGGTCCAGGAGCTCGGCGGCCCTGTCCCGGTCGTGCGCGGTGATACGGCGACGGGTGCACAGCACGTTCTCCAGGACGGTCAGTTCGGGGAACGTCTCGGCGTGCTGGAAGGTGCGCCCGATGCCGAGCCGGCGGCGAGCGGTGGCACGGCTCTTCAGCAGGGGCTTTCCCACGTAGTGGGCACTGCCCGCCACCCGTCCGCCTCCGACGAGCCCGGACAGGACGTTCAACAGGGTCGTCTTTCCGGCGCCGTTGGGCCCGATGATGGCGAGGGTCTCGCCGGCCCGCACGGACAGGGAGGCGCCCTCGAGCGCCTTGAGCCCGCCGAAGGTGACCGCGATCTCCTCGAGTCGCAGCACCTCGTCCGCGGTTGTCCCCGGTGCCGGTACGCGCCGCGGGGACTCGTCCGACGACTCCACCGGTGTCGCGGGGCGCGCGGGCGGACGTCGCAGCAGCCGGCGCGCCGTCCGTCCGAGGAAGAGCACCACTCCGCCCGGCAGGAACAGCAACGCGGTGATGAGGACGACCCCCTGGAGGATCGGCTGTGCCACTCCCGCGCTTTCGGCCACCGTAGGGGCCCAGGTCAGGTACGCGCCGCCGACGACCGCGCCCAGCAGCGTGCCCGCGCCGCCGAGTACGCACGCGGAGATGAGGGCGATCGCCAGTGCCAGGGAGAAGGGGTCGGGGCTGACGAATCCGACGACCAGGGCGAGCAGCACACCCGCCAGTGCCGCGAACACGGCACTGACCGCGAAGGCCAGCGCCGACTGGGCCTCGGGTGCGATGCCGATCGAACGGGCGGCCATCGGGTGGGACTTGGCGGCGACCAGCCGCATCCGCAGGGCGCTGGGCCGGGCCCCAGCGGCCACGGCGAGCGCGATCCCGGCCGCGCCCACCGCGAGGTACTGCGCCTGGGTGCCGGCGCTGGCCAGCGTGCCGAGACCGAGGGCACTGTGCAGTTTCTCCATCGGTATGCCCTGGTCGCCGCCGGTCACTCCGGTCCACTGGCCCATGACCTCCAGCGACACCATGGTGAACGCGAGGGTGAGCAGTGCGACGTACAGCATCGAGAAGCGGGCCCCCGCGGCCCCCAGGAACGCCCCGAAACCCGCGGCGCACACGGTCGCGCCGAGCAGCACGAGCTCCAGTGACCAGCCGTGTGTGCTGCCGTACGCCGCGAAGTAGGCGCCCAGGGCGAAGAACGCGGGGTGGGCGATCGACCAGATGCCCGCCCATCCGGCGAGCAGATTCACCGAGAGGACGAGGATCGTGTAGACGGCCGCGAGGCCCACGGAATACGCCTGGTAGGGCGGGATGGCCCCGGTGTTCAGCACGACGAGGAGCAGTGCCGCGGCGAGTGGCCCGAGCACCGCCCTGGCGACGGTGGAGCGGCTGACGAGCGAGAGGGTGGAACGGCTGACGAGGGAGTTGCTGGAACGACTGACGAAGGACATGTACCGCTCCCTCAGACCCGCTGGAAGGTGCGTACGCCGAACAGCCCCTGCGGGCGGATCAGCAGCACGAGGATGGTGAACGAGAAGACGAATGTGTCGCGGTAGCCGGCCGAGACATAACCTGCCGCCAGGTTGTCCAGGACGCCGACCGTCAGTCCGCCGATGACGGCCCCGTACATACTGGTCAGGCCGCCGAGGAAGATCCCGGCGAAGGCGCGGAACAGCGGAGCGCTGAGCACGGTCGGCACCAGTCCGGCCCGGGGCGCGTACAGGAAGGCGGCGAGCGCCGCGAGGCCGAGCCCGAGGGCCCAGGCGATCCGGGCGATGCGCTGGGAGCCGAGGCCGAGGATCCGTGCCGTGTCGGCGGACTCGGCGACGGCGCGCATCGCGGTGCCGATGCTGGTGCGTCCGAAGAGATACGCCACCAGAGCCATCGCGACGGCGGCCACCGCGATGGTCAGCAGGCTCTGTGCCGGTACGGCGGCGCTCCCGAGGGAGACCGAGCCCTCCACCAGGCTCGGGAAGAGCCGTGGCTGGTCGTCCCAGATCGTGCTGATGGCGCTCTCGGCGATGAGCGAGACGCCCATGGTCATGACGAGCGCCGAGAGGAGTTCCCCCTGTGCAAGCGGCCTGATCACCGCTTCCCGGGCGACCAGGCCGACCGCGGCGGTCGTGACGATCGCGGCCACGGCGGCCAACAGCAGGGGCAGACCGCGCTCGTTCAGCGCCAGCGCCGCGTACAACCCGACGGTCGCCAGGCTGGCGAGGGCGAAGTTGACCACGTCGGTCGCCCGATAAATGATCACCAGCCCGAGGCCCATCAGGCCGTACACCGCACCACTGGCGAGACCGCTCACCAGGATGAGCAGGAACTGATCCACGTCGACCGTCTCCTCGCACCCAGACCCGCGCGCCCGGCGCACTCAGCGTCGCCTGCGCGCATTACAAACTGAACTCAATTCATGAACCGTAAGCAACGGGCCGGGGAGGGGCAATACCCCTGCACGAGTTCCTTCGACCGCCGGCCACACAGAGAGCCTGGGCCGACGACCCCGCCGGGACCGACGGAAGGGATCCCTGCGAGGCGCGCCCGTACGAGCCCCGCCCCGGTCAGGTCGTGAAACGGCCACCGTTGGCCAGTAGCACCGCGCCGACCAGGTTCACCGAGGCCTCGCTCGCGAGGAACAGGGCGATGTCGGCGATCTCCTCGGGCGTCGCGTAAGGGCGCACCCGGGGGTCGGCGAAGCCGCTGCGCAGGACCTCGGGCGTGCGCGCCGCCATCCCGGTCTCCGTCGGGCCGGGCGCGACCACGTTCACCCGGATCCCGGACGCGATGACCTCCTTGGCCACCGCCTGGCTCAAGGCGTGCACCCCCGCCTTGGAGGCCGCGTAGTGGGGATAGCCGACCGGGGTGTCGAAGGCCGAGGACGAGCCGATGACGACGATCACACCCGCCCCCACCGGGCGCATCGCCCGTACCGCGGCCCGCAGCACATGGAAGGTGCCGTCCAGGTTGACGCGCATGACGCGCCGCCAGGACGCGTCGTCGAGCCGGTCGGTCACCTCGATGGGCCGCTCCTCGACCAGGGCGTCCGCGATGAGCTGCTTGGCCTGCGGGTCGTCGACGCCCGCGGCGTGCACGACGACGTCCAGCCGCCCGTGTTCGCGCAGTACGTCGTCGACGACCGCGTCGACCGCGGCGGCGTCCGACACGTCGAGCGCCGCCGCACGCCCGGCCGTCAGCTCCTTGGCGACGGCCTCTGCCCCCTCACCGTCCACATCCGCGACGACCACGGCCCGCGCCCCCTCGTCGGCCACCTGCCTGGCGACCGCCGCCCCCATTCCCGAGGCGGCACCCGTCACCAGTACGACGCTGCCCTCGAACCTGGCTCCTCGCTCGTTCCCGTCCATCCCGCGCACTCCCTCTCGGCCGCATTATGGCGTCGACCCAATCGTTACTGAACTGACTTCACCTCTGTTACCGTCACCGTCGGCCAACTGACAAGACCCGGGACGGTGTGCATGCAAGCGGTGCGGCTTACTGAATGGGGACGGGAACCGGCGCTCGCCGAGGTGGAGCGCCCGGTCCCGCGGGGGACCGAGGTGCTGGTGCGGGTCGAGGCCGCAGGGCTGTGCCAGTCCGACGTCCACGTCATCGACGCGGCCGAGGGAGCACTCCCCTACCGGCCGCCATTCACCCTCGGCCACGAGGTCGCCGGCCATGTGGCGGCCCTCGGCCCCGACGCCGAAGGTACGGCGGCGGGTGAACGCGTGGTGGTCTACGGCCCGTGGGGCTGCGGGAACTGCACCCGCTGCGCCGCCGGTCGGGACAACTACTGCGACCACCGGGGCGACCTCGGCTGGCACGGAGTCGGGCTCGGCCGGGACGGAGGGATGGCCGAGTACCTCCTCGTCCCCTCCGCCCGCCATCTGGTGCCGATCGGTGACCTGCCCGCCGCGCAGGCTGCACCGCTCTCCGATGCGGGCCTGACGTCGTATCACGCCCTCGCCGGAGTGCGGCATGCGCTCGGCGAGGGCAGCGTCGCCCTGGTCATCGGCGTCGGCGGACTGGGGCACCTGGCGGTCCAGATGGTGCGTGCGACCACTCCGAGCCGGGTGCTGGCGGTCGACATCCGGGAGGAGGCGGTGAACCTCGCCCTGCGGTCCGGCGCGCATCTCGGCGTCCCGATGGGGGCGGACACGGCCAAGGTGCTCAGGGCGGAGACCGGCGGCGTGGGAGTCGACGCCGTACTCGACTTCGTCGGCAACGAGGCCACGTTCGCCCTCGCCGTCCAACTGCTGCGCCCCGGCGGGGAACTGGCCGTGGTCGGTAGCGGCGGCGGCCGGCTGACGGTACGCAAGCCGGGCTTCCTTCCTGCGGGCTTTCGGCTCTCCCTGCCGTTCTGGGGCACCCGCCCCGAACTCGCCGAGGTCATCGCCCTGGCCCGTGCGGGCTCACTCCACGTCGAGACGGAGCAGTTCCCGCTGTCCGCGGCCCCCGAGGCGTTCGGCCGGCTGCGTCAGGGGCGGGTGCGCGGCCGGGCGGTTCTGCTGCCCGACTGACACGTGCCTCCTGGCTTCCTGCCGATCGACGCTGGTTGAAGTGACGCGATCAATCGTGTGCACGACTGTTGCCTGCCGGACCCGACGCGCTTACATTCACCTGAACTGAACTCAGGTTGCACGGCATGGAGGCACGGCGTCAGCCGTAGCCCGGTCGACAGGAGAAGTGCCATGAGTCGTCGCAGAACCAGCTCCAAGGGCCGCACCCGCGCCACAACGGCCCTGTTCACCACCGCCGCACTCCTTGCCCTGGCGGCGTGCGGCGGCAATGCCGACGCCGGCACCTCGGCCAAGGCGGCCGGCGGCAACCCCGCCGGCGTCAAGGCGGCCGAGGAGGTCCTCGCCCAGTACTCGAAGCGCCCGACGAGCATCGGCATCACGCAGCCGGTGGGCAAGCCGGTCCCGACCGGCAAGAAGATCGACTTCATCCTGTGCGGCGTGCAGTCCTGCCAGGACCTGGCGAACTACTTCACCGAGGCGGCCAAGGTGCTCGGCTGGAGTGTCAACAAGATCCCCACGCAGGGCACCCCGCAGTCGGTCCAGGCCGCCTGGACGCAGGCCGTGCGCGACAAGCCCGACGCGGTCATCGCCTCCGGATTCCCACGCAGCGTGTTCGCCAAGCAGTTGAAGCAGCTCAAGGGCATGAACATCCCCGTCGTCGAGTCCTCCACGGACGACACCGCGGGCGACGGCATCAGCATGCTCATCGACGGGCCCGACGTCGTGGACATCGAGGGCAAGATCATGGCCTCCTGGGTGACCTCCGACAGCCAAGGTGACGCCGACACCGTCTACTTCGACATGCCGACCTTCGGCATCCTCAAGCCGGTCGCCGACGCCTTCCGCAGCGACTACGAGAAGTGGTGCGCGGGCTGCGGCTACGACAAGGTCGACGTGCCGATCACCGCCATCGGCAAGGACATGCCGGACCGCGTGGTCTCCTACGTCCGCGCCCACCCCAAGGTCACCCACATCGCCTTCTCGCTCGCCCTGCTCAACGTGGGCGTGCCGGCCGCGCTGCGGGCCGCCGGGCTGCAGAACAAGGTCCACACGATCGTCAACGTCGGCGAGTCCACGAACTACCAGTACATCGAGTCGGGTCAGACGCAGGCCGCCGTCGCGTTCAACAACATCGAGAACGCGTGGGCGCAGGCCGACGGGCTGGCACGGCACTTCACCGGCCAGTCGATGAAGGTGACGCAGGACGCCCAGCTGCCGTTCATGCTCATCGACAAGGACAACCTGATCTCGACGAAGACGCAGTTCCCGCTCGTCGAGGACTACCAGGCACAGTTCAAGAAGCTGTGGGGCAAGAGCTGACGTCCCTCCCCGACGTCCCGCCACCGCACTGACGCTTCGCAGTACTGAAGCTACTTCAGCTTGGCTCACGACCCGATCGCGCGACACGGCGCATATGGGAGTCACCGCATGTCCACACAGCTCCTCCATCTCATACGTTCCCGCCCACTGGAGAAGGACCTGACCGTCCCCGAGAGCCCGCGAGTGGAGGTGGGCGCGTGATGGGCAAGGTGATCGAGGCCGACTGGGTGGTCGTCGGCGGTGGCAGCGCGGGATGCGTGCTGGCCGCCCGGCTGAGCGAGGACCCCACCCAGCAGGTCGTGCTCCTTGAGGCCGG
This sequence comes from Streptomyces doebereineriae, assembly GCF_031845645.1. NCBI lineage: Bacteria > Bacillati > Actinomycetota > Actinomycetes > Kitasatosporales > Streptomycetaceae > Streptomyces > Streptomyces doebereineriae. Next base: position 6,774 of record NZ_JAVREZ010000010.1, read on the forward strand.
CCCGGACTGGCGGTCCGCCGACGCCCCGCCCGAGATGCGCAGCATGAACGGCTGGCGGGCACTGGACGGGACGGCGTGCGCACCGTTCCAGTGGCCCGGTCTGGAATCGCGGCGCAGCACCGCGCAAGAGCGCCGCCCGCATGTGCGCGGGCGGGGTCTGGGCGGTTCGTCGTCGGTGAACGGGATGATCGCCATCCGTGCGCTGCCGGACGACTACGACCGCTGGGCGTCCTACGGCTGTCCCGGCTGGTCGTACCAGGAGATGCTGCCGTACCTGCGGCGCATGGAGAGCGATGCGGACTTCGGCGACCGGCCCCACCACGGCGCCGACGGTCCGATCCCGGTACAGCGGCTCGGGCGTGAGGCGTGGGGCCCTGCCGACCACGCGCTCGCCGAAGCCGCCCTGGGCATCGGCCACCCGTGGTGCGACGACCACAACGGGCCCACCGGGACCGGCGTTTCGCCCTACGGCATCAACGCCCGCGACGGCGCTCGGGTCACCGCCAACGACGGCTACCTGGAGCCTGCCCGGCAGCGGCCGAACCTGCGGATCGTGGGTGACGCGACGGTCGATCAGGTGATCGTCGAGGGCGGTCGCGCGGTGGGTGTGCGGGTGCGCGTGGACGGCACCTGGACGCAGGTCCGCGCCGCGCGGGTCGTGCTCTGCGCCGGGGCCGTGCACTCCCCCTCGATCCTGTTGCGTTCCGGCATCGGACCGGGCGGGCCTGTGGCGTCCCTGCCGGTCGGCGAGGGCATGCAGGAGCATCCGCTGGCGCTGTTCTGGCTCCACCAGCGCCCCGAGGCGCGGCCCGGCCTGAACGAACGGCAGACCAACTGCTGTCTGCGCTACTCATCCGATCTGGCGGGCGCGAGCGAGAACGACATGATGATCGTGTCGATCAACCAGACCCTCGCCCTGCCCGACATGAACGACTCGCACCTGGTGGCCGACGGGGCCCGCGGCACCTGGGGCGGTGCGGGCGGCGGCCACGTCTCGGGCGGTCCCGGGCTGCTCTGTCTGTGGGCCAACCAGGAGTTCTCCCGCGGCACCCTGCGCCTGTCCTCACCCGACCCGGACGTCCACCCCGTCATCGAACAGAACCTGTTGAACGACCCCGGGGACCTGACACGGATGCGGGACGGCGTCCACCGCTGCCTGGAGCTGGTCCGCTCCGGTGCGTTCGACACCGCCTTCGAGCACATCGCCGTCGACCTCGCCGGCACGGGCACCGACGCGCTCGCGGACGACACCGCCATCGACCGGTGGCTGCTGGAGACGATCGGCGACACCGGCCACATCTGCGGCACCTGCCGCATGGGGGCGCCCGACGACCCGCGCGCGGTGGTCGACCCGACCGGCCGCGTGCTCGGGGTCGATGGCCTGTGGGTCGCCGACGCCTCGGTCTTCCCCGAGGTGCCGCGGGCCAACACCAACCTGCCGACCATCGCCGCCGCGGAACGGCTCGCGGACCTCATGACAGGTCGCACGAACCCGACCACCGGCGTCGAGAGCCTGGCCGTACAGGGCGGGTCGTGAACGGGATGACGGACACAGTGACGACAAGCCCGGTGCTGAGCATCACCGGACTGTCCAAGCGCTTCGGCGGAACCCAGGCGCTGCGGGACGTCGATCTGGACATCGCGCAGGGCGAGATCCACGCCCTGGTCGGCCCCAACGGCTCCGGCAAGTCGACCCTCATCAAGATTCTCGCCGGTTACCACCAGGCCGACGCGGGAGCCGACGCCCGGCTGGACGGTGAGCCCTTCGACCTCGGCTCGGACCACGACCGGCTGCGCTTCGTCCATCAGGAGCTGGGCCTGGTGGGCGAGTTGAGCGCGATGGACAACCTGGCGCTCAGCCGGGGCTTCGCCCGCAGCCGCCTCGGCAACATCCGCTGGCGCGAGCAGGAGCAGCGCACCGTGGAACTCGTCCACCGGTTCGGCCTCGACATCGACGTACGCCGCCCCCTGGTGGACGCCACGCCCGTGCAACGCACCGTGGTGGCCGTCGCCGCCGCGCTCCAGGGCTGGGAGGCCGACCAGGGCCTGCTGGTCCTGGACGAACCGACTGCGGTACTCCCGCCGGGCGAGGTCGGCAAGCTCCTGGACATCGTGCGGGAGGTACGGCGGGGCGGGGCGAGCGTGCTGTACGTGTCGCACCGCCTCGACGAGATCTTCCAGGTGGCGGACCGGGTGACCGTCATCCGGGGCGGCCGGCGCATCGCCACCCGGCCCGTGCGGGGGCTGACGCCGCAGCGCCTCGCCTCCCTCATGGCCGGCGAGGCGACGGAGCGTTCCGCCGAGCGCCCGAAGGTCTCTGCGGCTTCACGGTCCGGCGAATCCGCCCTGGAGGCCCGGGAGTTGACCGGCGGTCCGCTCCGGGGGCTCGGGTTCTCCCTCGCCCGCGGTGAACTGCTCGGTATCGCCGGGCTCGCCGGTTCCGGTCACGACGTGCTGCCCTACGTCGTGACCGGAGCCTGGCCCGGTGACGTACAAGGGCAGTTGCGCTGTCCGGGCCGGTCGCCTGAGTGGTCCGACGCCTCCCGCGCCGCCCGCCTCGGCATCCCCCTGGTGCCCGGGGACCGGGCGGCCCACGGTGTGATCGCCGATTTCAGCGTCGCCGAGAACCTCACGCTGCCGCTGCTGTCCCGGCTCCGTACGGGGCGGCGCATCCTCGACGGCCGGCACGAGGCCGCAGTCGTCGACGACTGGGTGGAGCGGGTCGGGATCCGCACCGCAGGCCGCGACGCCCCGATCACCACACTCAGCGGCGGCAACCAGCAGAAAGTCGTCATGGCCCGCTGCCTGGCCCTCGAACCCGACGTGCTGGTGCTGTGCGAGCCGACGGCCGGTGTCGACATCGCCACCCGGCTCCAGCTCTACGACCTGATCAAGGAGCAGGCGGCCCAAGGGCTCGGCGTCATCGTCTCCTCGTCCGACGTGGGCGACCTGCTCGCCCTGTGCACCCGGGTCCTCGTACTGCGCGACGGCCAAGTCGTCCGGGAGATCGCCGGCGATGCCATCACCGAGCCGACGCTCGTCCATGCCATGGAAGGAACCGAAGAATGAGCACCACCGCCGCCGACCCCACCGGCACCGGCCCGTCCCTCGGCGAGCCGACCGAGGCGCCACCCGCCTCGCCGCCGACTCGACCCCCGCTGGGACGCCGTGCGCTGACGGGTCTGTCCTTCACGAACATCGGCGCGGTCTACGTGTGGATCGTGATCATCGTCGTGTTCTCGTTCTGGGCGCCGGACACGTTCCCCACCTGGCAGACGTTCCAACAGGTGCTCAACAGCAACGCGGTGACCGGCCTGGTCGCGTTGAGCGTGGTGCCGCCGCTGGCCGCGCGCGTCTTCGACCTGTCGATCGCCTACACGATGTCACTGACCGGAGTCATCACCGCCAAGGTGATCATTTCCACGGACATCGGCGCCGGGGGCGCGATCGCCCTCGCCATGGGCACCGCCCTGGTGATCGGCGTGATCAACGGAATCGTCGTGGTGACACTGCGGGTCGACTCGTTCATCGCGACGCTGGCGACCGGGTCGCTGATCCAGGCGTTCATCACGATGTTCACCGACGGCACGTCGATCACCGGCGTCAAACTCCTGCGTGAACCCTTCGCGAGCATCGGGCAGAAGAGCGCGGGCGGCTTCACCATCCCCGTCCTCTACCTTCTGGTGGTGGCGGTCGCGCTGTGGTTCGTCCTGGAGCACACCGCGAGCGGGCGCCGCCTGTACGCGACGGGCTTCAACTCGGACGCGGCACGTCTGCAGGGAGTGCCCACCGACCGCCTTCGCTTCCTCACCCTCGTCGCCTCCTCGGCGATCGCCGGATGCGCGGGCGTCGTCTTCGCCTCGCAGATCGGCTCGGGCTCTCCCGAGGCGGGCACGCCCTACCTGCTGTCGTCGTACGCCGCCGCCTTCGTCGGCGCCACCCAGCTCCGCGCGGGCCGCTTCAACTCCTGGGGCACGGTCATCGCGATCCTCCTGCTGGGCACCGGGACGGTGGGCCTCGGCCTCGCGACCTCCGCCCAGTGGGCCCCCAGCCTGTTCACCGGTCTCGTCCTGATCGTCGCCCTGGTCGTCACCGGCGGACGGCTCGGCCTCCGCACCCGCCTGACCCGCCGCCGCGCACCGCGTAAGGAGGCCGCCTGAGGCATCGCCGCGATCAGGCTGTGCGGCCGGTGTGGCGGCGCGGATTGCCGTAGCGGAGTCGGAGCGCGGGCAACTCGGCGGTTCGCACTGGCATCCAGGGGCGCTCTACGATCACCAGGCCCTGCCGCCCTGATCCCGTGACGCGGACGATGGTTGGCCGGACGAGCCGGAGGGGGCACCGTCGCGCCGTATCTGAGCCAAGTCGAGAGCTACGACGTCCCAGAGGAACCGGTGGGTGTGGATCCCCCCTGGCACCCTCGGGCCCGAACTCGCTCATGTGCTGCTGGGCCAGGCGGAGTTGACCCTGGCCCAGCACAACCCGGGCGCGGCGCGGCCGGCTTGCATACAACGGCGGCCTTCGGTGAGGCCGGGAAGCCGCTCTACGAGACCTCGGCCGGTGCCGTCGCCGCAATCGCGCTGAGTGATCACCGCATTGGTCTGGAAGAACAAGCCCGCGCGCAGGCGCTGTTCCAGAGTGATCTGTGACACCGCTGTGACCGGAGGTGTGGGTTCCGCCACAGCCCACGAGGGTGTCCCCCTGGTGAGGTGGGCGGATGTCGACCGCCTCCCGCACCGCTCCCGCCGTCCTCGCCGCTGCCCTGCTGCTCGCCGCCTGCGGTTCCCAGAGCGTCTCGCCGGGCGGAGGTGCCGGCGGCGGCCCGGTCCGGGCGGAGGCACTGTGCCCGTCGGACTTCTCCCGGTACGGCAGTCCGCCGTCCTCAGAACCGTCCGTTCGTCCCTCCGGCACACCGACCGCGCTGCCCCTGCCCTCCGTCGGAGGTACGGCCGAGGACGGCGTCAAGATCACCGCGCTGTACGCCTGGGGTCCGGAGAGCGGCTGCGCGGGAGTCTCCTACAGCGCGGACTTCGAACTGACCAACCAGCAGACGCAGACGGCCACGTACACGCTGACCTTCGGTTTCCTCTCGGCCTCCGGAGGCGCGGTCGACAACGCGGAACAGACCGTCGAGGCGGTCGGGCAGGGGCGGACGGTCAAGGGCACCGTCGTCATGGGGGAGCCGGTCGGGAACGCGCCCGAGGTGACGGGCATAGAGGTGATCAAGATACGCAGCGTTCCAGAAGCCGAGGCGCCGTCCGCCTCGGGAACGTGCCCGAAGTCGGGCATGCGCCTCTACGCCGACCAGGGGGACGCGGCCATGGGGCTGCGCGTCGTCGGCCTGCACCTGGTCAACTGCGGTACCGGGCCTCTTCAGCTCAACGGCTACCCGAAGCTCACGATCCAGGACGAGGACCACCACACCGTGGACGGCGTACACATCCTCCAGGGGACCGATCAGATCAGTACCGGCCTCGGTGGGGACGGCAGGCCGCAACCGGTCGTCCTGCGTCCCGGGGAGGCCGCGGTGGCCCAACTGGCCTGGCGCAACACCACCCAGGCCGGCGAACCGGTGAACGCGCCCTACGTCCGTGTTTGGGCCACGCCCGCAGCCGATCCCGTGACGGTGGCGCCGGAACTCGACCTCGGGACGACCGGAAAGCTCGGCGTCGGTCCGTGGCGGAAGGACGAGACACACCGGGAGCCCGCACCCACCACCACCGATGGTCCGTGATCGCGCTCCTCGCCCTGATCGCGTGCGCGCTCGCCGTGTACGTGCTCGCTCACCCCCGTACGGCACCCGGGATCAAAGTCGTCCTCCTCACCGCGCCGCCAGTGGCCGGAGTCGTCTGGCTTCTCGAGGAGGTGTACGAGAGGCCGTTCACCGCCGTGGCCGTCGCCGCGGTGTTCGTGGTCGTACTCGTCGCGCTGATCGGGCTCCTCGGCCACCCTCGCCTGCCGATCTGGGCGAAGATGATCGTGTTCGCCACGGTTCCGGTGACGGCGCTGGCCTGGCTGCTGGTCGTCACGGCGGACGACACGCTCAAGGACCCCGGCGAGGACCCCTGCTCCATGTACCACGGGGGCGTCGGCGTCTCGAAGGCGTTCCCCCCACAGGCGTACTGCCGCTACGAGTACGGCAGCACCCACAACCTCGCGAGCGGCGCCCAGTTCGTGTTCTGGGTCTGCTTCGCCATCAGCCTGGGGCTGCTGTCGATGGGTCTGTGGCAGGCCGTACGGGACCCGAGCACGCTCGTGCGGCAGTTCCGCTCCCGGGTGTGAGTGGACTTGGCCGGTGCCCGGCGGAGAGATCATGATGGGGGAATGTCTGACAACCGATCAGCTGCGGCACCGCATGTGGTGCGGCTCCCCCAGTACACGAAGGCGGACCAGGAGGAGATCCTGGGCGACGGCGATGATCCCTTCGGTGTCGCCTCGGCCGGCCTGACCTGGCTGCCGAAAGAAGAACACTTCGGAATCAGACACGAAGACCGGCTCGTGGCACACGCCGGCCTGCGGCTACTGCCTGTCGCGATCGGCGCCGCCGAGACAGAGGTGGTGGGAGTCGGCGGGGTGGCCGTCGCACCCGGCATGCAAGGTCAGGGCCTGGCTCGCCTCGTCGTCACAGCTGCCCTGGAGCACGCCCGCACGATGGGTCCAGGGCACGCACTCCTGTTCTGCCGGCCTCCCCTCGTGCCGCTCTACCGTCACCTCGGATGGCACCCGCTCGACACGGACGTACTTGTCGAACAACCCGAAGACCGCCTGGTGACCATGCCGCTGCGGACCATGGTGACGCCTCTGCGCGACGGTGCCCGCTGGCCGTCGGGACCAGTACGGCTGTTCTCGCTGCCCATGTGACACAGGGGACGCCCAAGGGCTGTCCCGCAATGATCAGGAAGCCCCCGCTCGCGGACACAGAAGCTGCGAGAGGTCGTTAAGTCCGTTTCAGGATGAGTCTCCGTAGCGGGTGGCAATCGCAGCGGCGCGGTTGCGTAGGGAGGTGCGCAACCACTGCGGGGCCAGGGCTTCTGCGTCCGTGCTGATCTGCCACAGCGCCCATTCGGCGTGTCTCGAATCTTGGAAGGTCACCTCCAGGCGCAGCCAGCCGTCTGCATCGGCTTCTTCGGCGAGGACGGCCAGCGTGGTGCCCACCAGGTCCTCCCGCCGCGCCGGGTTCACCCGTACCACCACGGTGACTTGGTCGCCGCCTGTCCGAAACCGTGTGCTGCGTTCTTGCCAGGCCCGGTCCAGATCGACCCGCTCTGGTCGCTGTGCCGGTTCGGCGAGTTCTTCGGCGGCCAGGATGCGGGACAGCCGGTAGGTGCGGTCCGTGCCGGACCGCGTGGCCAGCAAGTAACCCAGGTCGCGCACGGTGACCAGGCCGATCGGGTCCACCGTGCGCCATTTCGGGGTCTGGTCCATGGCCGCGTAGTGGATGCGCAGCTTGTGTCCTGCGAACACCGCGCGCCGGACCTCGGCCGCTATGGGGTCAGGCACATCCTCAGCGACCAGCCGACGCGAGAGGAGGTCGGCCTCAGGGTCAATGAGCAACCGCTCAGCCCGACCGGCCGCGGTGTCCCGATAGCCTTCGGGTAGTGCGTCGACGACCTTGAGCATGGCCGAAGCGAGCGCCGAACCGAGGCCGAATGCCTGCGCGCCGCGACGCGATCCAGCGACCAGCAGGGCAAGGGCCTCGTCGTGGTTCAGACCGGTGAGGTCGGTCCGGAAACCGGGCGACAACATGAAACCGCCGTGCCGACCGCGTTCGGCGTAGACCGGGACGCCAGCCGCGGACAGCGCCTCGATGTCGCGCAGCACGGTGCGGGTGGATACCTCCAACTCCCGGGCCAGCGTGTCCGCAGTCAGCCGTCCGCGCTGACGCAGCAGCAGCACCAGCGAGACCAACCGGTCGGCGCGCATACGAGAACGCTATCGAAATACGTGACCAAGGGTGTCGTGATTTGTTTGGAGGCTCCTCAACACGACGTCGAAGACGGCGGCTATCAAGCCGATGGACGTACGTACTCCTACGAATCGAATGGAGCTGACGTGGCAATGGAACGAACCGCGGTCAACCCGGTGACGTGGTCGGTGGAGATGGGATTCAACCAGGGTGAGGTCGTCTCCGGGCATACCCGGACCCTGTACATCTCGGGGCAGACCGCGATGAGCAGCGACGGCAAGCCCCAGTACGACGGCGACATAGCGGCGCAGTTGACGCTGAGCATCGAGAACCTGGAGGCCGTGCTCGGCGAGGCCGGCATGTCTCTCGCGAACCTCGTCCGGCTCAACGTCTACACGACCGACGTCGATCTGCTCTTCCCGCACTACGGCCTGCTGACGGCGCGGTTGGGCGCCGCCGGGGTGGCGCCGACCACCACGATGCTCGGGGTGACACGGCTGGCGATTCCCGGCCAGGTGGTCGAGCTTGAGGGGACCGCAGTCGCGTGATGCGACCTCGCCGCCCCTGCTACTCGTGCCTGTTGAACCGGCACGAGCAGCAGGCGTAAGTACGCCCTCTGAGAGGAGCTCGTGCGCCGCACCGAGCTGACATGAGGTTCGCTCGCTGAGTCCCGGAAATTTGTTGGACCCGTTGACGGGTGCGCATCATAGGGTTCGGGGCGCGGAGACGCAGTCAGTCGGCGAAGGAACGGTGGATGGCGGGACTGTACGAGATCTGGCAGCAGGCGGAGGTGTCGCGCAGGGGCGATGTGTTGTCGGGTTTCATCGCGATGGGCGTGGCCGGGGACGACGACGCGCGACGTCGTCTCGCCCAGCTGGTTGCCGGCGCGGACGCGGCCCTCTCCGCCTCGCCCCCGGAATCGGGGGTCGCCACGGAGTACCTGGACGAACTCGTCGGGTGGGCTGACACGGAGTGGGCCGATCACCCCTATCGTCCCGTGGAAGCCCGGCCTGATGAGGCCGACCCGGCAGACGCGTGACTACGCCAAGGACCTCCGGCACGCCGCACTCTCAGCCGGCGTGCGGGACGAGATGGGCCGCATCGAACTCAGTCTTGAGGTGCGGTTCCTGGCCCTGTGCCGCCAGCCGGGGTTGTCCTGTCGGATCCGACAGGACATCGTCTACGTCGCCGGGCGTGCCGCGATGGCCCTCGACCTCGGGCACTTGGAAGCGGCGGAGCGGAAGATCCGGCGCATGGAACAGGTGGGCTCCATGGAGCCACGGGAGAGCCGCTGCGGCTGAAGCGCCACTTTCCGAAGTACACAGGTGCTGGGGAACGACTTCTTCACGTGGCTGGTGTGATCACGGCGTCGGAACCACATTGGACAGCCCCGTTCAGCGGGCTGCAACCGCACGACTTCCACTGATCGCTACGTTGCGCCGGGAAGGTGCTGAGCTGACTCGTCGAGGGGCCTCCCGGGTCACTGCCGCTAGAAGGCCATCCGCATGTGGCTGGCGGAGGGGACAGTGTCCCCAAGCCTCACCTATAGCCCGTGACTCCTCCGCCGGCTGAAGCCGGGGGCTTCTCGCTATGCCGGGTTGGCGTGGCGACGGACCAGCCCGGCCCGTAATACGTTGGTCGCTGCCACGGTGTCGGCGTGTGCAGTGTGGCCGCAGGCGACGCAGTGGAACTTTTCCTGGGTGGGCCGGTTCTCCTTCGCGCAGTGCCCGCATTCGGGGCAGGTGCGGGAGGTGTTGCGGGGGTCCACTGCGATCACTTCCCGTCCGGCGCTTTCAGCCTTGGCATGCAGGATCGTCAGGAACACCCCCCAACCGGCATCGTGGATCGACTTGTTGAGCCCGGCTTTGGCGGCGGCTCCGTTGGGCAGGAAGGTGCCCGGCCGGTCGTTGTCGGGCCTGGGTTGTGGGGCCTTGCTCATTTGGCGGATCTTGAGGTCCTCGTGCGCAATGAAGTCGTGTGCGCGGACCAGGCCGAGGGCGGTTTTGTGCGCGTGGTCGAGCCGCTGGCGACGCACCTTGCCGTGCAGCTGGGCAACCTTGTCCACCGCGCGCTGGTGGTTGGCGGTCCGGTCCTTCGCCTTGCAGCGGGGGAACCGGGACAGGGCCTGCTGCGCCGCCTGGAGCCTCTCGGATGCACAGCGGCCGTAGCGCGGGGTGGGCACGAACCCGCCGTTCGAGTCGGCGAGGAAGTTCGCGATGCCCAGGTCGATCCCGGCCACGGAGCCGGTCGCGGGCAAGGGTTCGGGCTGGTCCTGCTCGGCGCTGAGCACGACGAACCACTTGCGGCCCTCGCGCTTGACCGACACGGTCTTGACGTGTCCAACCACCGGGCGGTGCTGGTTGACCTTGACGTGGCCGACGCCCTGGAAGCGGACGCGGGTGACGGGGTCGTGCGGGGTGGAGTTCCACCGGCAGCCGTCCCCGTCCTTGGGGAAGTCCACCGTGTCGAACCAGTTCACCCCGCGAAAACGCGGGTAGCCCGGGGTGTCGCCGGATTTGACCCGGCGGAAGAACGCGGCGAACGCTTTGTCGAGACGGCGCAGGGTGGCCTGCTGCGAGGAGAACGACCAACGCCCCTGACGCTCCGGATCGAACGCCCGGATCTCCTTGAGCTGCGCGGACTGCATCCCGTACTTGACGGTGGTCTTCGACGGGTGCCGCCAGGCATCACGCCGCTCCTGCAACGCCCCGTTGTAGAGGGAGCAGTGGTCCCGCAGCATCTCAGCCAGTGCCTGCGCTTGGCGGACGGTGGGCCGCATGAGGAACTTGTACGCACGGATCATCCGGCCCACCCCCCTTCCACGTCAGCCTCCTTGATCATACTACGCTTGGCGTATGTCACCACGCTGGGAGCCAAACCCCGAGATCCGCACCGGGCGTCATGTTACCCACACCCTGCACGCGCACTTGGTGTTCGTCACCAAGTACCGGCGGGATGTCTTCGATGACGACATGCTCAAGCGGTGTGAGGAGATCATGCGCGAGGTGTGCGCGGGCTTTGATGTGGAGCTGAACGAGTTCAACGGCGACAGGGACCATGTGCACCTGCTGGTGCACTACCCGCCGAAGGTCGCCCTGTCGAAGCTGATCAACTCCCTCAAGGGGGTCAGCTCCCGGTACCTGCGGGCCGAGTACACCGGCCGGATCAACCGCGTCGGCATGGGGTCGGTGTTCTGGTCCCGCTCGTACTTCGCCGGGTCCTGCGGCGGAGCGCCACTGACCGTGATCCGCCAGTACATCGAGGGCCAGAAGCGGCCCGTCTGACCGTCACCACGAGAGAGAAGAGACCTACGGCGCTTCGCGCCTCCTTGGCAAGGATGCGTTTCCCTACCCGGCTGAAGCCGGGGATACCCACGCAAGATCAGGGATGGAGCCTTTCGCCGAGAGGCGACCGCCCTCCGCACGCCACCGCACACGGCCCCGGCTGGTCTCCCCCGTCCAGCCGGGGCTTTCGTGCGCGGACCGTCCGCGCGGCCCCGTATTCGGAAGAAGCAGCCGCCTTCAGGCGAGGTGAAGGGCGCTCAGTGCGGTGGTCCAGTCGGTGACGATCGCCTGTTGTGCGGCGGCGAGGGTGACGGTGCCCTTGCAGACCGCGGTGTGCAGCTTCGTCTCCACCGGGTCCTTCGCGTTGTTGACCCCGGAGCCCTTCTTGTGGCCGGGGTCGGCCGGCTCGACCCACAGGTTGCGGTAGTCGTTGGGGTCCCCGCCCAACTGCAGGCTGATCAGGTGGTCGTACTCGGCATCTCCCATGCGTCCGGTGAACCCGTAGGAGGCGGCGTTGAGCTTTTTCTCTTTGCCTGTCACGTACGTGGAGGGGCGTATTCCGGAGGTGTAGCCGCCCTTGCGGCAGATTGTCGAGGCCAGGTTGGCTTGCGTGACCGCCGGGGATATGGCGCCCGGCGTGCACGTCGGGTCCTCCAGCGGTTCTCCCTTGAGGTACCGGTAGTGGCAGGAGCCCGCGGCCGGCTGCTTTTGCACCGTGTAGTGCTTCTGCGGGCCCGCCCCCACTGCGATCGCCCGCCCCGAGCCGGGCGACACTCCCGTCACCGGGCTCTGCGTCCCGGACGACGTCGACGTGCCGAGGGAGACGGGTGAACAGCCTGCCAGCAGCAGGCTGGTGAGCAGGATGGGTGGCACGGTGCGGCGGGCAGAGCGCATGACGGTCCCTCACAGGCAGACGGTGGCATGGTGGCTGAGCAGATGCTCCTCCATGCCGATGTCCTGCCACCGGGCGGGGTCCGGCTTCGTCGTCCGGCACGGCGCCGCGCCCTCGGGTGAGGTCGGCGGCCGTCTCTTCCTATGGCACTGGTCACGGCAGGACCTGGATCTTGCGGCCCTTGCCTGCCTGGAACTGCTCCAGGGCTCCGGCGTAGTCCGTCAGCGGCAGCCGGTCGCTGATGAAGGTCTCCGGGTCGAGCACCCCACCGGCGAAGAGGTCGGCGGCGCGCTCGTAGCTGTGCAGGACGGCCATCGAGCCGGTGATGGTGATTTCCTCGTTGTAGATCCGGTACGGGTCGATCGTGGCCCGGGTCGCGTAGTCGGCGACGCCGAACTGGAGGTACGTACCCCCCTTGCCGACGCGGCCCAGGGCGTCTTGGATGGCCTTGGCGTTGCCGGTGGCGTCGATGACCACGTCCCAGCCGCGCGGGCGCTCGATCGCGTCGGCGGTGGTGACCGCGTTGCTGCAGCCGAGGGTGCGGGCGGTGGTGAGCCGGTCCTCGTTGATGTCCACCATGTCGACGGTGGCCGCGCCGGTGCGTTTGGCGAGTTCCAGCATCATCAGGCCCATGGTGCCCGAGCCGTAGATCAGCACGTTGCTGGCGAGGGTGGAGCGCAGGATGTCGTAGCCGCGCACGGCGCAGGACAGCGGTTCGATGAGGGCGGCGTCCTCGGTGCGGATGTGCTCTGGGAGCTTCACGCAGTTCGCGGCGGGGGCGACCGTGTACTGGGCCGCGCCGCCGGGGACGGTGACGCCGATGGCGTTCCAGCGCTCGCACATGTTGCCGCGTCCGATACGGCAGTAGTGGCACTCGTGGCAGTACAGCGAGGGGTCGACGGCGACCCGGTCGCCGACCTTGAGGTCCCGTACCTCTGCGCCCAGTCCGACGACCTCACCGGCGAACTCGTGCCCGGGGATGATGGGCAGGGTGGGCGCGAACTCGCCCTGGAGGATGTGGAGATCGGTGCCGCACAGGCCGCAGGCTTTTACCTCGATCACCACCTGGCCGGGGCCCGGTGTGGGGTCGTCGACGGTCTCGACGCCGACCTGACCGGGCGAGCTGATGACGGCGGCTTTCACTTGACTGCTCCAAGGGACAGGCCCTGGACCAGTTTGTCCTGGGCGGCGAATCCGGCGATGAGAACCGGCAGGGAGATGCAGACGGCGGCGGCGCACACCTTGGCCAGGAAGAGGCCCTGGCTGGTGACGAAGCCGGTCAGGAACACGGGGGCCGTGCCGGCGACGACACCGGTGAGCACACGTGCGAAGAGGAGTTCGTTCCAGCTGAAGATGAAGCAGATCAGCGAAGTGGCGGCGATGCCGGGCGCGACGACCGGTGCGACGATCCGGACGAGGACCGTGGGCAGCCCGGCTCCGTCGATGGAGGCCGCCTCCAGTATCTCGACGGGGACCTCGGCGAGGAAGGAACGCATCATCCACACCGCGATCGGCAGGTTCATCGAGGTGTAGAGGACGACCAGCAGGGCGACGTTGTCGAGCAGGCCGGCGTTCTGCGCGATGAGGTAGATCGGCAGCAGTCCGGCCACTACGGGCAGCATCTTCGTGGACAGGAAGAAGAACATCGCGTCGGACCACTTGCGCACCGGCTTGATGGACAGCGCGTAGGCGGCCGGGATGGCCAGTACCAGCACCAGCAGCGTCGACATGAGGCTCGCGGAGAAGGAGTTGATGAGCGGCGGCCAGGGGGAGACGCCGGTGCTGGCTCCGAAGAACTCCTTGTATCCCTGGAGGGTGAGCGGCGCTCCCAGGCTCGGCGGGTTGGTGGCGGCGTCGGACTCGCGGTGCAGCGAGGTGAGCACCATCCAGGCCACGGGGAGGAAGAACAGGCTTCCGCAGAGCCAGGCAAGCAGGCCGAGTGCGCCGCGCCTGCGACGCATCGTAAGGCCCTCGGAGGTGGTCGTGGCCATCAGCGGGTCTCCTCTCGGAGCAGGGAAGAGACGGTCCTGAGCGCGAAGGAACCCACAAGGAGCGAGCACAGGACGACGATGACGCCCTCCGCGGAGGCCTGCCCGTAGTCGTGCGCCTGGTAGAAGGTCTCGTAGACCGTGTAGGGCAGGTTGGCCGTGCCCAGGCCGCCGCCGGTGAGGGTGAAGACGGCGTCGAAGTTCTGCACCACGTAGATGCTGCCGAGCAGCGAGGCCAGCTCCAGGTAGCGGCGCAGGTGGGGGAAGGTGAGGTAGCGGAAGACCTGCCAGGTGGTCGCGCCGTCCACCCGGGCCGCCTCCACGGCGTCCATGGGGCGGCTCTGCAGTCCGGCCAGCAGGATCAGCATCATGAAGGGCGTCCACTGCCAGATCAGCGATGCCTCCACGGACATCAGCGGCAGCGAGGACAGCCAGTCTGGTTGCGGCGGGTTGTCGCTGCCGAACAGGCTCCACAGCCAGGTCAGCGAGCCGTTGATCAGCCCGTAGGTGGCGTTGTACAGCGCGTGCTTCCACAGCAGCGCGGAGGCCACCGGTACGACGAGGAACGGTGTGATCAGCATCGTGCGGACGAGGCCGCGTCCGCGGAACTGACGGTCCAGGAGCAGGGCCAGTCCCAGGCCGAGTACCAGGCTGACCAGGACCACGGTGACGGTCAATGTGACGGTCGTCAGCAGCGAGGAACGCAGCTGCGGGTCGGTCACCGCCTCCTTGTAGTTGTCCAGGCCCGCGAAGGCCTTGTTGTCCGGTTCGAGGGCGTTCCAGCGCATGAACGAGATCGCCACGGTGCCCACGAACGGCAGCTGGGTGACCACGATCATGAAGATCAGGGCCGGGAGGAGCGGGGCGCGGCGGGCCCATGCCCCGCGGGATCGCCGGGGAGGTGCGACCTGCCCGGCGGTTTGCGGCGCCCGCGCACGCCGGGTGAGCGAGTGAGTGAGGGTCATCGGTGTGTCTCCGCTGGGCGACCGTCCCCCGGTCCCGTGGGTGTGGGACCGGAGGGCCGGAAGCGTCGGGTGTGTCGGGAGGGGATCACTTGTCCGCGTACTTGGCGGCGACCTTCTCGGCGAGTTCCTGGCCGGCCTTGAGGGCGTCATCGACGCTGGTCTTGCCGGCGATGGCGGAGCTGATCTGCTGGGAGACCTGTGTGCCGAGGTCGGTGAACTCAGGGATACCGACGAACTGGATACCGGGGGCGGGGCGGGGCTGCACTCCGGGGTTCTGCGGGTCGGCGGCCTTCAGCGCGTTCGCGGTGGCTTCGGCGAAGGACGACGCGGCAGCGATGTACTTGGGGTTCTCGTAGGTGGAGGTGCGCTTGCCCGCCGGGACCTTCGACCAGCCGAGCTTCTCGCCGACCAGCTCCTCGTACTTCTTGCTGGAGGCCCAGGAGATGAACTTCCAGGCGTCGTCCTGGTTCTTGCTCGCCTTCTGCAGGCCCCAGGCCCAGGTGTAGAGCCAGCCGGAGCTCTTGGTCTGGTCGACGGGGGCGGGCGCGTAGCCGATCTTGCCTGCCACCGGCGACTCGGAGGATTCGAGCGACCCGGCGGCGGAGGTCGCGTCGTACCACATGGCGACCTTGCCCTGCGTCATGTTGTTGAGGCACTCGGCGAACCCGGACTGCGGGGCACCCGCCTCACCGTGCTTGCGGACGAGGTCGACGTAGAACTTGGTCGCCTTGGTGAAGGCGGGCCTGTCGACCTGGGCCTTCCAGTCCTTGTCGAACCAGGTGCCGCCCATGGTGTTGACCACCGTGGTCAGCGGAGCCATCACCTCGCCCCATCCCGGCAGACCGCGCAGGCAGATGCCCTTCATCCCGGACTCGGCGCCGTCGGCCTTGGCGGCCAGGTCGGCGACCTGCTGCCAGGTGGGGGCGGCCGGCATGGTCAGCCCCTTCTCCTTGAAGACGTCCTTGCGGTACATCAGGAAGGACGACTCGCCGTAGAACGGCTCGGCGTATATCTGGCCGGACGCCGTCAGGGATTCCTGCATGGCGGGCAGGATGTCGCTCTGGGCGAAGGCGGTGTCCTTCTTCGCGTAAGAGGTCAGCGGGGCGAGCCAGCCGTTCTTGGCGTAGATGGGCGTCTCGTAGTTGCTGATCGTGGCGACGTCGTACTGGCCGGCCTGGCTGGAGAAGTCCTGGGTGATCTTGTCGCGGACGTCGTTCTCGGGCAGCACCGTGAAGTTGACCTTGATGCCGGTCTCCTTCGTGAAGTTGTCCGCCGTGAGCTTCTGCAGGTCGGCCATCTGCGGGTTGTTCACCATCAGCACGTTGATGGAGTGCGCGTCCGAGCCACCGCCGGAGCCGCCTGCGCCGGCGCAGGCGGTGAGCAGGGCGCCGCACATGGCCAGCGCGCCCAGTGGCATGGTGCGCCGCAGAACGGTCCTTCTTGAGTTCATGATCGTCTCTTTCATGAAATGTCGGGTGTGAGCAGCAAAGCGGGGAGGGAATGTGGGATCGGGCAGACGGGTGTGGTCGGCCAAGAGAGCAGGGGGTGCCGTCGGGATGGCTCCGGCGGAGTCGTCCCTGGCGTTGGATGAGGGCGGGCTGAGCGGGTCAGACCCGGTGGACGCGGGGTCCCATCAGTGAGTAGCGGTGCGCCTCGGCGCTGGACAGCCCGGTGTCGGTGACGATCGCCTCGAAGTCGTCCACCCCGGCGAAGCGGCAGAAGCTGCTCGCGCCGAACTTGCTGTGGTGCCCCATGAAGACACGTCGGCGTGACACTGCCAGCGCCTTGGCCTTGACGTCGGCCACGACCGGATCGGGGGTGGTCAGGCCGAGCTCGCGGGAGATGCCGTTCGATCCGAGGAAAGCCAGGTCGATGACGAAGCGTTCGAGCATGGCGCAGGCCCACGAGCCGACCGTGGCCAGGGTTCGGGCCCGGACTCGGCCGCCGAGGAGCAATACGGTGACCTGCGGAGAGTCCACGATCGCGGCTGCGGTGGACAGTGAGGCGGTGACCACGGTCAGAGGCCGGTGGTCAGGGAGGAGCGAGGCGAGGAGCTGGGGGGTGTAGCCCTCGTCCACGAACACGGTCTCCGCGTCGCCGAGGAGCTTGACCGCCTCCGAGGCGATACGGCGCTTGTCCTTGACATGCAGCGTCTCCCGTTCAGGAAGGCCCGTTTCGAAGCCCGCGCCCTCGACGGGATAGGCGCCGCCGTAGGTGCGGCGGATCAGGCCTCGGCGTTCCAGAACGCCGAGGTCGCGGCGGATGGTCTCCGGAGCGACGGCCAGACCGACGGCCGTGGTGGTGACCTCGACCCGTCCATGGTGACGAGCGAGCGCGAGAATCCGGCTCTGACGCTCTTCGGCGTTCATCGCACTCACCCGCCTTTCTGTACCGGTCCGGGCGCTGCGTGCCCGGTCTTGCCGCATATTTATATCAATCACTTTTCCGCGCAAACCTGCCCAGAGCGGGCCCTAAACTGCCCGATGACGCCCGATGTGATGAGCGAAAGCCCCAGCTCACGACGGCGAAGGGGAGTTTGTTCCACTTTCCGCTGACCGTGCGGGGCGTCCTCAGTGCCTGGTTCGGGCAGACGACGAACTGTGACCGACCTCATCGTTGCTCGGCTACCGACTGGAACGACCAGGTCGAGGAGCACGTCGCGCGGGGGGGCAAAGCACACCAGGAGGCCAGTCGCCGTGCTGGTGAACGACAAGAAGCGTTCCGCAAGCCGGGCACTGACAGCCGCGTATCCAGCCACAGTGTTGATGTGCCGCAGTCCGGACACGGTTCCGTAGCCATGCCGCTATGCACTAGGCACGGGGCACGCAGACCGGGGCCCGGATGCGCCTTCGGCCGCCCTGGGGACGTGAGAAGCCGAAGCAGCCGACAGCGGAGGCTCCCCCGGCGTCAGGCTTCCGGCTATCGGCTGGCCATGCGTTCCCTCGGACTCGCGGCGGAGATCGACGTCGTCTCCACCAGCTACACCCAGCGGGGAGGGTATGAGGGTGCCAAGGAACTGCTGGCGCGTCCCCGTCGGCCCACGGCCGTGTTCGCCCGGTGCGGACATCGTTGCCATGGGGGTGCTGGAGGCCTTCACCGAAGCCGGGCTGTCCGTTCCCGGCGACATTTCGGTGGCCGGCTACGACAACACGACCTTCGCCGCCTTCGGCCCGCTCTCACTCACGAGTGTCGACCAGGCGGGCACCGAGATCGGCAGAAACGCCGCGCGCCTGCTCCTCGAGCGGATCGCCGACCGCCGGAAGACTTCCGTACAGGTCAAACCCTCTCCGAGCCTGGTACCGCGACGGACCACCGCTCCGCCTCCGGAGTAGAGCGACGCACCGGGACCTGGGAGCCGCGTTCAACCGATCGGTTGAACGCGGCTTCCACCTCTTGGAGGCCTCTTCCCGCCGTACGGACGACGCGAAGTCGAGCTGAGCCGCACGAGAATGACCATCGCCCATGGCGCGCGCCGGGCCTTCTGTGCCACCCCCCTGAGAAAGGTCTCCTCGCATGCCCAGCTTCCCCAGCAGACGACGTGTCCTCGCCGTCGGTGCCGGTGCCGCCCTCAGTGCCGGTGCCTTCGGCGCCTCGGCCATCCCGGCCTCGGCCTCTCCGGCCGCGTCGGGGCGCTCGAGCGGACGCGAGGAAACGAGGTCGCTCGACGAGCTCTATCAGGCCGCCCTCGCGGAAGGCGGGAAGCTCGTCGTCTACGCCGGCGGTGACACGCCGACGCAGCAGGACGGCACCAAGGCCGCTTTCAAGGACCGTTTTCCGGACATCGACCTGACGCTGATCGTCGACTACAGCAAGTACCACGACGTGCGGGTGGACAACCAGTTCGCCACCGACACCCTCGTTCCGGACGTCGTGCAGTTCCAGACGCTCCAGGACTTCGACCGCTGGAAGCAGCAGGGCCGCCTGCTGCACTACAAGCCCGCCGGGTTCTCGAAGGTCTACGACAAGTTCAAGGACCCGCAGGGCGCATGGGTGGCGACGGGAGCGATCGCCTTCAGCCTCGTGTACAGCACGACGGCGGTCGGCTCGGGCGTGCAGCTCACCCCGCGCGACCTGGTCGACCCGCAGTGGAAGGGCAAGATCGCCTCGTCGTACCCGCACGACGACGACGCCGTCCTCTACCTCTACTCGCTGTACGCCCAGAAGTACGGCTGGGAGTGGGTGGCCAAGCTCGCCGCGCAGGACGTGGAGTTCGCGCGGGGCAGCAACTCCCCCGGCGACGCCGTCTTCGGCGGGCAGAAGCCGATCGGTATCGGCACAGCGGGTTCGGCGGTCCCGTCCACGTCGTCCCCCGTGAAGTTCGTCATCGACCCGCGCCACCCGTTCATGGCCTGGGGCCAGCGCACCGCGATCCTCGCGCAGGCCGAGAACTCGACTGCCGCAAAGCTCTTCCTCAACTGGCAGCTGTCCACCGAGCACCAGCAGCAGTCGTTCAACGGCTGGTCCGTGCGCACCGACGTGACTCCCCCAGCGGGCCTGAAGCAGATGTGGGAGTACCCCAACGCCCACGTGGACGGCTTCCCCCGCTTCATGGCCGACCGTGCCGAGGTGGAGCGCTGGAAGCAGACGTTCGCCCTGTACTTCGGCGAGGTCAAGGGCGACCCCACGCCCGGCTGGCTCGGACTGCACCCGGGCGCCTGAGCACTCCGCTGGGAGTGCCGCGATGTGCCGTCGATCGTCTGCGGCACCATCGTGGCTGGTCGCATCCGCGCGGCGGAGCCGCACATGGATGCAGCCCCGCGGCCCCTGCGGGGCGCTGTACCGCACCGGGCTTCACCAGCCCCGCCCAGCCATCGGCCCGGCTGCCGTTCCGCACTCTTCCTCCCGGAGGAACGGCAGCCCCGCTCTTCACATGAGTCATACAGTCGGCGGATAGACTCGGCCACCCTGTCCCAATGGATCATTCATCCAGGGGGTTTGTCGTGTCCGACCCCGGCCCCGTCCACGCTTCCGCGTCGGCCGACCGCAGACGGTTCGGCCCGAGGCAGCTGCCGCACCTGCTGTTCTTTCTTGTCGTCGGTGCCGCGCTGATCCGTCTTGCCCGTCTGAACACCCCGCTGTGCTGGGACATCGTGACCGTCAGCGGGCTGCTCGCCGTGACGTACGCGGCCGGCCTGGCGCGGTGGAGCAGGTGGGGCAGGCTCGCCCGGCACACCTGGGTCGCGGCCCTCCTCCTGCTGTGGACGATCCTCGTGCTGCTCACTCCGCCGCCCCTGACCGGCGCCTACGTCTGGTGCGCCGTACCGCTGGCGTGCGTGGTGCTGGACGCGCTCGGACGCCGTACCGCCGCGGTGGCGTTGACCGCCGTCAGTGCCCTGCTCGTCGGTCAACTGACCCGAACCGCGGGCGGGTTCGACCCGGAGATGGTGCTGATCCCCGTGGCCGCAGTATGGGGCACGGTGGCGCTGTACCGGACGCAGCAGCGGAACGTCGCGGAGCGCCAGCGTCTGGTCGAGGAACTGCGCGGCACCCGTGACGTGCTGGCGGACGAGCGGCATCGCAGCGGCACACTCGAGGAACGCGCGCGCATTGCCCGGGACCTGCACGACACACTCGCCCAGGAGCTGTCCGGCAGCCTGATGCTGCTGCAGGCGGCGGAACAGGACTGGGAGGAACGGCCCGACGTGGCCCGGACCCGGGTGCGCGCGGTCGCCGACGGCCTGGACGCGGGGCTCACCGAGACCCGGCGGATCATCCAGGACCTCGCCCCGCCCACGCTCGCCGAGGCCGGATTGGAGGGTTCCCTGCGGTTGCTGTGCGGGCGGGCCCAGCAGATGGGCGGCGCCGGGCGGGTGGGGTTCCGCACGGTCGGAACCCCGGCCCTCGGTCTGGACGAACAGACCGCCACGACCTTGTTCCGCGTGGCGCAGAGCACGCTGGCGAACGTCCGCGAGCACGCACGGGCCACCAGAGTGTCGGTGACGCTGCGCCATCTCACGGACCGGATCGTGCTGGACGTGTACGACGATGGTGTCGGCTTCGATCCCGCCCGCGTCGGCGGGGCGGTCCGGCGGGGCCGGGGGTTCGGGCTGCCCTCGGCCCGGGCGCGGCTGTGCAGGGACGGCGGTGATCTGGAGATCGACAGCGCCCCGGGGCGGGGCACGCGGATTCGGGCCACTGTCCCGATCCGTGGGGTGCGGCCCGGTCCTGAAGTACCCCTCTCCGCGGCAGCGGCCCAATGACGGCCGCAACGCGACGCGTGCTGATCGCCGATGACCATCCGGTCGTACGGGCCGGGCTGCGAGCCCTGTTGGAGGGTGCCCCGGACCTCGACGTGATCGCGGAGGCCGGCAGTGGCGAGGAGGCCGTACGCCTGGCGCTCGAGCTGGCACCCGATGTCGTGCTGATGGACCTGCGCTTCGCGGGCACGGACTCCGGCATCGACGGAATCGAGGCGATCCGCCGACTGACCGCCCAGGCCCCGGGCATGCCCGTGGTGATGCTGACCAGTTATTCAGGACGGGCCGACGTCGTAGGCGCGCTGGAGGCCGGCGCACGCGGCTACGTCCTCAAGGCGGGGCCGCCGGAGGACCTTTTCCGGGCCGTGCGCAGCGCCGCCGAGGGCGGCTTGGGCCTCGCGCCGGACTTGGTCGGCGACCTCGTCGGGCAGGCGGTCAGCCCTGCACCGGAGTTGACACAACGGGAGAAGGAAGTCGTCCGGTTGATGGCCGACGGGAACAGCAACCGCTCCATCGCGCAAGCCCTCTACCTCAGTGAGGCGACCATCAAGACGCACCTGGTGCGCATCTACCGGAAACTCGGCGTCGACAACAGGGCGGCGGCGGTCTCCGAGGCGGTCCGCCGGGGGCTGCTGGATCTCATCTAGAGAAGCACCGTTCGGCTCCTGCAGTGGCAGATCGTGAGGGGCCACGGCCGACGACGTCCACAACCCGCCGACCGCCGGTAGCCCGGTTGCGCGGCATGATCAGTACGTTGCTGCCGGGGGCAGCACGAAGACAGGCGCGCCCGGGAACGGCGCGGCTTCGCCAAGGTGGTGGTCGCACCGGGCTTCCGGGGATCGAGCGCCCGGACGTCACGGGAGGAGGGTCAACTTGCTGCAGGGGGAGCCGGATTCGCTCAGCGCATGGGCCTTTGCGGCCTCGACGAGCAGGGGGGCGCTGATGCGAACGGGCGGCCTGTGCCACTGCTCGATGGAGGCCTCCGGCGCGTCGTATGACACACCACGGCGCTACGACGACATCGGCCGCGCCGTGTCCCGTCGCGCTCTGCGGACGCGCACGGGCAGGGATGCCCACGAGCGCAGGGTGTTGTTGGGGTGGCGGTGCGGTGTGCCGGTGAGTTCGATGCGCTCGACGCGGCCCGCCAGCGCGGTCAGCAGCGCCTCGGCCTCCAGGCGGGCTACGTGCTGGCCGATGCACTGGTGGATGCCCATGCCGAAGCCGACGTGCCCCGAGGGGTCGCGGGTGAGGTCGAAGCGATCGGGGTCGTGCCAGCGGTCCGGGTCCCGGTTGGCCGCGCCGAGGAACATGAGGATCTTCGTGCCCGCCGGGACGACCGTGCCGGCGAGGGTGACGGCGGTCGTGGCGGTGCGGAAGAAGGTCTGTACCGGGGACTGCCAGCGGACTGCCTCGTCGAACGCGCTCCGCGCCAACTCCGGCCGCTCCCGCAGCCGTTGCCACTCGCCGGGATGGGTAGCGAAGGCGTACAGGCAGGCCGCAAGGCCGTGCACGGTGGTGTCGACGCCGGCTGTGAGCAGGGAACGCACGACCAACGGCGCCTGTTCATACGTCAGGTCGCCACGGTCGGCGGCGCCCCAGATCCGCGCGCCGAAGCCGTCTTCGCTCAACGCCTCCCGTGCGCACTGGGCGTTCACCCATGCCGACAGTTCGGCCACTCGGTGCGCGTCCGCCGCGACGAGGTCGTTGCGCGGGCCGAAGGCGTTGAAGGCCATGTTGCCGTACGGCAGGAGGTGCTCCCGGCCGTCCGGGCCCAGGCCGACCGCGTCCGGAAACGCCCGCAGCGGGAACGCCTGCGCCAGCGCGGTGAAGGCATCGAACTCGGGCCCCTCGGCGAGGACTTGGTCGACGAGTTCCTCGGCCAGCGTCTGCCACGTCTCGCACAGGCGGCGCAGTGCGGGCGGGGCGAGGATCTCGCGCAGCACCCGGCGCGGGGCGTCATGCCGGGGCGGGTCGGCCTCCAGCAGCAGGCTCGGCGGGCGCCACGGCTCCTCGTGGCGGAAGTTGGCCAGCCCCACGCCCGAACCCGACTCGAAGCGCTGCCAGTCCACCAGCGCGGCGTGCACCTGCTGGTAGCGGGCCAGCGCGTGGACGTCGTAGCGCGACAGATACACGACGGGACCGGCCACGCGCAGGGCCTGGTGCAGCGGTTCGGGGTCCAGGAGGGCCTCGTGGGCGAAGGGGTCGGCGTCACTGACGGGCGGCACGGCGGCACGCTTCCATATCTCGGTCATCGCGGCTCCTTGGCAGGTGAAGAGATGTCAGAGGTCGATGACCAGACGGTCGCCGCAGGAGCGCGACACGCACAGGAACATGCAGTCGTTCGCGGCCCGTTCGTGGTCGGCAAGCACCGAGTCCCGGTGGTCCGGCCGTCCCGCCAGCACCGGCGTCAGACACGTTCCGCAGGTGCCCTGCTCGCAGGAGGACAGCACGTCCGCACCCGCGCGGCGCACCGCCTCCAGCACGGACACCTCCTGGGTGACGGTCACGGTCCGTCCGGTGCGGCGCAGTTCGACCTCGAAGGCGGTGTCCCGCACCGGCGCGGACTGCTCGGCGGCGGTGAAGCGCTCGGTGCGCAGGGCGAACGGCGGCCAGGCGGTGCAGGCCGCTTCGACGGCGGCGAGCAGCGGGGTGGGGCCGCAGCAGTACACCTTGGTGTCCGGTCGCGGTGTGCCCAGCCAGGCCACCAGGTCCAGCAGCCCGAGTTCGTCCTGCGGGACGACGTGGACCCGCTCGCCGTAGGCCGCCGTCAGCTCCTCGCGAAAGGCCATCGACTTCCGCGTGCGCCCGCCGTAGAGCAACTGCCATTCTGCGCCGAGCAGTTCGGCTTGACGCACCATGGGCAGCAGCGGGGTGATGCCGATGCCGCCCGCGATGAAGAGGTACTTCTCCGACGGTACGAGGGGGAAGTGGTTGCGCGGGGCGCCGACACCGACGCGGTCCCCCGGACGCAGCCGGTCGTGCACCTGGGCGGATCCTCCCCGGCCCGCGGGCTCCCGCAGTACGGCGATCCGGTAGGTGTGCGCGTCCCATCGGTCGCCGCACAGCGAGTACTGGCGGGTCGTCCCGTCCGGCAGTACCAGGTCGATGTGCGAACCCGGCGTCCAGTCCGGCAGCCGGGCGCCGCCCGGGTGGGTGAGGGTGAGTGACACGATCCCCTCGGCGACGTGCTCCTTCGCGGAGACCGTCAGCCTCGGACCGATGCCGGGCCCGGCATCCGCCACCGCACTGGTTCCGACCACGTTGTCGCCTCCCGTCGTTGGGGTTGCCCGCAGGATGCGCGGCGACGGGAGACGGCCGCGACGGCATTCTCAATCAGTGAGAGACGAATCCTTGAGAGACGAACTTCCGCCGGCTCCCAGTGCGCGGGAAACACCCCGTGCCGCCGTCCGCACCACGGGCACGACGGACGGACCCCCCGCCTCATTGGGCACGATCACCGCCAGCGCGGCCACCACCTCGCCCCGCGCGTCCCGCACCGGCGCGGCGATGCCCAGGGCGTCCGGGTGGACGTAACCCGGGCAGTACGCGTATCCCTGCCGGCGGGCCTCGGCCAGTACGGCCCGCAGCCGCGCGGCGGTGGCGGGAGTGTCCGGGGTGTAGCGGTCCAGGGGCCCGTCGAGGACCCGTTCCCGCAGTTCGGCAGGACCGTGGGCGAGCAGGACCAGGCCGCTGGAGGAGGCGTGCAGGGGGAGGCGGCCCGCGATGCGGGTGTAGTTGATCACGGCCTGCGGTGCGGTCAGCCGTTCCAGGAACAGCACCTCGTCGCCGTCCAGCACTCCCAGCTGCACATGGTGGCCGACGACGTCGTGGACGCCCTCCATGAACGGCATGGCGGCATTCCGCAGCGACAGGGAGGGCGAGGCCCGGGTGGCCAGCTCCCACAGGCGCATACCGATCCTCACCCGGCGGTGGTCGTCCCGGGTCAGGAAGCCGTACGACACCAGCTCGGCCACCAGACGCGACGCGGTCGCCACGTGCAGCCCCGTACGCCGGGAGATCTCCGAGACGGTCAGGGCCGGCTCCTCCGGCGTGAACGCCTCGAAGATGCGTACGGCCCTCGCCAGCACCGACTCGCCGTTCTGTGTCCTCACCCGGCCATCATCGGATCTCGTCCCGGCACGTCAAGCCCGTGTCGGCTCGACGAGGCCGAGCCGTTCCGCGAGCTCGTGGGCGCTGACGCCGTACGTCTCCCGGATGCGTACGCCGTCGGGGCCGACGTCGAAGACGCCGTGGTCGGTGTAGACGCGGCTGACGCAGCCGACGCCGGTGAGCGGGTAGGTGCAGTGCGGCACGAGCTTCGGTTCGCCGGAGCGGGTGAAGAGCGTCATCATCACGTAGACGTCCTTGGCGCCGATGGCGAGGTCCATGGCGCCGCCGACGGCGGGGATGTCATCGGGTTTGCCGGTGGTCCAGTTGGCGAGGTCGCCGTCGAAGGCGACCTGGTAGGCCCCGAGGACGCAGACGTCGAGGTGCCCGCCGCGCATCATGGCGAAGGAGTCGGCGTGGTGGAAGTACGCCGCTCCCGGCAGTTCGGTCACCGGGACCTTGCCGGCGTTGGTCAGGTCGGGGTCGATCGCGTCGCCCTCGGCCTTGGGGCCCATGTTGAGCATGCCGTTCTCGGTGTGCAGCACCACCCCGGAGTCGGCCGGCAAATGGTCGGCGATCTTGGTGGGCTGCCCGATGCCGAGGTTGACGAAGGCGCCGGACGGAATGTCGCGTGCGATGACGGCGGCAAGCTCGTCCATCGAGAGCCGGTGGTCGGCTCGCACCTGATCGCTTGGCGTGGTGGTCATCGTGCCCCCTGGACGGTGTAGCGGCGGGCCTCGACCTGGACGACCCGGTCGACGTAGATGGAAGGCGTGACGACGGCCTCGGGGTCGAGCTTGCCGGGCTCGACGACCTCGTCGACCTGGACGATGGTCGTCGTGGCGGCCGTGGCCATGACCGGTCCGAAGTTGCGGGCGGTCTTCCGGTAGACGAGGTTGCCCATCGCGTCCGCGACGTGCGCGCCGATCAGCGCGTAGTCGCCCTTGATGGGGTATTCCAGCAGGTACCTGCGGCCGTCGATCTCGCGCTCTTCCTTACCTTCGGCCAGCGGTGTGCCGACCGCGGTCGGGCAGTAGAACGCGCCGATGCCGACACCGGCCGCGCGCATCCGCTCGGCGAGGTTGCCCTGCGGTACGACTTCGAGCTCGATCTTCCCCTCGCGGTAGAGGCCGTCGAAGACCCAGGAGTCGGCCTGGCGCGGAAAGGAGCACAGCACCTTGCGCACCCGCCCTGCGGCCAGCAGCGCGGCCAGCCCGACATCGCCGTTTCCGGCGTTGTTGGAGACGATCGTGAGGTCCTTCGCGCCCTGCCGGATCAGCGCCTCGATCAGATCGAACGGCATTCCGGCCAGACCGAAGCCGCCGACGAGGATCGTGGAGCCGTCCTCGATCCCGGCGACGGCGGCGTCGGTGCTTTCGAGGATCTCCGCCCGGCTCATCGGTCCGCCCCCGTGACAGCGCAGTTCTCGAGTACGACGGCCAGGCCCTGACCGACCCCGATGCAGATCGCGGCGACGCCGTAGCGCTGCCTCGTCTCGCGCAGCACCTTGGCCAGCGTGGCGAGGACGCGGCCGCCCGAGGCGCCCAGTGGATGCCCGATCGCGATGGCGCCGCCCTTCTGGTTGACGATGGTGGGGTCGATCTTCCACGCGTCCACGCAGGCGAGCGACTGCACGGCGAAGGCCTCGTTGAGCTCGACCGCACCCACCTGGTCCCAGCCGATCCCGGCCCGGGCCAGGGCACGATTCGCGGCCTCGACCGGGGCATAGCCGAATGCCTGCGGCTCCAGCGCCATCACACCGCGGCCCGCGACACGGGCGATCGGGTCGGCCCCGATCGTGGCCGCGGCCTTCTCGCTGCCCAACAGCACTGCGGAGGCACCGTCGTTGAGGGGGCTGGCGTTGCCCGCGGTGATGGTGCCGCCCTGCTCCGCGGTGCGGAAGACCGGCTTGAGCCCGGCCAGGACCTCCGGCGTGGATCCGGCCCGGATGCCCTCGTCACGGGCCAGGTCTACGCCCTCGACCGGCACCACCAGGTCGTCGTAGAAGCCCGATTCCCATGCCTGGTGGGCGAGTTGGTGGGAGCGGGCGGCGAACGCGTCCTGCCGCTCGCGGGAGATCCCGAAGCGCTCCTGGAGCTGCTCGTTGGCCTCGCCGAGGCTGACCGTCCACTCCTTCGGCATCCGCGGGTTGACCAGCCGCCAGCCGAGCGTGGTGGAGACCGCGGTGACATCGCCGGCCGGGAACGGCTTCGCCGACTTCGGCAGCACCCACGGCGCACGTGTCATGGACTCCACGCCGCCGGTCAGCACCACCTCGGCGTCGCCGGACTCGATCGTGCGGCTCGCCGTCATCGCCGCGTCGAGGCTCGACCCGCACAGCCGGTTGACCGTGGTGCCGGGCACGCTCACCGGGAGCCCGGCGAGCAGCGCCGCCATGCGGCCGACGTTGCGGTTGTCCTCGCCGACGCCGTTGGCGTTGCCCCACACCACGTCGTCGATCGCGGCGGGGTCGAGACCCGGCACCCGGGCGAGCGTCGAGGTGATCGCTGAGGCGGCGAGGTCGTCGGGGCGGACGCCGGCCAGCGCGCCGTTGAAGCGGCCGAACGGCGTGCGTGTGGCGGAGTAGAGGAAAGCACTCATGGAAGCGACGGTAATCCCGGGCCACGATATTCTGAAGTACGCATATCCGAGCCGATTGATATGGACGACATATGGATCTGCGCCACCTGCGGTACTTCGTGGCGGTGGCCGAGGAGCGCCACTTCGGTCGCGCCGCCGAGCGGCTCCACATGGCCCAGCCGCCGCTGTCCCAGCAGATCCGCCAGCTCGAAACCGAGCTCGGCGTACAGCTGCTTCACCGCACCACCCGCCGCGTCGACCTCACCGAGGCCGGCCGGGCCTACCTGGAGCGGGCGCGCGGGATCCTCGCCGACGTCGACGAGGCAGGCCAGCACGCACGGCTCGTCGCCGCCGGCTCGGTGGGCCACCTAGCGATCGGATGCGTGGGCTCGGCGACGTACAGCCTTCTGCCCGCGCTCTCGCGGCGGCTCACGGAGGAGCTTCCCGGCGTCGACTTCTCCTTCCGCGGGGAGATGCTCGCGCCCGACCAGGTCGAGGCGCTGCGCACCGGCGCGATCGACGTCGCGCTGCTGCGCCCTGTGGCCGCCGACCTCTCCCTCACCGTGCACACGCTGCGCAGGGACCGGCTCGTCGTCGCCGTACCCGCCGACCACCCGCTCGCCCGCAGGAAACGGCTGCGGGCGGCGGACCTGGCCGGTGCCGACCTGATCGTGCACTCCGCCGACCGCCGGTCGGTGATGTACGACGTCGTGGTCGGCCTTCTGCGTGACGCGGGCGTCGAGCCGCACATCCGTCACGAGGTTGGTGAGACGTCGACGCTGGTCACGCTGGTGGCCGGCGGCCTCGGCGTCGCCGTCGTGCCCGAGCCCGTGACCGCGCTGGCGCTCGACGGCGTCGCCTACCGACCCCTGTCCGGGGCCGGCGCACGGGTGGAGCTGGCCGTGGCCCACCGCGCCGACCGTTCCGAGCCGCACCTGGAGCGCACCGTGGGGATCATCCGGGCGATGTTCTGAGTCGGGCCGTGAGGGGGCTCGCCCCGACCGGAGCAACTGGACTCCGTCGCGGCCTGACCTCGGTACCCGGCAGTCATCGCAACCGGGCCGGGCGGCGGGGTTCCGCATCCCGTCACCCGGCCCGGCCCTTCCGTGTCAGGGCTTGATCGTCAGCCAGTCGAGCGCG
Source organism: Streptomyces doebereineriae (assembly GCF_031845645.1). Lineage (NCBI taxonomy): Bacteria > Bacillati > Actinomycetota > Actinomycetes > Kitasatosporales > Streptomycetaceae > Streptomyces > Streptomyces doebereineriae. Next base: position 35,830 of record NZ_JAVREZ010000010.1, read on the forward strand.
GCGACCCGGCCCGTGCCCTTCGCCACGAGGTAGAGGTCGTGCGCGCCGGTGACCTCGCGCTTCAGGGGGACGGACTGCTCCTGCCAGTCCCCGGTACCCGTGACGGGCACCACCGCGGCCACCGGACCGTCCGGCGCGTCCAGGCGCAGCTGGAACGAGCAGGCCCGTGCGCAGGCGGGGTCGAGTCGTACGGTGAGCTGCTTTCCACCGATGTTCGCCTGGCGGAAGGCCACCCAGTCGCCGGAGCCGAGGACCCCGGTGGCCGCCGTGCCTCGCTCCACCCCTCGTACGCTCGCGGCCCGTTCGGCCTGGAGTGTCGAGGCGGCGTCGGGCCCGTCGCCGTACAGCCGGATGTCGTTGACGACCCAAGGCGCGGGCCCGCTCGCGGTGAGCATGATCCGTACATAGCGGGCGGTGACCTGTCCGGGGAACACCGCGTCCTGGGTGAAGGAGCGGCCGGAGACCCGGGCGAGCGGTTCGCCCCAGTGCGTGCCGTCGCGGCTGACGGAGACCGTGAAGCCGTACGGCTGCTGGCCGCCGGTGTCGCGGCCCGCGTCGAGGGAGAGCCGGTTGAACGTCTTGCTCTCGCCGAGGTCGACGGTCAGGGACTGGCCGGCGGCCTGCGGAGCGGCGCCCGTCCAGCGGGTGTTGATGTCGCCGTCGACGGTGACGGACGCGTCGGTGCCGTCGCTCGCGGTGGCACTCCAGCTGCCGTGCCGTACCCGCTGCTGGCAGCCGGGCAGGTCGCAGCCGGCGGACCAGATGGGTGCGCCGTACTCGTAAGCGCCCTGGTCCGGAGCCGTGCCCAGGGTATCGGTGGTGATGCCGTCGACCACCTCACCCGCGTCGATGGCCGGCGATCCGGCCGTCAGCCACAACTCGCCGTTGACGGCGTTCGTGTAGCCGGGGGTGGCGCTGATCAGGTTGGAGCGGACGATCGGCAGCGGGTTACCCGTCTGCGTCGCGGTGACCGGTTTGGGTCCGATGATGTTGCTGAAGTACGAGCCGGACGCGTCCGTCGCGCCGCCGAGGGCCGACGAGGCGGTACCGATGCCCACGCCGTAGCTGGAGTTGTGGTCCTCGTTGGCGATGCTGGGGCCCGTGTGGCCGTTGAAGTAGACGCCTCGGGCGCCGGTGTTCCAGGCGACGTTGTGGTGCAGGCGGAAGTGGCCGGAGTAGTTGTCGACGTAGTAGCCGTTCTGGCCGCTGGAGTCGTGCGCGGTGTTGTGGTCGATGGAGCTTCCGGTGCCGTTCAGGTAGCAGCACACGTAGAAGGGTGAGCCGTCGCGGGAGGTGCGCATCGCCTCGGAGATGTCGTTGTAGGCGATGCGGTTGTCGTGGTACTCGGTGCCGTTGATCTGGTAGGCGGTGTCGATGGCCGCCCGTCCGGTGCGCCGGATCGTGTTGTGGGTGACCGTGTGGCCGTTGCCGTTGATCTCGATACCGGGGGTGTAGCTGCCCATCCAGCCGACGTCGTGGATGTAGTTGTTGGTGACGGTGTTGCCGTTGCCGCGCACCAGGACGCCGTCACCGGCCGACTGCGCGATCTCGCTGTTCTTCAGGGTGTTGCCGGTGCCGAGGATCTGGACGCCGGAGTCGAGGATGCGCGAGGCGACGATGTGGCCCTCGGCCGGCTCGATCGCGAGATCGCTGTCCGGCGGCATGGGCAGGGTGGAGTACTCGGAGATGTACGTGGCGTGCAGTCGGTCGACCACAACGCCCGTACTGGCCTTGCCCGTTCGCAGGGAAGTGCCCCGCAGGTCCAGGCCCCGCACGGTGACGTACGAGCTGTCGCTCAGGTCGACGCCCCACAGCCGGTGCTTGGCGGTCACCATGTGTCCGGCGATGCCGCCCTTCGGGGGGACCAGGTAGAGCCGGTGCGCGGTCTTGTCGTAGTACCACTCCCCCGGCTGGTCGAGGGCGGCCTTCGACCCGACGAGGTAGTAGTTGCGGTAGGGCTGGTTGCCCATGCACAGCGGGGTGCAGCGATAGTTTCCGCCCTTGAAGTCCAGCTTGCCGGGTGCCGCAGCCGTGACCGTGCCGGTCTGCTGGGCCCAGGGGTTGGAGCCCGCCCACAGGTGCACGGTCGCGCCGGTCCAGTTCGCGTCGGGCAGGTCGGTGTCGTCGATGTGCTGGTCGGTGGAGGTGGTGTCGGCCTCGGCCCAGGTCGCGTTCAGCGGATCGGCCCCGGAGTTGGGCCAACGGCCCTCCGCCGCACGCGTGTTGTCCAGGAACACCGCGTTGAAGTCGGGGTCGGGCGGCAGGTCGGTGTCGGCGGCGACCAGTCCGCCGCCCGCGTCCTTCCAGCCGGTCACCTTCTCGGTCCCGTCTACGGTCACCGGGCCGTCGCCATAGGCGGCGATCGTGACCGGGGCGCCCTCGGTGCCGGAGGGAGGCGTCAGCTGTTCGCGGTAGGTGCCCCTGTGGATCAGGCAGGTGTCGCCGGGGCGGACGCGGTCGAGGCAGGCGCCGATGCTGTGCAGAGGGCTTGCCTGCGTGCCGTAGGCGCGGTCATTGCCCCGGGGGTCGACGTGGTACGTGTGGCCGGACTGCGCCGCCTGCGCCTGCATCGGGGAGGTCAGCAGCGCGGTCACGGCGGCCAGCACGGACAGATGTCTGAGTCTCAAGTCCCGTCTCCAGTCGTCGGATGTGCGGTGGTCGGGGGATGTGCGGTGGTCGGCGGAGGCGCGGTGGTCGTCGGATGGGTGAGGGGCGGAGGTTCTCGCCACGCCGTCTCGGCTTCGCTTCCGTCCGGGGCTCCGAGCACGGCACACCTCAACCAGTGCTCGCCTGGCGGGAGTCGGCCCACGAGTACGGGCAGGGCGGTACGTCGTGCGAGGACGTTCGTGCCGGGCAGACAATCGACGACCTCGCCCTCGCGCCGGCCGTCGAGGTCTCGCAGGCCGGTGAGCCCAGCGGGGGTCGACACCCGCGCGTGTCCCGGCCCGGCCTCGCGGTCCGTGCCCGCGTCCCGGTCGACGGCGAATCCTCCCTCGGCGGTGTGCAGGGCGCGAGCGGTGCGAATGCGGTGGCTGCGCACATGCCAGGGCGCGGCGCCCGTCAGCCAGGTGGTGATCTCCACGTCGGGCCACGGGTGCCAGGTGCTGAGAACCGTGTCGCCGCTGACGTAGTGCGCGGCCGGCTCCTCGCGCACCCGGTAGTGCGCCCCGCCGTCGTCGCTCAGCGCCAGCATCGAGTCGTACGCGCCCTGCTCGAGGCCGAGCGTGCCGTTAGGCAGGCTGAAGCCGAAGCGGGTCGAGTACGCGAACTTGGCGTACTTCTCGGCGCCATGGCGTACCCAACGGTGGTGCTGACGCCCGGCGAGCAGGGTGACGTCGCCGTGCGCGCGCATCAGCACCGCCCCAGCATGCGGCTGGGCGCTGACGGCGGGCAGGACGGGAGCCGGCTCTTCCTTCGCGGTCCAGAACGCGTGCTGTTCCGGCAGCGCGAGCGGCAGATATGCCTTGAGTGACCAGTAGGGCGAGCCCGGCGCGTTGTACTGCTCGGCCAGCGCGGGCTGCGGATAGCCGTACCCGACGGACAGCAGTCCGTCGGGCCCGGTCACCGGCCGCCCGCGCCACCAGCGCAGATGCCGCAGCAGATAGCCCTTCACCTCGCCCCACGGCAGTACGTCGACGCCCGCGAACGGCAGCGCGCCCCAGAAGGCTGCCTGCGCCCAGCGGTAGGTCAGGCTGCGGCCGTACGGGACGGCGGCACCGTCGTCGGCGAACCAGTGCCGGAAGTCGCCGGCGAACCGGGCCGCCCGGTCCTTGAAACGGTCGCCGCCGGTCAGGGTGTCGTACAGCAGGCCGTAGAAGTGCATGGCCCACGGGACGTAGTAGTCGCGTCGTTCGGTGGGGCCGTCCCCGTACCAGCCGTCACCGAGCCAGAACGTGTCCAAACGGTCGAGACGTGCGGTGATCAGCGAACGGTCGTAGGGCACCCCCACCCGGTCGAGGGCGAGGCCGACCAGCACCGGGAAGAAGAGCCAGTTGTTGTCGGTGGTCTGCCGGGGCAGCGCGCTGAGCAGCCAGCGGGCGAGCCGGTCACGTTCGGGGCCGCTCAGCGGGTCCCACCACTGCTCGGGGGCGAGAGCGAGCGCGAAGCCGATGGCGGCCATCTCGACGATGCGCTGGTCGTGGTCGGCCGGCTCGCCCCAGTACTCGGGGTGCGCGGGATCGCTGCCGTGGGCGAGCCCTCGGACCCACAACTCGGCCTGCGGTACCGCCTGTCCGCCCGCCGCGAGGGGCGCCAGTCCCCACAACGGCCTGGCGAACGCCTCCAGTTCGGCGGCGGTGTCGTCATGGATCGCGGTGTTCACGCCGAGCCGTACGCGCGCCCGGCCCGCGCTGAAGCGGGACACCAGAGGATCCACCAAGTCGCGTACTTCCAAGGCCAGTTCGGTGCGTGCGTCGTCGTCCATCAGCCCTTCTCCGCCCCGGCCAGCAGCCCGGTGCGCAGGAAGCGCTGGGCGAGGACGAAACCGATCAGCAGCGGCGCGCAGGCCACGAGTCCGGCCAGGGCCGCCTCCGGCTGGTGGATGTCGAGGTCGGCGAAGCCGCTGGAGTTGTTGACCGCGCCGGTGGACTGCAGCAGGGACATCAGGCCGAGCTGGAGGGTGAAGGTGCGGTCGTCGGAGAGCATCACGAAGGGCAGGAAGAAGTCGGTCCAGCAGCGGACGAAGCCGAAGAAGGCGATCAGTGCGATGGCGGGGCGGGCCAGCGGCACCGCGACCGACCAGAACAGCCGCAGCTCACTCGCCCCGTCGACGCGTCCGGCGTCCAGCAGGCTGTCGGGCAGGTTCGCCTGGAAGTGCAGGAAGGCGAGGTAGACGCCGAAGGGGTAGAAGGACAGCGGAAGGATCACCGACCAGACCGTGCCGGTGAGGTTGAGTGCCGACATCTCCAGGTACAGCGGGAGCACCAGCGCGGCCGGGGGAAGGATCATCGTCACGATCGACAGGGTGAGCAGAGCCCGGCGGCCGGCGAAGTCGTGTTTGGCGAGGGCGTAGCCCGCGGGTACGCACAGCAGCAGCGAGATGGCCACGCTGGCCGCCGCGTAGATGATCGAGTTGCCTATCCACAGGGTGATCTGGCCGTCGTTGTACGACGTCAGGTGTGACCAGGCGTCGCCCACGTTGCCCAACGAGCCGAAGCCCAGGGGTGAGCCGGTGGTCAGGTCGTCGGCCGTGCGGGTGGGTGCGAGGAGCAGCCAGAGCAGGGGCAGTCCGAAGAAGACGGCCGCGCCGAGCAGGAACAGGGCGCGGGCGCCGCGCGACAGAGCGGTCATCGTCTCACTCACCGGGAGTCGGAGGAGTCGGTGGCGTACATACGGGTGCGGGTGATCACGATCCAGGCGGCCAGGACTCCGACCGCGAGCATGGCCAGCGACAGTGCGGCGGCCTTGCCGAAGTCGCCGTCCTGGGTGGCGTAGGTGTAGGCGAGCTGGTTGACGGACCAGGTGGGACTGATCTGGCCGGGGGCGCCGGTGGACAGCACGGTCGGCTCGACGAACACCTGGCTGCCGGAGGCGAAACTGGAGATCAGTACGAAGGCGACGTACGTGCGGACCATCGGCAGTTTGACGTGCCACATGGTCCGCCAGGCCGAGGCGCCGTCGACCTGCGCGGCCTCCAGGACGTCCTTGGGGAGCGCGTTGAGCGCCCCGTACAGGACCACGATCCAGCCGCCCGCGTGCACCGCGACGCCCATCACGGTGAGGACGGCGATGACGCTGCCGCCGGACAACGCGTCCGTGGCGCTCTGTATGTCCATCAGCTTGAGCAGGGGTGAGAAGGGGCTGCTGTCCGGGCTGACCATGAACAGCCACAGCAGGGCGGCGGCTGAGCCGGTGACCGCGCCGGGCAGGTAGTAGACGAGTTGGAGCGCGCTCGTCGTGCGGCCGGGGCGGGCGTGCAGGGTGAAGGCGAGGGACAGGACGGTCAGCAGCAGGATCGGCAGCCAGAGCAGCAGATAGGTCGCCACGTTGGCGGCCGCGTCGCCGAGCCGGTAGTCCTCGAACACGGTCGCCCAGTCGCGCCCGCCGGTGAAGGAGCCGTTGTCGACGAACGAGGTCCACAGGGCGTATCCGGCGGGCGTGAGCCCGAAGACCACGAGGAACACGGTGTACGGGCCGACGAGGATCCAAACGGCTCCGGTGCGGGCGGAGCGGCGTCGGCGGTGGGGTGTCCCCGGCGCCGCCGCCGCGACCGCGGGCGGGCGGGGTGTCGTGAGCGTTTTCATCCGACCGTGTACCCGCTGGTCTTGGCCGCCGCCTCCAGCTTGTCCTGCCAACTCGCCAGTGCGCTGCGGAGGTTGCCGCCGGAATCGACCGCCTTGACGACCGTGTCGTTGAAGCTGCTCTGCCAGTCGGCCTCGAAGCGGACCGCGCCGAAGCCGGGACGCAGTGCGTTCGCGGCCGCGGCGAGGGCGGGCATCGGGTCGGATGCGTAGTACGGGTCCTTCGACTTGGCCTCGCCCCACTTCTTCGCGGCTGCCGTGAAGGCGGGGTAGGTGGGCTGCTCCGACTGGAGGTTGATGTCTGTGGTCATCCAGCGCACGAGATCCGCGGCCTCCTTGGTACGTCCGCCGGCGTGCGCGGAGACGAGGAAGGCGCCGCCGCCGACCTGTCCGGCGTAGGGCTTGGTCTCGCCGGGCCAGGTGGGCATGGGGGCCGCGGCGATCCGGCCCTTGGGCACCTTGAAGGCGGGGCCGAACATGAAGTCGCCGAACCAGGCCGGGGCCGGCAGCATCAGGATCTGGTCGCCCTTGCCGAACTTGGCGAAGCCGGGGTCGATGGGGACCACGGTGGTGACGGCTTTCTTGCGGGCGAGCGGCTGGAGCAGATCGGCGACTCGGGTGCAGGTCGCCTGGCCGAGGTCGATGTGGACCTCGGCCAGGCTGAGGGTGTCGCGGGTGGGGCAGCCGCTGCTGCCGAAGTAGATGCCGGCGCCGTACTTGCCGTTGACGGCTCCGACGATGGTGCCGGGGTGCTCCTGGGCCGCCTTCAGGCCGGTCTGCTGGTACTCGGCCCAGGTCTTGGGCACCTCGTAGCCGTATCGCTTCATGAGCGTGGCGTCGTACCACAGGACGGTGGGGGCGATGTCGTTGCGCAGGCAGTACGTCTTGCCGGCGAAGGTGCAGGTGTCGAGGGAGCCGGGGGTGAAGCCGTCGCGGACGGACTTCGGGACGAGGTCGTCGAGCGGGGCCGCGTAGCCGAACTTCTCACTTGCGAGCGTCGCCGCTTCGGCCGGGTTGGCCAGGAAGGCGACGTCGGGCCAGCCGCTCTTTGTCCGGTTGGCGAGGGAGATCTTGGTGGGTACGTAGCCGGCGTCGGGCGGGATGGTGACGATGCGCATCTTCAGGTCGGGGTGGGCCTTCTTGTACTGCAGGGCCGCGGGCATCCGGGTGTTGTCCACCCAGACCAGCAACTCGCCCTTGCCGGCGCCCGAACCGCCGGCACCGCCGCCGGTTCCTCCGCAGCCGGAGAGGACCAGAGCCAGGGCCGCGGCCGCGGCCAGGGAAGCCGCGCGCCATCGCTTCATGGGAGACCGCCTTTTCGCCGAGGAGTCTTACGTCGACAGCGAGGATTGCGATAGTTTTCGCAAAACTCGATCGCCCGGCAACGTAGGAGATTCATCCGATGACGTCAACGGTTCGGACAGGATCCGGTGAGGCGAGACGGCGCACCCTGGCCGAAATCGCCGACCAGGCAGGCGTTTCGGTGTCTACCGTCTCGAAGGTGCTGCACGACAGATCCGATGTATCGGCTGAAACGCGGGCCAAGGTGCAGCGCCTGCTGGGACAGCACGGCTACCTGGCGAAACACCGCCCGGCGGCCACCGCGGCCCCACCCGGCGGGCTGATCGACTTCGTCATCAACGAACTCGACAGCCCCTGGGCGGTCGAGTTGATCCGGGGCGCCGAGGACGTCCTGCACGACGCCGGCATGGGACTGGTCGTCTCCTCCACCCACGGCCGGACCAAACGCGCCCGTCAGTGGCTGGACTCGCTGGCCACCCGCTCCACGCGCGGAGCGATTCTCGTGGTGCCCGAACTGACGCCCGAGCAGCACGAGGAGCTGAGCCGGCTCGGCATCCCCTTCGCGCTGGTGATGCCGATCGACGAGCCCGCGCCGGGCACGCCGTGGGTGGGCGCGACCAACTGGCCCGGCGGACTGGCCGCGACCCGCCACCTCATCGAGCTGGGCCACCGGCGCATCGCGATCATCAGCGGCCCGGAGCGCCGGCTCACCTCCCGGGCGCGGGTCGACGGCTATCGCTCGGCGCTCGCGGAGGCCGATCTGCCCTTCGACCCCGAGCTGGTGCGCTACGGCGACTTCACCCACAACCTCGCGCACCAACACGCCCTGGAACTCCTGGCGTTGCCCGACCGCCCGACGGCCATCTTCGCCGGCAGCGACCACCAGGCACTGGGCACCTACCGGGCCGCCGCCGAACTGGGCCTGCGCATCCCGGCCGACGTCAGCGTGGTCGGCTTCGACGATCTGCCCTTCGCGGACTGGGTGACCCCCCGCCTGACAACGGTCCGCACTCCCCTGGCCGACATGACGGCGCTCGCGGCCCGGATGGTGCTGCGTCTGCTGTCCGGGGAGCAGCCGGAGACGACGCGGGTGGAGGTGGCGACGGAACTGGTGGTGCGGGAGAGCAGCGGACGCCGTCCACCGCACTGAGCCCTCGGTGCGGGCGCTGGTCCGCTCGGCGAGGTGGCGCTCGATCCGGTCGGCGGCGGTCGGCGGCGGCAGGTCGTAGGTCGCAGGGCTACCAGGATTCGGCCGATGACAGCCTCGCGCTACCGGATACCGGCTACCGGCGGTCTCCGCCGCCGGAGTGACGCTGGGCATGCGGGGCCCAGGCCCTGTTGCATCCACCAGTTGCTGAACCGGATCGAGTGCGACGCAGTGAGTTCATCCAGCGGCATGCGGGCCTGTCCGTACGACAGCTCGACCAGCCCGGTGGCCGGGGCCCCGTGGGGCTGGCTGACGACCTTGCGCGGGCCGGGCGGCAGTGAGTGATGCAGACCGGGCTACATGCGCGACGACGAGGTCATCGTCTAGGCTACGGCTGACTGCGTTGAGGCCGGGTGTGAGAGGCAGTGCCGACGGAGACCTGGCGGGTCTCCTTGGATGACCGGCTCATCGACCACGAAGGCCTGTTTCAAAAACCTGCCTCGTGCGAGCGGTCAGTCGGCGGAGAGGATGTCGGCAAGACTCACAGCGGGGCGACCAAACATGTCTGTCAGCGTGCGCTGCTGGCGCTCGGTCAAGGTGGCAACGAAGATCACTGCGTCAGCTTTAACCTGGTCACAGGCCTGAGCGACCTCGCGGACCTTTCCGTAGCTCAGCAGAGTCCGCGAGGAGTAGGGCAGGCCCATCTTCTGGACCCCGCCGTCCGAGACGCCTCGTCGTTGCACGATCTGCACGACGACCCGAGCGCCGTGCGCTGCCAGTTCCGTCGCTGCCGACGCCATGAGCGCTTCGAAGTCCTTCTGCTTGGCAGAGAAGTAGCCAACCAGGACCACATCAGCGCCCACGGCTGTGAGCCGGAACGCCTCGCGCTGGGCCGGCTCCGACGGCGCACGGCGAGCCAGGCGCCGGTCGCGCCTTCGTGGCTGATGCATGCGCCACAGGCTAATGTCTGGCTACCTGCAGCGATACCGCATTTCTCGCTAACCGAGGCCGGCGAGCAAGGTCAGAGCCACTCGTTGATGGCGGCGATGGTGACGGTGGCCTCGTAGCCGACCGAGAGCTTGATGCCCCTATGGATGTCAAGCAGCTGCTCTTGGCTTGTCCATATTCGGTCGGAGCGTGACGATCGCCTGGTAGATCTCGCGGGCGACGTAGCGTTTGAGGCAGCGTATGGCTTCGCGGCGTGTCTTGCCTTCGCAGACTCGGCGTTCGATGTAGGCGCGGGTGCGGGTATCCCAGCGCATCCGGGCCAGGACGATTGTGTAGAGGGCGGAGTTGGCCTGGCGGTCGCCGCCGCGGTTGAGTCTGCGGCGCTGGGTCTTGCCGGAGGAGGCTTCGACGGGGCTCGCGCCGCAGAGAGCGGCGAAGGACGCCTCGCTGCCCATCCGTTGCGGGTTGTCCCCGGCCGCTGTCAGTAACGCGGCAGCGGTGTCGGGGCCGACGCCGTAGACATCGAGGAGATTGGGCGCGCAGACGCCGATGGCCGAAGTGATTTGCTTGGTGAGGTCGCTGATCTCGTCGGTGAGATGCAGGATGCGCCTGGCCAGGAGACGGAGCGTGTGTCGGGCGGCACCCCCACATCCTCACAGTCGTATCTCGTGGCCACCGCTCGGTGGCGCTTGAGGCGATTGATCCCGCACTCGACAGCGTGGCGCTCGCGGTAGTCGTCCTTGTCGAATTTCGGCGGACGACCGCCGCGGGCGCTCAGCTTCTTGCGGTTGCGGATCTGGTCGGACTTTTCCGGGATCGTGCAGCGGATTCCGCGTTTGCGCAGGTAGTCGCGGTTGGCTCGGGACCCGTAGGCCTTATCGGCCCGTACCCGGTCCAGTCGCCGGCGCGGCCTTCCGACGCCTACGCGGGGCACCCGGATGCGCTCCAGGACCGGCTGGAACTGGGGACTGTCGTGCCAGTGGCCGGCGGTAACCAGGTAGGACAGCGGCTTCTGTGCGTGCTCGACAGCCAGGTGCGCCTATGTGGTCAGTCCACCGCGTGAGCGTCCGAGCCCGTGGTCGGCGGGCTCGACTGCGACTCCGCCGGGTTTGTCTCGCTGCAGATCCCCCTTTTGCGAGCTCCGGCGGCGTGCTGATGGGCTCGCGCGACGGTGGAGTCAACGCTCACGTCCCAGGTGATCAGACCTTTCGCGTCGGCCTCGGCCTGCAGTTGGGTGAGGATCCGACTCCAGGTGCCGTCGCGCTGCCAGCGACGGAAGAGTCCGTAGACGGTCTCCCACTCGCCGTAGCGTGCGGGAACGTCGCGCCAGAGGGCGCCGGTTCGCGTAGGCCAGCGTATGCCGTTGATCAGCTGCCGCTTGGACCAGACCGGAGGCCGTCTCGGCTTCTTGTCTGCCGGTAACAGCGGTTCCAGTCTGGCCCATTGCTCGCTCGTCAGATCTCCACGCCCCACGAGTGGATCATGACAGACCTTGATCCACTTATAAACAGGCCCTAGGTCTCCAGCCCTCGGCCCGGCCCAACCCAAGACCATCCGCAAGCCCGATGCCCCCTTCTGGATGCGGGAGCCACCATGCCAGTGGAGCCTGCCAAGAGGAGCGCATCATGTCGTACCCGGAACACCTCGAGTACCCGGAAGCCCGCTACCACGGCAACAAGGGCGAAGTGAACGCAGCCTTCCGCCCGGCCGACAGCCCACCGGACATCTCCTCACCCGGCGCCTCTACCCACTACCTCGCCACCGACGAGTCGACCGGCGGCGAATTCGGCCTGTACAAGGTGGAGTTGGGCGCACGGTCCGCCGGGGCCAAGACCCACTTCCACAAGGCCATGTCGGAGTCCTTCTACATCCTCTCCGGCGAACTGGAGTTGTACAACGGCGAGAAGTGGGTGACGGGCCGCGCGGGCGACTTCATGTACGTACCGGTCGGCGGCCTGCACGCCTTCAAGAACGTGACCGACGGGCCCATGTCCATGCTCATGCTCTTCTCCCCAGGCGCCCCGCGCGAGGAGTACTTCGAGCGGGTCTCGGAGCTGGCGCAGCGCGGTGGCGAAGAGCTCAGGCAGTTTCGCATCCGACACGACAGCTACTTCCTGGAGGACTTCGAGCCCGGGGAGGAGTAGTTCGGGTCGGTTGCTGGACTACCGCTCCCCACCGCGACGGCCGCTCCAGGGCGAGCCCGGCCTGGCGACAGCGGTCCTCGACTCAGCCGCTGCACCGACCAGTTGGCAACCCCGCGCAACAACAACCTACGCAACGACCTTCGCGACGGAATCGCGAGCCCGCTGCGCGATGCGGTCGTCCGTGGTGTCGTTCGCCCCGCCCACGCCGATGGCGCCGATGACCTCCCCGTCGGCCGTCACGATCGGCGTGCCGCCGGCGCCATGACGTACGCGTTCGAAGCCGGCGGCGCGGAGTACGCGTTGCACTACTGCGCCCGAAGCCGGGCGGAGTCGGCGTTCCTCGACGAGTTGGAGAGAACCCCCGCGTGCGGCTCCACTTCGACGACGGTCCGGACGAGCAACGCCTCAGTATCGCCACCGACTTGGGCACGCCCGACCCCGACACGGCGCTCTACGTCTGTGGCCCCGGGGGCTTCATGGACTTCGTGCTCCTCCGCCCGCGGCGCGGGATGGCCTGCCGAAGCGCCCCTACTCCTGCCGGCAGGGGATCTGCGGTGAGTGCATCGTCCACGTGCTCGCCTGCGAGCCCGACCACCGCGACGACATCCTGACCAAGTCCACCGGGCCCATCGAAGCTGTCGAGCAGGCGGAGGTCGCATGGCTCACGGCTCTCACCAAGGGCGAAGAAGCGATCACCTCTCTCATGCTCGAGGACAGCCGAGCCGTCCACGGCCCGGTCGGAAAGATCGACGACCGCGAGACCTTCGCCCATTTCACCTGGACCCCCCGCCGCCACGTCTTCGCGAAGGCCGAGGATCTCAGCATCACGGTGCGCGATACCACCGCGATCACCTCGTGCCTCCTGGAGATGCACATCGTCTTTGACGAGAACCTCCCGCCGTTCCCGGTCCAGGAGGCGGTGACGCGGCTGTGGGAGGAGATCGGGGAGGGCTGGCGCCTGGCGCACCTGCACCAGGCCAAGCGCATGCCGCCGGGCTGAGGTCCGGGAAGACCGAACGCCCTGGACCCACGGGGCTGTTCGATGAACGGACATCAGGGTTCAGGGCGTGACGCCGGAGGCGGAGAGTTCCCCATGCAGGTTTCGTGCGGCGATCGCCGCTGTTGCAGAGGTGAGGCACCACATGTCAGCCACTGAGACCGAGGCACCCACGTCCGGGGCGGTCCGGACCAGCGACCTCCTCGTCGCCGCTGCTTCCGTACGACCGAGGCCCTCACCGGTGAACCGATCGCGCGGGTCGCGGCGGCCTCCGTCGAGGACGTCAACCTCGCGGTGGACGCGGCGGCGGCCGCGCTCCCGCCGTGGTCGGATCTTCCGCCCGGCCGCACGGCGGTCGGTTCTGGAGCGTGCGGCCGTCCTGCTCGGCGAGCGCACCGACGACATCGTCGCCACGATGAGCCGCGAGATGGGCGCCGCTCTCCCCTGGTGTGGCTTCAACGTGCACGTCGCGAAGGGCATGCTCATCGAGGCGGCGGCCCAGGCGTACGCGGCCGTCGGCGAGGTCATCCCGTCGGACGTGCCCGGCCTCACCGCCCTCGGCGTACGTCAGCCGGTCGGCGTCGTCGTCGGCGTCGTCGTCGTCGGCATCGCACCGTGGAACGCGCCGCTGATCCTGGGCGTACGGTCCATCGTGTGGCCGCTGGTGTGGGGCGACACCGTGGTGCTGAAGTCCTCCGAGCAGACGCCCCTCACCCAGGCCGCCATCGTCCAGGTGCTGCACGACGCCGGAGTGCCGGACGGAGCGGTCAACCTCATCAGCAACGCGCCCGAGGAGGGTCCGAGCGTCATCGAGGCGCTGATCGCCCACCGCGCCGTGACGCGCGTGCAATGCACGGGCTCCAGCCGGGTCGGCCGCATCATCGGCGAACTCGGCGGTCGCCACCTCACCCGTGTCGGGCTCGAACTCGGTGGCAAGGCGCCTTTCCTGGTGCTCCCCGACGCCGATCTGGAGGAGGCCGCCGCCCCGGCCGGCTTAGGCGCCTTCATGAACCAGGGCGAGCTGCGGCCTTCAGCCCGGCGGTGGGAGCGGCATGGCTGGACGCCCGCGAGACAGCGGCCTCCCAGCGGCTCGACCGAGAGCTGGAGGAGTTCTTCCGGTCCGTCTGACGAGGCCCCTGAGACCAGGGATCTCCACCCCTCCGAGGAGTCAACAATGTCGCAGGCCGACAACGACCGCCACGAGATACGGCAGCTCATCGAGAACTGGGCGCTGTGGCGCGATGCCGGGGACTGGGGCCGCTTCGCCACGGTCTGGCATCCACGCGACGGCCGGATGAGCGCCACCTGGTTCCAGGGCAGCGCCACCGACTTCATCAAGGCCAGCCGCGAGGGCTTCGAGAACGGCATCAGCATCCTGCACTTCCTGGGCGGCCACACCGCGGACATCGTCGGCGACCGGGCCGTCGCCCAGACGAAGATGACGATCAATCAGCGCGCGAGCGTCGACGGCGTCGAGGTCGATGTCGTGTGCACCGGCCGCTTCTACGACTTCCTCGCCCGCCACGAGGGTCGCTGGACCCTGGTGCGCCGGCAGCCGATCTACGAGAAGGACCGGCTCGACGTCGTGGACCCCGCTGCCTCACTGACGTTGGACCCGGACCTCCTGAACCGGTTCCCGATCGGCTATCGGCACCTGGGCTACTTGCAGACCAAGGCGGGTTTCACGGTGAAGGAAGGGCTTCCCGGCCTCACCGGCACAGCAGTCGAGCAGCTCTACGGCGAAGGCAGGCAATGGCTGGTGGAGGCCCGATGAAGTTCACCCACGCGACCCTTCCCCAGCGAGTGGTGTTCGCCGCCGGGGAGTCGCCCGCCGCGGTGGCGGCGGAGGTCGAGGCGCTCGGCGGCTCCAAGGTCATGTTGATCGCGTCGGACCGCGAGAAGGAGCTGGCCGACCCGATCGCCAAGGAGATCCCGGTCGTCCTGCGTCACGAGGAGGTCGTGATGCACGTACCGGTCGAGGTCGCGGGGCGAGCCCTGCGGACGGCGGTCGACGCGGGCGCGGACATCCTGGTCAGCGTCGGCGGCGGCTCGACCACGGGGTTGGCCAAGGCGGTGGCGCTGACCACCGGGCTGCCGATCGTCGCGGTCCCCACCACCTACGCGGGCTCCGAGGCGACCAACGTGTGGGGCCTGACCGAAGGCGAGACCAAGACCACCGGCGTGGACGACACGGTGCTGCCCGCCTCGGTCGTCTACGACGCCGGTCTGCTCACCTCCCTGCCCGGCGAGATGACCGTCGCCAGCGGCCTGAACGCGATGGCGCACTGCGTGGACTCGATGTGGGGGCCGCGTGCCGACCCGATCGACCGCGCGCTGGCGCAGGAGGGCATCCGCGCACTCGCCTCCGGTCTGCCCGCGGTGGCCCACGACTCGACCGGCGTCGAGGGCATCGAGCAGACGCTGTACGGCGCCTACCTCGCCGCCGTCGCGTTCGCCTCGGCCGGCTCCGGGATGCACCACAAGATCTGCCACGTCCTCGGCGGCATGTTCAACCTCCCGCACGCACAGACCCACGCCGTCGTACTGCCCTACGTGCTGGCCTTCAACGCCCCGCACGCTCCCGAGGCGGAAGCCCGTATCGCCCAGGCATTCGGCTCCCGGAACGCCGGCGCCGGACTGGCCGCCCTGCGCCCGGTGCTCGACGCGCCGAGGGCACTGCGCGACTACGGCATGCCCGAGGGCGGCATCGCCAAGGCGCTGGGGCCGATCACGAAGGCGATCCCCGACAACAACCCGGCCCCCGTCACCGACGAGAACCTGACCGCGCTGCTGAAGGCGGCGTGGGCCGGCGACCCGATCAACTGAAGGAGGCCGTCATGGCTACCTACGTCAACCCCGGCTCGGCTCAGGCCGGTGCCCACGGCACCATCTACCGCGAGGTGTCGCCGGAACAGCAGGCGGTCGAGCAGCAACTCGTCGACAACGTCGTCGCCTCCTTCGACGCCTGCCAGGACCCGCGGCTGCAGGAACTCATGACCGCCCTGGTCAAGCACCTGCACTCCTTCATCCGCGAGGTCCGGCTGACCGAGGAGGAGTGGGGGACGGCGATCGAATTCCTCACCAGGGCCGGCCACATCACCGACGAGGTCCGGCAGGAGTTCATCCTGCTCTCCGACACCCTCGGCGCGAGCATGCAGACCATCAACGTCAACAACCGGGCCTACCAGGGCGCCACCGAGGCCACCGTCTTCGGGCCGTTCTTCGTCGAGGACTCCCCCGCCATCGAACTCGGCGACGACTTGGCCTTCGGTGCCCCCGGCGAGCCCTGCTGGGTCGAGGGCACCGTCACCGACACCGACGGCACCCCGCTCGCCGGCGCGCTCATCGAGGTCTGGGAGGCCGACAAGGACGGGCTGTACGACGTGCAGTACGAGGCCGGCAAGCGCGCCGGCCGGGCGCACCTCTTCTCCGCGGCCGACGGCGGCTACCGCTTCTGGGGCCTCACCCCGACGCCGTACCCCATCCCCGACGACGGGCCCGTCGGCAAGATGCTCGACGCGGTCGGCCGCTCACCACTGCGCGCCGCCCACCTGCACTTCATGGTGTCCCACGAGGGGGTGCGCACGCTGGTGACCCACATCTTCGCCGAGGGTGACCCCATCGGTCGCAAGGACACCGTCTTCGGCGTGAAGGACTCGCTGATCAAGCGGTTCGAGCAGCAGCCCGCCGGTGCGCCGACGCCCGACGGCCGCGTCATCGACGGCACATGGAGCCGGGTCCGCTTCGACATCGCCCTCGCCCCCGCGGGCGCATGACCTGCCTGCCGCTATGACCGTCGGGGTCAACCCTGACGATCGTCAAGGTCCGGAGTTGTCGTTCGGCTCGGGTTTCCCACGGGCCCCGCTTCTACGTTCGGGCTTCATGGAACGAGAACCGCGAAGGAAAGTCCGAACCGGTCGGCTGCTCGGCGCGTTGGCCGTCCTGGGCGTGGGTGCCGGAGTAGTCACTTGCCTGTCCCCCGGTGGGCTGGGCGAGACCGGTCCTGTGGAGGTCACGGGTGGCGCCTCGGCGTCCGTGTACCGGTCGGTGACCAGGGCGGCGGCGGATGCACCGTCGTGGCTGGGGCCCCTCCTGGAAGTGGCCACCGAAGGCACTCTGGTGATCCTCGGAATGTTGCTGGTCTGGATGTGGGCGACGGCAATCCGCCGCAAGGACACGCGAGGGGTTGCCGGATCCGTACTGACCGGCCTCGGCACCGTCGCTGCCTATACGGTGAGCGAAGCGGTGAAGCTCGTCGTGGACGAGGAGCGTCCTTGCCGCGCGGTACACGCAAGCGCCGAACCCGTCGCGGAATGCCCCGGGCCAGGAGACTGGTCGTTCCCCAGCAACCACGCCACCCTGGCCGCCGGCCTGGCCGTCGGTCTTGCCGTGCTGCGGCCCCGCCTCGCCTGGATCACGCTGCCCACAGCCGGGGCGGCTGCGCTGCTGCGCGTGCTGGTGGGGGTTCATTACCCGCACGATGTGCTCGCCGGCGCGACACTCGGCGGGGCTGTCGTGGCGGCCGTGCTGCTCGCGTTCATGCCCCTTGCCCAGGCTGCGGCATCACGGCTGGGAAGGCTGAGGCGGAATGATCCCGGCCTCGTGGGCCACCACCGCGGCAGCGGCCCGGTTGTCGACGCCCAGCCTCGCCAGAATGGAGCTCACGTGGGCTTTGACCGTTCCCTCCACCACGTGGAGCCGCCGGGCGATCTGCCCGTTGGACAGGCCGCTTCCGACAAAGGCCAGTACCTCTCTTTCCCGGGCGGTGAGGGCGGCGACGCGATGCCGGGCGGCGGAGCGCCGACCGGCCAGGGTGCCCACGCCCGTCGCGGCGAGGTGCGCGATGACCCGGGCCGCGACCTTCGGTGACAGGTAGGCGGCCCCTTCGGCCACCGCGCGGACTCCGGTGATCAGTTCCTCGGGCTCACCCGACTTGATCAGGAAGCCCGCCGCACCACCACCGAGCGCCTTGAGGATGTAGTCGTCCTCGCCGAAGGTCGTCAGCATGATGACGCTCGTGGCCGGCACTGTGTGGTGGATCTCCGCGGCGGCGTCGATGCCGTTGATTCCCGGCATGCGGATATCGAGGACGGCCACCGCGGGACGATGGCGTCGGACCAGTTCCACGGCGTCGTGTCCGTCGACGGCCTCGGCGACGACTTCGATGTCCGGATCCGTGGCGAGAACGGCGCGTACCCCCGCACGGATCATCGGCTCGTCGTCGGCGATCAGTACCCGGATCATCGAACGCTCACGGGGTGATCGTGTCCAGGGACACGAGGGTGTCCTTCCGGAAGCACAACTGGTAGGCGTCGCCGGACCGGTCGTCGAACCGGTTGGCCGTCATCGCGTAGTACTCGCACGTTGTGCCGTCTCCCGTCGGCTCGGCGGTCAGCGGTCGGTGGTTCGTCTGCCTATCCGGCAGGAAACGCTCCACCTCGGCACGATCTTGCCCCACGTAGAGGCGGGCATAGTCACGCGGGTCCAGGACCGACTGTGCCGCCGACAGCGTCTCCCAGCCCATGAGAGCCCCGCTCAGCAACGCTCCCGTCACGAGGGGCACCATGACCGCGGCGACCAGGGCCCGCCCGACCCGGCGCCGAGCGCGGCGATGCTCCTGCGGCAACTCGTCACCACGAGAGGCTGACCGCAGGAGCGGCGCTGGCGGCGAGGGTGTGTGCGGGATACGCGCGACGACTGCGTAACCTCCGTCGCGCGGGCCGTGATCGAACCAGCCGCCGGTTAACCGGACACGTTCTTCGAGACCGATCAACCCACGCCCTCCACTGCGAGGCCGGAGCCGCTGGTCGGCCGCAGACGATGACGGGCCGTTCTCCACGACGACCTTTGTTTCTGTCGCCGTATGGGTCACGTGGACGGTCGCGGTCGCGCCGGACGCGTGCTTGGCCACGTTGGTGAGAGCTTCCTGCACGACCCGGTGAGCCGCTCGTTCTACTACGGGCGGCAGGCCGTCCGCCGCGCCGTCGATGCGCACCTCCACCGTGAGGCCGGCCGCGGAAGCCTCGGAGGTCAGACTTGTGATGCCGGAGTTGCCGGGGGCCATCGCCGTTGTGTCGGTCTCCTCCCGCAGGACACCGATCACCTCGCCGAGACGCTCCACCGCGGCCGCGGCTCTGGCTCGGATGTCCCCGGCGGCGCTTTGGTGGTGTTCTTCGAGGTCCGGCGCGAGTTTGAGTGCGCCGGCCGACAGGGCGATCAGGCTGAGGTCGTGGCCGAGTACGTCATGCATGTCCTGGGCGATACGCGCCCGCTCGCGCAACCGGGCCTGATCAGCGATCAGTTGCTGCTCGCGTTGCAGCTGATCGGCACGCTCCCACCCGGCCCGGACAAGCTGTTGATACTGGCACCAGAACCGGCCCGCGAACCATGGCAGCATCGTGGCGGCAACCACCACGGTCACCAACCGGCCGGCCAGGGGCAGCCAAGCAGGAACGACGGACAAGACCACCACACCGGCCGCGAGAATCGCGACCAGGGCGAGCGCTGTCGGCGCCGTCCGTCCAGGCCGTCGTCCTGCCAGGAACGCGGCGACGGCAGCAGAGACAGCCCACCACAGGTTCATCACGCTCAGACCGGCAGCCATCGCGGCAGCCGCGGTGAGAGCGGTCCCCGGATCAAGTGCCCGCCGTGATACGGCGGTTCCGGTCGCCGTCTCACCGTTGATCATTGTGATGTCCACGGGGGTGACGGTACGGACATCGGGCGCCGTCCGACCACTGCCGAAAGTCCAATCCGCGCCGGTGCCGCAACTCCCGTTGTGGAGACGGGCATCGAGGACAACACCCAAACCAAGTTACTGGCGGGTTACAAGGGACTGTAAGATCCACTCCGACCAATGCAAGCCCTACCTGGGGGAAACAACTCATGACCAAGCGCTTTTCCGCCCTTGCTGTCTCCGCGGCCATCGTCGGAGGCTTCTTCATCACCTCCGTGCCCGCTCACGCCGCCACGTCGGCCGACCGGGGCGGGGTATCGGTCAAGGCCTCCGTCACCTGCAACACGAGCCAGCTGCGCCAGCAGATCGCCAACCTCAAGACCAAGGCCGCGAAGCTGAAGCAGCTGGGGGAAACCGCGGCGGCCAGGAAGGCGCTCAGCGACGCGGCCGCCCTGCAGAAGAAGCTCGACGCGTGCATCAAGGCTGACGACGACGCGAGCAAGCCGTTCCCCGGATAGGTTTCCGGTTTCGATGTGTGGCGCTGCCCATCCCGTTCCAGGGATGGGTGGCGCCACACGCTTGTCCGGCCCGCACGCACATTCCGTCACCCGCACCGATGCCGCGCGGCCGACGCCGAATTCACCGGTCCATCAGCGCATCCCGGCAGCTCGTCTCTATACCGGCGGGCGAGTGAAGCCGGTGGCGCCGCCGTCCACCGGGAGGGCCGCGCCCGTGATGTAACTGGCTTAGGACGAGGCCAGGAAGAGCACAGCGTCGGCGAGCTCGTCCGGTTCCCCTTACCGGAGCATGGGCGTGCTGAGCCTGACCCGCTCCCGGAAGGCCTCGGCTCCGCCGGATGGATGACCCGTCGTACGTGCGGCGATGTCGGTGTTCATGCCGCCCGGCATGACGATGTTGACCCGGATTCCGTCGCCGATGACTTCGGCGGCGAGGATACGTGTCAGGTGCTCAAGTGCGAACTTGCTGGTCCCGTAGGCGGCGGTTGCCCGCGCCGGCCCTTCGGCCGGCCGCCGAGCCGCAGAAGGCGACGGCCCCGCCGGGAGCGAGCAGGGGCCGCAGACCCTGCATGAGGAAGAACGAGCCCATGACGTTGGTGTCGAACACCCTGTCCCAGGTGGCTTCGTCCATGTCGTCGAGGCTCTTGGTGCCCGCCCGCCCGGGAACGCCTTGTTCGGCAGGAGAAGGTCGAGACCCGTCGGCCGGGCCCGCCGGGCGGGAGGGCGCCGGGCCGGAGAGCGTCGGGGCTGATTCACACCGAGGCCGAGACGGCGACCTCGGGGTCGTACTCGTAGATCCAGCCGTTCGCCCTGAGGGGGTCGGCCTGCGAGTACGCCAGGTCCCGGGCCTGCTGCTCCGGGCCGTCCGGAAGGTGGTTGAGGTGGGACCGCCCGTGCGACACCTCCTGCAAGCGCGCCGTGCGGCGTCGACGGAGCCCTTCGTAGCGTCCCAGCGCCGCCGACGGGCTGTTCGGGTCCTCCGCCAGACAGAGGGCCAGGACGGCGCCGTCCTCGATCGCCTGGGCAGCGCCCTGCGCGAAGAAGGGGAACATCGGGTGGGCCGCGTCACCCAGCAGGGTCGCGTTGCCGCGGTTCCAGTGGTCGAGAGGTTCACGGTCGAGCAACGCCCAGCGCCCCGGGGTGTCGGCCGACCTGATCAGCTCCACCAGACGCGGATCCCAGCCGTCGAACTCGTCGAGCAGTTCCTCCAGCGTCGCGGTGGCCGTCCACGACTCGACACTGCTCGCACCGGCCGGTGCGAAGGCGACGAGGTTGACGTACTCCCCGCCGGAGACCGGGTAGTGCACGAGGTGGTGGTCGGGGCCGATCCAGAGGGTCTGGGCGCGCCGCCTGGCGAATTCGGGCGCCTTACGCGCCGGCACGAGGGCCCTGAAGGCACAGATGCCCGACTCCCTGGCCTGAGTCGGCCCGACGATCGCGCTCCGCACGCGTGAGTGGACTCCGTCGGCACCGATGAGGATGTCCGGTCGAACCGTCTCGCCGTCCTCGAACCGCAGCACCGCCTGGTCGCCTGCGAACTCGACCGAGACGCAACGCCTGCCGAGATGGAGCGAGTCCTCGGGGACGGCCGACCTCAAGGCATTCAGCAGATCGGCGCGGTGGGCGGCGTAGGTGTGCTCGCCGTACAGGCGTTTGCACCCGTCCCGGAGGTTCTCCGCGGAGAGGACGGTGCCGTTCTCCCAGCGCCGGAACTCCCAGCCGATCTCCATCTGCACCGCGCGCTCGACGAACCGGTCCAGCACGCCCAGACGCCGGACCAGGCGGGCGGCGTTGGGGGCGATCACCAACCCGGCACCGACCTCGGTCAGGGCTGCGGCCTGCTCGTAGACGTCACTGTGGAAGCCCTTGTCGCGGAGGAAGGCCGCGGCGGCGAGGCCTCCGATGCCGCCGCCGAGGATCGCGATCCTGGGGCCTGCTTCCGTAGTCATCATGCTCTTTCACTCCCGTTGGCCTCTGGCGAGGTGGTGACTGGCTGCCTGCAAGAGTTCGGCAAAGTACGCACTGAAAGAACAGCTTCGTCCATCCAACGAACATCGGAGGTAGAGTCGCCGGCGCCACGCAGGATGAAGGAGAGGCCCATGCCTCGTGCGAACGAGCCAGGACGCACTGTCAGCTCCCGGCTCTGGGATCTGCTGTTCGCCTTTGACCCCAACAACACCGAGCTGACCCTCGCCGACCTGGTCCGGCGCACCGGCATGCCGCACGCCACCGCCAGGCGCCTGACGCTCGAGCTCGTGGAGGCGGGCGCGCTGGAACGCACCAGCGACAACCGCTTCGCGATCGGCCTGCCGCTGTGGCGCCTCGGGACCCTCGCACCACGCGCCGAGACGCTGCGCCGCGCCGCGCAGCCGTTCGTGGAGGACCTGTACACGGCTCTTCGCCAGCATGTGCAGCTGGCTGTCCTCCAGGGCGACCAGGCCGTGATCATCGAGCGCTTGTCGGCCGTCAACGCCGTCGGTCTGACGTCACAGATCGGCGGCCAGCTGCCCCTGCACTGCTCAGGCGTCGGCAAGGTACTGCTGAGCCACAGCACTCCGGCGTTCATCGATGATGTGCTGGCCGGAAGACTGCGACGCTTCACTCCTCGAACGATCGTGGACCCGGCCGAACTCCGTGGCCAGCTGGCGTCCTGTCGCTCGACCGGAACGGTGGTCGTCAAGGAAGAGCTGAGCGAAGGGGCCGAGTCGGTCGCGACGCGCATCGTCGACGGCCGCGGCAAAGTCGTCGCGGCCCTCTCCGTCGTGGTGGCCGCGGGCTCGATCAAACTGCAGGCGGCCGTTCCCTCGCTGGTCGCGAGCGGACTGGGATTGTCCAGGAGTCTGGGCTGGAGGCCGGGCATCCCCATTCGCACCTCGTGACCCATCGTGGGAAACCGGCACGCCATGCGCGTCACGCCGACGGTTGCCGCCGGGAGAGCTGCATGTGGCCGAGGCACATGGGGGCGCATGGACGTTCCCGACCGGGCCGTGGACGATCACGCAGTCGGGGAGCATCGCCGTCGACGGCGTCGCGGCGAGCCTGGTCCGAACGGCCACGGCCGCGGAGAGCGTGTGCAAATGCCGGCCGACGTCTCGGGCGTCGTGGCGTTCTCGCCTCCACGACGCCTCGTTCATCACAGGGCAGATCGTCGTCGCGGACGGCGGAAGCACGCGCCGCTGAGAGGTCTCTCCGGAGCGAATCACGGGATTCGCATGGTTGAGCGACTAGATCACCCGATCGTGAGTTCTTCCAAGGTCGCATCCTGTCTGACGCGATGCTCGGGAGGACGGTGTGCACCCAGGACTGCCAGGGCTGCACGACGGACGAGGGGGGATGGCGTGACGCGAGAAGCGGGACCGCACGGAGGCAGAAACAGCGACAGCCAAGCACTCCTGCTGGCTGCCGGACTGGCCGATCTGGCGGTGAGCACAGTGGGTTCGGCCCTGGGGACGGTGCGAGGACTGTTGCGCCGGTCGGACGCCACCGAGCTGGCCGGGGAGGCGGAGCGCGAGCTGGTGGCGCGTGGGCGTCTGGTGCTGGACCGGTATGCGGCCGTACCCCCGGCCCACTTGGAGATCCTCGCCCAGCGCGCCCTCGCCCGGAAGGCCGCCGGTGGCGCATGAGCGGTGGGAGCCGGCCGCGTTCAAAGCCCGCGTGGACGAGGTGCTGCGGCGGTTCGTCGCGCGGGAGGCCGATGAGTTCGCGGCGGTCGATCCGATGCTCGGTGCCGTGGCCGAGAGGCTGGAGGCGGCGGTAGCGGAGGGCAAGCGGCTGCGGGCGGCGTTCTGCTACTGGGGGTGGCGGGCGGTGGGGCAGCCGGACAGCGACGCGCTGGTGCGGGCGGCCGCCTCGATGGAACTGGTGCATGCCGCCGCGGTCGTGCACGACGACCTCATCGACGACAGCCCGTTGCGGCACGGCCGGCCCACGATCCACGTCGCCCTGCGCGGGGCCGTAGGGGCTCGTCCCGACGCCGATGCCGCCGGGCGGTCGTTGGCGATGCTGGTGGGAGACCTGCTGATGGCGCTGGCCGGGCAGTTGTTCGCCGCCAGTGGTCTGCCCGCCGCGTATCTCGTCCGGGCCCGCCCGTTGTGGGCCGTGATGGCCCGTGAGCTGATCGCGGGCGAGTGTCTGGAGATCCTGCGTACCGGTGCCGGTCCGGACATCGAGGCGTCGCTGAAGGTGATCCGGTACAAGACCGCCAAGTACACCGTCGAACAGCCCCTGTTGATCGGTGGTGCGCTGGCCGGCGCGGGCGTGCGGCTGCGCGAGGGCTACTCCGCGTACGGGCTGCCGCTGGGCGAGGCGTTCCAGCTGCGGGACGACCTGCTCGGGCTGTTCGGAGACCCCGAGCTCACCGGCAAGGCCAATGCCGACGACGTGCGCGGCCGACGGCCCACCGCGCTGCTGGCGGAGACATGGCGTCTCGCCGACGACGCGGAGCGGGAGCTGCTGCACACTCTGCTGGGCCGGGACGACCTGGACGGGGAGGGGCTGGACACGGTGCGCGAGGTGATGCGCCGGCTGAAGGCGCCCGACCGCATCGAGAGCATGATCGGGGCACGGGTCGAGGAGGCTCTCGGCGCCCTCCACGAACTGGATCTCCCGGCGGGCGCCGTCGGCGGACTTACCGCGCTGGCGCATTCCGCGGCGGTACGCCTGTCCTGACCGCCCGCATACAGACCGCTCGCATCCGGCGCGAGCCCTGCCCTCCCGGCAGCCGGCCCTTCCGCCTGTCGTGGACGTTCCAGAGGAAGACGAGGAACCCTGCCATGACCTACACCGACGCATCGCTGGACGCCCTGCGGCGGACCGGGGACGAACTCGCCGACGCCACCGTCGCCGAGCTCTTCGCCCGCGGGGAGGTGGGCACGTTCAACACCCTGATGCGGTACGTCTCCACCGCCGGCGCTCCCCTGCCGGACGGTCTGCCCGACATCGCACGTGAGTACCTCGAAGCCACCCGCACCCCGCCGTCCTGGGTGGACTGGGCGGAGATGGAGAAGGCCCGGCTGTTCTTCATCGACAACAACGTGCACATCTCCACCGCGCTGTCCTTCGCCTCGATGCCGGCCTGCTACGTCGTCCCGCACGTGGCGAAGCTGCTGTCGGCCAGTCACGGCCTGAAGTACCCGTCCAAACGGATGGCGGAGACCGGGCAGTTCACCGTCCATCTGATGCAGCCCGACGCCTTCGAGGCCGGCAGCCGCTTCATCCCCGCCGCCCAGAAGGTGCGCCTTTTGCACGCCTCCATCCGCCACCACCTCACCCGTGAGAACCACTGGGACACCGCGACCCTGGGCACGCCGATCTGCCAGGAGGACATGATCGGCGGGCAGATGTTCTTCTCCCTGCTCGTCCTGGACAGCCTGCACCGCCTCGGCATCCACATGTCGGCCGAGGGCGCGGAAGCGTACTACTACGCGTGGCGCGTCGTCGGCGCCATGCTGGGCGTCGACCAGGACGTCGTCCCCCGAACTCTCGACGAGGCCCGCCGGTTCCTCGACCTGTACATGGTCCGGCACATGGGGCCCTCCGAGGAAGGCGCCCATCTGACCAAGCAGCTGATCGACCTCTACGAGGAGGTGGTGCCCGGCACCTTCTTCGACCCCATCGTCTCCGCCCTCATCCGCCACCTCATCGGCGACACCTGCGCCGACTGGCTCCAGGTGCCGCGCACCTCGTGGGACACCGTCGTCAAAGCCGTGCCCCACCTTCTCGGCGTCCTGGAGACCATCGAGGACCGCTCCCCGCTCGGCGCCTGGGCCCTGGACCGCCTCGGCCACCTCACCACGGTCCTCGAACTGTCCTCCCTCACCCGTGGACGCGTCATGCACTACGCGATCCCCGAAACCCTCAAGAAGGACTACGGCATCACCGGCGTCGTACCCCGCCCCCACCGGTGGACCCCACCGACCAGCACTGTCTGACGCCCGGGCAGTTCAGTCGCGATGGGCGTTCGCTTCGGTCTCCGACGCGATGCCCGCCCAGCTCAGGGCAGCCGTGGTGGAGGGCAGCCACACCGCGTACATGAACGGCGTCCACTCCGCTGCCTGGTCACCGGCATCATCGCCCTCGTATGCGCCGCCTTGCCTGCGTTCGGCCTCCGCGGCCGGGAGGACGGGACCCAGAAGAACTCCGAGCACACCGAGCACCTCGCGAGGGTGCCGAGCCCGGCCGCCGTCCGGTCCTCCGCCGGTGTTGCGGTCAGCGGGCATGTCATCGGTTCCGAGTCGGCACCCGTGCCGCGGGCGGTCATCACCCTGATGTCGCTGGGCGGACGGCAGGTGGGCCGCATGGTGGCCCAGTCGGCCGGTGCGTACACGGTGGATGCGCCGGGCGCGGGAAGCAACGTACCCATCGCCTCCGCCGAGGGCTACCGGCCGCAGGCGTCCACGGTCGTGGCCGGCGGCGAGCCGGTCTCGTACGACATCCTGCTCTCCGGCACCAGCGGCCTGGTCGGCACGGTCAGGTCGGCCGACCACGGGAAGCCGGTCGCCGGCGCCATGGTGGTCGCGGCCGACGTGCGCGGCGATGTGCTCGCCGCCGGGCTCCCCGACATGGACGGCACCTTCGGCTCGCCGAGTTGGTGCCCGGCAAGTTGCCCCTCGCGGTGACCGCGGCCGGCTACCGGCCGATCGCGCCGCCCGTCGAGATCGCCGCGCACGGCGTCACCAGGACCGAGCTCGAACTCTCCCCCGGCCTGCACATGCGGGGCATGGTCCAAGCCGCGGGCCGGGCGCTGAGCCGACGCGCGAGTCACGCTCATCGACACAGCCTGCAAGGTGGTGGCCACCGCGACCACCGGCGAGGACGGCGGCTATGCCTTCACCGACCTCGACGGCGGCGAGTGCATGGTCACGGCGGCCGGCTACTCGCCGAAGGCCACCCAGGTGACCATGCACGGCTCGGGTGTGGACAGCCACGACATCGAGCTGTCCCACGCGGGCGAGTGACACTCGCCGGGCCGGACACGCCCTTCCCTTCAGGCGTGTCCGGCCCGGCGGCGAAGAACCCTGGACCAGGTGAACCCCGGGCCGGTGGCGTCAGTGGCCGTACCGTTGGACGCCGCCGACCACGTCGCCCCTCCCGCTCTCAGTCCTCGGCGACCCGAATGATCGTGCGGCCGGGGACACGCTGGCCCGAGGTGAAGGCGGCGGGTGCGTCGGCGAGCGACCTCACCTCACCGACACGCACCCGCAGCCGGCCGTCCCGCAGACGCCGGGCGAGGTCGGCGAGGCGTACGCGGTCGGGTTCCACGACGAAGAACACGGTCTGCCCGTCGTCGGGGCGCACGGTGGGCTGATGGGCGATGCTGACGAGCGTGCCGCCAGGGCGTACGAGGGCGGCCGAGCGGTCGAGGATGTCGCCGCCGATCACGTCGAACACGACATCGACCTGGCCGGTGTCTTCCCACCGGTCGGCCTCCAGGTCGAGGAACGCGTGCGCGCCCAGGTCGAGGACGGTGTCCCGGTCGGCGGAGCGGCCGGTGCCGACCACACGGGCTCCCGCTTCGTGAGCGAGCTGGACGGCGATCGAGCCGACGCCGCCGGCGGCGCCGTGGACCAGGACGGTCTGGCCGGTGGTGAGACGGGCGTGGTCGAACAGGCCTTGCCAGGCGGTCAGTCCGGAGATCGGCAGTGCGGCGGCCGCCGTGTGGTCGACGTCGACGGGGAGCGGGGCGAGGTTGCGGGCTTCCACTGCGACGTACTCGGCGAGCGAGCCGTCGCGGGTCCAGTCGGTCGGTCCGAAGACTCGCTGGCCGACGGTGAGGCCGGTGGTTCCGTACCCGAGTTCCGTCACCACCCCCGAGACCTCGTGGCCGGGCACGCTCGGCGTGCGGTCGCGGCCGGCACGGTCGGTCCAGGTCGCGGGCCAGTCGAGTTCGCCTCGGGTGAAGCCGGCGGCATGCACCCGGACGATGACATCGTTCTCGGCGGCATGGGGGTGGGGAAGATCCTCCAGGATCAACCCCGTGAGCCCGGCCTCGCGATCCCGGACAGTGATGGCTCGCATGAGCCTTCCTTTCTCGGTTTGTGGGGTGGGCAATGCAAGAGGCAGCGATTACGGAGGGCGGTCTTGTGACTCGATTCCGGCTGCTGCCCGGTCATCGCGGCCAGGGAGCCACGATGATGCGCTCCACCATGGACGTACGGCGAAAACCCGGAACGAAGTGTTCCAGGATATCCGCGTTGACGGTTCCGTAGGTGGTGTCAGGGCGGTATTTGAGGCCGTCGACGAATACCTGCAGGAATTCCTTCTTGAAATCGCCCCGCGGGTGAACGGCGACGATCTCGTCCATCTGGTCGACTTCCAGCCTGTCCATCCCCCAGCCGATCGCGTCGGTCAGCACGCCGTAGTTCGTGGCGGCGACCTCGGGCTCCATGCGGCCTGGAATCCCCGGCGTCGTGTGCAGGGCGATGGCCTTCCAGGCCACCTCGGCGGCGCTCTCGGAAAACCCGCGGTCGAGCAGGAACTTCCGTGCATGATCGGCGCCGTCCAGCTCGAAGCGCTGCTGCGTCTCGGAGAACGGGATCACAAGGCCCGCGTCATGGAACATCGCCGAGATGTAGAGCAACTCGGGATCGGGCCGAAGGTCCCTTGCCAGCGCGTGCAGAGAGCCGAAGAGAAATACCCGCCGGGAGTGGTGGAAGATCAGGAGATTCGTCCTCTCCCGAAGAAATTCCGTGGCCTCCACGACTGCCGATGTCTCGGGTATCTCCACCCCTGCGATGATGTCCGTCATGACGTCCCTGCTTTCCGATGCGATGCGCTACGAGTGGACCGTGCGTCCGTTCTCCACAGTGCCGACCACACGGTCCGCGGCGCCGCCTCCGTCCGGCCATGAACCCCTCGAATCCGGTCATCCCAGGGTGGGCCCGTGAGCACCGGCCCGCATCGGGTGGCCGTCCTCGTCTACGACGGCGTCAAGCTGCTGGACGTCGCCGGTCCCGCCGAGGTATTCGGGGAGGCGAACCTGCTCGGCGCCGACTACCGGATCGCCCTGGTGTCGACGACGGGCGCCGACGTCACCTCGTCGATCGGCATGCGGATCGCCGTCGACGGCAGCGCCACCACGCAGCCGGACCCCGACACGTTCCTGATCCCGGGCGGAGACGTCTATCCCAGGACCCCCGTCACCCGCGAACTCGCCGAAGCGGCCAGGGACCTGGCGGCCCGCGCCGGCCGAGTCGCCTCGGTGTGCTCCGGTGCCTTCGTTCTCGGCGCGACGGGCCTTCTGGACGGCAGACGGGCGACCACCCACTGGAAGATCACCGGCGAACTCGCCGCCCGGCACCCGAAGGCCCACGTCGAGCCCGACGCCATCTATGTGCGCGACGGCACTGTCTACACGTCAGCGGGCGTCACAGCGGGCATCGACCTCGCGCTCGCTCTGGTCGAGGAGGACCACGGTCCCGACATCAGTCGGCAGGTGGCCCGCTCGCTGGTGGTCTACCTGCATCGAGCAGGCGGCCAATCGCAGTTCTCCGCTCCTCTGCAGGGCCCACCGCCCCGGTCGCCCGCCCTGCGCAGGGTCGTCGACCTGGTGACGGCGGACCCGGCCGGCCCCTACTCCCTGGCCGAACTGGCGGGGCGACTCAACGTCAGTACGCGGCACCTCACCAGGCTGTTCCGCGAGGAGTTGGGCACCACGCCGGCCCGGTACGTCGAGTCGATCCGCTTCGACATCGCCAAGTCCCTTCTGGACCAGGGGTACACCGCCACGCAGACGGCGTCCATGGCCGGATTCCCGAGCTACGAGAGCCTGCGCCGCGTCTTCGCCCGGGAGTTGTCCATCAGCCCCGCCGCCTACCAGCGCCGGTTCGCCACTGCGCGGCGCGAGCAGGCCGGGTAGCGTCCGGGCGGCGGCGACAGCGTCGGTGCGTGTGCGTCACTGCGGCTGCCACCCTGCCGCATCGGGGCCCCGCCGTTCGGTGATCGCGCCAACGGCCAGAAGCCGCGGGCGGCCGCAGGTCACGCCCGCCCCGCGGCTCGTCGTCTACGGCGAACCGGTCTCCGCGCTCGACCTCACCACCCAGGCCCGCGTCCTCGATCTGCTCGTCGACATCCTGCGGCGCACCGGCGTCGCCTACCTGCTTGTCCACGACCTCACGGTCATCCGGCACGTCAGCCACCGCGTGAGCGTCACCCACCGGGGCGACATCGCCGAGACCGGACCGGCGGGCGAGGTCACCACGACCCCCGAACATCCCTATACCCAACGCCTGTTGCTCGCCGCACCGGTCGCGGACCCGGCCGACCAGCGACGGCGGCGCGAGGCGCGGCAACGTCTGCGATGCCTTGTCGCACCGCATCCCCGAGTTCCGGAAGGCCGCTCCCTTTCGGACCGTCAGCCGTCGAGCGCGTCGATCAGGGCCTTGACCACGTCGTCCGTCGTGGCCGTGCCGCCGACGTCGCGGGTGAGGATGCCCGCACCGGTCGTGGCCTCGATCGCCTTGTTCAGACGGGCCGCCTGGTCGGGCAGGCCGAAGTGCTCCAGCATCAGCGCGGCGCTGCCGACCGCGCCGATCGGGTTGGCCAGGCCCTGGCCCGCGATGTCCGGGGCGGAGCCGTGGACCGGCTCGAACATGCTGGGGAAGCGGCGCTCCGGGTTGAGGTTGGCGCTGGCGGCCAGGCCCAGGCTGCCGGCCAGTGCGCTGCCGAGGTCGGAGAGGATGTCGGCGTTGAGGTTGGAGGCGACGACGACCGAGAGGTCCTCGGGGCGCAGGACGAACTTGGCGGACATCGCGTCCACGAGCACGCTCTCCGTCTCGACGTCCGGGTAGTCGGCGGCGACCCGCTTGAAGACGTCGTCCCACAGGACCATGCCGTACTGCTGGGCATTGCTCTTGGTCACCGAGGAGACCTTCTTGTGCGCCCTCGTGCGGGCCAGGTCGAAGGCGAACCGCATGATCCGCTCGCAGCCGACCTCGGTGAACAGGGCCGACTGGACGGCGACTTCACCGCCGTGCCCGCGGGCGGAGAGGTTGCGGCCGCCGAGGCCCGCGTACTCGCCCTCGCTGTTCTCTCGGACGACGACCCAGTCCAGCTCGGTGTCGTCGGCCTTGCGCAGGGGGCTCTGGACGCCGGGCAGGAAGTGCACGGGGCGGACGTTGGCCCACTGGTCGAAGTTCTGGCAGATCTTCAGGCGCAGGCCCCACAGGCTGACGTGGTCGGGGACGGTGGGCCAGCCGACCGCGCCGAAGTAGATCGCGTCGAAGTCCTTGAGCCGCTCCAGGCCGTCGTCGTCGATCATCTTGCCGGTGCGCTCGTAGAAGTCGCAGCCCCAGGGGAACTCCTCCCAGGCGAAGGCAAAGGGGGTCGCGGAGGCCTTGGAGGTCTCGGCCAGGGCGTCCAGGACGGCACGCCCGGCGGCGACGACCTCCTTGCCCACCCCGTCGGCGGGTATGGCGGCGATACGAAACGTGTGGGGTGCGGCTGTCATGGGTGCCTCCGGCTCGCTGGCGTGCGGTCGGTTCGAGTCAACACACCGACGTCACCGTGCGTCCAAGACCTGCTTTCGATACGACGTATAGGCGTGGCCGATCGGTCCGGCGTCAAACCGCCAACGCCCGCCGCTGTGCCAGGGATGTGGTGAGGGCGAGGAACGCCCGCGCGGCCGGTGTGAGGTGCGCGGGCAGACTGACCATCGCCACATGGAGGCGGGCCGTGGGCTCGATGGGGGCGACCACTGCTCCGCAACGACGGGCCAGCCGGGTCCAGGAGGAAGGCAGGACCGTGACACCCACCCCGGTGAGGACCAGCGGCAGGATCGACGTGCGGTGGTCCACGACCGTCACGATCTCCGTACCGGTGCCGCCCGCGGTGATGTCGTCCACAATGCTGCGCATCAGGCTGCCGGTCCGGGAGGCGATGAGCTTCTGACCGGCCAGGTCCTCGGGCCGGATGGTGACGTCGTCCTGGATCGCCCCGCCGGGTGCAGCGACGACCACGAACGGCTGGTCCTCGACGTGCAGGACGTCCAGGCCGGACGGGTGCACGGGTGCGGCGCTGCCCAGCAGGCCCAGTTCGCAGGCGCCGCTGCGCACCAGGGAGACGACCTCGTCCGGGGTGAAGGCGGCCTGGGTGCTCACCGTCACCGACGGATGCAGTTCGGTGAAGCGGTGGATGAGGGTGGTGAGCGGTTCGATGCCGGGCGAGGGCATGGTGGCGACCTCGACGGTGCCGCCGTGCAGCCCGGCGAGCGCAGCGGCGGTGTCCCGTACGGCGTCCAGGTCCCGCAGCACACGTCGGCTCGGCTCCAGCAGTTCCGCACCGGCTTCGCTCAGTACGACGCCCCGTCCCACCCGGTGGAAGAGGGCCACCCCGAGATCGGCCTCCAGATTGGCCATCGCCTGTGACAGCGACGGCTGGGCCACGTGGAGGGCGGCTGCGGCCTTGCTGAAACCGCCGTGCTCGACGATGGCGAGGAAGTACTCCAGTTGCCGGGCGTCCACGGCGTCTCTCCGCTCTGTGCTGCTACGACAGGCGGAGCGAGCCTACCTGCCGGTTTCCGTTCCTCCGCGTCCGAACCATCGGTCGGCGAGGGTCCGCCCGCACCGGGCGAGCAGGTGCGCCGACAGGGTGCTGTCGTTCGCGCAGTCCTGGTCGGTGAGGTCCGTCAGGGCCTGGACGGAGCGAAAGTAGGCAGCGGTGCTGTCGGCGGGAAGGGTGCAGCGGCCTGCCACTGCGTGCACCGGTGTGCCCTGCCGACGGGCCCGCCGGGCGAGCGCCACCGGCAGCTTGCCCGACAGGGACTGCTCGTCGAGGCTGCCTTCGCCGGTGACGACGAAGTCACTCCGGGCCAGCAGTTCGTCGACACCGAGCAGGGTGAGGAAGTAGTCGGCCCCCGACCGCACTCGACCGCCCAGCAGCATCCCGGCATACCCGAGCCCGCCGGCCGCCCCGGCGCCTGGAACCTCGGCAAGAGCAACCGCCTCGGCGACCCCCGCCGCTGCCAGTCGCCGTACGAATCCGGCGAGCGCGTCGTCCAGTTCCCGCACCTCGCTTGCGGTCGCCCCCTTCTGGGGACCGTAGACGGCGGCCGTGCCGGTCGACCCGAGCAGCGGGTTGTCCACGTCCGTGGCGAGGACGAGATCGACTCCCGCCAAGGCCGCGCGAGCCTCGGCGAGATCGACCGTGCGAAGAGCGGCGAGTCCTGCGCCGCCCGGGCCGATCGGTGTGCCGTCCTCCTCGGCCGGCGTCCCACCGAGGGCCTGCAGCAGGCCGACGCCGCCGTCGGTGGTGGCGACCCCGCCCAACGCGAGGACGATCGTGTCCGCCCCGCCCGCCAGCGCGTACTGGAGAGCCTGACCGACGCCCCGGCTCGTGGCCGTGAGCGGCACCTTGCGCCCGCCCGGCAGCATGCCGAGTCCGCAGACGGCCGCCGCCTCGATGAGGACGGTACGGCCGTGCACCGCGACCTCGGCCGTGACGGGCCGACCGGTCGGCCCGGTCACCGTGACCTTCTCGGGGCTGAACCGGCCCGCGCAGGCGGCGGCCACGCTCCCCTCTCCCCCGTCCGCGAGCGCGAGTCGGTCGACCCGGGCCCGGGGAGCCGCTTCCAGCAGCCCGCGTTCCAGTGCGCGGGCTACCTCGTCGGCGCTGAGGGAGCCTTTGAACTTGTCCGGGGCTATCAGCACGGACCCCATCAGGACGCCACCTCGGCGGTCTGTGGGGCGGGCAACGCGGCGACCGGCCGGGCCTCTTCGGCCTCGGCGTCGGTTGTCAGCGGCGGCTCGCCCGCCTTGCCGGCCAGCACCGCCCGGGCCCGCTCCAGGTCCAGACCGTTCTCCCACTTGGCGACGAACAACGTGGCCACGGCATTGCCGAAGAAGTTCACCAACGCCCGGCACTCCGACATGAACTTGTCGATGCCGAAGATGAGCATGATGCCCGCCGCCGGGACGGAGCCGACCGTCGACAGGGTCGCCGTGAGCGCGATGAACCCGCCACCCGCGACGCCTGCCGCCCCCTTGGACGTCAGCAACATGACGGCCAGCAGCCCGAGTTGCTGGCCCAGGGAGAGGGAGGTGTCGGTGGCCTGGGCGATGTACAGGGTGGCCAGCGAGAGGTAGATCGCCGCGCCGTCGAGGTTGAAGCTGTAGCCGGTCGGCACGACGAGGCCGACCGTGGACCGCTCCGCACCCATGAACTGCAGCTTGCGCATCAGTCCGGGCAGCGCGGGCTCGGCGGTCGAGGTGCCGAGGATCAGCCAGAACTCCTCCTTGAAGTAGCGGAAGAGCTGGAAGATGTTCAGCCGCACGTACAGGGCGAGCACGCCGCCGAGCACGACCACGACGAACAGGGCGGAGGTGACGTAGAAGAGGAGGATCAGCGAGCCGAGGCTGGTCAGGGTGGACAGGCCGAACTTCCCGATGGCGTACGACATCGCGCCGAAGGCGCCCAGCGGAGCGGCCTTCATGACGAACGACAGGACCTTGAAGACGACCTCGGTCAGCCGTCCCACGGCCGCGATGATCGGCTCGCCCGTCTTCCCCACCATCTTGATCGCGATGCCGAAGACGACGGCCAGGAAGATGACCTGGAGGATGTTCCCCTCGACGAACGGGCCGAAGAAGCTGTTCGGCACGATGTTGGTGAGGAACTCCCACCAGTGCTGGTGCTCGCCCTGCGAGACGTACTGGCTCGCGTCGCCCGACGTCTTCAGCGTCGACGGGTCGGCGTGCACGCCGTCGCCGAGCCGGAAGACGTTGATCGCCACCAGGCCCGTCAGCAGCGCGACGATCGTGCCGACCTGAAAGTAGGTCAGCGCCTTGATGCCGGTGCGACCCACCTTCTTCAGGTCCGCGACGCCGGCGATGCCACCGATGATCGTCAGGAAGACGATCGGGCCGATCAGCATCTTCATCGCGGTGATGAACGTCGTGCCGATCGGCTCCATGTCGGTGGCCAGATCCGGCCACCGCCAGCCCAGCACGATGCCGACCACGATCGCCACCAGAACCTGGACGTACAACTGCCGATACCACGGCTTCGCCGCGATACGCGCGGCTTGCTCGGCCCGACCGTGGCTTGGGGTATGCGCCATTGCAGCCTCCCTGATCGCGCGACACCGAGCCCGACCGGTCCGCGCAGACTTTCGCCACAGTGAACCGGGACACAGATGAGGGGTCCACGACCAAAAATCGATGCCCCGTATAGGCCGGGCCTATCAGTACCGGCATAGGCCGTGGGCTCCACTGCGAGGGAGGCCGGACTGAGGCCGTCCCCCCTGCTGGGAGGACGGCCGAGGTCCAGATACTGCCGACATGCCAATCAGGCTCCCGGGTGCAGCCCGAGCCAGCCGGGCGAAGGGTCGCCCTTGACCTCGCCGAAATACAGCGCGAAGGTCTGCTTCCAACGCTCGACCTCGGCCCGGTCGGCCATGAAGCGGGGGAAGCCGTCGAGGTTGCCGTTCGGGTACTGCCAGATGGGCTTCAGACCCGTCGGCGGGGTGAGGTCGGTGCGGACCGACCAGCCGTTGGTGGCGGCCTGCTGCTGCTCGACGGACAGCCGCCAGTTGAGGTAGAGCTTTGCCGCGGTCGGGTGCTTGGCCTGCTTGAGGATCGCGGCCCGCTGCCCCCAGGACATGAACGGCGTCGCCTCGTCGGGGAGCACCCATTTGACGGGCCCGGTCGCCAGGGCCGCACCGGAGCCACCGACGCCGATCGCCTTCTGCCCGCTGGTGACGGCGTCTCTCGGGGTGTAGCTCCCGCGGGCGAACTGCACGTCCTGGGCCGCCAGTCGGGCCAGCCACTCCCAGCCGTACTTCTCCACGTAGAGCGTGTAGAGGTAAAGGGCCGCGTCGTCGTCGTGCGGGTAGGAAGAGGCTATCTGCCCCTTCCACTTGGCCTCGACGAGGTCCAGTGGGCTGCGCGGTGCGTCCGAACCGACCGCCGCCGGACCGTACATGTAGCTGAAGGCGCTCACCTGGACAGCGACCCAGGCTCCGTGGGGGTCCTTGAAGGGGGCGTACACCTTGGAGTAGCCGGCCGGCTTGTAGGCCAGCAGACGGCCCTGCTGCTTCCAGCGCACGAAGTCCTGCACGGTCTGCAGCTGTACGACGTCGGGCACGAGGGTGCCGGTGGCGAACTGGTTGTCCACGCGGACGTCGTGGAACTTGCTGTAGTCGACGACGACCGTCAGGTCGATGTCCGGGAAGCGACTCTTGAAGCCGCTTCGGAGGCCGTCCGCCTGCGTCGAGACATCACCGCCTGCGTAGATGACGAGCTTGCCGCCCTCGGCGAGAGCCGCCTGGTAGAGCTCGTCGAGCGTCCTGGTCTCCTCGGCTCCCGCTGTCGAACCGAGGCCGGGGGACGCTGCGGCGGGCGAGGCGGTGGCGGCTAACGCGCCGAGGCCGAGGGCGGCACCCGCTCCGGTGGCGAGCAGGCGGCGGCGACTGGGAAGGTCGGTCATGTGGGGGGACCTTTCTGACTGAGAGGAAGAAGGGCACCGGTTGCAGCGGCGCCCTGGGCGCCGGGTGGCATCGGCGGACCGGGACAGTTGTGCGTACCCGGACGGGGTGACGAGTCCGTCGCCTGACCGGCATCAGCGGGGCCCGGTCCCGGGAACGCCACCGCAGCTCCGGGTTGCTGCCGGTCAACTGCACGGCGCGGGAAGTGCCGCCGCGGACCTCAGAACATGGTGTTGTCGTTGGCGCTCTTCTCCGGGACCTCCTGGATCACGTCCCAGTGTTCGACGATCTTCCCGTCGACGACGCGCCAGAAGTCCGCGACGGCCATGCCGCGGTCGCCGGGCTTGAGGTGCAGGTTGCTGTGGGTGACCACCAGGTCCCCTTCGGCGACCGCGCGCTTGATGTCCAGGCGCAGGTCGGGGAACTGCCCGCGCAGCCAGTGGACATAGCCGACGAACGCCTGCGGACTGTCCTGCGCCTCGGGGTTGTGCTGGATGTAGCTCTCACCGAGGTGGGCTTCGGCGGCAAGTTCCGGCTGGTAGTCGTTGAAGGCCTGCTCGTAGAAGGCGATCACGAGCGCCTTGTTGTCGTCAGCTGACATGCTGTTCTCCTGCCATGCGGATGGTATGGAAACGCGTCAGCCGGTCATGGCGTCGCGGACGAGTGCGGTG
Organism: Streptomyces doebereineriae; assembly: GCF_031845645.1. Lineage (NCBI taxonomy): Bacteria > Bacillati > Actinomycetota > Actinomycetes > Kitasatosporales > Streptomycetaceae > Streptomyces > Streptomyces doebereineriae. Next base: position 72,889 of record NZ_JAVREZ010000010.1, read on the forward strand.
TCGACGAACTGTTCGAAGCGGACGATGAGTCCGCCGCGTACGACGAAGTGGTGGGCGACCCGCACGTTGATCCGCTTGCCGGTGGCCTTGTTGGCCGCGGTGTAGCGGGCGAGGACGACGACGTTCTCGCCGTCGACGACGTAGGTGTCGTCGTGGGCGGTCCAGCCGTCCCAGTCCTTGCCGAGCTGTTCCATCACATTCGACGTGACGCCGTTGGGGGTGCGGTAGGTGCCGGCCAGGGGGAAGCCGGCCATCTCGGTCCACTCCACGTCGGGGGCGAGGGTGGCGCGCAGGGCCTCGAGGTCTGCGGCGGCGGAGGCCAGGTACTGGCGCCGTACGACGTCGGCGGGTGCGGTGGAAGTGGCGAACTCGCTCATGGTCAGCCCCACTTCATCTCGCCCTTGGCGACCTTCGCGCCGATCTGGGCGGCGATCAGCATGCCGTTGTCCGGGTAGCGGGCCACGAGCGCCTCGGTCAGTGCGGCGCCGTCGGCCGCCTTGGCGAGTTCCTCCTCGAAGGCGAGCAGGTAGTCGCGGGTGGCGGTGATGGCGGAGGCGTCGGCGGCGGTGGCGGGCAGGCGGTGGCCGGGGACGACGAGCTGCGGGTCGAGGGCGGCCATCTCGTCGAGCAGGTCGATCCAGGTCGCGCGGGACTCGGGGGTGGCGGTGTCGGCGACCCAGACGTGCTCCTGCTGGAACAGCAGGACGCCGCCGAGCAGGGCGCGGGACTCCGCCTGCCACAGGTAGTGGCGGTCGGGCAGACCCGAGGGGCCGCCCTTGAGCTCGAAGCGGTGACCCTCCAGGGTGAGGTCGCCGGTCAGCGGGGTGAGGTCGACCAGGCGGGTGGGCAGGTTCGGGCCGAGGGCCGCCCACGCCTTCAGCTTGCCCTCGTAGGAATGCTGGATGTGCTCGATGACGATCGGGGTGGCGACGAAGACCGCGTCGGGGAAGGCGTCGGCGATCACCTCGGCGCCGAAATAGAAGTCGGGGTCGGCGTGGGAGACGAAGACCGTGGTGAGCTTCTTGCCGGAGTCGAGGACCGCGGCGGCCAGGCGGTGACCGTCGGCGCGGGTGAACGCGGCGTCCACCAGCAGGGCATCGGTCTCGCCGGTGACGAGGGTGGCGGTCTTGTTCTTGGATCCGGCGGGGAAGTCGAGGTCGAGGATCTTGAAGTCGAGGGCGCTCATGCTCGGGGCTCCTTGGAGGGGTGGAGGGTTGCGGGGTCAGTTGAGGTTTGTGAGACGCCGGTCCACCTCGTCGGCGGTGGCGTGTCCGAGGGCCAGGGGGACGACGTGCTCGCCGTCGACGGCGAGGAGGGTGGGGAAGCTGGAGACCCCGTGCTGGGCCGCGCGGCGGAAGTCGGCGTGGGCCGCAGTCTGCGCTTCGGGCGCTTCGAAGGCGGCGACGACGGCATCCGCGTCGAGCCCGGCCGCCTGGGCGACCGTCCGGTAGGTGGCAGCCTCCGACAGGCTCAGGCCGTCGACGTAGAAGGCGTGCTGCAAGGCCGTGGCCAGCTCCGCCGCGCGGTCGGGGGCCACCTGACGCACGGCTGCGACGCCACGGGCGGCGGCCTCGGAGTCCATCACGAACGAACCGTCGGCGATCAGCCGTTCGTAGGCCTCGCCGAACTCGGCACCGGTCTGCTCGGCGATCTGGGCGTTGGCCCCCTGGACGTAGCCGAATTCGCGGATGGGGACCCGGCGGCCGCCGGTGAACAGACCGCCGGAGACGACCTCGACCGGCAGGTCGGGGTGGCGCGTGGTGATCTCGCGCAGGGTCGCGGTGAATCCGTGCGACCAGCCGCAGTAGGCGTCGAAGACGTAGACGAGCTTCATCGAGGACCTCGGCAGAGAGGGGCGCCCGCCGACTGCGAGCGATTCATCTGATCAAACAGTAACTGACTCGTCAGATATTTCTCGACCCGTGTGATCTGAGGCACATGCGAGCACTCAATGCCATTAGATCTGCGCCACCGCCAGCCCGCAGGTCAGGGAAGTCGAGGCAGTACATCCCGGGCTGTATGGCTGAGGATGCGCAGATCCTCCGCGAACCGCTCACGGTCGGCCGCCGGGAGCGGCTCCACGAAGTACCGCTTGATGTTCTCCAGGTGCACCCCGGCAGCGCGTACGGCCGTCTCCTCGCCCAGCGGGGTCAGCCGCACCAGCTTCCCGCGCCGGTCGCCAGGGGACTCCACGCGCGTCACGAGACCAGCCGTCTCCATGCGATCCACCAGCCGGGTGGCACCGCCGGTGGTCAGGACCTGCTCCTGTGCGACGGCCCGCATGGAAAGCCCCGGCTCACTCGCCCGCCCGAGGATCAGCAGCACCTCGAAGACCAGATGACTGATGCCGCATTCCACCTCAAGGGCTCGGCCGAGGATGTACTCCAGTCGGTTCGCCGCCCCTTGCAGGCGTCCGAACGCCAGGATGAGCTCATGGTCGGCGGCCTCCTTCGCCGTCCTGATCTCCGCTTCCTCATCCACAGCCGCGCTGCCCCTCTCGTCGTCCCGGTACCACCGTACCGATCACGCACGTAGGGGACGGTGCCCCAGGGCCTCCTGCCACTCGGTTCGCCTCGCGATCCCGAGCCGGCAGGAGGCCCTTCGTCAAACCGTTCAGTTGATGCGCACGATCTTCCAGAACTGGTCGTCGATGTTCAGGTCGTTCCACTGCACGACTGCCGCGCCGCTGGTGGTGGAGGACTGGGCGACGGCGGCGTTGAAGCCGCTGCCCACGTTCTTGAGTTCGTAGTAGCCGTTGCCCGCGTCGGTGAGGGTCCATTTCTGTGAGTTCGCGCTGGACGGCGTGTTCTGGACGACGGCGGCTCCGGCGGTGGTGGAGCCGTTACGGATGTCCAGGTTCAGGTTGCTGTTGGCGTTTCTGATGGTCCAAGCTCCGCCGCCGGCGGACTGGAAGGTGAACAGCTGGCAGAAACATGCCGAGTTCTGCCACTGCTGGGCTGCCGTGTTGGTGGCGGTCGAGCCCTGCGGGATGTCCAGGTACTTCCCGCTGTTCTTGTTGACGAGGACGTACTGCCCGGTGCCCAGCGCCGGCGGAGCGGTCTGCGTGACGTTCCAGCGCTGGCAGGCGCAGCTGGTCCCGCTCCACTGGCCGGCGGCAGTACCGGTGGCGGCGGAGGCGTTCGGGATCTCCAGGTACTTGCCGGTCACACGGTTGGTGAGGCTGTACCCGCCGGCCGGGTTCGGGGCGACGGCCCACTCGTGGTCCAGGGTGCCGTTGTCGTCCCACTGGAGGATCTTGGCTCCGTCGGCGGTGGACTGGTTCTCCACGCCGAGGACCTTGCCGCTGGCGACGTTGAGGATCTTGAAGTAGCCGGAGCTCTGCTGGACGAAGCGCCATTGCTGGTCGGTGGCGTTGTCGGCGTTCTGCTGGGTGGCGTTCGTGCCGTTGGCGGTGGAGCCGCCCGCGATGCTCAGCATGAGGTTGCTGCCCGCGTTCGACACGGTGTAGGTGGCACCGTCCGAGATGCCGCCGCCCAGGTCGATGGTGCTGTAGGTGACGGGGTTGGAGAGGCCAGGGCCGCCGCTGCCGCCGCTGAGCACAAGCAGGCTGTGGCCGTCGGACAGGGGCACCATGCCGCGGCTGTAGCCGCCGGCGACGTTGGAGCTGATGCGCGTCCAGGTGTTCGCGGCGCCGTTCTGGGTGTTCAGGAACAGGTCGCTGGTGCTGTAGGCGCCGACGACCAGCGTGCCGTTCGGACCGCCGGTGGGCAGCCAGGTGATGTACGGGGTGCTGGTGGGTATCGTGCCGTCCGTCGCCTGCAGGGGAATGCCCGTGACGGAGTTGAAGGCCTCCGGGTCGGCGGAGATCTTGTAGTAGACGGCGAAGTTGCCCGAGGGCGAGCCGCCGTACTCATACGTCATGACGTAGTTGCCGTTGGGCAGCTTCGCGACGGTGGGCATGCCTGGGCGCTGGCTGTAGGTCGGCATCGCCACGTCGTCCACGACCGGACCCCAGGTGTGGAGGTCGGTGGTGACCTGGTGCACGACCTTCTGGCCGTGGTCGGGGTCGCGCTGGTCGGAGTAGTAGACGATCAGCTTGCCGTTGGCGTAGAGGAAGAACGGCTCCCATACGGGGGTGTTGCCGTTGGTGTCGAACGCCGGGCCGCCGGTGGCGATGTTGCTGACGAAGGTCCAGGTCTGCCCGCGGTCGGTGCTGGCGTAGACGTCGATCTTGATGGCCGAGCGGTCGGAGGGGACCGAGGCGCCGGCGGCGAGGATGGTGCCGGCCGGGAAGCCGCCCACCGCCGTGGGCAGTTCGAACAGCTCGGGCTCCCAGCGCATGCCCCAGCCGTTCTGGGTGTCGGCGACCTCGGAGATCTTCGACCAGGAGTTGCCGTTGTCCGTACTGCGGTAGATCGGAAGGACCGGCGTACCGGTGGTGTACTGCTCGAACGTCGCGAGGAGGGTGCCGTTGGCGGAGCCGTTGTGCTGCATCCGCATCGCCCGCGGGTAGAGCGACCCGGGCGAGGGCGCACCCGACGGCGGGGTGTACATCGTCTGCGAGGGACGAGCCAGAGCGTCTGCCCGGCCGGCGGGTATGACCATGGTCATCACCGAGACGAGCAGGATGAAGGCCAGGGACAAGAAAGAGAAGGGACGGGAACGCGGAGCGACGCCGGGTCTGGCGCCTGTCTGCGCAGGGGACATTGCGGCTCCCAGGGGAAGGTGTGTTTCGGTGTCCGCCGGCTCGGAACGGCTCGGAGTGACGCGGCGGGGTTTGTTGGGCGCGTGGCCCGGGGGCAGCCGGGCGACACTGCCGGGCGCGGCTCGCGCGCGCAGGGGCGCGGCGCGACAAGCGCGGAAACGGCGGAGGTGGGGCGGCTCCGGCGTGTGGGTGCGCCGGAGCAGTGGCACGAGGGGATGGAGTGGGTCAGAGGGAGGGCGGGGGTGCCGTCGAGCCGCGGACGACGAGTTCGACGGGTGGGTCGTTCGCGGGCGGCAGTTCGGTCTCGGGCTTCTCGATGGCGTGGAGGAGAAGCCGGATTCCTTCGCTCGACGCGGCCTCGAAGGGCTGACGGACGGTGGTCAGCGGTGGGGTGACGTAGGCGAAGACGGGGTTGCCGTCGAAGCCGACGACGCTGACGTCTTCCGGCACCCGACGGCCGCTTTCCCGCAGGCCGTGGATCAGTCCGATGGCCATCTCGTCGCCCGCGGCGAACACCGCGGTCACCAAGCGGTCCGAGGCCAGCCCGAGGCCCGCGGCATACCCGGAGTCCGCCGACCAGTCACCGTTCAGCACGGGCGGCTCATGCGCGCCCCGGGCCGCCAGCGCCGCCTGCCATCCCTCGATACGGTCCTTGGTGGCGTACCACCGCCGCGGCCCCGCGAGGTGATGGACGGTCGCATGGCCCAGGTCCAGCAGGTGTTCGGTGGCCGCGCGGGCCAGTTGATGGGCGCCCACGCCGACGGTCAGGGTGCGGGCGGCGGTGAAGGCGGGGGGCGCTCCGACGAAGAGGACCGGCACGTCGACGCCGAGCGGGACTTCGCCCTCGACGATGGGTACGGAGACGACGATGCCGTCCACTCCCTGTTCCAGGAGTGATTCCAGCGCGCCGGCGATGCTTTGCGGATCGCCGTCGGGGGTGTTGACCACGCGCAGCGCATAACCGGCGTCCCGTACGGCCTGTTCGATGCCGACGAGGAGTGAGGCGGTTCCGTACCCGGCTGTTGCCAGGGCGACCACACCGATGGACCGGGTGCGGCCGGAGGCCAGTGCCCTGGCCGCGTGGTTCAGCCGGTAGCCGAGTTCCTCGGCGGCCGCCAGGACGCGTCGGCGGGACTCCTCGGAGACGTACGGCTCGTTGTTGAGGACCCGGGAGACCGTCTTGCGTGAGACGCCGGCCAGCCTGGCCACGTCCTCACTACGCGGCGCGGAGGAGCCCGCACCGCGCTCCAGCCCTGTTGTCATGAAGTCTCCCCATGGCCGTGTTCTCCATCGAACGAGGTCAAATTACATGACCGCGCGGTCTGACCGCGCGGTCAATGTGTAGTCATCCGCCGAGCGCACGTCAAGAGTTCCCGCAATGCCACTTGCCTCCGGCGCGACGGACCTCGAGGCCCGCGGGCCGGCGGAGCGAGGCGGCGGAGGCACCCAAGCAAGGCGTGCCGGTATACATTCATGCAGCTCAATGGCCAATTGGCGGGCCTTCGCCTGTTCGCCGGCGAGCCATGCCAGCCCCGTCCGCCTGGTCCGACTGTCGGCATATGGAGCTCGTGGCCGAAGCCGGCCCACCATGGATTACCGGACGGAAAGTCTTGACAGAGAGTCCACGGAGCGTCCACGCTTCCTGGCGTCCGACGATCGTGTTTGTTCGATCGTGTTGGATTCTGGCTCGCGACTGACCTTCAAACGGTCCCTCGACGACCCGCCCTCCGTCATACCCACCGTCCGGCTGACGTGCCACACCTGGGTACCGCCAGCCCTGTAGGAGCCGAAATGCACCGTTCCTCCCTCGGTCAGCCCATGTCTGGCACCAGCCGCCGCACCGTGCTCCGCGGACTCGGCGGAGCCGCGGTACTGGGTGCCGGCATCCCCCTGCTGAGTGCCTGCGCCGGTAGTTCCGCCTCGTCGGACACCAAGACCGTCACCGTCGGCTCCAACGCGTCCGACGCCGTCCCGAAGAAGGCCTACGGCGACGTCTACGCGGCCTTCACGAGCCAGTCCGGGATCCAGGTCGCCATCAACACCAAGGACCACAACACCTTCCAGGAGCAGATCAACTCCTACCTCCAGGGCACGCCGGACGACGTGTTCCAGTGGTTCGCCGGCTACCGGATGCAGTTCTTCGCGGCCAAGGGTCTGGCCACTCCGATCGACGACGTGTGGAAGACGATCGGCGGCAACTTCCCGCCGGCGATGCACGACCTGAGCAAGGGTCAGGACGGCAAGTACTACCTGGTGCCGCTGACCACGTCGCCGTGGGCGGTCTTCTACCGCAAGAGCGTCTTCCAGAAGTACGGCTACCAGGTCCCCACCACGTGGGACGCGTACATCGCCCTGTGCAAGCAGATGAAGAAGGACGGCCTCGTCCCGATCGCGTACGGCGACAAGGACGCCTGGCCGGCTATGGGCTCCTTCGACCAGATCAACTTCCGCCTCAACGGCTACGACTTCCACGTCGAACTGATGGCGGGCAAGGCTTCGTGGACCGACGCGAAGGTCCGCAAGGTCTTCGACACCTGGGCTGAGACCCTCCCCTACCACCAGGAGGGCGCGGTCGGCCGTACCTGGCAGGACGCCGCCCAGACGCTGGTGGCCAAGAAGGCCGGCATGTATATGCTCGGCATGTTCGTGGCCCAGCAGTTCACCAACAAGGCCGACCTGGACGACCTCGACTTCTTCGCCTTCCCCGAGATCGACCCGGCGCACGGGCAGGACACCGTCGAGGCGCCGACCGACGGCATCATGCTCAGCAAGAAGCCCAAGAACCACGCCGGTTCCGTCAAGCTGCTCGAATTCCTCGGCACGCCGCAGGCCGAGGAGACCTACCTGAAGGCCGACCCGAGCCTCATCGCCGCCTCCTCGAAGGCCGACACCTCCGCCTACACGCCGCTGCAGAAGAAGGCGTACGAGATGATCAGCGGCGCGAAGCACCTCACGCAGTTCATGGACCGTGACTCCCGTCCCGACTTCACCTCGACCGTGATGCAGCCCGCGCTGCAGAAGTTCATCCGCGACCCCAAGGGGATCGACAGCCTGCTGTCCTCGATCGAGCGCCAGAAGAAGACGATCTTCGCGTCCGGCTGAGACCGACCCCCCTTCTGAAGCGGATGAACACCGACACCATGAGCTCCGAAACGACGACGAAGATCTCGGAGGCGGCCGCTGTGCCGCCTTCGGGCCCTGCCCCTGTCAACAAGCGGGTCCCGCGGGGGCACAAGCGCCTGCTGACCCGCCGTGACCGCATCACGCTCGGCTTCATGGCCGGCGTGCCCACGGTCCTGCACGTGGCCCTGGTCTGGGTCACCGCCCTCGCGTCGATCGCGCTGGCCTTCACCAGCTGGGACGGCATCGGCTTCGACTCCATCAAGTGGGTCGGGCTGGACAACTTCCAGCAGCTGTTCAGCGACAACCCGCAGTTCTGGCCCGCCGTCCAGCACAACGTCATCTGGTTCGTCGTGCTCATCCTGATCCCGACGCCGTTCGGCCTGTTCCTGGCCGTCCAGCTGGACAAGAAGATCCGTTTCTCCCGGGTCTACCAGACGGCGTTCTTCCTGCCGGTCGTGGTCTCGCTGGCCGTGACCGGCTTCGTGTGGCAGCTGGTCTACAACCCGGACACCGGCCTGATCAACAGCCTGATCGGGGCCAACAAGCCCGGCCACTACATCGACTGGATCGGCGACCCGCACCTCAACCTGTGGGCGGTGCTGATCGCCGCGTCCTGGCGGCACACCGGCTACATGATGATCCTCTACCTGGCCGGCCTCAAGGGCGTCGATCCCTCTCTCAGGGAAGCGTCCTCGCTGGACGGCGCGAACGAGTGGCAGACGTTCAAGAACGTCATCTTCCCGACCCTGCGCCCGACCAACACCGTCGTCCTGGTCGTCACCATCATCGAGGCGCTGCGCGCCTTCGACCTGGTCTTCGTCTTCAACAAGGGCGCCCAGGGCACCGAGCTGCTGTCGATCCTGATCACCAACAACATCATCGGCGAGTCCAGCCGGATCGGATACGGCTCCGCGATCGCCGTCGTCCTGCTGGTCATCTCCCTCGCGGTCATCATCCCGTACCTGATCGCCACCTTTCGGAAGGAGCGGCAGGCATGAGCACCGCCCTGGTGACCAAGCAGCGCACCCCCGTCCGCCCCGCCCGCGTCCTGCTGCACACCTTCCTGGTCGTGACGGCCTTGGCCTGGCTGGCCCCTCTCCTGTGGGCTGCTTTCTCAGCGCTGAGGCCCTACTCCGAGACCAGCGAGAAGGGTTACGTGTCCTGGCCCGACAAACTGAGTCCGGACAACTTCACCAATGCCTTCGAGCAGTCCGACATGCTGCACTACTTCGGGAACACGCTGCTCATCGCGGTCCCGGCGGTGCTGGTCACCCTGCTGCTGTCGTCGATGGTCGCGTTCTATGTCAGCCGCTTCGACTTCCGGCTCAACCTCTTCCTGCTGCTGGTCTTCACCGCCGGCAACCTGCTGCCGCAGCAGGTCATCATCACCCCGCTGTACCGGATGTACCTGCTCATCGACCTGCCCGGCATCACGACGAGCGGCAAGCTGTACGACTCCGCGCTCGGCCTGGTCCTGATCCATGTGGCGTTCCAGTCCGGGTTCTGCGCCTTCGTGCTCGCCAACTACATGCGCTCGCTGCCGCACGAACTGACCGAGGCCGCCCTCGTCGACGGCGCCTCCGTCTGGCGCCTGTACTGGCAGATCGTGCTGCCGCTGTGCAAGCCGGCGATGGCGGCTCTGGCGACGTTGCTGTCCATCTGGATCTACAACGACTTCTTCTGGGCGCTGGTCCTGATCTCCACCGGCGACAACATGCCGATCACCTCGGCCCTGAACAACCTCTCCGGCCAGTACTTCACCGACCCCAACCTGGTCGCCGCAGGCGCCCTGCTCACCGCGATCCCCACCCTGATCGTGTACTTCGCGCTGCAGCGGCAGTTCGTCAGCGGCCTCACGCTGGGCGCCAACAAGGGCTGACACCACCCCACTTGCCCCTCCCCTACACCCCTCCCGGAGCACCACCAGTGAGTACCGCACGCCGTCTTCGCATTCCTGGAATCGCCTACGGAGGTGACTACAACCCCGAGCAGTGGCCCGAGGAGGTCTGGGCCGAGGACATGCGCCTGATGCGCGAGGCCGGAGTGACCATGGTCAGCGTCGGCATCTTCTCCTGGGCCCTGCTCGAACCGGCCGAGGGTGTCTACGACTTCGCCCGCATGGACAAGATCCTCGACCTCCTCCAGGAGAACGGCATCGCCGCCGACCTGGCGACACCGACGGCGGCGCCGCCGGCCTGGTTCTTCCACAAGTACCCGGAAGCGCTGCCGGTCGACAGGGACGGCAGGACACTGTCGTACGGCAGCCGCCAGACGTTCTGCCCGAGCAGCCCCGCCTACCGGCGAGCAGCGCTGCGTATCGCCGGGGCGCTCGCCGAGCGCTACGCCGACCACCCGGCCGTCGCCATGTGGCACGTGCACAACGAGTACGGCTGCCACAACGACGCCTGCTACTGCGACACCAGCGCCGCCGCCTTCCGCACCTGGCTGCGCGCCCGCTACGGCGACGACCTGGGCGCCCTCAACCACGCCTGGGGCACCACGTTCTGGAGCCAGTGGTACTACGACTGGGAACAGATCCTGCCGCCCCGAGCCACCGCAGCTCCCCCGAACCCCACCCACCAGCTCGACTGGCGCCGCTTCTGCTCCGCCGAACTGCTCTCCCTGTGCACCGCCGAACGCGACGTACTGCGCCGGGCCGCTCCGGACACCCCCGCGACCACCAACTTCCTGGTCCTGCGCACCATCGACGCCCTCGACTACTGGCGCTGGGCACCGGAGCTGGACATCCTCTCCAACGACCACTACCTGCTGTCCGACGACCCGGAGGCCGAGGTCGACATCGCCCTGCACGGCGACCTGATGCGCTCGCTCGCGGGCGGGCCGTGGTTCCTCATGGAGCACTCGACCGGCGCCGTCAACTGGCAGCCCGTCAACCGCGCCAAGCGGCCCGGAGAGATGCGCCGCAACGCGCTCGCGCACGTGGCACACGGCGCCGACGGCATCGCGTTCTTCCAGTGGCGGGCGGCAAAGGCGGGCGCCGAGCAGTGGCACTCGGCGATGCTCCCGCACGCCGGAACCGACAGTCAGATCTGGCGGGACGTCGTCCAACTGGGCGCAGACCTGAGGGCGTTGGCCGAGGTACGGGACTCCACCAGCACGGCGCAGGTGGCGATCGTGTGGGACTGGGACGCCCGTTGGGCACTGGAGCTGCCCTCCCAGCCCAGCGGCGAACTCCGCTACCAGGACCTGGTGAGGGACTGGTACACCCCCTTGTGGCGGGCCGGGGTCGCCGTCGACTTCGTACGCCCCGACGACCCCGAACTCGACCGCTACAAACTCGTCCTGGCACCCTCTCTCTACCTGGTCGCGGAGGCAGACGCGGCGAACCTCGCCCGGTTCACCGAGCGCGGGGGCACGCTGGCCGTCGGCTTCCACAGCGGCATGGTCGACGAGAACGCCCATGTGTACCTGGGCGGCTACCCCGGCGCGTTCCGCGACGTCCTCGGCGTGGTCACCGACGAGCTCTTCCCTCTGCTGCCTGGCGAGACGACCGGCCTGACCGGAGACGTGGCGTCGGGTGCCACGGCCGACCTGTGGTCGGAACGCATCCGGCTCACCGGCGCGCAGGCCGTCGCCTCCCACGCCGACGGCCCACTGGCCGGCCGCCCCGCCGTCACCCGCCACCGGCACGGCGACGGCACCGCCTGGTATCTGGGGACCCACCCCGACCAGGACACTCTTGCCGCCCTGCTCGACCGCATCCGGCAGGAGGCCGGCGTCACACCGGAGCACGACGCACCCGCCGGGATCGAGGTCGTCCGGCGCCGCGGCGCGCAGGCCGACTACCTGTTCCTCATCGACCACACCGGCAAGGGCGCCGAAGCACCTGCCGAAGGGGTCGAACTCCTCACCGGCGCACCGGTCACCGGAACCGTCCCGATCCCTCCCGGGGGCGTCGCCGTCGTCCGAGAACTACACCGCAGCACGTCCTGACGCCGAGGCAAGAGGTGTCCGGATCCTGACAGGAGTCCGGTTCATTTGCGCTGACTGGTCGCCTCCGCGCGGGCCTCGCTCGGGGTGAGACCGAACCTGGAGCGGAAGAGACGGGCAAAGTGGGCCTGACTGGAGAACCCCCACCGATGCGCGACGTCGGCGATCCTGGTCTCCCGCGCCCCTGCCCCGGTGAGTTCCTGATGCGCCCTGACCAGGCGCCGTTCCGTGATGTGCCGGGCGGGAGACCTGCCGGTCGATTCGAAGATCCGCCCCAGGTGCCGTACCGATATGCCCATGACACCGGCCACCTGCGCGGCTCCGAGACCGGGGTCGTGCAGGTGCCGGTCGATGTAGTCCCCCGCCACGACCAGCTGCGAACGGTAGGCGTCCAGCCCAGGCCGCCCTCCCGTACGCTCCTCGGCGAGTTGCCTCAGCAGGCCGAGCACGATCCCCTCGGCGTCGGCGGGATCGTGCTGCCCGCCACGCAGCGCTGCCAGTCCGCCGAGCAGAGAGCTCAGCGCGGCCACGAGCGCACCCTCCCGTGCCGTTTCCCGCCCGAACAGCAACGGCCCGGGCAATTCTGCTTCCATGCACGCCTGCGCGAACAGGTCTCGCGGCACGTCCACCAAGATCTGCCGCATCGAGGAGGAGAATCCGAACAGATACGGCCTTCGCGTGTCGTAGAGCAACAGCCCGCCGGCCGTGGCCGCGAGGCAGCCGTTCTCGTGCAGGAAGACCGCGTCCCCCTTGAGCAGCAGGGTCGCGAACACCGAGTCCTTGGGCGTCGATCTGACCGTCTGGGGGCTGCGCTCGATGACGTGGGCGTTGCCGGCGATCTCCGCGAGGCGCAGACCGCCGAGCTCGAGGTTGGTCTGACGTGCCAGCAGACCCTGCTCGGAATAGGAGGTGCAGGACAGGCCCACCAGCGCCGTGCGGTTGTAGTCCTCCCAGTAGTGGATGCGCTCGGCGGGTGCGATGTGCTCGGTGGTGGCCCGGGAGATCACCGACAGGGCGGACATGTGACCTCCTCGTGCTGCGTGCATGGCAGGAGGCTCAGCGTAGGTGACCGTCACACGGCCAGGTAGCCCTCGCGCGGCTGCCCGAGACGCCCAGCCGGGACGCGGGCCGACAAAGGCCGGTCGGTCCGGCCGCGGTGCCACCGGTCACGAACTCCCGCCGCCCCGTGGGCCCGCCGCTCACGGACGCTGCCGCCTTGGTCGTACCAGCACTTTGACCTGCTCCTGTCCGCGCAGCAGCGTCTCGAATCCCTCACGTACGACGTGCTCCAGCGCGATGGTGGAAGTGACGATCCCCGCCAACTCCACGCCCTCCTCGGCCACCAGGCGGATCAGCTCTGGATAGGCGTCGCGATACCCCACGCTGGTCATGATCGTCTGCTCGTTGTTCACCAGCGCGAAGGCGTCCAGGCGGACCGTGCCGGTCAGGCCGAGGAACATCACCCGGCCGCCCCGCCGGGTCGCGGCCAGGCAGACACGCAGGGTGTCCTCCGAACCAACCGCCTCGAACACGAGATCCGCTCCCTCGCCGGCCACCACGTCGGCGAGGTCCGCGCCGGCCTCGGCGGCTCCCAGCCGCAGCGCCAGCTCGCGGCGTGCCGGAGACCGGTCGGCGACGACGACGTGCCCGGCGCCGAAGTGTGTGGCGAGCTGGGTCACGAGCAGCCCGATCGGGCCCAGGCCGAGGACGGCGACGGTCTCGCCGGGGCGGATCCCGGCCCGCCGCACCGCGTGCAGGGCGACGGCGGCCGGCTCGAACACCGCCGCCTGCTCCAGGGAGACCGGCTCGGGAAGCCTGTGCAGCATGTACGCGGGCACCGTGGCGCGCTCAGCCAGCCCGCCGTGCCCCATGAGCCCCGCGAAGCCGAAATGCCGGCAGATGTTGTACTCCCCGGCGAGGCACCGGGGACAACCACCGCACCGGTAGTGCGGCTCCACCGCCACCCGGTCCCCGGGGGCGACGCCGGTGACATCGCCGCCCACCTCGGTGACGGTGCCGCAGAACTCGTGCCCCAGGACGATCGGAGCGGCCACGCCGGACAACGGGTGCGGGTCGCCCACGGGGATGGCGTGCGGCCCATCTGCGTACTCGTGCAGGTCGCTGCCGCAGATACCGCAGTAGGCCACCTCGATCGTCACCTCGCCCGGCCCGGGCGGCGTCACCGGCACGTTCTCGACGCGGACATCCTTGGCCCCGTACCAGACGGCCGCCCTCATGCGGCTCCCCCGGTCCCGGCCCTCAGGGGCGTGCACCACGGTTCAGCGGAACAGAGAGTTGACATGGTCGGCACCGATCCCGACCTTCTCGTAGTGCTCGCGGCACATCTTGATGTAGTCGTGCACGTCGAAGAAGCCCTCCGCCTCGCCGTTCTCGTCCAGCCAGACGAGCGGGCCCTTGACGATGAAGAACGCCTTCATCGGCTCGGCACTGGCGTAGGCGACCAGCGTGTGCCCCTCGCCCGGGGCCTCGTAGACGAAGTCGCCCGCGGTTGCGGTCCACGGTCGCTCCAGGTAACCCCACTTGCCGGAGATCGTGTACGCGAACACCTCGTGCGGGTGGTAGTGCCGGTTGACCAGGCCCGCCTCCTTGGCCCGCAGGATGTCGGCCCAACTGTTGTCCTTGACGTTGATCCACAACGGGCGGGACCCGACGGTCTCGGTGAACGGCACGTAGTAGCGGTCGTCGTCCGTGGCCACCTTGGACAGATAGACCTCGGGGAGGGCGTCGGGGCGGAAGGAGTTCTCGATCGGCCTGAGGTCCTTCCAGAACTCTCCGGCGGGCATGTCGAGCATGTGAAAGCCTCTTTCCTCGCGAACTTGCGAGGAGTGAATCCCGGAGAGACCGGTGACGTCTTTCCCGTGGCAGACGTCACCGCTTGCGGATTCCGGACATCCGCCCGTGGCAGCTGCCCGCCTACTGATTCCGGCCCCCGGAGTGTGACGACCGCCGTGCTCGCACGGGCTCGTGTCCGTGGCCTTCCTGCCGCCGTGCGTCGGCAGGTCAGCCGAGGCCGTCCGCGCCGACCTGCACGGCGGACTCGTCCAGTACGGCGTCGGAGACGGGCTTCGGATTCCCGTCGAGGTCGAGGACGGGGGTGGCCTCCTTGTACCAGGACTCGATGACGGCGTTGCCCCAGAAGTCGCGGCGACGGTCGTCGCGCACGTTCCACCGGTACGTCTCGTGGTCGGGGTCGCCGGTGTAGTAGTCGGAGGTGTAGATCTCCACCCGGTGGCCGTCGGGATCGCGCAGGTAGAGATAGAAGGCGTTGGAGACGCCGTGCCGTCCCGGGCCGCGTTCGATGTGGTGTTCCTTGCGGATCGAGCCGAAGAGGTCCGCGGCGCGCAGGACTTGGTGTGATTCGTGGGTGGCGACGCCGAGGTGGTGCAGTCGGGGTCCGGCGCCGCCGGTGAAGGCGACGTCGTGGACGGTCTGTTTGCGGTACATCCAGGCCGCGTACAGCTCGTGCTCGTCGCCCTCGATGGTCTCCGAGCAGCCGAAGCCGAGGGACCGGTAGTGGGCGTAGGCGGCCGGGATGTCGGGGGTGCAGATGTTGAAGTGGTCCAGGCGGGCCACCTCGGCGCCGTGGCGCAGGTCGTAGCGCTGGATCAACCGCTCGGCGCGGTCGATGTCGTAGAAGAACTCGACGGGGAAGCCGAGCGGGTCGATGACGCGGACGGCGTCGCCGACACCGGGCGTGCCTTCGCCCTTCTGGAGGCGCCGCACCGGGCAGCCGAACTCGGCGAAGAACTTCTCTGCCTTGTCGACGTCCTCGGGGGTGCGGACCCGGTAGGCGAGGTGGTCGAGGGCGGCGAGGTCGCCCCTGCGCAGGACGAGGGAGTGGTGTGTCAACTCGTCGGTGCCGCGCAGGCACAGGGTGTCGGCGTCCTCGTACTGGACGTGGAAACCGAGCATGTCGACCCAGAACCAGCGGGCCGCCCCGAGGTCGGTGACGGCGAGCTGGGCGTAGGCGGAGCGGATCACATCCGGCGCGGTCACGAGGCGGCTCCGAAGCGGGGGGTGTGAACATCGCCTAGGGCGACGTGGACGATCTTCGACTCGGTGTAGAAGTCGATGCTGTGCGCGCCTCCTTCACGGCCGACGCCGGAGGCCTTGACGCCGCCGAAGGGGGTGCGCAGGTCCCGTACATTGTGGGAGTTGATCCAGATCATGCCGGACTCGACGGCGTGGGCGATGCGGTGGCCGCGCTTGAGGTTCGAGGTCCAGATGTAGGCGGCGAGGCCGAACTGGGTGGCGTTGGCCAGCTCGACGGCCTCGGACTCGTCGTCGAAGGGGGCGACGGCGACCACGGGGCCGAAGATCTCCTCCTGGAAGATCCGGGCGTCACGGGGGACGTCCGCGAAGACGGTCGGCTGGAGGTAGTTGCCGTCGGCAAGGTGGGCGGGCCGGGTGCCGCCGGCGACGAGGCGGGCCTCCTTCCTGCCGATCTCGACGTAGTTCAGGACGCGTTCGTAGTGCTCGGGGTGCACCAGCGCGCCCACCTCCGTGGCCGGGTCGGAGGGCGCCCCGACTCGGACGGCGTCCGCCCGCTCCGCCAGACGGCGGGTGAACTCCTCGTACGCCGGGCGCTCCACCAGAACCCGTGAACCCGCCGTGCAACGCTCGCCGTTGAGGGAGAACACCCCGAAGACGACCGAGTCGAGGGCGGCTTCGAGGTCGGCGTCCGCGAAGACGACGGCCGGGGACTTGCCGCCCAGCTCCATCGAGGTGGTCTTCAGGTGCTGGGCACTGGAGCGGATGATGTGCCGGCCCGTGTCGGTGGAGCCGGTGAAGGAGAGCAGCGGCACGTCCGGATGGTCGACCAGTGCCTGACCGGCCTCCTCCCCCAGGCCGTGCACGATGTTGACCACCCCGTCGGGCACTCCTGCCTCGGCGAAGATCTCCGGCCACAGCGAGGCCGACAGCGGGGTCCACTCGGCGGGCTTGAGGACCAGCGTGCAGCCGGAGGCCAGGGCCGGTGCCAGCTTCCAGCTCTCCAGCATGAAGGGGGTGTTCCACGGCGTGATCAGTCCGGCCACGCCGACCGGCCTGCGCACCACGTAACTGAACTGCTCGTCACCCTGGCGGAAGGCCTCCTCGCCGAGGGCGACGATGACGTCGGCGAAGTAACGGAAGTTCTCCGCCGCCCGGCGGGCCTGACCTCTCGCCTGGGTGATGGGGAGCCCCGTGTCGTACGACTCGAAGGACGCCAGCCGCTCGTGGCGGGCTTCGACGGCGTCCGCGATGCGGTTCAGGACGTTCGCGCGCTCCCGGTTGCCGAGGGACGACCAGGCGGGGAAGGCGGACCTGGCGGCTGCCACCGCCCGTTCGACGTCGGCCGGACCGCCGGCCGCAGCCTTGGCGTAGGACGTGTTGGTCACCGGATCGGTCACGGGGAACGTCCGCCCGTCGGCGCTGTCGACCAACTCGCCGCCGATCCAGTGCTGGATGACGGGAGGCAGGTTCTCGATGCTCATGGTCATGCTCCGATCTGTGCGGTGAGGTCGCCGCCCTCGGCCAGCAGCGCGCGGATCTTCGTCAGGCCCGCCTCAGTGGGTGTCGTCAGCGGCGGTCGGACGTGGGCGGAGGCGATGCGGCCCTGCTGGGCGAGGACCAACTTGGCGGGGGCCGGATTGGTCTCGACGAACAGCAGGTCGACCAGCGGGTGCAGGCGGTAGTGCAGGTCACGGGCCGCGTCGAACTCGCCGGCCTCCCACAGCTCGTACATCCGCGCCACCGCGGTCGGGGCCAGGTTGGCGACGGCCGACACGAAGCCCGCACCGCCGAGTGCCATCAGGGGCAGGCAGAGCAGTTCAATGCCGGACCACACCAGCAGCGAGCGTCCGCAGGCGTGCAGTACGCGGGAGAAGTGCTCGAAGTCCTTCGTGGTCTCCTTCACGCCGACGAAGTTGTCGAAGTCGGTGAACAGCCGCTTGACCGTCTCCGGGGCGATGTCGACGGCGGTGCGGGAGGGCACGTTGTAGGCGACGATCGGCAGGTCCGGGAACTCCCGGGCCACCCTCGCGTACCACTGGTAGAGGGCCTCCTGCGTGGGCCGCGCGTAGTACGGCGTGATGACCAGGGCCGCGTCGGCGCCCAACTCCTGGGCGGCCGCGGTGAGTTCCAGGGTCTCGTCGAGCTTGTGGGAGCCGGTGCCGGGCAGGAAGGGCACCCGGTCGCCGATCTCCTCGACCGCCGTGCGCATCGCGGCGACCCGCTCGGTGACGCTCTGCGCGCTCGGCTCGCCGGTCGATCCGCCGAGCGAGATGCCGTGCGAGCCGGACTCCAGCTGGAAGCGGATCAGGCCGCGCAGGCTGTCGTGGTCGAGTGCGCCGTCCGCGGTGAACGGTGTGACGACGGGGGCGATGGACCCGCGGATGGCCGACGGGTCGCTGCGGAACTTCACTGTGTTTCTCCCTTGCACCAGTTCTCGTAGGCGTCCCGCCAGGCCGGGCCCAGCGGATACAGGCCGTCGATGCTCTCGCCCGCGGCGACCTGCTCGGTGATGAAGCGCTCCTGCCGTTCCTGTTCGCGGCAGTCGGCGACCAGTTCCTCGGCGAGGTCGGGCGGCACGACGACCACGCCGTCGGCATCGCCGACGATCAGGTCGCCGGGCTGCACCAGAGCCCCGCCGCAGGCGATGGGCACGCCGGTGTCCCAGGGGACGTGCCGGCGGCCGAGGACGGAGGGGTGCCTGCCTGCCGCGTAGACGGGCAGGCCCAGGCCAGCGATGGCGGCGGCGTCGCGTACGGCGCCGTCGGTGACGACACCGGCCGCCCCGCGCCGGGCAGCCCTCAGCGCGAGGATGTCGCCGAGCGTGCCGGCGGTCGCGTCCCGTCGGGCGTCCATGATCAGGACGTGTCCTGGGCGCAGCTCCTCGACCGCCCGCTTCTGGGCGTTCATGCCGGTGCCGTACCGCTTGAACAGGTCCTCACGCAGCGGCAGATAACGCAGGGTGTGCGCCACGCCCACCAGCGCCGTGCCGCTGACCGGCCGCACGCCGTCGATCGACATGTGCGGCAGACCGCGCGAGCGCATCTGCGCGCTCAGCGTCGCCACGGCCACCGAGCGAAGTCCGTCGGCAAGGCCTTCGGCCAGCAGCGGCTCGGGCACGTACGCCGACCCGTAGGCCGATTCCTCCTCGGCCCGGTCGGTCCTGGGCTGCGCGCCCCACGGCTCCAGGTCGTGATCGGCGTCGGCGATCGGGTTGCGCAGCACTCCTGTGCTCAACCGGCCGTCGCCGACCTCGACTTCGACCACGTCGCCCGGTCCGACCACCGAGGCCCCGGCCGGGGTGCCGGTGAGGATCACGTCCCCGGGTTCGAGGGTGACCAGTCTGGACAGGTCCGCGACCAGCTCACCGAAGGGGAACAGCAGGGTGTCGGTCGTGTCGTCCTGGGCCGGCTCGCCGTTGACCCATGTCCTCAACCGCAGTGCGTCGGGGTCGAGTTCGGTGGCGTCCAGCAGCCGTGGCCCGATCGGGGTGAAGCCGTCCGCACCCTTGGAGCGCAGGTTGGAGCCGCGGTCGGCGTACCGCAGGTCGTAGACGCCCGCGTCGTTGGCGGCGGTCACCCAGCGCACATGGCGCCAGCCGTCCTCCGGCCGCACCTGTCGGGCCCGCGTACCGATGACGAGGGCGATCTCGCCTTCGAAGCCCAGGAGTCGGCAGCCCCGCGGCTTGATGATCGCCTCCTGGGTGCCGGCCAGGGACGACGGCGGCTTGAGGAAGTAGGAGGGGTGGGCGGGGGTACGGCCGCGCTCCTCGGCGCGGCTGCGGAAGTTGAGGTGGACAGCGATGATCTTCGATGGGGGGTTACCCAAGGGGTGTGACACCGGGGCTCCTTCAGCTGCCGGACGACTCGCCGTGACCGCGGACCCGCTCGCGCAGGGCGAGCAGTCCGTGCACCGCGTCGAGGGAGGGGGACGGGACACCGGTGCGGCGCGCGAGTTCGCGTACGGCGCCGACGAGGGCGTCGAGTTCGAGGGGCCGACCATGGTCCGCGTCCTGCAACATCGAGGTGCGGAACGCGCCGAGCTTGCGGGCGATGTCGAGCCGGTCGTCGGCCGTCATGGCGCTCTCGATGCCCAGTGCCCTGCCGACGGCCGCTGTCTCGGCGAACATGGCGGCGCAGACCTGCCGTACGTCGGGGTCGTCGAGGATGTCGAGGACGGTGGCGCCGGTGAGTGCGCTGACGGGGTTGAGGTTGACGTTGCCCAGGAGCTTCTCCCAGATGTCCCGGCGGATGTCGGTGCTGGGTTCGGGGCGGACGGGGCCCGCGGACAGGGCTTCGGCGCAGTGTGTGACGCGCTGGGAGACGCCGCCCGACGGATCGCCGATGATCAGACGGGTACCGCTGACATGCGTCACCCGGCCCGGTCCGTCGACCGCGCTGCTGAAGTGCGCCACCCCGGACATCACCCGCTCGGCGGGCAGGAGCCGCAGCAGCTCCCCGTCGGGGTCGACCGACCGCAGCACGGGTTCCTGCCCGGCGTGCTCGACGGTGGACAGCAGCCACCAGGGCACTCCGTTGGCCACGACCAGCACGTCCACGCCGTGCTCGACCCAGGTCCGGATACCGCGGGCGACCGGGAGCAGGTACTGGCTCTTGACGCAGACGACGGCCAAGTCGGGGACGGGGAGCCGCGCGGCGTCGTGCGCCGTGGGGAAGCGGTGACGAACCTCGGCTCCCGTCTCCCGGCGGCGCAGCAGAAGCCCCTGCGCGGCGATCGCGTCGAGGTGCGGGCCGGGCCGCCCGAGCAGACAGACCTCGGCGCCCGAGGCGGCGAACGCCCCGGCGAGGGTGGCGCCGACGGCACCCGGGCCCACGACGGTGATCCGCGGTGGCCGGCTGCGCGGCGGAGATGCGGGTGGATGCGACAACGCCGTCGCACCTCCTTTTCGGGTGTGGCCAGGGGGCCGGTGTGACCGTTCGCAGCGAGCATGCGCCGCCTCACGGCCCGCAACAATGTCGGTGCCTCCACTCACGGCGGTTGCGTGATGTAGATTCCGACATCACCGTGAACGGAGGTCGGTATGACCGCGATGCCCCTCGAGCAGCTCGTCGAGGCCCTGCGAGGCGGTGTCATCAGCCTGCTGTCCGACGGCAGTGCGGCTCAATGGCGCGTCACCGGCGCCGAGTTGCTCGACCACCCGGAGGCGGTTGCGACCACCGCCACCGGACATCTGTTGCTCGGGGTCGGCCTGGACATCGCCGACCGCGACGCGTTGGGCGCTGCGCTTCGGACGGCGGCAGACCAGTCCTGCGCGCTCGCCGTCAAGTGCCCCACTCCCCCGCCGCCGGAGGTGTCGGCACAGGTCGCCACGGCCCGCGTCCCCGTCCTGGCCGTCGATCCGCGGGTGCCGTGGACGCGGGTGCAGCGCCTGGTCACGACCATCCTGGCCGCGCGCGCGGCGGTCGCGGAACCGAGCGGTGGGGCGACGGGCGGCGACCTGTTCTCCCTGGCCAACGCGGTCGCCGGAATCGTCGGCGGCGCTGTCGCGATCATGGACACCCAGCAGGTCGTGGTCGCCTACTCGAACCTGCCCGACCAGCCCATCGACGAGACCCGGCGACGCGGCATCCTGGGCAGGCGGGTGCCCGAGGACGCGATCGCCGATCACCTGGACCGTGAAGTGTGGGTGAGCGACACGGTCGTACGCCGGCACCGGCCTGGCGATCTGCCGCGCACGGCCGTGGTCGTCAGGGCGGGCGAGGACGTACTCGGTTCCCTCTGGGTCGCGTTCCCCGACGAGGCCGCGTCCGCCGACTGCGGGCCCACCCTGCAGGAGGCGGCCCGGGTCGCGGCACTGCACATGCTGGCGCTGCGCCGCCAGGTCGACGCCGAGCAGGAGAGCCGCGACCGCGCGCTGCGACACGCGCTGGAAGGCCGGTCGGGGCAGGGAGACCCGTCCGGCGGTGTCCGCCTTCCCGCCGTGCTGGTCGGGCTGACCGAGGCGGTGCAAAAGGGCGGCGACGAGGAGTCCTGGGAAGCCGGCACCGCGGCCCGCCGCCGCGCCGCTCTGCTTCGGGCGCTGGATCTGGCCGTCCTCGACGGGCGCTCCCTCGGGTACGAACCGGCGGCGGCCCTGCTCGGGGGCCGCGTCTACGTGCTGCTGCCGACCGCCGGTTCCGGCTCCGTGTCCACCGGTGTCCTGCTGGACCACCTCCTGGACCGGGCCCGGCACAGCCTGCACCGGTCGTTCACGGCGGTCGACTCCCCCACGGTCGAAACGACTTCCGCCCTGCTCGCGGCCCGCCGCGATCTCGACGCCGCGCTCGACCACCTCCGGGAGCAGTGCGCAGGTCCTGGCGCTCACCACGCCGAGGATCTGCGGCCGGAGTTGGTGCTGCGGCGGCTCGTCGGCGCAGTACGCGAGGACGCCGAACTGCGCACCGGCATCGGGGAACGCCTGCGGGCCCACGACGCCGAACACGCCACCGACTACTGCGCCACGCTGCTCACCTATCTGCGGCATTTCGGCGATGTCGCTGCGGCCAGCGGCGAGTTGCACATTCACCAGAACACGTTGCGGCTGCGGCTGCGCCGGGCAGAGGAACTCTTCGACGTAGCGCTCGCCGATCCGACAAGGCGCCTTCTGCTGACGCTGGAACTGACGGCCCTGGCCGGCCTGTCGGAGCCGCCGACGAGGGGTTGATGTCGTATCGGCCACCGCTCTGCCGGATTCACTGTCGATCCCGACATTGGCTCGCGGGCGGTCGCGCGCCCATGCTCCTGCTCACCGAGGCCTTCACCCGGTACCGGCGATGCCCACGCAGCAATCAAGGAGCACGGCAGTGACCGTTCTGGACACCCCGACGAGCACGGCGAAACCGGCGTACATGAGTGATGCGGAGTGGCGGGCGCGGCTCGAACTCGCCGCCTGTTACCGCGTCTTCCACCACCTCGGATGGGTGGAGATGATCTTCAACCACATCACCGTCCGGGTGCCCGGCGAGGAGGGACACGTCCTGATCAACCCGTTCGGCCTGATGTACGACGAGGTGACCGCGTCGAACCTGGTGAAGATCGACCTCGACGGCAACGTCCTGTCGGACTCGGAATGGCCCGTCAACGAGGCGGGGCTGCTGATCCACTCGGTGGTCCACGCCGGCCGGCCCGACGCGCACTGCATCATGCACACCCACACCACAGCAGGCACCGGAGTCGCCTGTCTGCGCGGCGGACTGGACCCGGACAACTTCTACGCCGCCCAACTGCACGACATGGTCGCCTACCACGACTTCGAGGGCATCACCGTCGACCCCGAGGAGAAGCCACGGCTGGTGGCCGACCTCGGCGACCGTGACCTGATGATCCTGCGCAACCACGGCCTGCTGGCGGTGGGACCGACCGTCCCCGCCGCCTTCGCCGCCCTGTGGACTCTGCAACGGGCCTGTGAGATCCAGCTCGCCGCCCAGCAGTCCGGGCAGCCGCTGACCCCGGTGAGCCGGGAGGCGGCGGTGCGCTCGACCAAGGAGTCCTTCCAGATGGGCGACCGTACGGAGGCGGGCAGGACCTTGTTCGACGCACTGCGCCGCAGGATCGACCGCGTCGCCCCCGACTACGCCGTCTGACCCCCAACCGAACGGCGCTGTCCAGCACCTCCCGCTCCCCCGGGCCAACGACGACCCGACGACGATCGGACTCCCCATGTCCCCATCCGCTCAGACATCCGGCAACCGGAGTCAGCACCGCACCGTCGCGCTCGCCGCCATGGCGGGCACCACCATCGAGTGGTACGACTTCTTCATCTACGCCCTGTGCACCGGACTGGTGTTCGGCAGCGAGTTCTTCGACGGGCTCGGCGAGGACTCGCTGGTCATCTCGTTCGCGACCATCGGCATCAGCTTCTTCTTCCGGCCTGTCGGAGCCGCACTCGCCGGCCATCTCGGTGACCGGCTGGGCCGCCGCGCGATGCTGATCGCCACCCTGCTGCTCATGGGCGTCTCCACCACCCTGATAGGCCTGGTGCCGTCGTCCGCCTCCATCGGCATGAGCGCCCCGGTCATCCTCGTCCTCCTGCGCATCCTTCAGGGCCTGTCCGCCGGCGGCGAGTGGGGCGGCGCCGCGCTGATCTCCGTGGAGCACGCACCACCGGGACAGCGCGGCAGGTTCGGTTCCTACCCCCAGCTCGGCGCACCGCTCGGCCTGCTGCTGGCCAACGGCGCCCTCGCCGCGGTCACCGCGCTCACCACGGACGACCAGTTCCTCGCCTGGGGCTGGCGCATCCCCTTCCTGCTCAGCGTCGTCCTCGTCGCCGCCGGGTTCGTCATCCGCCGCAAGGTCGAGGAAAGCCCCGCCTACCGGGAGCTGAAGGAGTCCGGGAACCAGTCGCGTGCCCCGATCGCCGTGCTGTTCAAGAACCACTGGCCGCTCGTCGTGGCCGGCGCCCTGCTCTTCGCCGCCAACAACGCCGTCGGCTACATGACCACCGGCGGCTACGTCCAGAGCTACTCCGTGAACCATCTGGGCATGGACCCGACGCTGATCCTCATCTGCGTCATGGTCGCCGCGGTGGGCTGGCTGGCCAGCACCTTGGCGGGCGGCCGGTTGTCCGACCGGTTCGGCCGCCTCCGTGTCTACCGCATCGGCTTCGTCATCCAACTCGCCTGGATGTTCCCGTTCTTCGCCCTGCTCAACACGGCGAACACCGGCCTCGTCGTGGTGGCGCTCGTCCTCTACAGCATCGGCTTGGGGCTCACCTACGGTCCGCAGGCGGCACTGTTCGCGGAGCTGTATCCCACCGCCGTCCGGTACAGCGGTGCGGCCCTGTCGTACGCCATCGGAGCCGTCCTCGGCGGCGCCTTCGCCCCCATGATCGCCGAAGCCCTGCAGTCCGGCACCGGCACCGTGTACTCCGTCGCCGTCTACCTCGCGGGAGTGACGGTGGTCGGGCTCGCCGTCACCTTCGTCCTGAAGGAGCGCAAGGGCGTGCCGCTCAGCGAAGCCGAGGCCGAGGCCGGCGAGAAGGACGAGCAGGCGGTCGTGACCGCCTGAGCAACGTCGGACCGGCCGACGCAGCCCAGGCCGCGGCGACAGGCGGCCGGCCACAACACCCCGTCCCCCCACGCATCAAGGAGCTCCCGCATGAACGAGCCGCACACCGCCCCCGTCCGCCAGGCATCCCCCGAAGTCCGTCCCCACGGAGCCCTGACGCGCCGCCGCCTGTGGCAGCTCGGCGCCGCCGCGGCACTCACCGCCGGCGCAGCGTCGCTGCTTCCCGGACGTGCCTCCGCCGAGACCTCGGCGTCCGCGCTCCCCGCCGCACAGGACTACTTCGACCGCGCCGCCGAACTGGCCGGCGACAACCCGGTCCTCAAGAGCATCGTCAGCGCGCTCACCGCCGGCTACACCCCGCCGAGGCCCGCTGCTCCCGCGCCACTGCGGATCTTCGACAACGTCGCCGTGCTCAGCGTCGGTTTCGTGTCGGCCACGGCGATCCTCACCCCCGGCGGCATCATCCTCATCGACGCCCTCGACAACGCGGACGAGGCAGAGCAGTACATCGTCTCCGGACTGCGCAGCCTGGGGGCCGACCCGTCGACGATCAAGTACGTCGTGGTCACCCACGGCCACGGCGACCACTTCGGCGGCGCCCAGTACCTGGCCGACCGGTACGGCGCCCGGGTCATGATGGCCCCGGCCGACTGGGACCTTCTCGCCTCCACGTCACCGGCCAACGCGCCCACCCGCGACCTGGACATCGCCGATGGCCAGAAGCTGACGCTGGGCGGTACCACCGTGACGCTCCACCACACGCCGGGACACACACCCGGCACCGTGTCGCCGATCTTCCCGGCCCGCTGGCGGGGCCGCACCCACACGGCGATGCTGTGGGGCGGGACCAACCCGCCCGCGGCCACCGCGAGCAAGGAGACCTACCTCTCCTCCGCCCTGACCTTCGCCTCCCGGGCAAGGCGGGCGGGTGTCGACGTCGAGCTGAGCAACCACGGCTTCGCCGACTACGGACTCGAGCGCATGGAGGATCTGCGCAGTACGCCGAACGGTCGCCAGAACCCGTTCGTCGTGGGCACCTCGACAGCACAGCGCTTCATGAAGATCGTGGAGACCATGCTGCGTGGCCGCATCGCCCAGGATCAGCAGGCCGCCACCACGACTGCGACGACGATGGCGGCCACGAGCGCCCCCACGGCAGGCTGCTGCTGAAGTTCGCGACAACACGACGGTCACCGGCCGCCCGCGCGGCGGTGACCGTCGCAGGCAGGGTTGCACAGGGCGAAGCGGCGGACGTAATGACCGACGTTGGGCGGCATCGGTCCAGCCGTCGTCCTTGTGACCGCCGCGCTGTGCCGGACGACCAGCTGATCACGCGTTACCTGACGCCTCTGCCAACGTCCTTGGTCCACGGCGCGATGACGAGTCAGAAGCCGCGGCAACGGCATGGCAGGGTGCTGGCACGCGGGGCGGAAGGTGCCAGCGGGGCGATGCGTCAGGTAGGCGACCGCCCTGGGACGTCGGCCGCTGTGGCTGCGGAGACCTGCCCTCGGGGCGGTAGTGGTGCGCCGGACAGCAGGTCGCACCTCGCCGGCCCGTCTGTACCGGTGGCGCGCAATGGGTGGCAGCCGCTCGTTCCCGTAAGCACTCCACCGCGCGAGTGAACCTGCCATGCCTGTCGACGAGTTGCTCTCGTGCGGGTGCCGCAACCACCTTGCCTTTGACGCGCACGTCAGGGGTTAACGTCTGCGCTCCGAAAGCCGGAAAGGTCCGGCTGCTTGCAGCCCGTGCTCACCCTCCAACCCGTCCAGGAGCCCCGACATGGCCGCTGTCCTGCCTTCCGCGACCCGCGAGATTCTGCTGGCCGACATCCCCGACGGGCTGCCCGGGCCCGAGCACTTCGCCATCATGCAAAAGCCGGTCCCCGTCCCCGGACCGGGACAAGTCGTCGTCCGGAACCAGTACTTCCTCGTGTTCCCCGGGCTGCGAACTCTGATCGGCGGCCACGCCGACGGCGTACCGCTGCCCCGCATTCACGCCGGTGACGCGCTGTTCGGTCCCGCTGTTGGTGAGGTCGTCGCGGTCGGGCCCGGCGGTCCGCTGCGCCTCGGGGACTCCGTCGTGCACATGCTCGGCTGGCGCGAGCACGCGCTGGTGCCGGCAGCCGAATGCACTCCGTTGGTCAATGCCCTGCCCGACCCGGTGGCCCACCTGTCGTCCGGGTCGGCCGCCTACGGAGCACTGACCCGGCTCGCCGAAGTCCGCCCCGGCGACACCGTGTTCGTCACGGGCGCGGCGGGAGCTGTGGGAACGCTGGCAGGCCCCGTCGCCCGGCTGCTGGGCGCCACGCGGGTCATCGGGAGCACCCGTTCGCCGGACAAGGCAGAGCGGCTGAGGGCGGAACTGGGCTACGACGCGGTCGTGGTGCCGGGATCCGCGCCGATCGACGAGCAACTGGCCGCGGCGGCGCCGGACGGCATCGACGTGCTGCTGGACACGGTCGGCGGTGAGCAGCTGGCCGCGGCGGTTCGCGCTGCGCGCCGGGGTGCCCGTTTCGCGCTGGTCGGCGCGCTGGCAGGACAGTTGTCGCCACACCGGGACGGTGGCAGCGCACCCGCGGAGATCGACACGTTCCGGCTGGTCAACCAAAGCATCTCGCTGCACGGCTACAGCGGCGCGGACCATCCGGAGGTGAGGGAGGAATGGACCGAGCGCTTCGGAGAGTGGCTGCGCTCCGGCGAGATCACCTTCCCGCAGGTACGGATCCCGGGCATGGATCGCGCTCCTCGGGCGTTGCAGGAACTGTTCGAGGGGCGGCACTTCGGGACCGTGGTCGTCGAGTTGCCGCCAGGGTGAAGCGTCGTCACGTTCGGCTCGCGGCGACGGAGGCTGCGGCGTGAGGCGTGAGGACGGACATGCGGATCGGAGATGCGGCGGCAGCCGCGGGGACCACCCCGCGGGCACTGCGGTTCTACGAGGAACGAGGCCTGCTGCCACCACCGCGGCGCACCGCCACCGGGCAGCGTGAGTACGGTCCGGGTGAGGTGGTCAGGGTCCGCGTCATCCGTGAGCTGCTGGCGCTCGGGCTCACCGTCGAGGATCTGCGTGGCGTCGCCGACCGGATCGGCCTGCTGGTCGAGAATCCCCAACGGCGGTGCGGGCGCCCCGACTCCGACATCCCCGGCTCCGGGGTGGTCGACCGCAGACTCGCGGCCCTCGACGCCGAGATCGACCGCCTGACCCGGTTGCGCGCCCGCCTGGCACTGCGCAGCTACCGACAGCCGTGACGACACCTTTCGCACATGGCTCACTCAGGGAACTCAGGCCCGACCGCGGTACGGGCACCGAGCGCAGTGCAACGAACAGCGCGTCGGTCGGGCAGTACGCCTGACGCTGGAAGCAGGTCTGGCAGCTGTCCTGTCTCGCAATCACCGGAACGCCATCAGGGCCTCGGTCGAGGCGGTCCTGGTCAGTGACGTGCCCTTCGGAGCTATGGCGTAGGCGTTGGAGAACTCCATCCCGGACAGCTGCGCTCCCGCCTCGGCGGCCAACAGCGCACCGTCCCCGGTGTTGACGTCGCATCCGGGGGTCTTGGACTGGAACGCGCACCCGCCGACGGCGAGCACGACCGTGCCCGCCTGGATGCGGACGGTCTCACTGGTCGTGCGATCCAGCGCCCGCGCGCCCGACACGACCCCCTCGCTGCACTCGGATGCGTTGGCGCCACATGTACTCGGGCCCCTGAAGATCACTGCGGATCTGGTGCCCATGGGCGTCGACGGGGAACGGGTAGCGCTGTACCCGGGCGAGTTCGTCCATGCGGGTATAAGCCTCGTCGAGGACGCGCGTCATCCAGTCCCGGTCGGCGCGGTAGGCCACCGAGGCCCTCCCGGCCGGCCATGGCGGCCTCCCGCCGTTCGGGAAAATCGTCGACGAACCAGATGCCGGTACCGACCGCTGCGGTCGCACCGCTCGCGCCGGTGTAGCCCTTGTCGGTCAGAACGACTTCGGCGCCGGCCTGGGCGGCCTTGATCGCGGCCCAGGTGCCCGCGGGGCCGCCGCCGACCACGAGTACGTCGGTGGTCAGCGTGTGTTCGGAATCGGGGCTCGTCATGGCATGCGTTCCTTCCCGGGACCGGCGATCAGGGCTTGAGACGGCCGGAGGCGAACATCGCGGCGGACCACGCCGAGAGTGCGGCCGCGAGGGCCCAGACCACGAGCAGGGCCCACCCCGCGCCGACATCGCCCTGGCCCAGGAAGCCGATCCGCTCGACCTGGACCAGCCAGAAGACCGGGTCGAGGTGGCTCAGGACGTCCCAGGCCGGGGGCAGTTGCCGTACCGAGTAGAAGACGCCGCCGAGAAAGCCCAGCGGCAGCAGAACGATCGACTCCATCGAGTAGACGTGGTCGAGCGACTTCGCGAGGCTGCCCGCGATCACGCCCACCTGCGCGGCGACCAGGAGCACCCCGAGGGTTCCGAACAGCAGGACGAGGGGGCGGGCGACGCTCCCGCCGCCGGTGAGCGGGAGAGCCACCGCCAGCACTCCCCCGCCCACGACGGCGCCTCGGACGACACCACCGCTCACCAGTGCCGCGTTGATCTCCCACCAGCGCAGCGGACTGGCGAACACGTCGTGGATGTACCGGTCGCGCCGGGCCTCGAACAGGCTGGTCGTCCCGTTGAAGAAGCCGACGTTGACGATCGCCTGCGCGAAGAGTCCGGGCACGATGAACCCGCCGTAGGAGACGTCGTCGACCGTGTCGACGTGCCGTCCGAGAGCCGACCCGAAGACGACGACGAACAGTGCGGTCGACAGCACCGGACCGACGACGCTGTAGCGCCAGATGGTCAGAAACCGCAGGACCTCGCGCTCGAAAAGCCACAGGAACGGCGACCGTTCGGGCTTGAAGGGCCCGTCGTACGACGGGACAGCCAGCAGGGCGTCTGCGCTGCTCGTCATGCCACCTCCTCCCCGGTGATCACCCGGTCGTAGACCTCGGAGATGTCCCGGGCCTCGTAGCGGTCCCGCAGCAGGGCCGCTGAGCCGCGGTCGACGATCCGGCCCGCGCGCAGCAGCGCGATCTCGTCGCACAACGTCTCCGCCTCCTCGAGGTAGTGCGTCGTCAGCAGGACGGTGGTGCCCGCCGCATTGAGGCCCTTGACGAGTCGCCAGATCTCCGAGCGCAGCTCGACATCGACGCCGGCGGTCGGCTCGTCGAGGATGAGCAGACGCGGACGGTGCATGAGCGCCCGCGCGAGCACGAGACGCCGCTGCATGCCCCCGGACAGCTCATAGGCACGCGCGGCAGCCTTGCTGTCCAGCCGGAACACCTCGAGCAACTCGTCCGCACGCCGGACGGCCGCCTTCCGGCCGATGCCGTGATATCCCGCGTGGTAGATCAGGATCTGCCGGATCGACAGGAACCGGTCGACATTGATCTCCTGCTCGGCCAGGCCCAGCAGGCGCCGGGCCGCACGGCTTCGGTGGTCGTGACCGAAGACGGTGAGCGTGCCGGTGGTGGGACGGACGATGTTGCAGACCGAGCCGATCAGCGTCGTCTTGCCCGCGCCGTTGGGGCCGAGCAACCCGAAGAACGCGCCGTCGGGGATCTCCAGGTCCAGACCGGCGACGGCGGTGAAGCCGTCCCCGTACGTCTTACTGAGCCCCCGGACGAGCAGAGCAGGCGGCTTTCTGTCAGCCACCGGACACTCGCGTCGCTTCCGGGTGGAACTGGTTGGGCGGCACCGGCAGCCCATAATGCTCGCGCAGGGTCGTGCCTTTGTACTCCTCACGGAACAGCCCCTTGCCGCGCAGGATCGGCAGGACGTGCTCGATGAAGCTCTCCAGGCCGGACGGCAGAGCCGGCGCCATGATGTTGAACCCGTCCGCGGCACCGCCCTCGAACCAGGCGATGATCGTGTCCGCCACCTGTTCGGGCGTCCCGATGAACTCGAAGTGACCGCGGCCGCCCCCGAGCCGCGAGATGATCTGTCGTACCGTCAACTTCTCACGTACGGCGAGTTCGATGATCAGGTCGCTGCGGCTCTGCGTGCCCTCCAGCTTCGGTCTCGCGAGGATGAAGTCCGGCAGCGGCGCGTCGAGTTCGAAGACCGACGGCTCGGTTTCGAAGACCGCGGCCAGCTGACGCAGTCCGTACTCCGGGACCCGCAGTTCGTCGAACTCCTTCGCCAGCGCCCGGGCCTCCTCCTCGGTCGACCCGATGTACGGGACGATGCCCGGCAGCACGATCACACCGTCCGGGTCACGCCCCGCGGCCCGGGTCCGTGCCTTGATGTCGGCGTAGAAGCCGGCCGCTCGCTCGTACGTCTGGTGGGCGGTGAAGATCGCCTCGGCGTGGCGTGCCGCGAAGTCCTTGCCGTCCTCGGAGGAGCCGGCCTGCACGAGCAGGGGGTAACCCTGCGGCGGACGCTCGACGTTGAGCGGGCCGGCCACCGAGAAGTACGTGCCCCGGTGGTCGGGCCTGTGGAGCCGGGCGGGGTCGGCGTAGCGCCCCGTGGTCTTGTCGGCGACGACGGCCTCGGACTCCCAGCTGTCCCACAGTGCCTTGGCGATGTGCAGGAACTCGTCGGCACGGGCGTAGCGTTCGGCGTGGTCGGGGCGGTTGACGAGGCCGAAGTTGGCCGCCTCGTCGGCTCCGGCCGAGGTGACGATGTTCCAGCCGGCGCGGCCGCCGCTGACATGGTCGACCGACGCGAGCCGGCGAGCGAGGTTGTACGGCTCGTTGTACGTCGACGACACGGTCGCGATGAGTCCGATCCTGCTGGTCGCCTGCGACAGCGCGGTCAGCAGGGTGAGCGGCTCCAGCTGGCCCGGCGGCCGGAACTCGCCGGTGCCGATGAGAGCCGGGCCGTCCGCGAGGAACAGCGAGTCGAACTTGGCGCTCTCCGCCAGCTGAGCCAGTTCGATCCAGTGCCGCAGGTCGAAGTCCGCCCGCGGGTTGCTGTGCGGGAGGCGCCAGGCCGCCTCGTGGTGGCCCGCCTCCATGAGGAAGGCGTTGAGGTGGAGCCGGCGTCTTGTCGGGTCACTCATGGGTGCTCTCCAGTCCGTTCTTGGTGCGCCGGCTCAGCCGACCGACAGCTTCGAGCTGTCGTAGCCGGCCGGGAGGAGGTTGTCGGTGATCGACGAGACGTCGACCTTCTTGGTGATCTGGCCCGCCTCCAGGAATGCGTCGGCGAGCTGCTGTTCCGCGGCGATGTCCGACTTCTCCACCGGGGTCACCCGGGTCTCGAAGGTCTCCAGGGACGTCTTGGCATCGTCCAAGGGGATGCCCTCCTCCTTGGAGATCGCCTCCGCGTACTTGTCCTCGTGCTTGATCGCCCAGGCGAACTCGTGGGCCAGACGCTGCAGGACGTCGGTGAGAGCCGCCCGCTTGGTCTTGTCGTTCAGCGAACTCTCACTCGCGACGTAGTAGCTGCTCGTCTGGTCGATCGGCGGAAGACCCTTGGCCAGGATCCGTGCGCCGTTCTTGACCGCGATCGCCGACTGCGGGTTCCAGATCGACCAGGCGTCCACCTTGCCGGTGTTGAACGCCGTGGCGGCGGCCGCGGGGTCGAGGAAGACCAGCTTCACGTCCTTGGGGGTCAGGCCCACGCTCTTGAGCGCGTTCAGTGCCAGACCGTGGGCCGAACTGCCCTGCGGCACAGCGATCTTCTTGCCCTTGAGGTCCGCGAGCGTCTTCAGCGTCGAGCCCTTCGGCACGATGATGTTCTCGTTCGCCTGGGTGGGCCTGAGGGAACGGTTGACGGCGACGACCTTGAAGCCGTACTCCTTCGCGGCGCCGGTGATCGGCGGTACGTCACCGACGCTGCCCAGGTCGATGTCGCCCGACGCAGCCGCTTGCACCAGCGGCGGGCCGTAGGTGAAGCGGGCGAACTTCACCTTGTAGGGCGCGTTGTCGAACACGCCGGTGATCTTCGCCAGCTCCTGGCTGCCGTCGCCGCCGTTGTCACCGATGGTGAAGGTGTACTTCTTCCACTCCGGGTGACTGCCGGCACCCGATCCGCTCGAGCTGCTCAGCGGCGCGGCGGCCTCCGACGTCGATGCGCACGCGACCAGGGTGCTCCCCAGGGCGAGCAGGCCGGCGGCGGCGACGAATCGGGAGGGTCTTCTGGACATGGGTTCTCACGTGCTTTCTGTGCTGGGGTGGGAGAAGTAAGTCGGTGTGGTGGGGAGAAGTCAGTGCTGGTTGGCCAGACCGAGGTCATCCAGGAGTGCGGAGCGCAATTCCTCTCGCGCGACGCTCGCCTCACGATCCGCGGCCGACAGCCCGACGAGGCGGGAGGTGCCGATGCGTCCGTTGCTCATGACGAGGACGCGGTCGGCCAGTGCGATCGCCTCGTCGACGTCGTGGGTGACGAGCAGCATGGCCGCGTGGTGCTTGCTCCGCAGCGCCCGTACGAGGTCGTGCATGCGCAGCCGAGTGATCGCGTCGAGCGCCGCGAACGGCTCGTCCAGCAGCACGAGTTCGGGCTCCGAGACCAGCGCACGTGCCAGCGACACCCGCTGGGCCTCGCCGCCGGACAGCTCCTTGGGCCATGCCTTCTCACGGCCCGAGAGTCCGACCTCGGCGAGCACGTCGAGGGCCCGCTGGTCGGCGCCCGGTCCGTGCAGACCGAGGGTGACGTTGCGCAGCACCCGCTGCCACGGCAGCAGCCGGTCGGCCTGGAACACGATCGCGCGCTTCGCCGGGACCTCCACCCGCCCCCCGTCGGGTCGGTCGAGGCCGGCGAGCAACCGCAGGAGGGTGCTCTTGCCGCAGCCGGAGGGGCCCAGCAGGACCACCAGCTCCTCGTCGGCGATGGTGAGGTCCAAGTGGTCGAGGACGACCCGGTCCCCGAACCGGCGGACGACCTTCTCGACGACCGCGCCGGCCTGTTGCCGGGGTTGCGTCTGAACGGTGGTGCTCATGCTGCCTCATAACTGGGGCGCCACCGCAGCAGCACCCGCTCGAGGGCCCGGACGAACTGGTCGGCGAGCAGACCGAGGAGCGAGTAGATCACCAGCCCCACGAAGACCTGGCCGGTCTGCAGGTATGTCTGTCCCTGGGTGATGAGGAAGCCGAGACCCTTGTCGGCGTTGACCGTCTCGGCGGCGACGAGACCCAGGACGCTGTAGGCGAGGGAGAACCGCAGGCCGACCAGGAACCCCGGCAGGGCTCCGGGCACCAGTACCCGCGTCACCAGGCGCCAGGTGCCTGCGCCCGTCGTCCGCGTCATCTCGATCAGCCGCTGGTCGACCCCCCGGATCGCGGCAAAGAGGTTGACATACATCGGGACGCCCGCGCCGAACGAGATCAGCAGCACCTTCGTGAGCTCGTCGATGCCGAACCACACGATCATCAGCGGCAGCACCGCCAGCAGCGGGATCGTGTTCAGGATCTGCACGACGCCGTTGAACAGGTACTCGCCACTGCGCAGCAGACCGCCGAGCACACCGGTGACGATGCCCACCGTCAGACCGATCGCGAGACCGATGCCGGCCCGTTGCAGCGAGATGGCCAGGTCCGGCCCGAGGACGCCCTGTTGCCACAGATCGACGGCGGACTTGACGATGGAGGTCGGTGCCGGAGCGTAGGTTTTCTTCAGGACTCCGGCCCTGGCGAGGATCTCCCAGGCGATGAGGATCACGACCGGAGTGGTGTAGATGCCAAGCGGCCAGCGCAGCCGCTCGCGGAGCGTATGGAGCAGAGTCTGGCGGCGGGCGTCGCGTGGCAGGAACACCTCGCGCACCGGGGCACTCGTCGGCTCGGTGCCCGCCGAGCCGACGGCCGGTCTCTCGATGCTGACCTCGGTCATCAGGCTGCCACCTCCAGCACCTTGCTGTAGTGCGAGGCGTCACCGACGAGCGGTTCGCTGCGGCGGCCGTCGACGCCGACCGGCACGTCTCCCGCGACGGTCACACGATTGAGGCGGCGCGGGTGGTCGTCGTAGTTGTCCACGCCGTAGTGCTGGGTGATCCGGTTGTCGAAGATCAGCAGCTGATCGGGGGCCCAGGTCCAGCGCAGGATGTTTTCCGGGCGGGTCACATACGACTGCAGGATGCGCAGCAGATCGGCCGACTCACCGCTCGACAGGCCGACTATCCGTTTGGCGAACCCGCCGATGAACAGCCCGCGTTCGCCCGTCAGCGGATGCACGCGCACGAGAGGGTGCTCTGTCTCGTACGGCGTCGAGACGAAGACACGGTCGTACTCCTGCCGTTCGGCCGTCGTGGCCGAAGTGCGCGCGTAGTCGTACTGGTTGGTGTGCACGACGCGCAACGAGTCCGCGAGGGCGCGGAGGGACTCGGGCAGGTCCCGGTAGGCCGCGGCGGCGTTCGCGATCAACGTCTCGCCGCCGTAGGGCGGGATCACGATGGACCGGAGCGTGGTCAACTGCGGCGGGTTGACCACGAAGGTGACGTCCGTGTGCCACTCGTTCGCCTTGGACGTCTCGCTGTCGACGGCGAGCACGTTCGTCGTACCGTCGGCGGCCGGCACGTTCGGATGGGCGGTGGTCAGGTCGCCGAACCACTCGGCAACGCGCTCCTGACCGGCGTTGTCGAGGCGCACGTCGTCGAACACGATCGCCTTGTGCTCGTTGAGGGCATGACGGAGCGTCGTGATCGTCGAGGGGTCGGGGGGCGCCGTGAGGACGACGCCCTCGACCACCGCGCCGATGCGGCCCGTGAGCTTGCGGATGGACGGAGGCATGGGAGGTCCCTCTTGGAGAATCCGGGGGCACTGCGGTGCCGGGAGTCGGAGTGAACGGGCGACGGGCAGGGATCGGCCGCGCAGTCAGTACCCGGTCCGGGCACGATGCGAGGGACCGACAACTGCTCGAGAAGTGCCGGACGGGGGTCAAGCCCTGGAGGTAGTGCGATCGCGCTGGTCAGCGGCGGCTGACCGGGGTGTCCTGCGGAAGACTTGAGGGCCCGCGTCACGTGCACGACAGGCTGTCTGCGCGCAGGGGACGAACATCCCCTCGCGGACCTCAAGTCGGCCCGCACATACTCCCCACGGAGGGAGCACGGGCGATGAGGACAGAGGGGACGAGGGTGGTCTTGCGGTGGAAGCCGCAGTCCCTACCGGCCGCTGCCGAGGGCCGCTTCGCGGATCAGCGACACACTTTCCGGATCAACGACAACAGAACGCGCTGGAGACGTGCGCCAGGTCGATGTGGCGCCTCCGGGTCAAATCCACGCGCGGGGTCATGGAAAGTGAGTTGAGCAGACGCCCGCCCCGTCGGTCAATAAGTTCCGGACAGGTCTCACATGGCGGAAACGTGGATGCGGGCCTGCCCGGCTCCGACCGCACCGCTCCGGCAAGGCCACGCTCGCCCGGCTCCTCGCCGCGCGGCTTCGGGCGGTCCACCTGCGCGTGGACACGATCGAACAGGTCATCGTCCGCTCCGGCCTGGCGGAGCATCCCGTAGGGCCAACTGGATACGCGGTCGGATGCACCCTGGCCGAGGAGGGCACGGTCGGGTGCGCCACGGGCTCGCCCAGCAGGCGGCCGAACGCCTCGTGGCTGTCGGCGTCGAGGCGTCGAGGTGCCTGGCGCGACGGCGTCTTCCCGCTCCAGGACGCCTCCGAGGCCCTCGCCCTGAGCGACCCGGCAGAGGTAAGGCTCGGCCGCCAGGTCACCCTGCTCCGGGGACGCCCGAACTCGAGCGCCACCTTTCGTCCCGCCTGATCGCCTTTGACTCCTTCACGGTCACGGTCGACGCGGACGTCCTGGTCTCGCACCGCGACCACGGTGGCGGCTACAGCCTGTACGTCGACGACGGCCGCCTGCACTCCGCGTACAACGAGTACGGCGCCCTGCGCGAGACGGACACGGGCCCCTCGCCCCCCGGGACCCGCACCGTCCTCCTCACGGCCACCGCCGAACCGGGTCTGCGCCGGCGCTTCGCCCTTGCCGTGGACGGCGCCGCACGCGCCGCGCCCGAACCGGTCCACCAGCTCCTCGGCATGGTCCCGTTCCAGGGCGTCAGTGTGGGCGTCGACCGCAAGTCCCCGGTCTTCTGGCCGCTGTACGAGCGCCACGGTGTCTTCCGCTACACCGGCGCCCTCCGCTCGGTCACCTACCACCCGGGCGCCCCGGGACCGTGGCGCAGGCACTGCGGGAGGCAGCGGCCGCTCACCGCACGTCGAACAGGCGTTCCGCGTTGTGCAGCGCGTGCCCCGCGACCCGCTTGCCGAGGACGAGACCGGCCTCGTCGGCGGAGCGGGTGTGGATGCCGGAGTAGACGCGGGCGTCCAGGTTGTCCTGGGACAGCTGGCTCCAGGCTGTGTAAGTGCGGGTCACTCCGGGAGCGGTGGGACTGGTCAGCTCGAACGGCGCGGTACGCGGTCCGCTGAGTGTGAGGACCGTCTCCGCTGCGCCGGCGTAGGTGTTGTGCCCGCTGGGATAGTCGGGGTGGGCCGGCGTGATGTGCAGCGGGGACCACTCGGGATCGGGGTCGATCGCACCGGTGCGGATGGCGGTGACGGGGCGCCAGCGCAGGTAGGCGTACTTGGTGTCGGAGGTGGCGATCTGCGTGTCCACCGCGGCGATGTGGAACAGTGCCACCAGCGCGGCCTGCGCCGGGGTTGAGCGCTGCGAGCGGGCCACGGCGACCCGCAGCGGCTCGGTGTACAGCGTCAGGGAGGAGCCGAACCAGAAGGTGGCGGTCTCGGTCTGCCGCTCGGTGCGTGCTGTGCTGTTCACGGCCCCGTACGCCCGCACCTCGGCCAGGTCGGCACGGTAGCGCGCGGAGTCCGGGGCGGGCGGGGCGGGGAGCCGGTACTGGTCCGGGCTGTCCAGCAGGAAGGGCCGGGCGAGCCGGTTGCCGTACTGCACGGCCGGAGCATAGGCGGGTGGCGTCGGCTGCCACACACCGGGGGCCGCCGGCGGCACGGTGAACGGCGCGTTCACCGAGGCCGGGTCGAGACCGTCGCCCTCACGGGAGGCGAGGACCAGCCGTGCCTCGCGCGCGCCGGCCGCCGCACCCTTCGACTTGGCCGGCCCGTCCGGGATCCGGTCCAGTGTCGTGCCCAGCACGGTGTCCAGTTCCCGGGCGCGGGACGGGATCAGCTCCACCAGGGCATCGTGTACGGCGGATGCCAGAGCCGCGTCCTGGAAGTCCCTCCGGCCGACGCCGGGCGGTACCTGGCGGGTGGCTCGGGCTGCCGCGAGCCAACTGACGGCCCAGGTGCGGCTGTTGGTGATCTGCGTGGCGGCGCCGGCCGCCGCGATGGTCACGGCCGTCGTGTTGTACCAGTCGAGCAGCACGGACGGGCTCGACGTCCGTTCGTCCGCTACGGCGGCAGCAGCGGACGTGACAGTGGCGGAGGCGGCCAGCAGCGTGGCCGAGCCGAACGCCTGCAGGGCGGAGCGGCGGGTTCTGAGCGGGTTCACGGGTACTCCCTCTCGGACGTGCGGGTGATTGCTGTTGCCTGGGCACACGCACCGACGTGCACGCACTCGGCACCGCTACCAACGGCGGGCGGGCGTGGGGACGAGCGGTGCGGTGCAGTGAGGTGCGGTGAGGGTCAGCTACACAGCGCGGCGGCGACACGCAACAGATCAACGGCGCGCCGCCGGGTGAACCACAGAGAGATCCACATGCCGGGGACGCTACATTTGCCCCAACCCACGGTCAACGGGCGGAGGTTGACCGCTCGTGACTGCAACGACGCCTTCGTGTTCCTGCCATGTGCCCGTTACCAGATCGGTCGCGGGGAGCACCGGACCCCGGTGCGCTGTGCCTTGCGCCCGCCGTCGCTGAAACAGCGGGCGCAGGGCCCTTCACCGAAACCTGGTCAGGCCGCAGACTGCCGCACCGGCTCCACTCCGATGACCTTGCGGTAGGCGCGGGCGCCGTCGCCGTAGTCGTCCACGGCATAGTGCCAGGTCGCCCGGTTGTCCCAGAGCACGAAGTCGCCCGGGTTCCATCCGAAGCGGATCGTGTAGTCGGGTGACGAGGCGTGCCGGAGCAGATGGTCGAGGAGCACCTTCCCTTCCTGAGGCGTCACACCGGTCAGGCCGATCGCCGACGTGCTGATGAACAGCCCCTTCCGGCCCGTCTCGGGGTGCGTCAGGACGACGGGATGCTCGACGGTCTCCCCGCCCGCTGTCCGCTTGCTGCCCTGCGCGTAGTTCTCCGCGTTGCCGTCGTAGAGCGCGCCGACCGACTCGAGCAGCACCTTGAACGGCTCGGACAGGTCGTCGTACGCCGCCTGAAGATCGGCCCAGAGTGTGTGCCCGCCCAGCTCGGGGACGACCTCGTAGGTCAGCGACTCGATCGCGAAGACGGGCTGCCGCCACAGACCGCCGATGTGCCAGGTACTGGCCTTGCCGGTCTTCTGCACGTTGTACGGGTAGACCAGCGGATCGGCGGGGTCCTTCACGGCGGTCGGGTGGTCGAACGGTTCCGCGAACACGCGGATGGCCTCGACGTGCTGACCGGGTGTCAGGTGCTGGTCGCGGAAGACCAGCACTTTGTGGTCCCGGAACGCCCGGCGCAGTTCCTCGGCGGTCCGGTCGTCGATTCCGGCCTTCAGGTCGATGCCGGTCACCTCCGCACCGAACCGCGG
Source organism: Streptomyces doebereineriae (assembly GCF_031845645.1). Lineage (NCBI taxonomy): Bacteria > Bacillati > Actinomycetota > Actinomycetes > Kitasatosporales > Streptomycetaceae > Streptomyces > Streptomyces doebereineriae. The sequence goes on from NZ_JAVREZ010000010.1 coordinate 112,183, forward strand.
TCCGGCCCGTCGGATCTCGTGGCTGGCGACAGTGCTCATGGCTCTCCCTCTGTGTGCTGCCGTACGGGGGGTCTCGCGCTGCGGTCACCTCTCACCTGACAGATGAAGGCGACGTCAGACGCGGCGACACGCGGACGCGTCGACGCGTGCCAGATCCACGTACAACCTGCGGTACAGCAGCACTGGGATGCCCACCCCACCATGTCTACCAGGCGAGCCCGAGACGGATCATTGCAGCTGCATGAATCTTCCGGGCAGGCGTCAGAAGCCCACGGTGTCGCGGACGAGGACGACCACACCGCGCTCGGGGAAGGCCTCGCGCTCCAGAATGAGGATCTTGCCGATGAAGGAGGTCTGGGCGTAGGTCTCCTGCAGCCGGCGCCATTCCTTGGGCAGGCTGTAGTCGTGGATGCGGCGGAGCCCGGTCGCCATGTCCGGGACGATCTTCTGTGCGCCGACCACCCAGATCGCCTTGCGGGCTCCGGACGCGTAGGGGGCGAGCTGGCTGCCGCTGGCAGAGCCGACCAGCAGATATCCGTCCTCGGAGACCGCGTGCACGCTGCCGACGACGACGTCCGGCGTTGCCCCGAGCCGGATCTGGGCATACACGTCGTCGCCCAGGTTGCCCGAGGCGGCCCGCACGGAGGTGAAGTCGCCGGACTCGTCGAGCGCTTCGGTGATTCCGGACAGGCGCAGTGTCTCGCTGCTCGCGGTGAACACTGTCTGGTCGCGCGCGACCAGCGCGAGGACGAGTTCGCGGGCGTCGGTCAGGGTGTCGACGAGGTGCACGATGTAGTTGTGGTCGCGCAGTGCTTCGGCGGCACGGTCCAGTTGGGCCTCGTCGGCGGGCTTCGCGAAGGTCTCGTCGACTACGGGTGCGGGCGCGGTCATGGGGTCCTCCGGCGAGGGCGTCGGGTCCGTCTGGTAACTGGCATCAGTCTGCGAAACCCTGGGCCGGCCGCGGAAGACGGCACTTTTTACTGCCTCAGTGAGCCGGAGGGAACCATGGCCACCCACGATGCCGATCCCACGAGGGTGCTGAAGGGGCGGGACGACACCACCTGCCGGGTCCGTGAAGTCCTGGACCGTGTCGGCTCCAAATGGTCGCTGACCGTCATCCACGAACTCGGCCCGGGCACAAGGCGTTTCACCGAGATCAAGGACGCCGTCCCCGGTATCAGCCAGCGCATGCTCACCGAGACCCTGCGTCTTCTGGAGCGCGACGGCCTGATCTCGAGAACCGTGCATCCCGTCGTGCCGCCCCGCGTCGACTACGAGCTCACCCCGCTGGGCCGGACGCTCCTCGACACGGTGCGCACGCTCCTCGACTGGGCTCTGACCCACATCGACGACATCGACAAGGCCCGGGACGCGTACGACACCCGCACCTGAGGCGCGCCTCCCTGTCCTCATCGCTTGCGAACGCGGTGTTTCCGTTCTGCGAACAGGACGCCGTGACGGGGGACGAGGGCCGGCCACCGGTGTGACCATGTCCGCATGCTCCCGGGAGAAGATCGCGCCGCCCGTCGGGTGCTGATGGTGTGCATGGCGGCAGGGGTCACAACTCTTCTCGACCAGTCGGTCCTCAACATCGCTGTGCCGGCGCTGCGTCAGTCGCTCGAGGCGGGTCCCACCGATGTGCAGTGGATCGTCGCCGGTTACTCACTGACCTTCGGCCTGATGCTGGTGCCGGGCGGCAGCCTCGGTGACGTGCGCGGGCGCAAAGGGCTGTTCCTCGTCGGGCTGTCGGCCTTCGTCCTTTTCGGTGCGGTGGCCGCCACCGGTGTGCGACCGGACCTGCTGATCGCCGCGCGGCTGGTGCAGGGCGCCGGGGCAGGTCTGGTCAACTCCCAGGTCATCGGCACCCTTCAGGACGTCTTCAGCGGCCTGGACCGGGCGCGTGCACTGGGCCTGTACGCCGTCACGGGCGGCATCGCCGCGGCGCTCGGACCGGCGCTCGGCGGCGCCCTGGTCGCGACCTGCGGCCCTGAGTTGGGATGGAGGCTGTGCCTGCTGCTCAACACGCCCTGTGGGATGGTCACCCTCTGGCTCGCGTTCCGCTGGCTCCCGAAGGCACGGGGGACGGTCGGACGCAGTCGGCTCGACTGGTGGGGACTGATCTGGGCCGGTGCGCTCACCCTGGCCCTGATGCTGCCCTTCATCAGCAGACCGGGCAGCGCCCAGGGTGCGGCACTGTGGGCCGTCACCGCGGTCGGACTGGCCTGCTGCCTGGTTCTCGGACAACGTCTGCGCATGCGATCCGGACGGGTTCCGCTGGTGCACCCTTCACTCCCACGCTCGCGCCCGTACACGCTCGGGACAGCCATCGCGATGGCCGCCTTCGGCTCCTCGCTGGCGGCGACGCTGGTCCTGACCATGTTCCTGCAGAGCGGTCTCGGACTGTCCGCGCTCACCGCCGCTCTTGTCACCCTCCCATCCGCCGTGGCCATGGGAGTCACCTCGGCCGTGGCCTGGCGCGTGGTGCGCCGTCTCGGACCGCACACCGTCACCGTCGGTCTCGCCCTGGGAATCCTCACGTTGCTGGGCGGCGCGGCCGTCGCCCTCACCGCGCCGCGCACCGCGCTCCCTCTGCTGCTCGCCGCCGTTCAACTCCTGTCCGGTGCCGCCGCCGGGCTGACCGTCTCCCCCAACCAGGCCCTGGTCCTTCAGCACGCTCCGGCCGAGGCCGCGGGAGTGGCCGGTGGCATTCTCCAGATGGCCCAGCGGATCGCCGCGGCCGTCGCCCTCAGCGCCGTCTCCGGGAGCTATCTGCACGGTACGTCGGGATCAACCGGCGGCCCCCGTACGGCATTTGCACACGCGACTCTCCTCTGTGCCGGTCTGCTCACCGCGGCCGCCGTCCTGTCACTGCTGCGTCCGCACCTCACGGCTCGACCCCGTCCTCAGCTCCCCGGGCCAGGACACCCGCACCCCGTTGACGGATTACGTCGGAGATAGATAAAGTTTCAAATGGCATTGAGTGTCAGCATCAAGCCCTGGCTTGCTGACCGGCAACCCTCCGACGCGGTGGGGTGCTCCAGGTGAAAGCCCGGCCGGGTCGCCGACCCGGCAAGCGCGAGGCCCCGCGGCAGGGGCCCGACATGGAGGAGTGAGCGTGCGGCACAGCAGCGTCTCGAGTCTCTCCATGACGGCTTCCGCGACTCTCCCCCGCTTCTCCCGTCGACGCCACATCGACCTGCAGCGCATCACCAGCTGCCTGTGTCATGGCTGACTGCGTCCCGTCGACTGGCTGAAGCCGCTCACCGCTGTCTTTGACACGCGCGGCAATTCCTGAGCCCTTTCCCTCTCAGCGCTCTCACACAGTGCGGCTCTTTTCGTGAGCAACACCATCCCCTCATCTCCATGCCCGCGCGCGTAGAACGTGCGTGTCGGCTTTCGAGTAGGAGACCTCGTTCCGTGATATCTCATCCGGATTCCCGCTCTGCCCGATGGGCGGCACTGTCCGCGCTCCTGACAACCAGTGTGCTGCTGACCGCATGCTCGTCCGGCAGCGGCAGCAGCTCGAGCAACGACGGCGGTCAGGCCAGGCCCGGCGGCACACTGACGTTCGCGGTGGGTTCCGACGCCGGCTGCGTGGATCCGCAGCAGGTCGGCAGCAACGACACCATCTACTCGTTGCGTCAGGTCGTCGACTCCCTGACCGACCAGGATCCCAAGACCGGCAAGATCGTGCCGTGGCTGGCGAAGAGCTGGGACATCAGCCCGGACACGAAGGCCTTCACCTTCCACCTCAGATCCGGTGTCACCTTCAGCGACGGAACACCGCTGACCGCGCAGGTGGTCAAGGACAACTTCGACGCGGTACCGAAGCTCGGCGCCCTGGGAATCCTGGCCCAGGGATACCTGAGCGGCGTGGAGAGCACCACCGCGGTCGACCCGCTCACCGTGCGGGTGAAGTTCAAGCAGCCCAACGCCCAGTTCCTCCAGGCCACTTCCACGTTCTCACTGGGCATCGAATCGTCGGCGAGCGCGAAGAAGTCCCCGCAACAGAAGTGCAGCCAGGGGATCGTGGGCAGCGGCCCGTTCACGCTGAAGAGTTACGTCCAGAACCAGTCGATCACCTTGGCCAAGCGCGCCAAGTACGACTGGGGTTCCTCGCTGTGGACCAAGAAGGGCGAGGCGTACCTCGACAAGGTGGTGTTCAAGGTGGTGCCCGAGGCGGGGGTGCGCACCGGCAGCCTGCAGTCCGGCCAGGTGGACGCGATCAGCAGCGTCGGCAAGGCCGACGAGGCGGCGCTCAAGGGCGGCCAGGTGAGCCTGCTGGGACGGGCCAACCCGGGCAACGTGTTCAACCTGGGGCTGAACAACTCCCGGCCGCTGCTGAAGGACGTGAAGGTGCGTCAGGCGATCCTGTTCGCCATCGACCGGCAGCAGATCGTCGACGCCGTGTTCCCGACCGGCACGCAGCCGGCCACCAGCATCCTGGCGCACACCACGCCGGATTACGCGAACCTCGGCTCGGCTCTGGCCTACGACGCGGCGAAGGCGAAGTCGCTGCTGGACTCGGCCGGTTGGAAGACCGGCAGCGACGGCATCCGGACGAAGAACGGCACCAGACTGAGCCTGGCCGTCACGTGGTTCGCCAATGCGGCCACGAACCAGCCCGCGCTGGAGCTGATCCAGCAGCAGCTCAAGGCCGTCGGCATCGACGTCGCGCTCAAGGAACGGCAGATCAGCCAGCTCGCCGCGACGCTGCAGTCCGGTGACTTCGACGCCGGGTGGGGCAACCTGACCCGCGCCGACCCGGACATCCTGCGCAGCCAGTACTCCACCCGGCTGGCCAACTTCTACCACCTGCCCGCAAGCCCGCTGGACTCGCTGCTGAACCAGCAGGCGGCGACCACCGATGCGGCCAAGCGCAAGCAACTGGTCGACCAGGCACAGCAGTTGATCGTGAAGAACGCGTACATCGTGCCGGTGGTGGAGCTGCAGACCCAGCTCGGGGTGGCGAAGAAGGTGCACGACCTCGACTTCGAGGCCTCCAGCCGGATCCAGCTGCACGACACCTGGATCGGCTGACGCATGCGCCGCTATGTGATCAAACGCCTCGCACAGGCCCTCGGGGTGCTGTGGGCGGCCTACACGGTCTCGTTCCTGGTGCTGGATTTCCTCCCCGGTGATCCGGTGTCGGCGATGGCCGGCGCCGGAGCGGACTCGGGGCAGGTCGATCCGGCGCAGCTCGCCAGGCTCCGACACGAGTACGGCTTCGACAAGCCGGTGCTGGTGCAGTACGCCGACCACCTCGGCGACGCGGTACGCGGGGACTTCGGCGACTCGGTCTCCACCGGCCGATCGGTGACCACGACCCTGAGCGACGCACTTCCACAGACCCTGACGCTGACCGGCACGGCGCTGTTGCTCGCGGTGGTCCTCGGCGGCTCTCTCGCGGTGTTGGCGACCTACACCTCGCGGCGATGGCTGCGGCAACTGCTGCTGTCGTTGCCGCCGCTGGGCGTGTCTGTGCCGACCTTCTGGGTCGGGCTGCTGCTCGTCGAGCTGTTCTCCTTCCGGCTGCGGTGGTTCCCCGCGTTCGGCAACGACGGATTGCCGGGCTTGGTGCTGCCGTCGCTGACGCTGGCGCTCCCGACCGGCGCGCTGGTGGCGCAGGTGCTGGCCAAGAGCCTGCTCACGGCCCTGGATCAGGCCTATGTGGAGACAGCGCGGGCCAAGGGCGCGGGCAGGCTGCGGATCCACCTGCGGCACGCCCTGCGCAACGCGTCACTGCCGGCGCTGACGGTCGTCGGGCTGCTGGCCGGGCAACTGATCGCCGGTTCGGTGGTCGTGGAGACCGTGTTCTCCCGTGACGGCCTGGGCCGGGTGACGGCCGCCGCGGTCACGGCCCAGGACATCCCGTTGGTCCAGGGAGTCGTGGTGTTCGGAGCGCTGATCTTCGTGCTGGCGAACCTGATCGTCGATCTCGTCTATCCGCTGCTCGACCCGCGGATCGTCGTGGCCTCCGGCAGGAAGGGGAGCCTGGCATGACCCAGCCCCTCGTCGACGACGTCGCCACCGGCGCCGCGCTCGGCCCCGCACGATCCGTCGAACCCGGCCCCGACCCGAGTCCCGGAGAAGGTCTCGAACTGCGGCGCGTCCTGCGCTTCTTCGTGCGCCGGCCCGGCCTGCTGGCATCGGTCCTCATCGTGGTCCTCGTGGTACTGGCCGCGTTCCGGCCGGGTCTGTTCACCTCCCAGGACCCGTTGCACGGGGTGCCGTCGCAGAACTTCCGCGGCCCCAGCGGCGCACACTGGTTCGGCACCGACGAACTGGGACGCGACCTGTTCTCCCGGGTGGTGCACGGTGCGCAGCTGTCACTCAAGGCCACGCTGATCGCGGTGGCGGTCGCCTTCGTGGTCGGTGGCCTGCTCGGCCTGGTCGCCGGCTTCGTGGGCCGCTGGGTCGACGACGTACTGATGCGCTTCGTCGACGTACTGCTGTCGATCCCGGCACTGTTCCTCTCCCTGGCGCTGGTCACCGCGCTGGGCTACGGAACGGTCAAGGTCGCCGTCGCGGTCGGGGCCGCCAGCGTCGCCGCCTTCGCCCGGGTGACACGCGCGGAGGTGCTGCGGGTACGGCAGGCGGTCTTCGTCGAGGCGTCGCGCTCGTGCGGGACCCGCTGGTACTCAGTCCTCGGCCGGCACGTACTGCCCAACGCGGCGGGCCCGGTGATCGTCCTGGCCACCCTCGACTTCGGCACCTCGGTCCTCGCAGTGTCGTCGCTGAGCTTCCTCGGCTACGGGGCACCGCCCCCCGCACCGGAATGGGGCACGCTGATCTCCGACGGGCGCAACTACCTGGGCAACGCCTGGTGGCTCACCGCACTGCCCGGCCTGGCGATCGCCGCGACCGTACTGGCCACCAACCGCATCGCGCGAGCCCTGGACGGCGAATGGTCCCGACAGCGATGACCGGCCCCACGACGGACGAACCCGGAACGGGTGGGAATGTGACGAACACACCGCAACCGCTGCTGGAGGTACGGGGCCTGTCGGTGTCGTACCGCACCCGCGGCGGCACTGTGCAGGCCGTGCGAGGCGTGGACCTCGACGTGTGGCCGGGCCAGGTGACCGCGGTGGTCGGCGAGTCCGGATCCGGCAAGAGCACGACCGCGCACGCGATCATCCGGCTCCTGGCGGCGAACGGCGGCATCGACGCCGGCACCGTCCGCTTCGGCCGCCAGGACCTCTCCTCGCTGTCCGAACGCGAGCTGCGCACCGTACGCGGCGCACGGATCGGCCTGGTGCCCCAGGACCCCACCGTGTCGCTCAACCCCGTCAAACGCATCGGCGAGCAGGTCGCCGAGGTGCTGCGCATCCACCAGCTGACGACCCGCCGGTCCGCCCCGTCGGACGCGGTCGCCATCCTGGAGCAGGCCGGACTGCCCGACGCGGCCACCCGCGCCCGGCAGTACCCGCACGAACTGTCCGGCGGAATGCGGCAGCGTGCCCTCATCGCCGTCGCCATCGCCGGCAAACCCAAGCTGATCATCGCCGACGAGCCGACCAGCGCCCTGGACGTCACCGTGCAACGGGTCATCCTCGACCACCTGCAGCACCTCACCGAACAGTCCGGCACCGCGGTGCTGCTGGTGACGCACGATCTCGGCGTGGCCGCCGACCGGGCACAGCGGATCGTGGTCATGTCCGAGGGCCGGGTTGTCGAGGCCGGTCCGACCCGCGACATCCTCGACAACCCGCAGCACGCATACACCCGGCGGCTGCTGGCCAGCGCGCCGAGCCTGGCCACGGCCCGCCCCCGAGCCACGGTCACGACGCCGTCCGCTCCCGGGACGGCGCCGTTGGTCGAGGTCCAGGGTGCGGTCAAGGAGTTCCGCCTGCCCGGCTCCGGGACGCTGCGCGCGGTCGACGACGTCAGCTTCACCCTCCACCGGGGCCGCACGCTGGCCCTGGTCGGCGAGTCCGGCTCCGGGAAGTCCACCACCGCCCGCCTGGTGCTCCGCCTGACCGACCCGACCGCCGGACGCATCGTGTTCGACGGCGCCGATGTCACGACCGCGCGCGGGGCACCGGCGCGGCAGCTGCGACGCCGGGCCCAGCTCGTCTACCAGAACCCGTACGCCTCGCTGGACCCGAGGTTCTCCATCGGCGAGGTGATCACCGAGCCGCTGCGTGCCTTCAAGGTCGGCGACCGCGCCTCCCGGCTGGCCCGGGCCCGGGAACTGCTCGATCGGGTGGCGCTGCCCGCGTCGACGCTGGAGCGCCGCCCGGCGGAGCTGTCCGGCGGCCAGCGGCAGCGCGTCGCGATCGCCCGCGCCCTGGCACTCTCCCCCGACCTGGTCGTCTGCGACGAGCCGGTGTCCGCCCTCGACGTCTCCGTCCAGGCCCAGGTCCTCGACCTGCTCGCCGAACTGCAGGCCGACACCGGGGTGGCGTACCTGTTCATCTCGCACGACCTGGCCGTCGTACGCCAGATCGCCCACCACGTCGCCGTCATGCGGGCCGGCCGCATCGTCGAGACGGGCACCGCAGAAGACCTGTTCGCCCGGCCCCGCCACGCGTACACCCGCGAACTGCTCGCGGCGATCCCCGGCGGCCGTTACCCCAGGACCGCATCCGAGCCCCTGGAAACGAAGGAGCACGCATGACCGTTCAGGACACCACCGCAGACCTGTCCGCCTTCACCCGCGACTGGCAGGAGTGGCACACCAGGCAGGAGGCACGACTCGCCGACCCCCACGGGTTCCTCGCCATCACCGGCCTGCACTGGCTCAGCGACGAGCCGCAGCGCTTCCCCGACGCTCCGGGCGCCTGGTCGACCGGCGCCGACGGGGTCGTCGTGGTCCTCGACGACGGCGAGGAACTGGTCGTCGACGGCACCCCCGTGCGCGGCGAGCACCGCTTCGGGGTGCTCCCGGAGCGCGGCGGGGTGAACGCGGTCTGGGACGACGCGGTGATCGAGGTGGCCAAGCGCGGCGGACACGACATCGTGCGTCCTCGGCACCCGGAAACCCCTCTGCGTTCCGCCTTCACCGGCACGCCCGCCTATGCCCCGCATCCCCGCTGGGCCGTGACCGGCCGCTACACGGCCTTCGACGAGCCGCGGCCCACGACCGTGGGTGCCGCGGTCGAAGGCCTTGAGCACGTGTACGACGCGCCGGGCCGGATCGAATTCGAGCTGGACGGACGGGAGTTGGCACTGACCGCGTTCCCCGGACACGCTCCGGGCAGTCTGCTGGTGCTGTTCACCGACGCGACCTCCGGGGTCACCACCTACGCGGCCAACCGGGCCCTCGCCCTCGACCCGCCCGCCGCCGACGGCACGGTCGTCCTGGACTTCAACCGGGCGGCGAACCTGCCGTGCGCCTACACCGACCTGGCCACCTGCCCACTGCCCCCGGCCGAGAACCGGCTGCCCGTGGCGGTCGAGGCAGGGGAAAAGATCCCCCGCGAGCGCGGCGGGTCCTGACCAGCCGACGCCACCGGGATCACCAGAGAGGGACGCACCCCGAATGAGTACCCCCACGATCAGCTCGCTTGCCTTTCTCAGTCCGGGCAACTTCGCCGACGGCGACCCGTACACCGGCCTGGAGGAGACGCTCCAGCTGTTCGAGTACGGCGAACGGCTGGGCTTCGACGGCGCCTGGATCCGGCAACGCCATCTCGAACACGGTGTCGGCTCGGCTGCGGTCTTCCTCGCCGCGGCCGGCCAGCGCACCCAGCGGGTCGAGCTGGGGACCGCGGTCATCCCGATCGGGTACGAAAGCCCGTTCCGCCTCGCCGAGGACCTGGCGCTGGCCGACGTGCTGTCCCGCGGCCGGCTGCAGGTCGGCTTCAGCACCGGCATGCCGCACGCCGAACTCCTCGGCGACTTGGTGTACGACGGGGACTGGCGCGGCTTCGACCTGTCCTACGGCAGGATCGCCCGGGTCGTCGAGAACCTGCGCGGCGACTACCTCGGCGGCCCGGACACGGTGATCCAGTCGCCGGGCAACACCCAGCGGCCACGCCTGCAGCCGCACAGCCCCGGCCTGGTGGACCGGGTCTGGTACGGCGGCGGCAGTCAGCGCTCGATCCGGTGGGCAGCAGAGCACGGCCTGAACCTGCTCAGCGGCAACATCGTCACCGGCGAGAGCACCGACGACTTCACCACGGCCCAACTCGCCCTGCTCTCCGAGTACCGACGCGCCCTCGCCGAGGACCGCCCGACACGGGTGGCGCTCGGTCGGGTGATCGTGCCGTTCGACAGCGCGGACACGACCACCCGCGCCCGCTACCGGGACTACGCGGCCAGTCGGCACGCGCGCACCCTGGCACCGCAGGGCCCGAAACGGATCCTGTTCGCCCCGGACGTGGTCGGGACCGCGGAACAGATCCTGGAGCAACTGGCCGCAGATCCCGTGGTCGCCTCCGTGTCGGAGCTGCGCCTTGAGCTGCCGTACGAGTTCCACCGGGGCGACTACGAGCAGATCCTGCACGACGTACGGCACTTGATCGCGCCCGAACTGGGCTGGCAGCCCGACACCGCGCTGCTCCACGAGGCGGGCCGGTGAACACCGGCCTGCAGGGGCTGCCCGTGCGGTGGGAGATCCACGCCCGTGAGCTGTTCGCCGACGGTCATCGTTTCACCGGTAGGGGCACGCACGAGGTGGTCACCGCCACGGCCCCCTCGTAGTCGGTCCGGAAGCACCCGCCCACGGATCGGTCACCGACCTCTCGCTCGCATCGCGCGACAGCGCGGGCAGGGTGCGACCGCGGCAACCGCGGGTACGCGCGTCGCCGTCCGGCCCGCCGGATTCGGCGGCGCCGATCTTGTCCTGGTAGCGACGGGTGCGATGGTTGAAGAATTGCTCTGCCTCACGGCGTCGATCGATGAGCTCTGCCGCCGTCTTGAGGCTCCTCCGGTCTGACTCTTCGAGAAGCACCCACCCCTCCGACCTCTGCTTCAACTCTCTCCCACGCACGCCCCATTGACACTCTCCCACGCCTCCTCAATCATCAAGACATCCGATGATTGGGAGCCGCCATGAGTACGTATCCAAGACGTCATGTCCTCGGCGTCACGGCGGGTGTCGCTGCCTCAGCCGCTCTTTCCTTCGCCTCCACGACCGACGCCCACGCTGCTCAGACGGTCACCGAGCAGAGCCCGACATGGGCGGCCGTGCCCGCTCCGGTTCCCGTCCCCCTCGACAGCCTCTACGACAACGACGCCATCGACACCGCCTCCGCGCGAGGCGGCGACTTCGACGGCTCCGGCTACACGTTCCCGGGCGAGGAACTCCCGGCTGGCCAGGTGCAGGTGGACGGCGTTCCCTTCGTCTTCCCGTCCTCGGCCGCAGGCGCCAAGAACAACGTCGTCGCGCTCGGTCAACGCATCGACCTGCCCAAGGGCCGCTACATGGCGGCCTACTTCCTCACCTCGGGGAGTTACGGCAACGCCTCGGGCAAGGCGACGGTGCACTACGCGGACGGTTCGACCACGACGGCCGGCCTCACCGGAGCGGACTGGTACGCGGCGGGCGGTTCGCTGTCGGCGCCGTACCGCTACGGTCCGGACGGCGCGAAGGACGAACACAGCGTCGGCATCGGCACATCGGAGGTATGGGTCGATCCGCAGCGCGAGGCGATCGCCATCACGTTGCCGACCACCCACGCACCCGAGCCGAACCAGACCTCGCTGCACGTGTTCGCGCTGTCCCTCCAGCCGGTCGCCCAGGGACGCGCGCTGATCCTGCGCGACGCCCACTCCACGAACTCGCTCCTGACGTCCACCGGCGCCCAGAGCGTCGAGGCCACCGTCGTCAACGCGGGTACCGCCGCCGTCCTGGCCGGTGACGACGTGTCGGTACAGGTCACGGTGCCGGGCGCCCGCACCGTGGAGCCCGCCGTCGTCCGCCGCCTCGACCCCGGCGAGCAGGCTCGCGTCCGCATCGGTATCCGCAACCGCACGGGGACGGCACCCGGCACCTCCCAGGACGGCGTGGTGACGGTCACCGGCCGCGGCGCCACGGCCGCCACCCAGCGCAGCCGACTGTCCCTCGGCGTCGCCGACTACCAGCCGACCGAGACCTCCCTCTCCGGCCACCAGGCCCCGTACTGGTTCCACAGCGCCAAGTTCGGCATCTTCATCCACTGGGGCGTGTACTCGGTGCCCGCCTGGGCGCCGGTCGGCACGCAGTACGCCGAGTGGTACTGGGACCAGATGCAGGACCCCAACAACCCCACGTACGCCCACCACCGGGACACCTACGGCGAGGACTTCGCCTACGACGACTTCATCCCGCGCTTCACGGCGGAGAAGTTCGACCCGCGATCCTGGGTCGAGCTGTTCCGGGACGCCGGTGCCCAGTACCACGTGCTGACCTCCAAGCACCACGAGGGATTCGCCCTCTGGGACACCAAGGTCTCCGACCGCAACGCCGTGAAGATGGGCCCGAAGCGGGACCTGGTCAAGGAGCTGTTCGAGGCGTCCCGGCGCTACACGCCCGAGCTCCACCGCGGCCTCTACTTCTCGATGCCCGAGTGGTTCAACCCGGACAACCCCTGGATGGGCCACGCACCGCGCAACCCGTACACCCTCGCCCCCGTGCCCTACACCGGATACACCGCGGGCAAGGACTTCGTGAAGGACTATCAGGCCCCGCAGATGCTGGAGCTGATCCACGGTTACGACCCGGAGCTCATCTGGTGCGACATCGGCGGCGCCAACGACAGCGTGCACGTGCTCGCCGAGTACTTCAACCACGCCAAGAACCGGTCCCGTCCCATCGACGTCACCGTCAACAACCGTTCGGGCATCTCCTTCCACGACTTCACGACGCCCGAGTACACGACGTACGACAACACCGTGATCGCCAAGTGGGAGTCCAGCCGCGGCCTCGACCCCTTCAGCTACGGCTACAACCAGGCCACCCCCGACGCTTCCTACATGACGACGGAACAGGTCGTGCAGAGCCTGGTGGACATCGTCTCCAAGAACGGCAACTTCCTGCTCGACATCGGCCCCCGCGCCGACGGCACCATCCCGGAGATCATGCAGACGCGACTGCGTGAGACGGGTCAGTGGCTGCGCACGAACGGCGAGGCCGTCTACGACACGACGTACTGGTCGAAGATGGCGGAACTCGGTGACGACATCCGCTTCACCGTCCGCCCGAACCGAGCCTTCTACATCCACTCCCTGACACAACCGGGCTCACGGCTCACCGTCGAGGCGCCGGTCCCGATCCGCAACGGTGACACGGTGACGATGCTGGGCCACGACCGGCCACTGACCTGGACCCTCAGCAAGGGAGCGCTGGTGATCGACGTCCCCGCTGCGGCCCGTAAGGCAGGACAGCACGTCTGGGTCTTCAAGGTGAAGTGGAACTCCTGACCGACGGCGCCGAGGCGGCAGCCATCACTTCCCTCACGTGAGGTTCCACGCCGGGCTCCGTAGGGATTCGCGTCCTGTGCGGAGCCCGGCCCTGGTCGTCCCCTCAGCCCTACCCCCAGGGCGGCTTCCGCTTCTGCACCGAGTCCGATGTCGCCCGGCTCACGGCCATCCGCCGCATGGAGGCCCTGGGGTCCAGCCTGGACGGGCCGTGTTCAGGGCGGCGGTGCAGCCCGCGGGGCCGGAGCCGATGACGTCGCGTATATCCGCGGCGGTGCTCACGCCTGGGGCTGCGGCGCGATCTCCTTGATCAGGCCCTCGACCAGCACCTTGATCTCGTCCCGGATCGGGCGGACGGCCTCGACGCCCTGGCCGGCCGGGTCCTCCAGCTGCCAGTCCAGGTACCGCTTGCCGGGAAAGACCGGGCAGGTGTCGCCGCAGCCCATGGTGATGCAGACGTCCGATTCCTTCACCGCGTCGACCGTGAGCATCTTCGGGACCTCGGCGGAGATGTCGATGCCGACCTCGCGCATGGCCTCGACGGCGGCCGGGTTGACGCCTGCGCCCGGGTTGGAGCCCGCCGAACGGACCTCGACACGGTCCCCGGCCAGGTGGGTCAGCCACGCGGCGGCCATCTGGGAACGGCCGGCGTTGTGGACACAGACGAACAGCACGGAGGGCTTGTGGGACATCAGGGGGTCTCTCTTGATCTCGCGCCCGGCAGGCGGCAGAGGAGGGCACGGACACATCAGCACCCGATGGTGTCAGTCACCACTGATGTGACAGTATCAGCGCATGCTGACGTCAGTCGATACTGATCTGTTGCGGGTCCTGGCGGACCCGCTCCGCCTCCGGATCGTCACCCTGCTCGCCAAGGAGACGCTCTGCAGCACGCACCTGATCGAGGAGACGGGGGCCAGACAGACCAACCTCTCCAACCATCTGAAGGTGCTGCGCGAGGCCGGGGTCGTGGAGACGGAGCCGTGCGGCCGGTTCACCTATTACCGGCTCAAGCCCGATGTCATCGCTGCCCTCGCGGGTCAGTTCGCCGACCTCGCGGATTCCGCGCGCGCCACCGCCGAGAACAACGTCAAGCGGTCCTGCCCCTGATCCCCGCCGCTCCGGCGACCTGCACCAAGGAGTCCTGTTGACCGCCACCGAGGCCGCCGAACACGACAGAGCCGGGGAGTCCGCCACAGCCCCCGGCGCCGAGCCCCAACCGGCGCCGGGAGCCACCCCGCCGCGTAACCCCCTGGTCGCCCGCGCCGCCGCCGAACTCATCGGCACGGCGCTGCTGGTGGCGGTCGTGGTCGGCTCCGGCATCCAGGCCACCGAACTGACCAAGGACGTGGGCCTGCAATTGCTGGCCAACTCCACGGCCACCGTCTTCGGCCTCGGCATCCTGATTCTTCTGCTCGGCCCGGTCTCCGGCGCGCACTTCAACCCGGTCGTCACCCTGGCCGAGTGGTGGACCGCCCGCCGCGGCGGCGCCGGCGTCACCCTGCGCGAGGCCACGGCGTACGTGCCCGCGCAGATCGTCGGCGCGATCGCGGGCGCCATCCTGGCGGACGCGATGTTCGGCAAGCCGCTGGTGGAGTGGTCCACGCACGACCGGTCGGCGGGACACTTGCTGCTCGGTGAAGTCGTCGCCACGGCCGGCCTGATCCTGCTGATCTTCGGCCTGGCCCGCACCGACCAGCTGCGCTTCGCCCCGGTGGCCGTCGCCTCCTACATCGGTGCCGCCTACTGGTTCACCTCGTCGACGTCGTTCGCCAACCCGGCGGTGACCATCGGCCGCGCATTCACCGACACCTTCGCGGGTATCGCGCCGGGTTCGCTCCTGGGCTTCATCGGCATGCAAATCGTCGGTGGCGTGGTCGGGCTCGCGCTGGTGGCCCTCATCTTCATGCGCGGACGATCGACCGAGTGAACAACAGGACGCAGGTGGTGGTGATCGGCGGCGGCCAGGCAGGGCTCGCCGTCGGCTACCACCTGCGCCGCCTTGATCCCGGCTTCGTCGTTGGCCGCCTCGGCGACGTGGCGGCCGTCGTGGTCAATCAAACCCTCGTCGAGGTCATCGGCGTGGTCGACTACGGCGTGGCCGTCGTCGACGGCGGCTTTGGCGGCGCGGCCGAGGGCGCCGCGGGCCCCAGTTCACGCCCTCACGCCGGAAGAACCTGCGCGGGCGGCTCGGCCCGGGGCGTCCGCCGAGGGTGACCCTGCCCGGCCCAGGACCTTGAAGCACTCTCCTTTGCCGCCGGCCGCAGGGCTGAAGCAGGCTTGCACAGGCGTTCCGGGGCTGACCACGCTCATGAGGGTGTGGACGTAGGTGTCCGCCTCCTTGCGGGTGGTGACCTGGGCGCTGTGGAGGGAACCGTGCCGGCCTCCCACCCGCATCTCGACGCGGTCCTTCACGACGGCGCCCCACATCCGGGCCCAGCTCGTCCCGCACTCCTGGCTGTAGCGGATCTGGATGAAGGCACCGGTGGCGGTCTCGTGTTCGGCCAGGGTCAGCGGCTCGGCGGCGCATCGCGTCGCGATCGGGTCCTTGTTCTGGCAGGCCGTGTGCCGGCAGAGCGCCCCGGTGGCCACGGAGGGCATGAGGGGCGGTGGCGCCTCCTCGCGGTGTGTGGGGGGAAGGTGGGCGAGTACGAGCGCCCCGAGGACGACGGCACAGGTCGACACGAGGGCGGTGACGATGTTCACGCGCCGGTGGCCGGTTGGGCTGGTGAGCGTGTGGTCGGTGTCGCTCGGATCTGCCCCGCCGGTGGCGTTGCCGGGTGGGACGGTGGCGAAACCCGGCGTCGGTGTGTCCGTCCCGGTGGCCGTGCGCTGTCGAACCGGTGTCCCCCGTGTCGGCCCGGTGTCCTCCGTCCGGTCCGTGCGGGCGATGTCCAGGAGTGCCAGCGGATGGTCGGCGGGTTCGCCGGCGAGACGGCACAGCTCTTTGACCGCGCTGCGCGGTGGCAGGCTCTTGCCGTTGAGGTAGCGCTCCCAGGACGACTTGCTGTAGGTGGTCGCGTTCGCGAGCTGCGCGAAACTCAGTCCGGTGCGCTGCCGCAACTGCTGGAGTACGGCAGCCAGTCGCGCGCCCGGTGGTGAGGGTGCGCCGGCTGTCATCCGCGCAACGCCTTCCACGAGCGCGGCCCCAGCATGCCGTCGACGGTGAGGCCCGCGCGGTCCTGGAACGTCTTGACCGCCCGCAGCGTCAGCGGGCCGAACATGCCGTCGATCCCGCCGGGTGAAATGCCTGCCCGGCGCAGCAGACACTGCGCCTCGGCGACGTCGGCACCGGTGGCGCCGTAGACGATCTCGGTGTTGCGGCCCTTGTTGATGCCCGCCGACCAGCGGCCGTCGACCCGTGCGATGCGGCATGTGTAGGAGGGCGGCGGGGAGGTCACGGTCGGGCGGGGCGAAGCGGTGACGGCTGCCCGGCTGACTTCGTCGTCAAGACGCAGCATGAGAAGCAGCGCCGCCGAAAGGGCTACGGCCAGGGCGGCGATGCCTGCCGTGAGAGCGAGGTGCGGGAAGCGACCGGGGGCCGGTCCGGTGGCACGGGGTGGCATGCGTGCGGTCGCTACGGCGGGTGGCCCGGGATGCGGGGTCGTCGGACTGGCCGGTTGCTCCCCTTCCGGCTCGCGCTGCTCGTTCTGCTGTGCGGCGGGCCTTGCGCGGCGGCCGTCCCGGGAGTCGGCGGCGATCTCGTGCAGCGCGAGCAGGGGGACGGGGTCGGTGCCGGTGATCCGGGCCAGTGCCTCCACCGCCTCCCGCGGTGGCAGCGACGTGCCTCCCAGGTAACGCTCCCACGACTTGGCGCTGTAGCCGGTCTTGACCGCGAGCTGTCGCATCGTCAGCTCGCTGTGTTCCTTCAGCCGGCGTAAGCGGGTCACCAACTGCCGTGCGCTGGGGTCGAGTTCCGCGGGCAGCGTTTTGGAGCGCGGCATGTTTCCCCCAAAGCGGTCATCAGCATGGTCGTGTGCGTGAGCAGCGGTCCCCTCCGCTCCTGCGCATTCTGCATGAGCACGCCACATCTGTCACAGCTGTCCCACATCACCGTCCCAGCGGACGCTGTCGTCGCAGGTCAGCAGGGTGGTCGTCCCGTATGACCGCCACCTGGGCCGCAGCCGTGGCCGCCGTGCCCGGGCGCCCTGCACCTTGGTCTCGCCACCTGGCCCGCTCGGCGTGCCAGGTGCCGACCCCACAAACGAAAGAGGAAACATGCGACCGAACGCTCTGGGCAGGACCATCGCCGGTGTCATCGCCGTTGCCGGCCTCGCCGCCGGCAGCGTGGCGACCGCGGGCACCAGCTTCGCGGCGACCACGAGCACCGCGCGGACGGCTGCAGTCGCCCAGCCCTCCGCCGTGGCCGCGACGCAGAACTTCGGTCTGACCTCGGCCGAGGCCAAGAACGTCCAGGACTTCCTCGCGGACCACTGGGGCTACACCGGCGCCATCGACGGCCAGCTGGGCACCAACAGCTGGAAGGCCTTCCAGCGCTGCCTCGCCACGTACTGGGGCTACACGGGTGACATCGACGGGGACCCGGGCCCCAACACCATCAAGGCGCTGCAGCGTCTGCTGAAGGACTCCTACGGCTACACGGGCGCCATCGACGGCATCGCCGGTTCGGGTACTCGGGCGGCGTTCAAGCGATTCGCCGCCTGAGTACGACCCGCCCGACCGGTACGACCTGCCGGTACGGGCCGATCGTCGAGTGACCGGCCGCGGCCCGTCCTTGCCAGGCAAGGACGGGCCGCGGATGCGTGTTCCCGCTCCCCCGTCCGCACCGGTTCCGAACGCCTGGGACCAGACACGGTCGAGCGTCCCGGTTCCTCGGCGTCCCTCCCTCCCCCACCCCACGCCCGTCTCGAGAAGGA
The DNA here is from genome assembly GCF_031845645.1 of Streptomyces doebereineriae. NCBI lineage: Bacteria > Bacillati > Actinomycetota > Actinomycetes > Kitasatosporales > Streptomycetaceae > Streptomyces > Streptomyces doebereineriae. Next base: position 130,407 of record NZ_JAVREZ010000010.1, read on the forward strand.
GAACTCGCCGCCATGGGAAGACCCACGTTCCTCGTTCGCGCCGAAGACAGAAACCCACCGCATCGGGCCGCGCACCACCCCCGGCCAGGCTGGCGCATCCGCGTCGGGACCTTCGCCGCCACCGCGGCGATGGTCTCGGCCGGCATCATGCTCGGTGCCGGCCCCGCGTCCGCGGCTCCCGCCCCGATCAAGCTGACCTCCGCGTCCTGCCCCAACGAGATCGTGCAGGGCCAGGCGAGCGGCTGCGTCACCGAGTTGCAGAACCTGCTCAACGCGCACGGTGCCGGTCTGGTGGTGGACGGTCAGTTCGGCTCGGCCACGCTCTACGCGGTCCGCGAGTACCAGGCCGCCACCGCCATCGCTGTGGACGGACGGGTGGGCCCCGCGACCAAGAGCAAGCTGTACGCGACCGGCGGCTCGGCGCCCGCCCCCGTCAACCTCAACTCCTCCTCGTGCCCCGCGAACATCGTGCAGGGCGCCAAGGGCGGATGCGTCACCGAGCTCCAGCGGCTGCTCATCCACCACGGCTACACGGTCGACGTGGACGGCGACTTCGGCGCAGGGACCGCGAGCGCCGTCCGCAGCTTCCAGTCCGCCCACGGTCTCACCGCCGACGGCCAGGTCGGCACGAACACCAAGCGCGCGCTGTACGACACCGACGAGTCACCGTCGACGGGCCTGGACCTCAGGTCGGCGTCCTGCCCGGAGAACATCGTGGAGGGGCAGAGCGGCGGTTGCGTCGCCACGCTCCAGTCCCTGCTGAGCGGCAAGGGGCAGAGCCTTGCCGTCGACGGCAGCTTCGGCCCGCAGACCCTGGCGGCCGTGAAGGCGTTCCAGTCCGCGAGCGGCCTCACCTCCGACGGCCAGGTCGGCCCGAACACCAAGGCCGCCCTGTACTCGAACATCGGCGGTGGCGGCGGCAACGGCGCGCCCGCGCCGATCAACCTGAACTCCGCCTCCTGCCCGAACGACGTCGTGCAGGGCCAGCGCAGCGGCTGTGTCACCGAGTTGCAGAGCCTGCTCAACCACCATGGTGCCGATCTCGCCGTCGACGGCGACTTCGGTCCGCTCACCGACAGTGCCGTCAGGGACTTCCAGGCCGAGAAGGGCCTCTCGGTCGACGGCCATGTGGGGCCGAACACGAAGGCCGCCCTGTACGGTGCGGTCACCCCGCCGTCGTCGCCCCCGCCCGGCGGCGGATACGCCAAGATCCTCGACGTGGCGGCGGCCGAGGTGGGAACGGTCGAGGGCAGCGCCCGCGCGAACAGCTACGGCTCGTCCGTGGGGCTTTCGCTGTCCACCAGCAACTACGCCTGGTGCGCGACCTTCGTGAGCTGGGTGGCCAAGCAGACCGGAGCCAGTTCCTATCGCAACACCTACGTCTCGGGCTGGGTCAAGCAGGCGCGGGCCGGCAACTACCACCTCTCCGTGACGACCAGCCCGCAGCCGGGTGACATCGTGGCCTTCGACTGGGACGGCGGAAGCGACTTCACCGGTGGCCACGAGCACATAGGCATCGTGCGGACGGTGTCCGGGTCGTCCTTCACCACCGTCGAGGGCAACACGAGCAACCCCAACGGCGGCAGCGACGGCGTCTACGTCAAGTCCCGTGCCACGAACAGCAGTTACGACGTGGTCTTCATCCGGGTCCGCTGAGCGCGGGCCGCACAGAGAGGCACCGGGAAGACACAGGGGCCCAGCCCCAGATCGGCATAGCATGCAGCCTGCACAAAGGACAGGCATCCCAAAACCATGGTCACCGGGCTGCGTTGCGGGGAAAATGGCCGTCATGACGTACGAAGGCTCCTCCATCGACCCGTCCAAGCCCAGCATCGCCCGCGTGTACGACTATCTGCTGGGCGGCAAGGACAACTACGCCGTGGACAGAGAGATCGGCGACGTGTTCAAACGCGACCTGCCCGGCTCGGTGGCCATCGCCTTCGCCAACCGCACAGCCCTGACCCGCGCGGTCGGGGAGATCGTGAAAACCACCGGCATCCGGCAGTTCATCGATCTGGGCAGTGGCCTTCCGACCGCCGACAACGTCCACCAGGTCGCGCAACGGCACGCACCCGAGGCCCGGGTCGTCTACGTAGACATCGACCCTCAAGTCCTCGTCCACGGTAGGGCGCTGCTGGAGAAGGACGAGCGGACCCGGGTCGTCGCGGTGGATGTACGCAACCCCGAGGGCGTTCGCACCCACCCCGACACCCAAGACATGATCGACTTCACTCGTCCTGTCGCCGTCATCTTCAGCGCGATCCTCCACCACGTCAACGACGACGAGGACCCGGCCGGCATCGTCCGCTACTGGCGGGACAATGTGCCCTCCGGAAGCTACTTCTTCATCAGCCACTTCCGCTCCGGCAACAACCCGGAGACGCGGGAGGCCGAGCAGGTCCTCCAGCAGACGTTCGGCCGCGGCCGGTGGCGCACCGACGCGGAGATCGCCTCCCTCCTCGACGGCCTGGAAATCCTCGACCCGGGTATCGTCCCCGCACCGCTGTGGCGCCCCGACCAGACCGAAACCCCCTGGAACAACAGCGGGGAACGGCAACTCACGGTCTGGGAACACCTCATCGCCGCGGCTCTCGCCCGCAAACCCTGACCAACCCGGTCGGCGGCCTCCCTACGGCCACCGGACACCGCACCCACGTCCTCGGTTCGGTCTAGTCGCATGGGAGACCTCACAGCAGCCCAAGGCCTCCATGTGGCACACAAGGCCGTACATCAAGCCGACACCCTTGCCGCCGTACCGGAATGCCCATCGTCGGGTGGGCGACGCCCCAGGCCCGCACTCTTGCAGACCGACTCCTTGTAATGGGCCGCGCAACGGGCGCCGCCCGCCTGAGCGACCAGGGCAGAGAGCGCGGGACAGGTCGAGTGCGGCAGCAAACGGCGCCAACGCGGTTGCCGTGCCCGTGGGTTGAGGTTGCGACTTCGGACACCTCACCCGACGGCGCGGGAGCCTCACACATCGCGCACACCACCAGCGTCACTCGATCAGTGAGCGCGCCGCAAGGCCTCAGAGGGTGTTCAGCGCTCCGCCCGGCGGGCCAGCAGGACCGAGTCCTCGGCCTCGACCGGCCCACTGTCCCGCTTGAGTGTGCGGGTGCGCTGCTCCACGACGACGGGCTCGAAGTCGTCCGGCAGACCGGGCAGGAGTTCCGCGGCAAGAAACATCGCCTTGCGGTGGCTCTCGGAGAGCTGCGTGAACTCGTGGGACGGTGCATGCCCGACCACCAGGAGCAACCCGCCCGGAGCGACGGCGGCGGCGAGCCGGCGGGTCACCTCGACCATGCCGCCGTCGGGGGCGTGCAGATAGTGGGTGGTGACCAGGTCGTACGAGCGGTCGCCGGCATCGAAGGTCCGGGCGTCCACCCGCCACCAGTCGACACGGTCGGCCACGTCGGCCTGCTCGGCGTGGCGGGCGGCGCGGGCCAGGCCCTCCGCCGAGAAGTCTGCGCCGGTCACGCGCCAGCCCTGACCGGCCAGCCAGACGACGTCACCGCCCTCGCCGCATCCGACGTCCAGCGCCGCGCCAGGGGTGAGCTCACCGGCGGTAGCGACGAGCTGCGGATTGGGCTCGCCGCTCCAGAACCGCTCCTGTCCCCCGTATCGCTCGTCCCAACCCGCCGGCTCGAACATCGCGGCTGCCGCCTGCTCGTCGTGCTCGCCGCTTCGGCCGTGCTCGTGGTGACCTGACACCGGATGCCTCCCGTTGCTCGTGATGCTGTGCCGCGCCGCCCCGCTGATCATCCATCCCTGACCGGTGTGCGGGACGCGTTGTCGATGGTGCTCGGGCCCGTGCGGATACGCACACAAAGTTGCCGGACCGGCAAACGGCACGGCTCTCCTGGGGCGAGCAGTCGGCAGGGGCGTTCGCGGGGACGACGATCAGGCGGGCTTCTCCTCCTGGTTGGTGATGAAGTCGGCCGGCACCGCGGGACTCCAGATGGCTTCCGGGCAGTCCCAGTCGTTCGCCTGCCAGTTCTCGGTGATGCAGTCCATGTCGCTGGAGTACTCGATCCAGCTGCCCCATGGGTCCTGGATGTAGTGGAACAGGTTCGAGCCGAGGGTGTGGCGGCCCAGGCCCCAGCCCTTCGCGTAGCCCACGGAGGCCATGTTCTGCGCACCGCGGGCGATCTGGTCGATGTCGGACACCATCCAGCTGGAGTGGTGCAGGCCGGGGTGCGTCGCCGGGACGAAACCGAATACATGGTGGTCGCCGGGCCCCGAATTCATGAAGACCGGCCCGCCGATGATGCGGTCCGACAGGCGCAGCCCGAGGGTGCGGGCGTAGAAGGCCTCGGAGGCGCCCACGTCGGTACTGAAGATCAGCATGTGCCCCAGGCGCTGAGGGCGGGTCTTCTCCCTCGCGTTCAGCCAGCGAGCCTGATCGACCCTCCGGACGCGGTCTCCGACGTTGGCATCCTGCGCGTCCGTGGTGCCGAACTCGCGCCAGGACGCGATTCCCTCGTCACGGAGGTTGATCAGGTTGCCCTCGTGATCCCGCAGCCACAGGCCGCCGGGCACCTGGGCCGGCGCGTCCAGCAGCTTCAACCCCATGCCCTCGATGTGGCGCTGCCACTCCGGCAGGGAGTCCGGTTCGACCGCGAAGGCCACGTGGTGGAGCCGCTTGACCGGCCCTTCCATGAGCACCGTCTGGTCCTGCTCCCGGCCGTCGCAACGGATCACGACCGCGTTGCCGCGCTCCGCCGCCTCCAGTCCGAACGCGTTGTAGAAGCTCGCGCCCGTATCCAGCGAGGGCACCTGGAGTCCGTAGTGCAGGAGGCCTTTGACACGCAACATTCTGTACTCCTCATGGTTCCGGTGGATCCGCGTCCCTCACGCACCACACCTCTTCAAGTGTGTACACCCTTTGGGTGCTGCGTCTAGTGGCGGAGCGGACATTTTGCACCCCTTGACCCGTAGGTCACCCCTTCCGCCGTCAATGTGTATGCACTATGGTTCTGCTGCCCTCAGAGAGCCGCGTGTTGGAGGAACACATGAAACGTCCTGAATGGTCACTGGTGCAGTACCGGGTCGACGACTCGGAGAAGCTCTCCGTCGGTGTGAGCGTCGGGGGGAGCGTCGTGCCGGGGCCACCCGGGACGGAAGGTCTGTCTCTGATGGAAGTGCTGGGCCGATGGGACTCACTCGTCCCGCTCCTGCGGGAATGGGTTCCGGCGGCTTCGGACGTCATCGCCGAGGCCCGACTCGCTCCCCCGCTCACGTACCCGGGCAAGGTGCTCTGCGCGGGCGCCAACTACTGGGACCACTGTGCCGAGATGGGCGTCGAGCCCCCCGACGAGCTGGGTGATCCGTTCTTCTTCCTCAAGCCGCCCACGACGACCGTGACCGGACCGGGAGACCCTGTGCCGCTGCCGTCCTACCAGGGCGCCCGTGTCGACTGGGAGGCCGAACTCGCCGTCGTCATCGGCCGCACCGGCCGCGATCTCCCGGCCGAGCAGGCCCTCGATCACGTGGCCGGCTACCTGGCGGCGAACGACATCTCGGCCAGAGACCGGCTCACCGCCCCCAAGCCGGTGGGCAAACCGTTCACCTACGACTGGGTCGGCCACAAGGGCCAGGACGGCTTCTGCCCGCTCGGTCCGGGAATCGTTCCCGCCTGGCTGATCCCCGACCCGCAGAACCTGCGGATCCGGCTGAGCGTCAACGGTGTGGTGAAGCAGGACTCCTCGACGGCGCAGATGATGGTACCGATACATGAAGTGGTCGCGGCGGCCAGCCGCCTCACCCGACTCGAACCCGGGGACGTCATCCTCACCGGCACGCCGGCCGGCGTCGGCGCACCGCGCGGGGAGTTCCTGACCGCCGGCGACGAGGTCGTCGTCGAGATCGAGCGGATCGGTCGCCTGGAGAACCCGGTGGTGGCGTCATGAACAGCACGGCTACTGAACTGGGCTGGCCGGACCTGCTGCCGGTGCCCGAGACGATGCGGGCCATGGTGTTCCACCGGTTCGGACCACCCGAGGTCCTGGAGCGGGCCACCATCGACACGCCCCGACCCCGGCCGGGCGAGGTCCTCGTGCAGGTCGCCGCGGTCGGCATCGGCCGGCTGCTCGACCTCACGGCCCGAGCCGGCAACCACCCCTACGCCAAGATCCAGCCGCCCCACGTGCTGGGCGCCGACCATGCGGGCGTCGTCGCCGCGCTGGGAGCCGGTGTGGACTCCGTCCGGGTCGGGGAGCACGTGGCGGTGTTCCCCGCAGTCGCCTGCGGCAGCTGCGCCTTCTGTGTGGAGGGCCGCGAGGAGGTCTGCCCCGACCTGGAGGTGATAGGCACCCACCGCCCCGGTGCGTACGCCCAGTACTGTGCGGTGCCCGCGCGCAACGTCCACCGGGTCCCGCAGGACATCCCCGCCTCGATGGCTGCATCCCTGGCGCTCGTGGGCGCGGTGGCCGCCAACCAGCTGAGCCAGGCAGGGCTGCGCCCCGGACACTGGGTACTTGTCCAGGGCGCAGCCTCCGCCCTCGGCTCCACCACCGCCGTCTACGCCCAGCATCTCGGCGCGAGGATCATCGCCACCTCACGCTCGGCCGAGAAGCGCGAGGCTCTGGCCGCGGCGGGCTCCGAGCTCGTGCTCGACGCCACCGACCCGGACTTCGTGAACCGCGTACGCGAGGCCACCGGGGGTCACGGGGTGGACATCGCCGTGGACAACCTCGGTGACCCGGCGATCTGGGACGCCACCCTCGACACCCTGGCCCACGGCGGCACCGTGGTCACCTCGGGTGCGTTCCTCGGCGGCAAGGTTCAGGTCGATCTGCGGCGCCTGTACTCCGCCTGCCACCGCATCATCGGAGTACGCACCGGAAACGCCGCCGCGGTCAACGCGCTGTGGACCGAGGTCGAGCACGGATTCCGCGCAGTCGTCGACCGTACGTTCCCCATCGCCCGCGCTGCCGACGCGCACCGCTACATGGAGGACGACAACAACCTCGGGCGGGTGGCACTCACCCTGGGCCCCGGGGACTGGGACACGTAAGAACCCCCGGCCGCAACCGGACCTCAGGCCTGGCCGTTGCCCGCGATCCCCAGCGCGGTGCGCGTGGCCGCGGGTTCGTACTCCGGGGCGATGTCCGCCAGCACGTTCAGAGCGGTGCGCGCGAGATGACGGGAGATCACGCGTACCGCTTCGTCCTTGTCACTCAGACGCAGCGCCTCCAGCAGCGCCTCGTGCTCCGAGTGTGCCCGGGCCCATGAGTTGTGTACGCCCAGTTGCGCCAGCCGGATGTAGCGCTCGCTGTGCTCGCCGAGCGAGACGAGCATCCGCTGCAGATGCGGCGCCACCGCCTGCGTGGCGATGCGGTGGAACTCCCTGTGTGCCGCGTGCCAGTCGTCCGGACGGTCGTCGACCGACAGCTCCTGCATGCGCTTCAGTGCTGCGCTCATGCGCTCCAGATCGCCGGGCGTGAGCGCCTTGGCCGTCACACTCACAGCGAGTGATTCGAGCATGATGCGGGCCCCGTAGACGCCGTCCAGGTCCTCGGGGTCCACGGTCCGCACCCTCGCCCGCTGGTCGGGCTGTGCGTCGATGAGCCCTTCTTCCTGGAGAAGCCGGAACGCCTCGCGCATCGGCGTGCGGCTGACGCCCAGCTTCCGCGCCATCTCGGCCTGGAGCAGCGCGGACCCCGGCGGCAGTGCACCGCTGAGGATCATTTCCCGCAGGCGTCCGTGGACGTCAAGGGCGAGTCGGCGTCCGCCTGGGGCCGACCCGGGTGTCCCGACCGTCGGTTCGAACGGGACCTGCGACGCGCCACTGCCATCGGCCGCCGACCGTGGTTCCTCAGGGGCCTCGCCCCTCTTCCTGCTCATACCCGGATTCTACTCAGGTGTATGCAGCTGCCGTACGCCGAAACCGGCAGGGGGAAGTCCCTGCCGGTTCGATCCCATGTCGTCCGCTCCGGAATGAGGGCGCACTGTATCCACTACCAGAAGATGAGCGACTGGAGCGGGCAGGAGGGCTGCCAGTCCGGAGTGAAGCGACGGCGCAGGTCTGCCACCGCCTGGAGGCGGCGCAGAGTCACGTCGGGTGAGGTGGACAGTCCCGCGGTGCCGAGAAGGCCGGGTGCCGCGGCCCGGGCGGCACTCTCCGGCAGGCCGTGCCGTACCAGCGCCGCTTCGATGCCCGATGCCCCAGAGGTCAGAAGCTCTGTCGTGCTCCGGCGGCAGACGTCCAGGTAGGCGCGGATGTGGCGGGTGGCGGCGTCGGTGCGCGGCGCCACCACCACACCGGTGAGGATGTCGGGTGCTACCTGAAGGTGGCCGCCGAGGCGCGGATATCCCTTCTCCGCGGCGAGGACATCGAAGGGCGGATGGAGTGTGGTTCCGTCGACAGTGCCCGTCGGCAGTGCCTGGAACCTCTGCAAGGTGCCGCCCACCGGCACGAGTTGGCCGTCGGTGACCGGCGCACCGGCGACGTCGGCGAGCACGGCACGCAGGACGAACGCGAAGGCGCTCTGCGCGTTGTCGACTGCCCATCGGTCCGTCGCCCCCGGGGAGCCGGGACGTCGATGCACGGCGAGTTCGCCCATGCCCTCGGCCTGGACGGCCACGGGGTCCCGCTTCAGCAGTCCGCGCAGGAGGTGGTCGGGAGAGGTGTGCATGACGTCGTAGTCGCCGTCGTTCCAGCCGGCCATCTGCTGGTCGGAGGAGGCGACTTGGACGAGGTTCACCTCCAGTCCGGCTTTCTGGAAGTACCCGGAGTCGAGGGCGTTGTAGAGATGGACGGCACCTGCACCGGGGAAGATCCCCACGGTCAGCCGTCGCGTGCCAGAGCCTTCTGAGCCTTGCATGAGACCGTTCCTTCGAGTCAGTGGGGATCGCCCGGCAGCCCGGCAGCCCCGCCTTCACCATCATGCAGCAGTGATCCCAGATGTGCATACACCTTAGTTCATAGTGCTACACGAAATCGGACTTACAGAACTGTTTCTTGCACTTAACCCTTTACAGGCCTGTGACAGTGTGCACACTTAGCGGTGCGAGGCGAGCCCACACGATGTCTCCCGTACATCGAGGCGCCCCACCCGAGCGAGAGAACCCTCACCGAAACAGCAGAGCCATGTGAGAGGAACCGTCATGCACGAAATGAGCCGCAGAGGAAGCCGTGGCAACGCCACCTGGCCCCCCGTGACACTGCTGGTACTCGCGATCTGCGGGATCACCGTCATAGCCGACGGTTACGACGTGGTCGTCTACGGCGCGGTGATTCCGTCCCTGCTCCACGAACCCGGGTGGCACCTCACTCCCGCCGACGCCGGCCTGATCGGTTCAGTCGCCCTGGTCGGGATGCTCATCGGAGCCACGACCGTCGGCACGCTCACCGACACTCTGGGCCGACGCAGGATGCTGATCGGCTGCCTGATCTGGTTCTCGGTGATGACAGGCCTGTGTGCGACGGCCACCTCTCCGGAGGTGTTCGGCCTCTTCCGCTTCCTCGCCGGCCTCGGCCTCGGCGGCGTGCTGCCGACCGCGAGCGCGCTCGTGGGTGAGTACTCGCACCCCAAGACGCGCAACCTGGTCTTCGCCACCCTCTTCAGCGGCTTCCCCGTGGGCGGCATCATCGCCGCCCTCACCGGAATCTTCGTGCTGCCTCGGTTCAGCTGGCAGGTGATGTTCCTCGTCGGTCTCCTCCCGCTTCTCCTCGTCCTGCCACTGGCCGTCAGGTCTCTGCCGGAGTCGATCACGTTCCTCCGGGCGAAGGGGCGGCACGCCGAGGCGGACAGGATCGCCGACCGCTGGAACGTCACCTCGGACGACGCGCAGCACGGCGTACCGGCGCCGGAGCAGAGCCCGTCCGGTACCGACTCGCGCAGCATGTCGCCGGTACGGGCCCTCTTCTCGCGCAGCTATGTCGTGGCGACGGTGTGCTTCCTGGTGATGACGTGCCTGTGCCTGTTCATGATCTACGGCTTCAACACCTGGCTCCCGGAGATCATGCATCGCGCCGGCTACTCCGCTGGCTCCTCGCTCGGATTCCTCTTGGTGTTCAACATCGGAGCCGTCATCGGCACGCTGATCATCTCTCTGGCGGCCGACCGATTCGGCTCCAAACCGATCATCACCACCACCTACCTCGTGTCCAGCGTGGCCGTCATACTGCTCAGCCTGCGGCTGCCCACGACGGTGCTGTACGCGGCGGTCGCACTGGGTGGCGTCGGGGCGATGGGCACGCAGTCGTTCGTCCTCGCCTACGTCTCCAAGCACTATCCGGCACGTGTGGGCGCCACGGCGATGGGCTGGACACTGGGGTTCGGCCGCCTCGGTTCGATGCTCGCCCCGCCGCTGCTCGGGCTCATCATCGGAGCCGGGCTGGCGTTCCAGTGGAACTTCTACGCACTCGCCGTACCCGGCGTCCTCGGCGCCCTGCTGGTCGGGCTGGTTCCTCGCGCACCGCAAGCGGCCGCAGCTCACGGGGGTGTTGGAGGGGCCGCGCGTCCGCTCGCGGGGCAGGCGTGAGAGACGCGCCGACGTGACGGCCGTACAGCCGCCTCACCCTCACCACCGATAGGACCGCGCATGTGGGCAGGGCCTCGGACGAGGCCCTGCCGCCCCACTCGAGACTTTCGGCATCACGTACGCCGATCTCGCAGCGCGCCTCCAGTGGAAGCGCGTACGAGCGCGGTGGCGACGACCTTGTCGGTGAGGACCAACGTGTGATTCGGCGCAGCTCCGGCGCGAGGCAGGCGGTCACGACCCCACCGGTCGTACAGGCGTCCCTCCTCCGAGGCCTCCGCGCCTGGGCCGACTCGCCGATCCGCGCGCCGAGTCGGCGGCGTGGCAGGCTGGTGAGGATTGATGGGGCAAGGTCCTGCGAACCAGGGCATGCACCACCACAGGCCCGACCCGCACGGCCTTCCTCACGCCACGGTCGCTCCTGCGCCTGACCGACTCCGGGCTATTCCTGCCAGCCCGCTGTTGTGACGGCGCGTTCCTGCCACTGCCTCACCCCTGGACCGTTCGGATCCCCTCGGTGACAGAACTGCTCCAGCTCGGCGCACCTGGCCAGCATGGTGGCCCGGCGAACCGGCCACGCGGGCACGGCACCGCCATAGGCGTTGAAGAAGTGGTCGAGTTCCTGGTGGTGCTCGGCGTGGTGCATCCGCACGATCCACTCGCACCAGGCCAGATCCTCGACCGCGTCGCCAACGTGGGCGAACTCCCAGTCGACCACGGCAGTGACCTTAAAGGACACCGGGTCCAGGAGCAGATTGTTGGGCCCGAAGTCCCCGTGGACGAGCACCTTGCCGGCATCGTGCGCGCCCGCCCCGAGGACGCTCGTCGCGGTCTCATGGATGCGACGCAGGAGCACCCCGCAGGCTTCCAGGACCCGCGCCGCGTGACCCGCCTCCACCAGTTCCTGTCCCGGCACACCAGCCATGAACCCGAGCGTGAGGATCCCGTCGTCCACGCCACGCACCGGAGGTACCGGCAGTTTCTTCTGCAGCCGGGTCAACAACGCGTACTCCCGCGCACGCCTGATCCCCGCATCAGGACCTTCGTACGTCTTCTCCACCACCGATCCGTCGCCGACGGTGCGGTTGGTGTAGCCGTGCTTCAACGGGCGCATCCACCGATCATCGTCCACGGCACCGCACTGCACCTACACCCACCTTGACCTGAGACCGCGGGTGCTGCGGCGGCTGCCGGAGACGGGCGTCAATCCGTCAGAGCGCTGCAGTCACCGGGCCTGCTCGAGGACGGGGCGCGTCAGCGCACGCCTGCCGTGTCGAGCAGGGTCGTCACCGTGGGCGCGACGAGCCCGGTCAGATTGTCGGCCTGGATTCCCGCGCGGGCGCTGGCGCCGTCGAAGACCAGGATCAGCTGACGGGCCAGCAGGCCGGGATCGCTCGCGCCGCCCTGTTCGGCCTCGGAACGGAAAAAGCCGGTCAGGTCAGATTTGATCCGGTGAGCCACCTGGCTCGCGGGGTGGGCCTGATTCTTGAGCTCGATCTGCACAGCCAGGTACCGGCAGCCGCGGAACTCGGGGAGACCTGCCTGCGACTCCACGCGTTCGAAGACATGCAGGATCCGCTCGCGGGGTGAGCGGCCGTCGTCCGGCGGCGGCAGGAGTGAGGCCACGAAGTCAGCGGCGCGTTCCTCCAGGCTCGCCGCGAGTAGTTCGTCCTTGCTCTCGAACAGTTGGTACATGGAGCGCTTGGACACCCCCGCCGCTTTGCACAGCGCCTCGACGCCGATGCCGACACCGTCTCGGTAGGTGAGCGTGGCCGCTGCCTCCAGCAGCCGCTCTCTGGGGCTTGGCTTCACTTTGGTGGTCATACCGCGAGGTTAACTCGAATCGGACGAAATGGAAACCGATCGGTTTCAGGCGCGGGTGTCCTGATGGGCCGGACCATGGTGAGCGACCTTGAGGACATCCACCCCGGCCAGCCGTGCACCGCACCCGCCGGTGACCTCAACAGCTCCTGCTGGGCCGGGGGTTCGAGGTCGCCGAGCAGGAGGAAGCGCAGCCCGGCGGACCGTACGAGCATGGCGACACGCCGACGCCTGAAGACCCCTCAGAGGCTCGGCACGGTCCCGGGGAAGAGGCCGAGCCGAGCCGTGACGCGTTGTACGAGCCCCTCCTCCCGGTGGGGCGACACATACCGGCGGTCCGCCGGGTGCTGGCCCCGTCCCGGGTGAGCCGTGTTGGTTCCGCTACGCCGGGGCGGCGGTCGTCTCGAGTTTCGTCTCGGCGGGGATGCGGTGCAGTCCCTTGCGGTCGTACCAGCCCAGCACGCCGAAGCCGAACAGCGCGGCCGCCACGAGACCGGCGGCCATCATCACCCACCCCCGCGTCAGACCCGCGTCGGCCTGGGCGTCGTAGTAGAGGATCGCGCGGATCCCGCCGGTGATCTGCCGCAGCGGCTCGAACTCCGCCAGGAAGCGGTAGAAGCCGGGCAGCGCCTGAAGCGGCGTGGTGGCGTTGGCCGTCGGCACCGCCATCCCGATGAAGACCAGGGTGACCACCAGCATGCCCGGCGTGCCGAACACGGCGAGCAGAGTGAGGGCGCCGATCCCGGTGACGGCGATGGCGCACACCGAGTACAGCCACAGCAGCGGCAGGTGGGAGGCGTCCATGCCCATGAGGCCGACCGCTCCCGCCATGACCAGGGTGCCCATCAGCAGGGACAGGCCTGCCATGAGGGTGCCGCTGATGGCGAGGGTCTGCACCCGCGTGGCCCGGATCAGCGGGCGATGCAGGCGCAGCGGGCCCATGTCGTTGTGGGTGTAGCCGAGGGCGTGGTCCACCTGGCCGCTGATGACATTGGCGGAGAGCATGCCGCAGACCACCAGGACGAGTGCGTAGTAGAACGCCGTCAGTCCCAGGCCGCTGTGCGAGTCGAGCGGATGGCCGTCCTTGACGGTAACGGCGGCCGGGTCGGCGAGCAGGAGGCGTGCCGCGGCGGGCAGCTTCGCCTGCCCGGACCCGCCCTGTGCGGTCAGCTCCCTGCCCACCTGGAGCGAGGCGCTCTCGGCCGCCTGCGTTGTTGCCGTGCGGGCCAGGCCGGAGCCCACGCTGCCGGCGGACTGGTTGGTCAGCACCGTCAGCGTCGGGCGGGCCGGGGTCCCGGCGGTCGCGGCGCCGGTCAGCGCGACGGTGGAGAAGGTGAAGTCGGCGGGCACGACGAGCGCGCCGTACAGCTTGCCCTTGCCGAGTTCCTCCGTCAGCTGCTTCTCGTCCATCACCTTCCAGTCGATCTTGTCGCCGCTCACGGTGGACTTCGTGATCGACTCGGAGATCTGCGCCCCCAGGTTCACCTGCTTGCCACCGACAGCAGCCCCCTTGTCGGCGTTGACCAGACCGACGGGCAGATTCTTCATGTGATCCACGGGATCGACGTTGGCGCCGACGTAGAACACGGTGAACAGCAGCGCGAGGACGCCCGTGATCACGCCGTTGGCGATCCACAGGGGTTTGGCGCGCAGTACGCGGAAGGGGTGAATCCCACTCATGGCTCATTACTCCGGTCTCGGTCAACACACTCGCATCCGGAGACGGCCGGACAGCTTCGTTGCGGAGCGGCGACCCTCGGAACGTTCGATCTCGGCACGCACACCGGTCGGTTTCAAGGCCATCGTAAACCGATCGGTTTCCACATTTCAAACCGAGGGGCCTGCCCGAGTCCCAGCAACGGATCGCAAGGGCTGACGGTCGTTCCAACGACGGGCAGCCCATCAGTGACGCCCAGTTGCGCGAGCCGGAGGGGTCACACGAGCCTGACCGGCCCGGCGTCGATCGGCAGACGGACCAGGAGATAGGGCTTGCGGCGCAGGTCCTTGCCCTCATGGAAGGGCGACAGCCGGTTGAGCTGGTTGGCGATGGCGTACAGGTGCCGGTCCGAGGCGACGGACAGGGTGTCGACCCAGATCAGGTCGCTCCCCTGGGCCAGCGTCCGGTAAGTGCCGTTCGGGCTCCTGCGCCAGATCGCGTTGTGTTCCAGGTCGCCGCCGTAGAGCCGCCCCTTGTCGTCGCTCTCCAAGCCGTCGGCCATTGGCTTGAACCCCAGGTCCTCGACCGTCGCCGCCACCTCGGCGTCGGTGGCGTCCGGGTCGGCGAGGGCGTCGGTGGACACGCTGTGCAGGCGGCGGCTGGACAGCGGGCAGTAGTAGAGGCGCGTGCCGTCAGCGCTGAGGGCGATGCCGTCGGAGCCGGTCTCGTAGTACGTGGGCTCGCCGCCCGCGGGGCGGACCATGAAGGGCTCGCCCTCGATGACCGGAAGGAACCGCTCGTCCGCGAGCGCCGAGGGGTGCCCGGCCAGTCGCCGCCAGGAGCGGCCCGTGGCGAGGTCGACGACGATCACGCCATTCGAGCCGCCCGAGTCGGTGATGAACGCCGTGCCCTCGGCGCCGCGCCGCAGGTCGAGGCGCACGTCGTTGGGGTAGCTGTTCGCCGGCACCACCTCGGGCGGGAAGAGGATCTTCCGTACGATCCGGTCGGTGCGCAGGTCGACTGCCACGAGCTTCGGGCCGCCGTAGGAGGACCCGGCGAACA
Organism: Streptomyces doebereineriae; assembly: GCF_031845645.1. Lineage (NCBI taxonomy): Bacteria > Bacillati > Actinomycetota > Actinomycetes > Kitasatosporales > Streptomycetaceae > Streptomyces > Streptomyces doebereineriae. The sequence continues at coordinate 145,429 of NZ_JAVREZ010000010.1, forward strand.
ACGGGCTTCCGGTGTCGAGGATCCACAGCCGGTCGGCCGGGTCGACGACGACGCTCTGCACCGACTGGAAGTGCCCGGCCAGGTCGGAGGCGTCCTGACGGTTCACCTCGGCGTCGGGGTAGGCCACCGGCTTCCCGCCCCGCAGTTCGGCGACGGTGAACGGGACGTCGTCGCCCCAGCGGGGAAAGTTGACGAAGACCCGGCCGCGGCGCGAGACGGTGACGCCCGTCGGCATCGCGCCCCAGAAGCGGGCAACGACCTCATAGTTTTGGGCTGTTGCACCGGATGCGTAGGCGGGTCCGGCGAGTTGGGTGGAGGCCAGCGACGCGGTGGTCGCCGTAAGGAACGTACGTCGTTTCATGCGAGCGTCTCCTGTCGGGTTCAAGTCGCCGTAGGGCGCGGCGAGTTGCCGCATCACCTCGGCCCGTGGGGGAATGGCCGGACGCTGCCGTGGCCGGCGGAGGCCGCCGACGCCAGCAGCCGTTCTCCTAGAGGTGTCAGCTGATCGGCTCTCCGAGTGCGGGCGCATCTCCGCTGCGCCGGGGAGCCCGTCTCTTCCGGCCTCTTCTGGCCGGGATGCGGTGGAGCCCTTCGCGGTCGCGCAACGGCTCCCGGGCAGCCCTGCCTCGAAAGAACCCGAAGCCGTCGTGCACGGGAAAGGACGGGCGTCCGGCAGACGCCGGCACTGAGCACCACCTGGCCCCCACAGCAGAAGCGGGGCGTCCCGAGTGCACCGTCCACGACCCGAGCCTCCCGCCCAGGACATCGCCTGCAGCTACCACCAACTCTTGGAAGGGGTGAGGGCAAACGGTCAGTGGAGCTGGTTCTCTCGGGTCTACCGAGCCGTCGGCCGGGTCTTCGGGACCATGCTGCGGTCCCCGAAGGTGACCATCGCGTGTATGGGCATGGTGCTGGCGCGCATGAGAGCCGCGAGGCCCGGGCGGCCCTGTTGGCGGGCGAGTTCCGGCCCCAGGATCGTCATCAGGGCGGTGAGGGCCGGCATCGGACGCCCGAAGAGCGTGATCTCCTTGATCCGCGCCTCGTCGTCGAGCCGCAGCAACTGCACCTCCTCGAACGACTGGGACCCTACCTGCGCCCGGTAGACCAGCGCGTACACATCACCCTCGCCGGTCTGGGTGTGGTAGCGGACGTCCTTGACGGCCGTGAACGCCGAGGTCAGGAAGGAGCGCAGCTGGTCAAGCCCCTCGAATCGGAACTGCTCGGTGAGCGGTGAACTGAGCACGACGTCCCGGCTCAGGCACGCGACCGCCGCGTCGACGTCACCGCGTTCCTCGGCGGAGCGCCAGCTCGCAACGGTAGCGGCGGCGGAGTGCAGCGTCTCGGACATGGGTCTCTCCCGGTGTCAACGGCGCGATGGAGTGTGCGGGTGGCGAGGGTCAGCCGGCCAGCTTGTTCATCGTGCGGATCTGCTTGTCCAAGACCCAGGCAGGAACAAAGCGGAGCAGGCGTGCGCGTCCGGCCATGGGGCCGGCGGCATAGCGCAGTTTCGGCTTCGCGTCGGTCGCTGCCGCGACGATCGCCTTGGCGACGACGGCGGGATCGTCGCCGCCCTTGATCGCCTCCGCCATCAGGCGGTCGAAGACGTGCCGCTGGCCGGCATAGGTCTGCAGGGGCGTGTCGGGCTTCGCGCTGTTGGCCTCGAATCCGGTGTTGGTGTACGCGGGTTGGACGAGTAGCGACCGGACGCCGTACTCCCGGACCTCATGGTCCAGGGACTCCGAGTAGCCCTCGATCGCGTGCTTGGACGCGCCGTAGACGGCCATGTAGGGAGCGGGGATGAACCCCTGCACGGACGAGAGGTTGATGATGCGTCCGCGTCCCTGGGCGCGCATGTGCGGCAGGACCTCCTTCACCATGCGCATGACCCCGAAGACGTTGATGTCGAAGACGCTCTGGGCCTGCGCGACGGAGGTTTCCTCTGCGGCCCCTATGGAGCCGACGCCGGCGTTGTTGACCAGGACGTCGATCCGCCCGAACCGCTCGATCACCTGCTGGACCGCGGCGCTGACCGACTTGTCACTGACCACGTCGAGGTCGAGGAACGTCACACCGCCCAGCGGCGTGACGGATGAGGTGTCACGGCCTGTGCCGGCCACGTCGAACCCTGCCGCGACCAGCGCGAGCGCGGTTTCCTTCCCGATACCGGAGGACGCACCCGTCACCAGCGCCACCGGTCGATTTGTCGTCATCATGCACTCCCGAACCCCTCTGGGAAACCGATCGGTTTCACTTGACCTCACTGTAAACTGATCGGTTTCCAAGCACAAGCTCAAGCAAGGAACTGATCCCGGGCACCACGTCACCGGCTGTCCCAGGTGGAGCTGACCGGCACCCGTCGGCATGGCGGCATGGGGGCACGGAAGACGCCCGCCCGGCTGTTCTCGACATACGGCAGCTCGTCGCCGTACGACGAAGAACCTTCGAGCCCCGAGTGGTCGGTGTCTGGCGGCGACAGACACGAGGTGCTGGAGGTAGAGGGCAGGCGGAGGCGCCGGCGGCGCGGGCTGCGTACTGCCATCAGAAGCGGGCGCCGGTATTGAAGGCGCGCGATACCGGACGCGGTGCATGATGCGGGCGGTGCGCGGCTGGGGCACCTGGTCGGCGAGAAGGTGGCGAACGGGTCGGCGAAGCAGTGGGCGACGACCGCCTCGCACCGGAGGCATTGTCAAAACTCGTGGCGATCGGCAGGCGGATGGGCTTGAGTCTCCCGTAGGGGGAGACGTCAAAGTGGGGGCATGGACGGCGATACGCTCTACTCGATCGGCGAATTGGCCCGGCGGACCGGCTTGACGGTCAAGACCATTCGGTTCTACTCCGATCGCGGAATCGTGGCGCCGGCGGACCGCAGCCCGGCTGGCTACCGCCTCTACACCATCGACGCCCTCGCGCGCCTGGACCTTGTGCGGACCCTGCGGGACCTGGGGGTGGACCTACCCACGATCCGCAGGGTCGTGGACCGGGAACTCCCGCTTCCCGAGGTCGCCGCAACGCACGCCGAAGCCCTGGCCGTGCAGATTCGCGTCCTGAGCCTGCGGCATGCGGTGCTGACGGCGGTGGCCGAGCGCGGGCTCACTGCTGAAGAGACGGATCTCATGCACAAGCTGGCCCAGCTCTCCGAGGACGAACGCCGACGTCTGATCGGGGACTTCCTCGATGCCGCCCTCGGCACTCTCGACACCGACTCCGCGCTCGCGGGGATCAGGCGCTCGATGACGCCCGAGATACCCGACAGCCCCCAGGCGGAGCAGGTCCGGGCGTGGGTGGAGTGGGCCGAACTGGCCGCAGACCCGGATTTCCGCGCCGGCGTACGGCGGATGGCCGAGGACTACACGGCCGAACAGGCGCAAGGCGACACCACGGGCCCGCACCGCGACCTCGGTGCCATCGTCCGTGACCGGGTCGCCCCCGCCCTGACGGCGGGCGTCGCCCCGGCCTCGCACCAAGCTGATCCGATCGTTGCGGCGCTTGCGGCTCACTATGCACATATCCTTGGCCGCCCCGACGACGCCGAGGTGCGCCGCCTGCTGCTGGCCCGGCTGGAGAGTGTGGGCGACCCGCGCCGGGATCGGTACCTCCAGTTGCTCGCAGTGATCAATGATTGGCCCGCTCCGGAGAGCCTGGTGCCGGCGTTCAACTGGTCCATCGAGGCCGTGCGCGTCCGAATGGAGCGGTAGTGGGCCCGGGGTCGTCGGCGTGGGGGCGGAACACTGCCGCATACGATCGGCAAGTGAACGGCATCGTCATCCTGCACGCGTGCGCGACGCTGTCCGCTCCCGCCCCGGTCCTTCGTCCCTGGCGTATGGAGGACGTTGCTGCCCTCGTCGACGTGTTCCGAGATCCTGCACTGCGCCGCTGGACCAGCTCGGCCTCGGGGCGGCGGACCTTGGGGTGCACGCCGTCCGCGCCCACGTAGACGTAGTCGGCTGCCGCGCTGCCTCCGGCGGCCAGTTCCGCCGCCTGCATCCGCACCGCCTCTCGGCGTCGATGTGCCTCCGGCGTCAGCCCGCCTCCGTCCGCATACCTCACACACCACGGAGTACAGCCAACGGGCCATCAGTATCGGCCAGTTACCCGAACGTCAGGGAGGAGGGCCAGGAGCTGTTTCGTGTGGCCGGGCAGTTCTGCCTCCGCCAGGCCGGTGACGATGTAGCGCAGCGCCATGGGCTGATCGACCAGCAGGGTGTCGTTGGACAGGAGCCGTGCGGGCGCTGGGGTACTCAGCTCGGCGTCGCTGAGCGCCGCGCCTCCGGCGAGTGCGCACAGGGCGGCTGCCTGGCCGCCGATGCGGTCTCGGAGCCCGGCGTTGCCGCCGGCGTGCGCGATGGTTTGCTCGATGGTCCAGGCGTCGAGGGCGATCCGGTTGTCGTACGTCGTGTTGGCCCCCGCTGCGACACCTGCGACGGCGGCGATGGTGGCGGCGCTGATGAGAGAGACGTGCGCGAGGATCTGATCGGCGTTCCACTCGCCGTCCGGCGGGGCGGGGTTGGGGTCGTCGGCGTCGGCCACGGTGGCGGCTGCGTCGAGCAGTGCGCGGTAGGCGTCCTGGAGTGGGGCGGTGTCCAGCATTGGCTTGCACCTCTCTGTGCGGCGTATGCGGGATGAACAAGAGGCGGGAGTCGCGGCTCAGGTGTGGGCGCGGGACATCTCCCAGGGCGCCTGCGGCAGGACCTCGCCGGTCTCCAGCATCGACTTGAGGTTCGCCAGCACGGCCGGCCAGCCGGCCGAGATGCCGCCCAGCATCTCCTGGTTGGGGAGGTTCGCGTGGGTCACGGTGAGGCGGACGATGTCCTGATGCGGTTCGACGAGAAAGGTGACGACCGACGGCTCTCGCGGCGACTCGGCATCGGGGGCGTCGTCAAAGGTGATGACCAGCCGGGTCGGGGGCTCGGTCTCCAGGACACGGCCCACCACGTCGATCTTGCCTGACCCGTCGGCTCGCCGGTGTTCCCATGCCGAGCCCGGCTGCCAGTCGGAGACGTTGGCGTGTCCCCAGTAGCGCGCCGTCAGGTCGGCGTCGGTCAGGGCTTGCCACACCTGCTCCGCACTGGCGCGGATGTAGGTGACGTATACGTAGTCCGGCACCGGTGTGGGTGCGTTGGTCATGGCGTACTCCTCTGCCTGGTGCTTGATGGCGCTGATCGCTTGCAGGCGGGGTCTGTCGAAGCCGGAGATCCAGCGCTCCTCGATCTCGTGGATCGGGGCCGGATTGAGGTAGTGCAGCCGCTCCCGGCCGCGCCGTACCACGGTGACTAGGTTGGCCCGCACAAGGATGTCCAGGTGCTGCGTCGCCGACTGGCGCGCCATACCGAGACGCTCGCACAGTTCGCGCAGAGTCTGCCCGTTGTGCTCGCGTAGCCGGTCGAGCAGGAGCCGCCGGGTGGGGTCGGCCAGCGCCTTGAACACCGAGTCCATCGCTGTTGCTTCGAGGCTCACGCTCATTATTATGCAGGTATTCACCTGCCTATTGTCAAGGGCGAGGCCGGCCGTGTGAGCCGAGCGCAGCGATGTGCGCGGACGGCCGGGGCCGCTTCCGTTCCACGGCGCCTCCCTCTTGGCAAATCCACGCTCACCGAGCGGGCCTCGGCGGGCGCCAAGGTGACCGGCCTCCCGCTGCCGGCGGCCCGGCAGTTCGCCTCACCCCGGGACGCAGTGTGGGAAGCGTGGCCCTCTCGAACACGGAGAAGGCCGCACGCACGGCCCGGGCACTCATGCGACAGGGCGCCGGTTCGTGATCGTCCAGCAGTCCAAAATCGAGCGGAGTGAGTGCTCACTCATTGACGGAGTGAGTACTCACTCCGTAATCTCGCAGTCATGACAGCACCCAAGGAGAACCAGACCACCCGCCGCCGCGCCCCGGCCATGTCGCCGGAGCAGCGGCGCTCGATGATCATCCAGACCGCGATCCCGCTGATCGCCGAATACGGCGCCGCGGTGACGACCGCGAAGATCGCCCGCGCCGCTGGCATCGGGGAGGGAACGATCTTCCGGGTCTTCGCCGACAAGGACGAGCTGCTGCGGGCCTGCATGGCCGAGGCGCTCTCCCCCGATCACGCGATCCGTGAGCTCGACGCGATCGACCTGTCCCAGCCGCTCCCCGACCGGCTCGCGGAGGCGGCCGAGGCGCTGCAGGCACACCTGGCCAGGATGGGCGCGATCGCGGGCTCGCTGGGGCATGGCGGCGGCAAGCATCCCGGTACGGTGCGCGGCGCGGGCCGCACCGAGTCGACGACCCGTCTCCGCGCGGCCCTCGCGGATCTGCTGGAGCCTGACAGGGCCGCCCTGCGCCGGCCGCCGGAGCAGATCGCGGCCCTCTTCTTCGGACTGCTCTTCACCCAGCCACGTACGGACGATGAGCCCGACCTCACCCCACAGGAGCTGGCGGAGGTCTTCCTGCACGGCGCGCTCTCCGAGGGCGCCAAGTGAGCGTGAGGAGAGGGCGCCTGGCGGCGGCGGCCGCGGCCGTCCTGGCCCCCGTCCTGGTGTGGCTGGTCGCGGACCCATTGCTGGGCCACCGGCTGCGGATCACCGACGGCGAGCAGACGCTCGACATCGGCGCCGTGCCTGTAGGCGTCGTCGCGCTGCTCGCGTCGCTCTCCGGCTGGGGACTGCCGGCCGTCCTGGAGCGGTTCGGGGCGCGGCGTGCCCGCGCCATCTGGACCGGGGTGGCCGGCGTCGTACTGACCGTTTCTTTCCTGCCGTTCATCGGCGACGGCATGGACAGCGGCACTCGGGTCTCCCTCGCACTGATGCACCTGGCAGTGGCGGCGGTGCTGGTGCCGGGGCTGGGCGGCTGGTCCCCCGGGGTGCGATCCGATGCCGCTAAAGGGTGACCGGATTGACTGGCTGACCCGACCGACCAGCACCTCGTCCCGCGGCGACCCGCCTGCACCGCACCCTGCGGGACCGCGGGCTAGCGCTTGCCGACGGTGTAGGTCAGGTGGGTCACCCGGGACGATGCCTCGGTCCGGGTCTGTTCGAGGGCAAGGCGGTCGGGGTCCACGCGGTCGAACAGGCGGATTCCGGTGCCGAACAGTACGGGTGCGAGCGTGATCGAGAACTCGTCGATCAGGCCGCTGTCCAGGTACTCCTGGATCGTCTCGGCGCCGCCGGCGATGCGCACGTCGCGGTCAGCGGCCGCCTCGCGGGCCTGGTCGAGGGCGCTCTCGATGCCGTCGTTGACGAAGTGGAAGGTGGTGCCGCCGGGCCGCTCCCACGGGTCGCGCCTGGTGTGGGTGACGACGAACACCGGGGTGTGGAAAGGCGCCTCCTCCGGCCATGCCGGCTCACCCGCCTCGAACATGCGCTTGCCCATGACACTCGCGCCCGTGCGCTCGTACGTCGCCCGTGCGATGTCGTTGTCGAGTCCTTCCTCGCCGCCCTCGCCGAGCTTGAGATTCTCCCGGAACCACCGCTGCGGGAACGCCCACGCCTGCAGTTCCGCCCACTTCGACATCCAGCGCCTGACGCCCGGGTCGTCCTGCTTCTCGGGTGAGAAGGCGTCCTCGGGCGGCACCGGTTCGGGTGCCATGAAGCCGTCGAGCGACATCGTCACGCTGAAGAACACCTTCCCGGCCATCAGCTCTCCGCTCCCTTCGGGCTGGTCTCGTTGCGGTCGGCGTCGTTCCGGGTGAGTTCGGCGACGTAGGCCGCCAGGTTGCTCAGGGTCTGCTCGCCGCCCTCGATCGCGTGGTACTTCTCCACCGCCTCGTCGCGGAGTTCCTTGCTGGGGAACACCGTGCGCATCACGATCCGGGTCTCGTCGCCGGCCGGCTCGAAGGCCAGGAAGGACTCGAACGCGTTGGGATCGTCGCGGGACTCGCCGTGCAGCAGCGCGATCCGCTCCGGCGGGACGATCTCCCGCCAAGTGATCCACTCCTGGTAGTCGGTCCCGTCCGGCCCGTGCATCACGAAGTCCCAGGCCCCGCCGACGCGGAACTCGAAGGACCGCGTCGTGGTGGTGAACCCTTCCGGTCCCCACCACCTCGACAGGTGTCGGACCTGCGTGAACGCCTCGAACACCAGCTCCCGTGGGGCGCCGATGGCCCGGGCGATCACGATCTCGCGGTCCGCGATGGTGTGGTCGGGCTCAGCGCCGCTACTGGTCGTCGCCATCCGTTGGCTCCTCCTGCCTTGCCTGTTTCAGGTCTCGCACGTACTCGTCCAGCCGGTCGAAGCTCTCGCTCCAGAACCGCTCGAAGCCGCCCACCCACTCGTGGACCGGCCGCAGCCCGCGGGCGTCCAGGCCGTACAGCCGCTGCTTGCCCGCCCCACGGACCCGCACCAGCCCGACCTCCCGGAGGACCCGCAGGTGCTTGGACGCCTGCGGCTGGGTCATTCCCAGGTCCCGCGCGAGGTCGGTCACCGGGCGCTCGCCGCTCCGCAGCAGTAGCAGGATCTCCCGCCGCTGCGGTTCGGCGATCGCGTTGAACGCGTCCGAGGTCGTCGCCGCTCGTGCCATGACGTCATCATATGCCTATATCGGCATGCGTCAACGATCCGTGATCCGGCCGCATCACAAGGGGGACCGTGTGACAAATAGCGGGCTGGAACTGTCAGTCAGGTGGAAGACCGCGGCTCGAGCCTCTCGGTCCTGATCGGGGCAGGGGCCGGGGGCCTGGTGCCAGCTCGGTCATGCCATGCGGGCCGATCAGCAGGCTCGCCATCGGTCACGGTGTCGCACGCCGGTCCCCCACCTGCCCGGGATCCGATCTCGCCGACGAGGTCGGACCCTCCGCGTCTTCGGCCTCACTGACGCGCCGGAGGTCCGCGACCGCGAGCAGTCCGTCACCGGTTCGGTCTCGTACGCCGCGGAAGCCCCACAGCAGCCCGAGGCTTCCGCTCGCACGCAAGGCCGTAGATCACGCCGTCACCGGTGCCGCCCCGTCTGACGTGACCCGGTCGGCCACCACGCGCCGCCGCCGTACCGGAATGCCCATCGTCGGGTTGGCGACGCCCCAGGCCGCACCCTTGCAGACCAGCTCCTTGTAGCGGGCCGCGAAACGACCGGTCAGGGCGTGGTCCACCGCGCGGTCGTCGGCGGTGACGAACTGGATCAGGCCCTCGTTGCGACCGAGAGAGATGCACTGGTTGAAGTAGCGCAGCGGAGCGTTCGGCAACTTGCCGCCGGTCAGGCGGGCGGCGATGGAGTCGGCGGCCTGCCAGGCCATGGGGGTGCCAGAGGCGCAGGACATGCGCAGCGGCTTGTCGCCGGCGCCCAGTGCGTGACCGGCGTCGCCGATCGCGTACACGTCCGGGTGCGAGACCGAGCGCATCGTCGCGTCGACCACGATGCGGCCGGTGTCCGCGAGTTCGAGGCTGGTGGCCGCGGCCAGCGGGTGCACCGCGAAGCCCGTGGTCCAGACGGTGACGGCAGCCGGGAGGGTCCGGCCGTCCGCGGTCGTGACCTGGTCCGCCTCGACCGCGGTCACCGCGGCGTTCTCGTGCACCGTGATGCCGAGCCTGTCGACGACGTTGCGCAGGTGCGCGCGGCCCTTCGGGGAGAGCCAGTCGCCCAGTCCGGCGCGCGCCGCGAGCGCGATGTCGAGGTCCGGGCGTGTCTCGGCCACCTCCGTCGCGAACTCCAGGCCGGTCAGGCCACCGCCCACGACAAGGACCGTCTCGCCCTCGGCGAGCTGGGCCAGGCGCTCGCGCAGCCGGCGTGCGCCGGGGCGGCTCGCGATCTGGTGGGCGTGCTCGGCAACGCCGGGCACGCCGTTGTCGTTGCCGCCGCTGCCGAGGGCGTAGACGAGGGTGTCGTACGGCAGTTCCGCCGTCCCCTCGGCGCTGTCCACCGCGACCGTCTTGCCATCCACGTCGATCGACGTGACCTTCGCGAGCTTCACTTCGACTCCCGTGCCCGCGAACATCTCGCGCAGCGGGCGCGGCTTCAGCTCCTGGCCCACGGCCAACTGGTGCATCCGGACCCGCTCGACGAAGTCGGCCTCTGCGTTGACGAGGGTGATGGCGACGTCCTCACGACGCAGCCGCTTGGCAAGTCGGCCTGCCGCGATCGCTCCGGAGTAGCCGGCGCCGAGGACGATAATCCGGTGCTGCATATTCCTGCTCCTGTCTGCGCGGGTCCGGTGCCTTCTGGCCCGGTCACGCCCCTTGAACCGGGCAGCCCGCCGATTCCTGACAGGAGACAAGAGTGACCTGCGTCACACAGGGAGTCAGAGGGCTTCGGTCAGGACCGGAGGACCGAAATCGTCCGCCGCCCAACGCTGCGTCGCCCGCTCCAGCTTGTCCGGATTGACCTGGCTGCGGACCGCGACGATGCCCTCCTGCGTCCGCTCCAGACACATGATGCCGAAGACACGGCCGTCGACCACCGCGACGACCGCAGGGCCGCCGTTGACCGTGGCGGCGTAGAGGTCGGGGGAACCGCCGGCCAGGTTCCTCTTGGCCGGGGCCGGCTTGAACAGCCCGCGCAGGAACTTCGCCACCGCGCGTGCGCCCTCGAAGCCACTGGCCCGGGCCGGCACCTTTCCGCCGCCGTCACCCACCGCGAGGGCATCCGAGGTGAGCAGCTCGATCAACGGCTGGGTCTGGCCACTGGTCGCCGCCGCGAGGAACTCCTCGACGATCCGGCGCACGGCCGCATCGTCGATCTCGACCCGCGCCCTGCCCTGCGCCACATGCTTCTTCGCCCGATGGAAGATCTGCTGGCTGGCCGCCTCGCTCAGGTCCAGGATCTCGGCGATCTCACGGTGGGAGTACGCGAATGCCTCGCGCAGCACATACACCGCCCGCTCGTTGGGCGAGAGCCGCTCCAGAAGAACCATCACGGCATACGACACCGACTCGCGCTGCTCGACCGTCTCCGCCGGGCCCAGCATCGGGTCCCCTTCGAGCAACGGTTCGGGCAGCCACTGGCCTACGTAGGTCTCGCGACGCGCACGGGCCGACGTGAGCTGGTTGAGGCAGAGGTTGGTGAGCACCTTGGTCAGCCATGCCTCGGGCACCTCGATGCGCCCGAGATCGGCGGCCTGCCAGCGCAGATACGTCTCCTGTACGGCGTCCTCCGCCTCGCTCGCCGAGCCGAGCATGCGGTAGGCGATGGCCTCGAGACGCGGCCTGGCCGCCTCGAACCGATCCACGTCACTGAAGGTCAGGGCCATGCCAGGATCCTAACCGGCGGAGTGCGCGGTTTCACGGCCGTACGGAATCGCTCTGGCGCTTCAGCTCAGACGCGCCAGGTCCGTAATCATCCGGGTCGACGAAGCCACGCTGCCGGCGACGACGATCCCAGTCAGCGGTGCGCGCCTCCCGACCTGAGCGGACCCCCACTCGCCCGTAGGCTGTCGAGCGGCAATGGGATCTGCCCGACGCGGGTTGCGTGGCCCGACCGGATACCGGGCCGTCCCCGAGGACACATGTACGGCCACTGCGATACACAGTGGATGGCCTGTCCCCCGCCACGGCTACGGCCCTGGGACTTTGACAGGTCCCGCAGCACTCCTCAGCGTCACTGCGGCTTCAGGGCTTGGGCGTGCTGTGGGCGTCCGTGCGGGTGGCGGACAGGTAGCCGACGAACCCGAAGATGGCCACGGCCCAGGACAGGGTGACCGGTCCGAGGCCGAGATTCAGTCCACCCCGGCTGTGTCCGACGGCCATCCAGTCGGCGATCGAGGCGCCGAGGGGACGGGTGATGACGTAAGCGGACCAGAAGGCCGTTACCGCGTTCAAGCCGCCCCAGCGGTGAGCGACGGCTGGGACGGCGATCGCGGCGGCGTACAGGACGGCGGAGCCCAGGTAGCCGAGTCCGATCGTGGCCGTGAGGTCACCGGCGGCGGTGCCCAGCGCAAACGTGGCCAGCACGGCGGCCCAGTAGAAGGTCTCGCGGCGGCGGGTGTGGATGCTGTGGATGGACAGGGTGCCTTCGCTGCGGTACCAGAGGGCGAAGACGGCGGCCAGCGCGACCATGAACAGGGGGGTCGAGATCATGTACGGCACGCCGAGGCCAACGTGCAGCGTGTCGGCGGCCATCGTGCCGAACACGCTGACCATGACGATCGCCGTCCAGTAGATCCAGGCCACGTACCGGCGGGCCGTGAACTGCATCGCCAGGGCGGCCACCAGGGCGATGCCGCCGAGGGCGACGGCGGGGATCGGGCCGAGCCAGTGGGCCAGGAAGTCGGACGCCGTCTCGCCCATCCCGGTGGTCAGCACCTTGATGATCCAGAAGTAGACGGTCACCTCCGGCACCTTGCTCGCCGCGTGACGCAGCTGTCCCGCGGGCCGGTTGTGAGTGAGGTGATCAGTCGTCATGGCAGGCACGATGACATGGCACGCGACCATTGCCCCAGACCCCTTTGCCAGCTTTTTGGCGCTTCTGGTGCTCGCGTTGCCCAAGGCTCGCCCGGCCCCCAACACAGCCTGAACGCCGACGCCGGACGACAACTGCACGTCGTACTGCTGCGCATGTTCGCCGGCTGCACGATGTCACCTAAGTCGCCGAACGCGCCCACAGATGGAGTTGGTCGGCCGCCTCGGCGAGCGGCCCATGGCCCTCTTCACGTAGGGCGAGGCGCCAGTGCGCCTCGTCGTGGTCCCGTTGGCAATCCGGTCCGGGCCGCGCCGGACATGGCAGCCATGACCTCGGCACCAAGCAGCAGATGCTGCACGCAAGGAACAGCTGGCTCCACTTGTCCGTAGTATCTCTATGCCAAGGCATTAGTATCTCTATGCCAAGGCATTCTGCGGCAGTTACGGCATCCGCGCTGCCAGAGCAGCCCACGCTGCCCGGTTCAGCGTTGCGCTCCGCCTCTGCGTCACGGCCGCACACCGAGGAAAGGCCAGCATCATGTCCGAGAGCACGACCGACACCATGGGACTGACACACCAGTACAGCACCCAAGTAGCCGCCGATCTCGAGACCAACCTCAAGGAGCAGGAACGCCTCGGCGGGGACATCGCTGCCCTGCAAGAGCAGTTGGCCGCCCTGCAGCATGATCACAGCGTGCTGGTGAACATCCAGCAGGCACTCGGCGTCACACAGACGACCAAGGAGCCCACGCCCTCGACGGAGACCGCCGCGGTGCCATCTCCCCGGCAGAAGGCCAAGTCCGCACCGCGCAGCAAGCAATCCGCACGGAAGTCCACCGCCGCGCAGGAAGGCACGACGGCCAAGAAGTCCACCGCTGCGCAGGAACGCACGACGGCCAAGAAGTCCACCGCCAAGTCCGAGACGAAGGCGGCCCAGCCCACTTTGGTGGGGCTCATCCGCAGCCACCTCAGTGAGCAGGACGAACCGCGCTCCGCTGCGGAAATCTCCGCCGCGCTCGGCCAGGCCCATCCCGAGCGCGACATCAAGACCAAGGTCGTACGCGTCACCCTCGAGGGGCTCGTAGCCAGGAGCCAGGCCCAGCGCACCAAGCAGGGTTCCTCCGTCTTCTACACCGCACCGGAGACGGAGACCACGCCGCCGGCCGAGGCGCAGAGCGAGGACACCAACAGCTGAACTTGCCGGAGCGGGACGGCCTGTGCCGGCTGTGTCGCCGTATCGGGCGCGGGTCGGGGGCCCCACCCCGCGAGTGCTGCGGAGCGGCCGGAGTTGGCCGGGTGGGGGAGGGTTACGCGACCCGGTACAGCCCGCCCGAGTCGCCGCGGGGCGGCACAGTCCCGGTCAGTCCGGCGGGTCGGTATCCGGCTCGCTCTCCAACTGAGCGGCCATCCGCAGGCAGATGCCGGGCAGTTCCGGGGCGTTGCAGATCCAGTCCTCGGTGTCGATGCCGACCACAACTCCCGCCGTCCACAATGTCGCCAGCAGCCGAGTCGCCACCTCGCGCTCCGGACCCATGGTCCTCGGGGCGGCGCGCCGTACGGCTACTGTGTCTTGTTCGATCAAGGCCGGCCCCAGCAGCCAGCGGATCCCCGCACCGGCCTCCACCAGAAAGCCGGCTTAGATCGCCATGAAGAGGCGGGACGTGTCCGGCTCCTGGACCAGCCCGATCCGGGTGCCGGCGTCCCCCGGCCGGCGCGCCGTTCACCATTGGTCATATCCGCTCACCTCATCAGGCTCCGGCCGGACATCACGAGCTGCGGTCGAGCCCGGTGCGGTTGCCGCGCCGCCACCGGCACCAGGTCATCGAACGCGACGATGCGCAAGACCGCGCGGGGCCACCGACGGGAGGCCACCACCCGGACAGGAACACCGCGTTCACCGGCCTGCCTGCGGAAATCGTCCAGCACCGCAACCCCGGCCATGGTCAGGAACGGAGCAGCAGTCCAGTCCACGACCACCGAGCCAGCCCCGTCACGCGACCCGGGGTCAAGTGGGCCGCGCCAGAGCTCACGCAACTCCTGCCGCAGCGAGCCCAGAACCGCACCGTGAGGTCGGGCGCCAGGTGAAGTCCTGGCCCTTGGTGACAGGTCGCCGCGGCGTAGTCGGCGCGTGGGCGTCAGCCTCGTCGGGGTCGCCGCGGTCGGCTCTTCCACGGCACGCCGATCACCTGGGTGTCCCGGAGGGCGCCACCGTGGCACGGGCAGACGTCACGGCGCTCCCCCACACCGTCTTGTCCTGCCACGGCTTCCACGGCTGGAAGCAGTACAGCCCAAGGCCCACACACGACCGCGATCAGGTTCCAGGTCAGCCAGTTCGCGTCCAGGAGGCGCTCGGCGCGCGGGCAACCACAGCACAGTGGTCCGCCGCCGTCATGCGTCAGGAAGCGCGTGCGATGAGAAGGGCCCCGACCTGTCCACGGTTGCCGGAGCCGATGCCGACGCCGATGAAGACCCCGGCCACGCCCTCAGTGCTCGGGCTCCGCGCCGATGAGGACGAACGCCACCGTGACCGGTTGCCCGCTGCGGTTGCGCCAGGCGTGCCGGGTGCCGTTCTGGATCACGATGTCGCCTGCCGAGAGCAGAGTGCAGTTTCCGTCATCGAGTTCGAGGACGATCTCGCCGCCGAGCACGATGCCGTAGTCCACGGTCGGCGTCGCGTGCATGCCGTCGGGCTCGATGAGTTCGGCGATACCGGGCGAGTCCGTCCGCTGTTCCCGGTCGAAGGCGACAGGGTCGAACGCCGGGTCGGCCAACGCGGCCTCCGGCGGGAAGGTCAGGATGATGAACCGGGTGCCGCCGGGTGCCGGAAGAAGGGTGGTGACCTTCGGTGTGGGATCCTCCCCCGTCCTGCTGACCGGTTCGCCGGGGTCGGTGGCCCACGGCAGTCGGGACACCCAGCCCGGCAGGCTGGTGAACTCCCGGCTGCGCGGGACGGGGCCGTCGCTGACGACGACCGACTTGCCGTTCTCGTCATGGCCGGTGACGACTCTGCGCATGATCCCTCCTCCTTCGGTCTGCCGGATCCACCGGACGCTCGGTCACGCGGGTCGGCCACTCTCGGTCTCGGCCTCGGCATCGGTCTCGGTCTCGGTCTCGGTCTCGGTCTCGGTCTCGGTCTCGGTCTCGGTCGGAGCCTCCAAGGCGGTCACCCAGGCGTCCAGCACACCGACCACCGTGACTGCGGGCGCCCGCAGCAGGGCCGACGCCACCGTCCGGACGAACAGCCGGTGCCGGTCGTCCGTGAGGTACTCCACCGGGGACTTGCCGTCCACACGGGCGAGCAGCAGTGCCGGCAGCAGCGAGGCGGTCCGCGCCTCCAGGGCGGATCGGGGTTCCCAGTCGACTTGCCGCACGTACTGCGCGACCAGCGCATGGGCGGACCGCAGGAGTTCGGCACGACGGCCGGGCACGACGAGAGTCTTGAGGAGCAGATGGTTGACGCAGAAGGCCAGATCGAAGGCCGGGTCGCCGTACCAGGCGCACTCGGCGTCCAGCAGCACGGGCCCCGACGGGCCGACGAGGATGTTCTTGGGGCTGACGTCGCCGTGCACCAGGGCCAGGCGGGTGCCGGCCGTGCGGTCGGCGAGGCTCTGGAGGATGTCGGCCAGGCCGGGGTGCGCCGCCGCGGTGGCCAGAAGGTACGGCTCGATGCGCAGGGCGTGGAAGTTGGCGTCCGTGGCGAACTCCGCGGCGAGGACCGTGTCACCCGCGCTCGCCGCGTGCAGGGCCCCGAGCACCTCTCCGACGGCCGCCGCGGTCGCCGGCTCCACCTCGCCGGCCAGGAGTTGGGACTTCCACATGGGGTAGCGCTCGGCGGGCAGGTACGCCATCGCGAACAGGCCGGCTTCGGGGTCGTGCGCCAGCAGTTCGGGCACGCTGTCCGGCCGGTGCAGGGAAGCGAACCGCATCCACGCCCATTCGTAGGCGTTGCGCGACACCGGCGCCTCCCAGTCGGCCGCGACCCGCAGCCGGGCCAGGGCCCGCTTGACGCACAACGAGCGCCCCGGCAGGTCCACCCGCCACAGGTCGGAGGAGACCCCTCCGGCCAGCGGCGTCCAGTGCGCGGCTTCGCCGGGGCGTGCGAGCTTGTGTGCGGTCAGGAAATCGGACAGAACGGGGTCCGGCGTCTCCGGCGCGGCTGTGGGGCTCATCGCCGGTCACCCGGTCCGGCGGGCAGACCGCCGGGGTGGTTGCAGGGGTGTGCCGGGTCCTCGCCCGCCAGGATCCGTACAACCTCCTCGGCGGCGCGGCGGCGCAGTTCCGTGACCGAGGCGTCGGAGGAGAAGGCCACGTGGGGGGTGAGCAGCGCACCGGGCTGATCCAGCAACCCGGCGGGGACATGGGGCTCGCTCTCCAGGACGTCGAAGGCGGCTCCGTCCAGCTGACCGCCGTCCAGCGCCTTGATGACCGAGTCGGTGTCCACCAGGCCGCCGCGGCTGACGTTGACCAGCAGCCCGCCCGGCTTCATCAGCGCCAGCTCATCGGCGCCGATGAGGTGGTGGGTGCCGGGCGTCAGCGGCACATGGAGGATCACTGCGTCGCTTCGGCGCAGCAGCTCCTGAAGGTCCACCAACTCGACTCCGGGGGCGTCCTGCGGAGGATGAGGATCGTGGGCCAGGGTCCGGCAGCCGAACGCGCCGAGCTTGCGGGCGGTGGCGCGTCCGATCCGGCCGAAGCCGACGATGCCGCAGGTCAGCGTGGACAACCGGCGCAGCCGGGCGCCGGCCGGGTCCCAGCGACCCGTACGGACCTCCCGGTCGAGGACGGCCAGGCCCCGCGTCCAGGCGAGCACCATGCCGACGGCGTGGTCGGAGACCTCGTCGACGCAGTAGTCCGGAACGTTGGTGACCCACACGCCCCGCTCGGTGGCGGTGTCCACGGCGATGTTGTCGAGGCCCACACCGAGTCTGGCCACGATCCGAAGATCGGGGGACGCCTCGACGGCGAGGGAGGAGACGGGCGCCCAGCAGGTGAGGATGCCGGCGGGCCGGTGCTCGGCGACCAGCTCCTCGATGGCCTCGGCGGAGGCGGGTTCCGCGGGGCCGGACACCAGCGTGTGGCCCGCGCCCTCGATGACGGATCGCTCGACGGAGTCGTCGGGCCAGGCGTGGTCGGTGAGCAGCACGGTGTCTGGGCGGCTCGGTGGTGTCATGGCAGATCGTCCTCGCAGAAATCGTACGGCCGCCGTGGACGGCCGGGTTTGACGTCCGGTCGCGTCCGATCAGCAGGTCTGAGCATCACCCGGGACGGCGGCCGTCGGCTTGTCCGATGGTCCACGGCCGCCATGGGCGCGGGTGAAGGGTGTCGCTGGGCTCGGTCGGGTCTCGCCGGCGCTCTCCGAGTCATGGTCGGAAGGCGCCGGCACAGGCCCCTGGAACTGGGTCACGAGATGCCGGGGCACGTCGAATCACTTTGTCACAGCCACGTGATGCTAACGATAGCACTGCGGGTCTGCGAATCGTCAAGAACGCGGCGTACAGCGGCTCACCCGCACCCCGCACCTCGCCCCGTACCCGAAGCAGACGAACCCGCTCATCGGGGGAAAGCAGTGGAATCCCAGGAAATCCGCGCGTACGTCTTGACGCGCCGGGCGCTTCCCTTCATGGTTTCAGCCAACCCCGACCATGCGGCCGACACGTATCCGCACAATGGTCCGGTTGTCGAAGACGCCATAGCCACGGACGTCCCCGACGGGCGCTATACGGCTGAATTCCGCATGCGGTGTCCGACCGCGCGGTGGCCGATCGCCCGCATTCCGTCAGACGGCGCCGATATCGCCGTCGCCGACTCGAGTCCGTGTTCAGCTCACCGCTTCTTGTCATCGCCGCACGCCCCCGTGCGGCGATGGATCCGCCGCGGCCTGCCGTGGCCCATTCCTCATCAGGAGCCGCAATGCCTCACGCAGCGCAAGTCGACACCAGTGCAGTGCCCGTCAAGGACCCACAGGAACGCCGCCGCCCTCCCGTCTCCCGAGCCATGATCGGCGTGGGCTTCCTGTTGGTGGTCCTCTCCTACATGGTCAACGCGATGGACCGTCAGGTCTTCCCGCCGCTGCTGCCCAACATCCGTGCGGAATACGGCTTCTCCCTGGAACAGGGCGGCCTGCTGGCGACCAACTTCACCCTCGGCATGGCCCTGGCCGGCCTGCCCGCGGGGTATCTGCTGGACCGATTCCGACGCAAGACCGTGCTGCTGGTCAGCATCGTGATCTACTCCCTGGGCACGATGGCCACCCCGCTGGCGACCGGCTTGGCCGACATGACGCTGTACCGGGTGGTCTCGGGCTTCGGTGAGGGCATGCAGTCCGCGGCGATCTTCGCGGCGATGGGTGCCTTCTTCGTCCAGCGACGCGGCCTCGCGTTCGGTGTCATCGGCATGGGCTACTCCGTCGGCGTGTTCGTCGCCCCGCTCATCGGTGTCGGACTGACGAACACGCACGGCACCTGGCACTCGCCCTTCTATCTGTTCGGCACCGCCGGGTTGCTGATCGCCGCCGCCTCCCTGTTCCTCGTGAAGGCCGGTCTGACCGAGCACTCCGCCGAGAAGGCCGTCTCGACCAGCACCTACGAGTACATGCCGGCCTCCGCCTACAACCGCAACACCATCGCGCTGGCCGTCCACTCGGTCGTCAGCGGTGTGGCCATCTACGGATTCCTGGGCCTCTACCCGACGTACCTCATCACCTCGCTGCACTACTCCGCCGATCAGGCCGCGCTGGCGATGAGCTTCCTCGGTTTCGGCGGCATGACAGCCCTGTTCGGCGGCTGGCTCGGCGACCGCGTGAACCAGCGCAACCTGCTGATCCTGAGCCTGCTGGCCGTCTCCGCCATCAGCGTGTGCATCTATGAGACACAGGCGGGGGTCGGCGTGCAGTGTGTGTTCGCCTTCCTCATGGGCGCCTTCGGCCTGGGGTTCATCTATCCCAACAGCAACGGTGCGATGCAGCGCGCCGTCCGGCCGGCGCAGATCGGACGCGCCTCCGGTCTGTTCGTCACCAGCTACTACGGACCGGCGGCGTTCTCGGGTCTGCTCTTCGCCGCCCTGGTGGACTCCTTCGGCTGGGACCGGGCCGGACTCCTGCAGGTCACGCTTCTGCCGCTGGCCGGCGTCCTCGCCCTGGCCTTCGTCCGTCCCGCGCAGTTCAACAGCGCGGTCCGCTGACACACCAAGGGGGCTGCCCACCGCCGAGCGGTGGGCAGCCCCCTTGTGCGGTCGCTCCGCAGGCCTTTGCGGTCAACGGCTCTCGGCCACGACCGGGTTGCGCAGAACGCCGATGCCCTCGATCTCGACCTCGACCTCGTCTCCGGGGCGGATCGGCCCGACACCGGCAGGCGTGCCGGTCATGATCGCGTCTCCGGGCAGCAGTGTCAGGTAGCGGCTGAGGTAGCTGACGAGGTCGGGGACGGGGAGCAGCAGGTCGGCCGTGCTGGCCGACTGCATGACACGGCCGTTCACACGGGTCGTCAACTCCAGTGCGGACGAGTCGAGTTCCGTGGCGATGACCGGCCCGAGGGGAGCGAAGGTGTCCTGGCCCTTCCCGATCAGCAGCGTTCCGTATTTACTTTCCTTGCGCTGGACGATGCGGTCGCTGACATCATTTCCGCATGTATAGCCGAGGATGTACTCATGAGCCTCGGAGGGCTTGACATGGCGGGCTTCCTTTCCGATGACCACGACCAACTCGCCCTCGAAATGGATGAGTTCGCCATCGGTCGGATAAACGATGGCGTCTCCCGGCCCCACCACCGCCGTGCTCGGCTTCATGAAGCACACGGGAACCTCCGGAATCTCACGGTCGGTCTCGTCGACGTGTGAGGCGTAGTTGTACGCGAACCCGTAGATCCGGGGTTTCTCGACCGGCGGGAGAATAACGACGTCGCTCACTTCGTCGACGTGCCCCGCAAGGGACAGCCCCGTAAAGGGATCGCCCTCGAATCGGGCGATGGTGACGTCACCGGGCTCGAGTTCTCCGTAGTGACATACACTGCCGACGGCATACCTGACGATCCGCACGGACACCTCCGTACTTTGGGCAGCCATGGGCGGCTGCACGGCCCATCCAGCAATGCTAACGTTAGCACAATAGGTGATGTCCGAGCCCGCCACCCCGCTCCCCGACCACGCAGCGCAACACGAGTGCTATCGTTGGCATACGGAAAGTGACGACCGCGGGACCAGTCAGCCGGAGGGGACGCTTACGTGATCACGACCAGGGACATCGCCGAGCGTCTCGGGATCTCCGTCTCGACGGTCGGCCGGGCGCTCGCCGACGACGCGCGCATCAGCGAGGAAACGAAGTTCCGGGTCCGCCAGACCGCTTCCGAGATGGGCTACGTCGGCAACCGGGCGGCCCGGATGATGCGCGGAGCGTCCAGCAACGTGGTCGCGCTGGTGATCCCGGACATCCGCAACAGCTTCTACTCGACCATCGCGCACGAGCTCTCCAAGAACATGGCGGCCGAGGGCTTCCAATTGATGCTCTCGGAGACCGACGACGACCGAATGGTGGAGCTGCGCCATCTGCGGGAGCTGTCCGCGAACCGCGTGGCCGGCGTCATCATCGTGCCCACCGCGCGCCCGCACAGCGAGTCCGTCAAACTCCTGCGCGCCGTACCGCACCTGCAGTTGCTGCGCCGCCACCCCTCGCTCGGCTCCCAGTGGTTCGGTGTGGACGACCGCGAGGCTCTGCGCCGGGCCACGGCCCACCTGGTGGCACTGGGACACACCCGCATCGCCTACCTGGGCGGCCCCGAGGAACTGCCCACGGGCGCGGAGCGTCTGAGCGGCTTCCGCGCCGCCCTCGAGGAGGGCGGCCTTGCGGACGACGCCGGACGCGCCGAGCTGGGGCCGCCGTCGTCCGTGCACCACGGGCGCGAGGCGGTGCGTCGGCTGCTGCAGGAGCCGGCCGCTCCCACCGCACTCGTGCTGGGATCGATCCAGCTCACCCTGGGCGTTCTGGAGGAGCTGTCCGCGCAGGGCGTGAAGGTGCCCGGCGAGCTGTCCGTGGTCGGGTTCGGGGACGAGCCCGGCTTCTCCTGGTGGGGGCCCGGGCTCACCACGATCGGCCTGCCGATCCAGGAGATGGCGACCAGCTGCGCACTGTGGCTTCTGCGGCGCCTCAAGAACGAGCCGGAAAACGACGGCCCGTACACGTCGGTCTCCCCCGGATCGCTGATTCTGCGCGGCAGCACGGCACCCGTCGACGGAAAGGTTCCGTCCAAGCCCTCCTGAGCGGGTCGCACCTCGAGCCGCGAACGACCTTGCGCGTGAACACGACGGTGCCCGGAGCAGCGCTCCGGGCACCGTCGTGTTCACCCGCCGCGTCAGTAGGTTCCGCTGCGCAGCCGGCGCATGACGGTTGCGGTGCGCGCGAGTTCCTCGAGCACTTGCCCGGCCGCCGCCTCGTGAATCTTGCCGGGACGGAAGGCGCCGTCGTCGACCTGTTCGTTGACGAAGGGGATGCTCACGGTCGGCCCGATCGGCAGCATTCTGAGGTTCGCCACGACCTGCTTGGCCATCTGCACCGCCCGGGTGCCCGCCGAGACGCCGCCGTAGCTGACGAACGCAGCCGGCTTGTGCTGCCACTCCACCACGAGGTAGTCCCACGCGTTCTTCAGGGGAGCCGGAAAGCCTCCGTTGTACTCGGGGGTGACGAACACGAACGCGTCCGACGTGTCGACGATCCGGCTCCAGGCACGGGTGTGGCTCTTCGTGTACTGCCTCAGGGCGGGCGGATGCGGCTCGTCGTAGAACGGAAGGTCGAGTTCGCGCAGGTCGACCAGGTGTGATTCGAAGTGGTCGCACTCGGAGACCTGGGAGGTGAACCAGTCCGCGACGGATCTGCCCACACGTCCGGGACGCGTGCTGGCCACGACCGTGGTCAGGGTCATGGGTGCCACCAAGGGCTCGGATGTCATGTCGGGCTCGCTTTCCTGTCGGCCGCTATCGGCCCGGCGAGCCCACGCCGCCTGTGCTGTCCGTTCTTCCAGGAGGGGTGGGCCCGCCGGAGTTTTCAGCCACTGCCATGGTTGTGCGAACGATAGCATTGACACGCCGACGACCCAGCCAAAGGGAAACGAGCAACGCGTAGGAGGAATGGAACACTCCTCACCCCTTGACAGGACGGGCTCACAGTTCGCACGATTGCGCTATCGATAGCACAAGGAGAGCCGCAGTGGACGAGCACTCCTCGTCCTCCCGTTTCCCCCTCACGAAGCACCCGGGGCGCCGCACCGATTCGAGTGCCGCCCCGAGAGGTCGGCCCGCGCCCGTTCGCCGGTCGGCAGGCACGGGCCATCACTCAACGCCTCGACCGTCCGACTCCGAAAGGTTGCACCGCAATGACAGACGCGCGGATCGCCAAGCTCTACGGCCGCAGGGTGTGGGACTCACGCGGCCGGCCGACCGTCGAGGTGGAGGTACACCTCGCGGACGGAGCGGTCGGGCGGGCCATCGCTCCGGCGGGAGCCTCGACCGGTCAGGGCGAGGCGCTCGACCTGCGTGACGGCGGCTCGCGCTTCGGCGGACTCGACGTCCGTCGCGCCGTCGGCTCGGTCAACGAGGAGATCGCGCCCGCCCTCCTGGGCCTCGACGCGATCGACCAGGAGTCCGTCGACCGGCTCCTGGTGAACCTCGACGGCACCCCCGACCGCAGCCGCCTGGGCGGCAACGCGATCGTCGCCACGTCCATGGCGGTGCTGCACGCCGCCGCCGCGTCGGCGGGCGTACCGCTGTGGCGGCATCTGTCGGGCGGTCGGCCGGTTCGCATCCCCCTGCCGGAGATCCAGATCTTCGGTGGCGGCGCCCACGCGGACCGTCGCGTGGACGTCCAGGACTTCATGGTCGTCTGCCCCGCGGCACGCAGCTTCTGCGAGGCCCTCGACTGGACGGCTGAGATCTACCGGGCGGCCGGCAGCCTGATGCGCAAGGCGGGCAAGGCACAGGGCGTGGCGGACGAGGGCGGCTTCTGGCCCGCGTTCGACTCCAACGAGGAGGCTTTGGAGACCCTGACCCTCGCCATCGAGACCGCGGGCTTCACGCCCGCCACCCAGGTCGGCATCTCACTGGACATCGCGGCCTCACAGTTCGGCACCGGTGGGCGCTACACGCTGGCCCTGGACGACCGCACACTGGACACCGCGGGGCTGATCGACATGCTCGGCGGCTGGATCGAGCAATACCCGATCCTGTCCGTCGAGGACCCGGTGGGCGAGGACGACCACGAGGGCATGGTGGAGTTCACCCGGCGATTCGGCCACCGCTGTCAGGTGATCGGCGACGACTACCTGGTCACCAACGCCAAGCGCGTCGAGGCGGCGGCCACCAACGGGGCGGCGAACGCCGTCCTCGTCAAGCCGAACCAGGCGGGCACGGTCACCGAGGCCCACCAGGCCCTGCGCGCGGGAAAGGACGCCGGCTTCGCCACCATCGTGTCGGCCCGCTCCGGCGAGAGCGAAGACATCACCATCTCCCACCTGAGCGTCGGATGGGACGCGGGCCAGCTGAAGGTGGGTTCCTTCACACGCTCCGAGCGCATGGCGAAGTGGAACGAGGTTCTGCGCATCGAGGAGGCTCTCGGTGATTCCGCGGAATTCAGCGGCTGGTCCGCCTTCACCTTCCCCGATTCCGCCCCTTCCGTGACCAAGCCGTAAAACAACCCAAAGCATTACAGTCATCGAAATCAAGTGCCGAATGAGCACGGAGACCAGCATGCTGCCACCCGTCAATCTGCGTCCGAGCTTCAACATCACCCGCTCCAGCCATGTCCGGCTCACGGTCGCGGACCTGGCCGAGAGCCGGAACTTCTACGTGAGCGCCCTCGGGCTCGTCGTCAGCGACGAGGACGAGCGCACCTGCTATCTCCGCGGGCTCGCCGAGGCATGCCACCACAGTCTCGTCCTGGAGCTGGACGAGGAGGGCGCCGGTTCCTGTCAGAGGATCGGTTTCCGCGTCTTCCTCGACGAGGACCTCGACATCGCCCACACATGGTTCCGCGACCGGGGGCTGCCCGCGGAGTGGGTCGACATGCCGTACCAGGGCCGCACCCTGCACGTCAGCGACCCGGTCGGTACACCGCTGGAACTCTGCGCGCACATGGAGACGCGCCCGAGGCTGCACATCGACTTCGAGCACTACAAGGGCGCCCACGCGCAACGTCTGGACCACTTCCAGACCTTCGCGCCGAACACCTATGAACTCACCGCGTTCTACGGCGAACTCGGCTTCCGCAACTCCGAGTACCTGGCACACGGCGACACACTGCTGAGCGCGTTCATGTACCGCAAGGGTACGTGCCTGGACCTCGCGATCGTGGAGAACACCGGTCCCGCCCTGCACCACTTCGCCTACACCGTCTCCGAGAGCCGCGACATCTTCACCGCCTGCGACTGGGCGGGCATCCTCGGCTACGGCGAAGGGGTGGAGCGGGGGCCGGGACGGCACGGGCCGGGCGGGATGCTCTTCACCTACCTCCGCGACCCCGACGGTCATCGGGTGGAGGTCTTCAACAGCCACTACCAGACCATCGACACCGAGGTCGAACCGGTGCGCTGGGACGCGGGATCGCTGAGCACCAACGTGCGCTGGGGGCTTCCGGCGCTGGAGAAGTGGTACTTCGAGGCCTCGCCCTTCGTGGGAGTGAAGCAGATCCCGCCGGCCCAGGTGCCGCAGCCCATGACTCTCGAGCGGTTCCTGCTCGAACAGTCCGCCCACTGACCCTTCCGTCCCCCGAGGAGACGACATGGCACGCGTTCCCTACCTTCGCCGCGAGGACGCGGACGAGGCGAACAAGCCCCTGTACGACCGGCTCGAAGCCGAACGCAAAGTACCCACGGCGAACATCTTCCTCGCTCTCGCGGGCGCGCCCGAGCAGCTGGACGGGTTTCTGACCTACGCCAACTCGCTGCGGGCCGCCGACCTCAGCCCCAAGTTGCGTGAGCTGGCCATTCTGACCGTGGGGTACGCGACCCGTTCCGCGTACGAGGTCGCGCACCACCAGTCGCACGGAGCCAAGGCCGGACTCACCGGTGAACAGCTCGCGGCGGTGGCCGACTTCGAGTCGTCCGAGTTGTTCGACGCGACGGAAAAGGCGGTCATGCGCCTCGCCAAGGAGTCCACCCTCCACGTCGATGTCTCTGAGGAGACATGGAGTGCTGCCGCCGATCATCTGACGGACCGGCAGATGGTCGAACTGTCGTTGTCCATCGCCTGGTACAACTCCGGCGTCCGCATCATGGGTCTGCTGGACATCGACCTTGAGGACGCTTACCCGAACCCTTTCCAGAATTCGTAGCTCTCGGCACCGTACTGCCCATCAATACCGGAGTATTTCAATGGCGAAGATGCTCGCTGCACGACTGCACAAGCTCGGTGAGCCGATGTCCGTGGACACCGTCGACGTGCCCACCCCCCGGGCGACCGACGTGCTGGTGCGCGTCAAGGCATGCGGAATCGTGCCGAACATGGCCAACGTGATCAACAACTGGCCCACCTGGTACCCGCACCAGCCGCTGCCCGAGCTGCCCGCGATCTTCGGCCTGGACCCGGCGGGCGTGGTCGAGGCGGTCGGCGAGGCGGTGCTGAACACCAAGCCCGGCGACCGGGTCTATGTGAGCCCGCTGCGCTCCTGCGGCAGCTGTCAGGTGTGCCGCGGAGGCGAGCTCAGCCGGTGCCGCTACTTCACCCTGAACGGCTACTTCAGCACCTCCCGCGACGGCCAGCGAATCTTCGACCTCTACCCGTACGGCGGGTTCTGCGAGTACATGACGGCGCCGCAGCACTCGATCGTCAACATCCCCGAGAACATGACGTTCGAGCAGGCCGGCAAGCTCGGCTACATCGGCACCTCCTACAGAGCCCTCAAGTACGCCGTGGCCGGACCCGGCCAGGTCGCGCTGATCGACGGAATCACCGGCACCCTCGGCGTCGCCTCCACCCTGCTCGCGCTGGCCTCGGGCGTCTCCAGGGTCCTCGGAACCGGCCGCAACGAGGAACTCCTCAAGCGCGTCAAGGAACTGGCCCCTGACCGGATCGAGGTCATGCGGCTGGGCGAGGGTTCCACCGGCGCGTGGGCGAAGTCCCGCACCGGAGGCGAGGGAGCGGACTTCGTCATCAGCGCTCTGGGCGCCAAGGCCCCGGTGGAGACGATGCTGGACTCCATGCAGGGCGTCCGCCGGGGCGGCAGGGTGGTCAACGTCGGGGGCGTGGCCGACCGGTTGCCCGTGGACGTGAAGTGGCTCATGGACGAACAGGTCCACCTGATCGGCTCCAACTGGTTCTCCACCGCGCAGGGCCAGGAAGTCGCCGACATGGTGGCCACCGGAGCCCTGGACCTGTCCTACCTGATCACCAAACCCTTCCCGCTGTCCAAGGTCAACGAAGCGATCTCGGGACGCGCCACGGACCTCGACGGCGGATTCAGCAACTACGTCGTGCTTCCCTGACTCCCCGGACCACCCACACTCACCCCGCGGCGATCCTGTTCTGCCCTGACTGCGCCGCGGGGTGCCCGCACCACAGGACGGAGGAGCCGGTGGAACTGCGCTGGCTGGAATCGTTCGTCGTCGTCGCGGAGGAACTGCACTTCGCGCGGGCGGCGGATCGTCTGCACCTCGCACCGTCGGCACTCAGCGCCCAGATCAGGGCGCTGGAGTCACACCTGGGTGTGCGGCTGATCGACCGGGGGCGACGCACCCGCCCGGCGCTGACCAGTGCCGGGCAGTTGTTCCTCGAAGAAGCGCGGCTGACCCTCGCACAGGCCGCCCGAGCCGTGGCGGTGGGCCGGCGGGCAGGTCGCGGGGAGCTGGGGCACGCCCAGATCGCGTACGTCGCCTCGGCCGCGTTCTCCGGGGTGCTCACCGATGTCCTCACCCGTTGCGCGGCCCCCGGCACCGATCTGACGGTGCAGGTGCGCGAGTTGGAGACACCGGCCCAACTGGAGGCGCTGGCCTGCGGTGACATCGACGTCGGCTTCCTGCGCTGGCGGCCGGAGTACCCGCCCGAGGTCATGGCCACCTGCCTGCTCAGCGAGGACGTCGTCCTGGCACTGCCGGCCGGCGCGCCCCTGGCGGCGTACGAGACGATTCCCGCGGCCATGCTGCGTGACGAGAACTTCGTGGCCCCGCACTTCGACGAGGAGTACGGCTGCCGCGACCAGATCCTGGAAGTGGCCGAGCGGGGAGGCTTCAGTCCCCTTTGCGCTCCCCCGGTACGGGACTACGTCGCCGCGCTGACGCTGGTGGGCGGTGGTCTCGCGGTGGCCCTGGTGCCCGACTCGCTGCGGCGCGTGCACATCCCCGGTGTTGCCTACCGTCCGCTGGCGGACGTATCGCTCACCACCCGGCTGGTCGGTGCCTACCGCAGGGGTGAGACCTCGCCCGCGGTGCGCGGCGTGATCCGCCGGCTGCGGGAGGCCGCGGTCTCG
This sequence comes from Streptomyces doebereineriae, assembly GCF_031845645.1. Classification (NCBI taxonomy): domain Bacteria; kingdom Bacillati; phylum Actinomycetota; class Actinomycetes; order Kitasatosporales; family Streptomycetaceae; genus Streptomyces; species Streptomyces doebereineriae. The sequence goes on from NZ_JAVREZ010000010.1 coordinate 173,153, forward strand.
ACGGCCGCCCGCTGAGGCCCTGATTCCGATGCTGTCCCGCCCGCCCCGTCCGTCCCGGGCGGGCCGTTCGTCGTGGTCCGCGCAGCGCCGCGCGGGTCGGCCGGTCAGCGTCGAACAGACGCACCTTTGTGCGCGGATGACGCACTGTTTTCGCAGGTCAGAGCAGGTATACCGGTCTACGCTCAACACGGCATCACACACCGTGGCGGCGTCGTTCGACCGCCGCCCGACGGAGGGACAGGCGGAGAAGCACATGACAGCGATCAAGCACGTGGGCGTCGTAGGCGCGGGCCAGATGGGCCGGGGCATCACCGAGGTCTGTGCGCGGGCCGGGCTGCATGTCACGTTGTGCGACGTGACCGAGGACAGGGCCCGGGCCGGGCTGGCGGGTGTGGCGGACTCCCTGCTCAAGGCGGAGAAGCGCGGTGCGATCGCGCCCGAGGACCGCGCACTCGCCCTGGCCGGGGTCTCGGTCACCGACGATCTCTCCCGCCTGTCGAGAGCGGACCTGGTGATCGAGGCCGCCGTGGAGGACGAGCACGCCAAGACCGAACTGTTCCGGCAGCTGGACAAGGTGGTCACGGACCCGGCCGCCGTGCTGGCCAGCAACACGTCCTCCATCCCCATCGCCAGGCTCGCGGCGGCGACCGGCCGGCCGGAGGCGGTGGTGGGCCTGCATTTCTTCAACCCGGTTCCCGTCATGCCACTGGTCGAGGTGATCCCCTCGCTGCACACCTCGAAGGCCACGGAACTGCGAATGCGGGCCTTCGCGGGCGAGGTCCTGGGCAAGAAGACGGTCGTGGCGCAGGACCGCGCGGGTTTCGTGGTCAACTCTCTGCTGGTTCCCTACCTGTTGGCGGCGGTGCGGATGGTGAGCTCCGGTACGGCGACGGCGGAGGACATCGACACGGGGATGACCGCCGGTTGCGCTCACCCCATGGGCCCGCTGCGTCTCGCCGATCTCATCGGGCTCGACACCGTCGCGGCGATCGGTGAAGCACTGTACGAGGAGTACCGGGAGCCGCTGTACGCCCCGCCCCCGCTGCTGCGCCGCATGGTCGAATCGGGGCTGCTGGGCCGTAAGTCGGGGCAGGGGTTCTTCAGCTACCGAGCGGCCTGAGGGCTACGGCGGGCCGCCCGTGGGCGTGCGTTGTCCGATTCGTCAGGCGATACCCCGGCGGGCGGCCACTTCCTGCGTGAGCTGAGGAGCCACCGAGAACAGGTCGCCCACCACGCCGTAGTCGGCCACACCGAAGACCGGTGCCTCCGGGTCCTTGTTGACCGCCACGATCGTCTTGGACGTCTGCATCCCGGCGAGGTGCTGAATGGCCCCGGAGATGCCCAGCGCGATGTACAGCTGAGGGGAGACGGACTTGCCGGTCTGCCCCACCTGGTACTGGTGGGGGTAGTACCCGGCGTCGACCGCGGCCCGGGACGCGCCGACCGCACCGCCCAGGACGTCGGCCAGCTCCTCCACCACCTTGAAGCCTTCCGCCCCCGCGACACCGCGGCCGCCGGAGACGACGACGCTCGCCTCGGTGAGCGCGGGACGGTCGCCCGCGAGCGGGGCGCGGCGGGCGATGACGCGGGCGGATGCCGCCGGGGCGATCGGCACCGGGACGAGCTCGTGCTCCATGGCCTCCACGGGATGTTCCTCCGGCTCGAAGGCGCCCGGCCGCACGGCGATCACCGGTACCCCGTGGGTGACCTCGGAGCGCACGGTGTACGACCCGCCGAAGACGATCTGGGTGACCACCCCGGAGGCGTCCAGGTCGACCGCGTCGATCAACAACCCGCTGTCCAGCCGCGCGGCGAGACGCCCGGCCACCTCCTTGCCGTCGGTGGTCGCGGAAACCAGAACGGCGGCGGGAGAGACCTGCCGTGCCGCCGACTCCAGGGCCTCGACGGCGGGTGAGCCGAGAAACCCGCCGACCTGCGTGGACTCGGCCGCGTAGACGCTGGTGGCGCCGTGACGGGCGAGGGAGTCCTTGAGGCGGACCGTGGTGCCGGGGGTTCCCACGAGCACGGCGGCCGGATCGCCCAACCGCCGTGCGGCGGCCAGGAGTTCGTATGTGGACTTGTGGACGCGTTCCCCGTCGTGGTCGACGAGGACGAGGACGTCGGGCATGGGTGTGCCTGCTTCTTGGTCGGGGCGGTTCAGACGAGTTTCCGGGCGATCAGGTGGTCGGCGAGCTGCCGGCCGGCCGAGCCGTCGTCCGTGACACGGATGCCGGCTGCCCGCGCCGGACGCGGGACGGCCTCCACCACGCGCGTGCGGCTCACCAGGAACCCGGTGTCGTCCGGGAACAGGTCGTCGAGGCCGACCGTCGCCACGGGCTTCTTCTTGGCGGCCATGATGCCCTTGAAGGAGGGATAGCGCGGCTCGTTGATCTTCTCGGTGACGCTGACCAGCGCGGGCAGCGGCGCCTCCAGTGTCGCCTCACCGCTCTCGGTCTCGCGCTCGGCGCGCACCCGCCCCGCGTCCAGGTCGAGTTCGCGTACGTGGGTCAGCTGCGGCAGGCCGAGCAGATCCGCGACGACGGCCGGGACCGCACTGGCCTGTCCGTCGGTGGTCGCGTTGCCCGCGAGGACCAGGTCCACGTCCGCCACCGTCCGCACGGCGGCGGCCAGGACCCTCGCCGTGGTCACCACATCGGCGCCCTGAAGCCGGTCGTCGCAGATGTGGATTCCACGGTCGGCGCCCATCGCCAAAACCTTGCGGATGGCGTCGAGCGCTGAGTCGGGACCCATGGACACGACGGTGACCTCGGCATCCGTCGTCTCCTTGAGCGTCAGGGCTTCCTCCGCGGCGCGCTCGTTGATCTCGTCCAGGACGAGGTCGGTGTTCTCCCGGTCGAGGGTGTGGTCCCCCTCGGACAGGGCGCGTTCGGCAGCGGTGTCCGGGACCTGTTTGACGAGTACGACGATGTTCACGGTCGCCTTCCTTCGGCCGGGGCGGTCAGCGGAACGCCGGGTAGCCGGTGATCGCCTGGCCGACGACCAGCGTGTGCATCTCGCTGGTGCCTTCGTAGGTGAGGACGGACTCCAGGTTGTTGGCGTGGCGCAGCGGCGAGTACTCCAGGGAGATGCCGTTGGCGCCGAGGACGGTGCGGCACTCCCGCGCGATCGCGATCGCCTCCCGAACGTTGTTGAGCTTGCCGACGCTGATCTGCTCGGGCCGGATGCGGTGCTGGTCCTTCAGGCGGCCCAGGTGTACGGCGAGCAGCGCGGCGCTGCCCACGGACACGGTCATGTCGGCGAGCTTCTTCTGCGTGAGCTGGAAGGCGCTGATCGGCTTGTCGAACTGGACCCGGGAGTCGGCGTAGTCGATGGCCGCCTGGATCGAGTCGCGGGCGGCGCCGACCGCGCCGAACAGAATGCCGAAGCGGGCCTCGTTCAGACAGGACAGCGGGCCTCGCAGGCCCTCCGCGAACGGCAGCCGCGCCGAGTCGGGCAGCCGTACGTTGTCGAAGTACAGCTCCGAGGTGATGGAAGCGCGTAGCGACATCTTCTGCTTGATGTCCTGGGTGGTGAAGCCGGGCGTCCCGCGCGGCACGAGGAAGCCGCGGATGCCCTCCTCGGTCTGCGCCCAGACGGTGGCCACGTCGGCGATGCCGCCGTTGGTGATCCACATCTTGGAGCCGTTCAGGATCCAGTCGCCGCCCTCGCGGACGGCCTTGGTACGCATCCCGGAGGGGTTGCTGCCGAAGTCGGGCTCGGTCAGGCCGAAGCAGCCGATCGCCTCACCGGCGGCCAGCCGCGGCAGCCACTCAAGCTTCTGCTCCTCAGAGCCCCACTTCCAGATGGAGAACATCGACAGCGAGCCCTGCACGGAGACGAAGCTGCGGAAGCCGGAGTCCGCCGCTTCCAGCTCCAGACAGGCCAGCCCGTAGCTGACGGCGTTCGTGCCGGCGCAGCCATAGCCTTCGAGGTGCATGCCGAGCACGCCCAACTTGCCGAGTTCCGGGGCGAGTTCGCGAGCGAAATGGGCGTTCTCGAACCACTCGCCGATGTGCGGGCGGACCCGGTCCGCGAGGAACCTGGCGACGGTGGCCTGGATCTCGCGCTCCTCGTCGGTGAGGACGGAGGCGATGTCGAACAGTTCGAGGGGATCCTTCAGCGGCTTGGCGCTCATGTCGTGCTCCATGTGATCAGGGTCAGGTGAACGGGTGGTCGGTTCGGTCGACGTGCCGAGGCTGCGAACGGTCCGGTGACCGCTGCGTGTCACGCGGAGGTGTGGTCGGCCTGGCCGGACGGGTCGGTGAGTATCTGTGCGGTGTGCTGGCCCAGGCGGGGCGGGGGGAAGCGGTACCGCGCCGGGGTGCCGCTGAGCCCGATGGGATGGGCGACCTGGCGGGAGAGCCTGGCCTCTTCTCCTTCGGCAGCGTCGACGGGGATGTCGACGATGCCGGGAAGGCCGAGCTGGTGGGCGAAGGCGAAAGCCTCGTCGAGGGTGTTGACCGGTCCGGCGGGCACCCCGGCCGCCAGCAGGACGGTGGACCAGTGGTCCGCGCCCGCGGCGCCGAGCCGCTTGGTCAGTGCGTCCCGCAGTTCGACACGGTGAGCGACCCGGTCGGCGTTGGTGCGGAAGCGGTCGTCGAGAGCGAGACCGGGGTCCCCGACGACCTCGGCGAGTGCCGCGAATTGCCGGTCGTTGCCCACCGCGAGGGCGATCGGCCGATCCGCGGTCGGCAGTGTCTCGTACGGGGCGATGCTCGGGTGCGCGTTGCCCATGCGGCCGGGAACCACACCGGCGACGGCGAAGGCCGAGGCCTGGTTGACCATGGCCGACAGCAGCGAGCCGAGCAGGTTCACCTCCACGAGCTGCCCTTCGCCGGTGGCGTCCCGGTGCCGTAGGGCTGCGAGGATGCCGAGCGAGGCGTGCAGTCCGGTGATCACGTCGACCAGGGCCACGCCCGCCTTCACCGGTTCGCCGTCCGCGGTCCCGGTCACGCTCATCAGGCCGCCGACGGCCTGTACGAGCAGGTCGTAGCCGGGGATCGCGGCGCCCGCGCCGCTGCCGAAACCGCTGATCGAGCAGTAGATCAGCTCCGGGTGCCGGGCCCGGAGTTCGCGAGGACCGAGTCCCAGCCGTTCCATCGTGCCGGGACGGAAGTTCTCCACCAGGACGTCGGATTCGGCGATGAGGGAGCGAGCCTGTTCGAGACCCGCCTGGGTGGTGAGGTCCAGGACGACGGACCGTTTGTTCCGGTTGACGCTCAAGAAGTACGTCGAGGTGCCGTCCTGGTCCGCCGGCGGGTGCCAGGCCCGGGTCTCGTCCCCGATGCCCGGGCGCTCCACCTTCACCACGTCGGCGCCGAGGTCGGCGAGGAGCATGGTGGCATAGGGTCCCGCGAGGACCCGGGAGAAGTCGGCGATGCGCAGCCCGTGCAGTGCGGCGCGCCCTGCTGCGTCGACCGCACCGGCCCGTTCGTCCGGTGCGTCGTACTGGGTGTCCACGCGCCCTCCTCTTTCTTCGTGCCGCCTACGCGAACGTGACCTGACCGGTGCCGTGCCTCTCACCACCAGCGCTCCAAGGGCGTTGCCCGGTAGGTGAGTTCGAGGAGGGGGAGTCCCTGCTCGCGGGGAGCCACGGCCCGCACGACACGTACTCTCGCCCCCACCCCGGCCACGGCCGGTTCCGTGCCGGCGATCTGGCAGACCAGGGTGAAGCCCTCGTCCATCACGACGAACCAGGTGTTGAGCGGCGATTGGCCGATGCGGCGCACGAGGGCCCCGGCGCCCGTACTGCGCTCCCACTTGAAGGCGGTGGAGCCACAAGCGCGGCAGAACGAACGGCGGTAGGCGGCAGTGCCGCACCAGAGGCAGCACTGGAAGAGCAGTTCGCCGCCGGCGTCCAGCGCGGACGGGTCGGCGGTCCCGGTCGTCGCCGCGGCAGGCATGTCATGGCCCTTCCCGAACTCGTTGGGTCCGCGGCTGTCTGTCTGGAGCATCACAGCCTCCTGTACTCACTCCGGTGACCGGAAACGGGCGATCGGAATCCGATATGGCTCCCTCACCCTGGCCCGCCCGCGGATCGCCGGTCAACGACGAGCTGACGCAGCTTTGTGCGTCGAAAACGTTCTGTTCACCAAGGTCAGGACCCCTTTCCCGGCGCTACCCTCGGCGAGGGCGCAGCAAGCGGACCTGCGGCCGACGTCCGGGCCGTACGGGTATGGGTGGTGGTCCTGCGCGTTCAGGGCGTCAGCATCCGGTCCTGCTCCAGTGGAGGTGTGCCGTCGTGCCAGGGCAGGGCCTTTCCGAAGCGGACCAACTCGCCGTACAGGGTGGGGTCGACGTGTTCGGCGAAGACCAGGTCGAGTACGGCCGCCGCAGCCTGGGCCGGTGACTGCGCACCGCTGTAGTCGCTGAACCAGGGGCGTGACGTGGCGGTGTCGACCATGCCCGGGCACACAGACGCGATCAGAGTGCCGGCGGCCAGGTCGCGTGCACGGCGTTCGGCAGCGAGGGCGCGGACGGCGGCGACCTGAGCCACCTTGGAGGGCACATTCAGCCAGACGGGCCAGCCCGCCTCCTGCGCGGTCTTGTGGTGGATGGCGCTGCGCCACGACTCGACGGCGTACTCGACCTGCTCCAGGCTCGCCCCGTCGAACAAGTGGTGCAGCCGCGGGTCGAGATGGCCCAGGGTGCCCAGGCTGCTGGCCACGACGAGCAGCCGACCGCCCGGGCGAAGAACAGGGCCGAAGGACCGCAGGATCGCGTGCGTGGCGGTGTTGGAGACGTCGATGAACTCGTCCGCCCGTGCGGCCTGTGACTCCGCGGGCAACAGGCGGGCCACGGCGTTGGAGATGACGACGTCGACTCCCCCGTGCCGGGCGCGGATGCCCTCGGCGAGGCGGGCGATGGCATCGGTGTCCGTGACGTCCAGGACACGGCCCTCCACCCGGGCACGTGTACCGGGCAGCAGGGCGACCTCGCGGGCGGCGTCGGCCACGCGCCGGTGGCTGCGGCCGGTGAGCAGGACCAGGTCGTTCTGGTGCATGCGGGCCGCCAGTCCTTCGACGAGGGCACGGCCGAGTCCTTGGTTGGCGCCCGTGACAAGGGCGATGTGTGAATCGTTCATGCCTGCCACGCTAGGAACCCGGTACTCATGAGTCCAACGAGAGTTCGGCACGGCTAGTATGCGTAAACATCATGGACTTCTCGGATGTGTCACTCACCGCACTGCGCGTCTTCCGCGCCGTCGCCGAACAGGGCACCTTCACCGCGGCCGCCGCGTCGCTGGGATACACCCAGTCCGCGGTCTCCCGGCAGATCGCCGCGATCGAACGGGCCGCGGGCGCGGAGCTGCTGGAACGGCGACGCGAAGGAGTACGGCTCACCGCGGCCGGCCGCGTCGTCATGCGCCGCGCGACGGTCGTGATCGACGAGATCGACGCGACCGCGCGTGAGCTGTCCGGCCTTCCCGAGCAGTCCGGCACGGTCCGCCTGGGCTGGTTCCCCAGCGCCGGCGCCGTGCTGGTGCCCCGCGCCCTGGCCGGGCTGCACCGCACGGATCCCGGCCTTCGGATCGTCGGCCGGGAGGGCAGCACCCCGGCACTGGTACGGGCGCTGCGGGCCGGCAGCCTCGATCTCGCCCTGCTCGCCTCGGCGCCCCCGTTCCGGCCGCCGGACGCCGAGTCACCCCCACTCGTACTGCAGACCCTCACCGAACGCGCCCTCTGCCTGGCGGTGCCCGCCACCCACCCGCTGGCTCGCGGCGACTTCGTCGACGTGGCGGACCTGCGCGGGCAACGCTGGATCGCGGGCTCCTCCTCGGGCGAGGACCGGCTGATGGGAGTGTGGCCGGGTCTGGACGAGCGGCCGGACATCGCCCACACCGCCCGAGACTGGCTCGCCAAGCTCCAACTGGTCGCCGCGGGCTGCGGACTGACCACTGTGCCCGCCGTACTCGCCTCCGCCGCACCACCGGGCGTCCGCGTCCTGCCCGTCCGCGGCGGCCCCCAGGAACAACGGCGCCTGCTCCTGGCCCGCCTCCCCCACCCGCCGACCGACCCGAGCATCCGAGTGTCCTCCGCCCTCCGCGCGGCGGCCCTCGACGCCGACACACCCGCTCCCTCCTCGCCCCCTCGTGACGAAGGGAGAGCCCAATCAGGTCGACATGAAAGTACGTATGGCGCAGGGTTCACCTCATGTCTGATCCTTCCCCGAAGTTGTTGCCGGCCGGATACCAGAGCCGATCGGCAACTACCGCTGATGTCCACTCAGTTCACTGTTTGATCACCGCATGCGAGAACGAGCTGCATGGCTGTGCGACGACCGGCATTGATCGCGTTGCCGCTGATCTCAGCCTGCCAGGCCTGGATCTGAAGTCCGACACGGTGCTCGTTCACGACTCCAAGGGAGAGTTGGCGGGCTGGACCTGGGTGAAGGGGCGGCGGGCCACGGTTCACGTGCACCCCGGTAGCCGGGGGCATGGTCTTGGCAGTTCGCTTCTCAACTGGGCCGAGGCACGGGCCCGGCAGCTGGGAAGCGACCGCACTGCCCAGACGGTCTCCGACAGCGATCACGCGGCGATCGCGCTCCTGCGGTCCAGTGGCTACTCCAGGCTCGTCACCGAGTGGCTCCTGGAGATCGCGATGCCCGTTGAACCAGAGGTGCCCGAGCCGCCGGCAGGTATCACCGTCCGAGCGTTTCGGCCTGGCGACGAACAAGCGGCGTACCAGCTCACCGAGGACGCGTTCGACGAGTGGCAGCAGCGGCGGAAGACCTACGCGGAGTGGGCCCGGCACACGGTCGAACGAGCAACGTTCGACCCTGCTGCATCACCGGTGGCCTTCGCCGACGACCAGATGGTCGGCGCGGTACTGTCGCTGGACGTCCCCGGCAACGACGAAGGGTACGTCGAGCGGGTCGCGGTACGACACGACCACCGCAATCGAGGGATCGCTCGCATGCTGCTGCGAGAAGCGTTCCGTACCTTCTACCGCCAGGGGAAGCAGACCTGCACGCTGTGGACACACTCGGACACCGGCGCGCTGTCGCTGTACAAGCGGATCGGCATGACCGTCCAGCGCAGTTCCACGGTCTACAGCAAACCGCTCACCACCCGGTAGCCGAAGTGGGCTGGGCACGTCAGACCTGTGCCCCCTTGAACGCGGTGACGATCTCGTCGGAGCTCAAGATGGCGTGGGCGTAGGACGGGCCGTTGAGGTCGTGGGCCGCGTGCAGCATCTCCCGGGTCCATGCGGCGGTTGCTCCGCGAACGAGGGTTACGTGGTAGCCCAGTTCCATGGCGTAGTGGCTGATCGATTCGATGCAGGTGTTGGCCAGCATGCCGACGGTCACCACGTGGGTGATGCCGTGCTTCTTGAGCTGAAGGTCGAGATCGGTGTTGGCGAAGCCGCTCTGTCCCCAGTGCTCGTGGACGACGACATCACTCTCCTGGGGAGCGAAGTCCAGGTGCCAGTCGCCGCCCCAGGCTCCGTCTTCGAACACCCGGTTCTCGTTGCCGCCGGCCTGGTCCGCGGTGAGGAAGTTCCAGTTCGCGTAGTTGCTCTCGCGCCAGCGGCGGTGCGGGACGACGAAGACCTGGATGCCGGCCGCACGCGCGGCGGCCACCACCGCGCGCAGGTTGTCGAGCAGGCCGACCTCAGTGGCGACCTCTTCGACCAGGGGCCACAGCTTCCCTCCTTCGGAGAGGAAGTCGTTGTAGGGGTCCATCAAGAGCAGTCCCGTGTGCGCCGGCTCGTACTGCGTGTCGGTCATGAGTCGTCCCTCCAGAGGTGCCGAGGAGTCCGCGTCTTGTGCCGCGGACGCTCGCTCGGAGGAGGACGACATGGGTGGCTGGTCGGAGATCACGAGCACGGTGTGCCCCGTCGGGCGGTCGAGCGCGGTGATCGGGGACCGCTGGACACTGGTGATCATGCGGGAGCTGACGATGGGCAACCGCCGCTTCGACTCTCTGCAGACCCAGACCCTGGCTTCGCCGCAGATGCTGACCAATCGCCTCAAGCGGCTGGAGGCCGACGGCACGCTCGAACGCCGCGCCTACAGCGAAAGGCCACGCCGCTACGAGTACCACCTCACCGACAAGGGCGAAGCCTTCGCCTCGGTGCTGCTCGCCCTGCGGGCATGGGGCGAGACGTGGTGCAAGGAGCCCGGGGAAGGTATTGCCGTCCATCACCTCCACAAGACATGCGGGCGCGAGGTGGGCCTGAGCGGCACCGTATGTGAAGGGTGCGGCAAGCCCTTCACCATGGACGAAGTGACAGGTGAACTCAGCGCGGCCTTCGCCCAGGAACGCGAGGACCGGAGCACAGCCGCCAGGCAGGATGCCGAGGCCCGCCGAACCTAGTCAGCTGGGCCGGCGTCGCAGCCAGTCCCACCGTCGATACGTCGTCAATCCGCCGTCTGTGCCGGACCCTCCGTGACCTTCCACAGCAGAGGCCTGCTGCCGGTGATCGCGGCGAGCATGGCCAGCGTGCCGACGGCCAGGCAGATCACCAGTTGCACGACACCGGCGGTGTTGATCGTGGTGCCGGCCGCCTTGTTGAGCTGCATGGCGCCGAAGACACCCATGCCGGTGGTGCCGCCTGCCAGGACGGCCAACGGAATGACGGTCTCGCGGATGCGGGCCCCGTCCAGCACCTTGAGCGGGGTGCCGGCCAGCCGCAGCAGGCCGTACATCCGGCGTCGGTCGAGGACGTTCGCGGCAGCCGTGAGGCCGGCGGAGGCGGCTGCGACGAGGAAGCTCAGCACCAGGGTGGCCGTGCTGACGGTGGCGACGCGGGCGACGACTATGTCGTCCGACGCGGACACATAGTCCTGTGTGAACGGGTAGCGGCCCGATCCGAGGCGGGTGAGCGCGGTGACACCGGTGTCGACGCCGTCCTGGCCGCCGGAGACGTGGGCGATGACGCCGTCGACACCGCCGAGCAGGCTGTCGTAGTCGTCCTCGCTCGTAACGGTGACGGTCGCGGTGACGCCCGCCTGCCGCAGCAGCGCACGGGCCCGGGTGGCGGTGTGCCGGGCGTCGGCGGCGTTCGCGGCGATCACCCCGACCTGGCCCTGGTGGTTCTCGCCCTCGGCACCCAGCGTACTGACGGAGAAGAACCCGGCCACGAACCCGGCGAGGACCAAGCCGCTGACAGTGCGCCAGACCGCGCGCGGGTCGTCGCTGAGCCGGCGCGCGGCCAGCAGCGTGGCCGGGCGCCTGGCGCGGCGGCCCACGATCCGGCCCAACCGGTCCACGACCCAGGGGCCGAACAGCCAGAACGCGCCGTAGAAGAGCGCCAGCAGGGCGAGCAACTGCCGGGGCTTGAGCTGTCCGCCGTCGCCCGTGGACGCCCAGATGTAGCCCAGGACCGCGACGACCAGCAGCAGACGTATCACGCGGGTGCGGCGCGGGTCGGCCTGCTGGGCGACGCCCAGGGGCGAGGTGGCCACCTGGCGCAGCATGGTCACCGCGCTGACGGTGATCAGAGCGGTGACGGTCAGCACCACGGCCGCCAGCCAGGGCAGCCCCACCCACAGCTGGCCGGTGTACCAGGCGCCGACGCCGTACGGGATTTCGGCGAGTGCGGGCAGCAGTGCCGTGTAGGCGAGCGCGCCGGCCATTGCCCCGGCTGCGCCGACTCCCGCGGCCTCGACGGCGGTCATGGCGAGGATCTGTCGCGGCGTCGCCCCCGCCAGCCTCAGCGCGGCCAGACGCTGTTCACGCCGGGCCGCGCCGAGCCGCCCGGCCGCCGAGGCCAGCACGACGACCGGCATGACGAGCAGCACCACGCCCAGCAGCACGGTCCCCTGGTCGATGCCGGTGAACACGCCGGCCCTGGTGCCGGAGAACCCGGAGACCAGTGCGCGCTCGGTCAGCCCGTCGTCGTAGTAGTTCTGCTCCCCGGCCGCCTTGGAGACGGCCGCGTCGGCGGGCGCCCGTCCGATCACCGCGACCAGCTCATCGGGCGAGGCGAGACCGGCGGCGCCGATCGTGCCGTAGGAGCTCACTTTCGGGAAGCGGTCGGCGAGTTGGGCGGCGGGGAGCTTGTGCAGGAGCTCGGCCAGGGCGGGAGAGACGTACACCTGGCCCTGTTGCGGGAAGTGGCTCAGGCCGGGTGGCGCGGGGGTCTGTCCACGGCCGGGCAGTCGGGCCAGGTTCACGACGGTCACGGGTTCCTGGCGTACGTATGTCGTGGTCGTGGCCTGGACCGCCGTCGCTTCCCTGGCCGATACGGCGTCGGGAGTGCGCCACGTGGTGTGGCCGGCGCGAGCGCCCGCGCCCACGGCGGCGGCAATCATCAGCAGCAGGAGAAACGAGCCGACGGCGGCGGCACCGGCCGCGAGCAGCTGGGACTGGAGGCCGCGACGACCGGAGGACCTCGCGAGGTGCCAGGTCAGGGGCAGGACGGGGGAACGCATGGAAGCACCCTCCAGGGGAGATCAGGCGACGGTGTACTGGGAGTGGCCGCTGATGCGGCCGTCGCGGACCTGGAGGACCCGGTCGCAGTGCGCGGCCACGTCGGCGTCGTGGGTGACCATCACGAGGGCGGCGCCCGTCTCCCGGGTGGCGGAGGTCAACAGTTGGACCACCTCCGTGCTGGTGCGCTGGTCCAGGGCGCCGGTGGGCTCGTCGGCGAACACCACGTCCGGCTCGGCGGCCAGAGCGCGGGCGATGGCGACGCGCTGGGCCTGGCCGCCGGAGAGCTGGCCGGGACGACGGAGCTCCAACCCGTCCAGGCCCAGCGGCGTGAACCAGCGGCGGGCACGGGCGACGGCCTCGCCACGCGGCATGCCCTCCAGCATCAGCGGCAGCGCCACGTTCTCCTCGGCGGGCAGCTCCGGCAGCAGCTGGCCGAACTGGAACACGAACCCGAACCGCTTGCGGCGCAGGGCGCTGAGCTTGTTCTCGCCGAGGTTGTCGATGCGCTCGCCGCGCAGCAGCACCTGGCCTTCGTCGGGCCGAACGATCCCGGCGAGGGTGTGCAGCAATGTGGACTTGCCGGACCCGGACGGGCCCATGATCGCCAGCGAGTCGCGCTCGTGGACCTCCACTTCCACCCCGGCCAGGGCGGTGGTGGAACCGTACTTCTTGACCAGGCCGTACCCGGCCAGAACAGTGCTCACGGTGTCTCGTCGCTCCTTCTCAGCGCTCGAACTTCCAGGTGACGCTCTTGGCGTCGGCCTTGGTCACCCGGACGGGTATCCCGACGCTTTCGCCGTCGCTCTTCTCGCCGGTGCAGGTGATGGCGGCTCCGGCCACGGCCTTGAGGCCGGTCGGGCAGGTGACACCGGAGACCTTGTCGCCGACCCAGGGCAGCGGGTGGAACTTGCTCTCGGTGCGCCCGGCGACGACATCCGCCGCGAGCGCCTTGCGGCCGTCCACCGACGCCGTGCTGTACTCGTCCAGGCGACTGGTCGACTCGGTGCCGGCCAGCAGATGCGTACCGAGGCCGCCCAGCGCAATCAGCGCGGTCACGCCTCCGACGACGCCGACGAGAACCTTGCTCCGCTGCATCGCGTACTCCTGACGTCCGTGGTGAGGATGCGGACCCACCCTCGCCCGCGGGCCCGGGCACGCGCCTCGGCCGAACGGTCGGGATCGCGGGCGGGTCCTCGGTCGTTCGGCCGATCCCGCTGCCAGGGCTCTGGCCTACCGTGATCGGCATGCGGTCCGTTTCCGCCCAGGACTGCGCGCACGGCCTCGCCGTGGGGGTCCTGCTGCTCGCCGCGTCTGTCGCCGATTCCTCTCTACGCTGGCTGCGACCGGGCGAGTGTCCTGCCACGGCTAGTCCCGTCTGACAGACCCTGACCACAGTGCTCGTCGGACTGGCCGGCGGCTGTGGCCGACCGGGCGGCGGCCCGAATTGCACACCGCAGATGCGCATTGCCGTGCCTGCTCTCGCCTCGGCCCATTCCAGCTGACGGACTGGGCGGTCCAGGCGTGTGAGAACGCGCCCGCGCGGGCCCGACCGACGAACTGCACGGCCAACTCCTGTGCCCGGCACCACTGCTGCGGTGAGACTCGGAGGGCATGCAGGCGTACCTCTGCGGGCGCATGGTGATCACCGGTGTGCGTCGGTGGGGGGAGCGATACGTCAGCTCGGGGGGCGATGTGAGGCCCCGTCAGCCACGGGACGCTGGAAAGGCGCCCGCAGGACACGGGCGTCATCCACGAGGAAGGATCGGCAATGAGCCGCAGCGCGTCAGCCTCCGCCCGTATCCGTGTCGCCGCAGGTGTCGCCGCCCTGATCGCCGTCGCCTGCACCGCCTCCGCCGCGGCCTCTGGCCGTTCGCCCGGGTCCGACGCCCCCGGCGGGTCCCGGGAAGCCGCGGCCCTCACCGGGTCCGCCAAGCTCTCGCGGACGCTCGGGGACGACATCACCTTCACCTTCGACGCGCATCTAGCCGCCCGGCACCGGATGGATCCGGCGAAGGCCACCGGGACCTTCCGTTTCAGCCACTACCTCGACGGCGAGGGCGCCTGGGCCAAGGGGCGGATCGACTGTCTGGTGACCGGAGGGAAGGTCGCCATCGCCACCGGTGTCATCACCGGCAGCGACCTGCCGGGGGCGAAGGGCAAGCGGGTGGGCTTCACCGTGCACGACGTGGGCCGGCACGACCGGTTGGGCTACAGCTGGGCCTCCGTTGGCAACCCTGTGGAGACCAAGGACCTGCCCAAGTGCGTGAGTTCGGCGCCGTTCGAGCGAGTGAAGAGCGGCACCGGTGACTTTCGGGTGCTGCCCTGGCAGCCGGACTTCGTCGAGTAGGCGGCACGCCGGGTTCCCTTCTGGTCAGGGGGCCGGCACCCGAAGCCGGACCGGGACCGGTGGGCTCAGCGCACGGGAAAGCCGTAGGAGTAGCCCTGTTCCTTGAGCCGCGGCAGGATCTGGCGCAGGGCCTCGACGGTCTGGGAGCGGTCGCCGCCCGCGTCGTGGAAGAGGATCGTCGGGCCGCCCGGCAGCTCCTGTTCCACGGTGGCGACGATGGCGGCCGTGCCCGGCCGTTCGAAGTCCTTGGAGTCCACGTTCCAGCCGAGCGGGCGCATGCCCCGGGAGGCGGCGAGGTGGCGGCTGTAGGGGGTGAAGGCGCCGCCGGGGGCCCGGTAGTACATCGGCCGTACGCCCCCGGACGCCTGGGTGATCATGCGTTCGGCGTCCAGTATCTGCTGCGCCTGGTAAGCCTGGGGCTTCTTGTCCATGGTGGTGTCGTGGGACACCGAGTGGTCGCACAGCCGGTGGCCGGCTGCGACCACCTGCTTGACCAGGTCCGGGTGGGCCTGCGCCTGCGTGCCCACCATGCAGAACGTGGCCTTGACCCCGTACTGGCGCAGCACATCGAGTACTTGGGGGGTCCACACAGGGTCGGGGCCGTCGTCGATGGTGATGTTGACGCCCCGCGCCCCCTGATCCGAGGCGTGCACGATGTCCTCCGCGACCGGCTTAAGGGCACTTCCCCGTGCGGCCGAAGTGGTCGCCTTGGGCGATGGGCTGCCCAACGCTCCGGCCTGCGCGGTCCACACCGAGGCACCGGCAGCGAGCAACGTCACCCCGAGCGCCGCCCCGAGCACCTTGCTGTTCCAACCCCGCCCGCCGTGCCGTGCCATGTCCGTCCCGCCTTCACGCAGTTCCTCGCCGATTCCCTGGTCACCTTGCGACCACCTGGCAGGACGAGTGACGGCGGCCACAGGATGCGTCCGTTACCGATCAAGGACAATTCCGGGGGAGTTCGCGGACAACCCTGCCGACAGCGGCCGCATGCAGGCCGGTTGGCGTGACCGCGATTGTGGTCGGCCGGGTGGGCCTGCTCGTCGCCACTGAGGGCCTCGGAGGGCTCCAGGCTCCCGCACAGGTGAACTGCGCCTTGCAGGCGGAGCCGGTACCCCCGCGCACCGGCACACCGCGTCATTCCGAAGAAATGCGGAACTCGAATTCGGGACGGTCCCAGGGCACGGCGGGCGGGTTCGCGAGCGCGGTCCCGGTCCGCACCGCACCGACGCGGTGGTAGAAGTCCTCGGCGGGAAGATGCGACACGACCTTGAGACGGTCGAGCCCGGCGGCACGGGCCTCGGACCGCATGTGCGCCACGAGCAGCCGCCCAATACCCCGTCCTTGCGCTTCGTCGGCGACGAACAGCAGGTCGAGCTCCGGTGGGGCGAGGACGAGCGAGTAGAACCCGAGGATCCGGCCTTCATGCTCGTCTGCGCCGACGGCCACAAAGGCGCGGTGGGCCTCGATGTAGTCAGGACCGACACGGTAGCCCGCGACTGCGGCTGCGTACTTGCCCTGATAGGCGCCTGAGCCACGCACGAGCCGGGTGAGCCGTTTGGCATCCCGCGCGACGGCCCTCCGTATCGTGATCGGCTGGCTGATCGGGGCAGTGCGTGAACTCATCGGGAGAGTATGTCGCACCCAGGGAGTGTCTTCGGACAGCGGGTCGACCGCTCGGGCAGGCGTTCCTGTACCGCTCCCGGGAACCTCTCATGACGTATGAAGGATGCCTGCCATCCCACAGAGGGGTGGGTGTCTGGGATGGTGCGGGACACGTGCCCGCTACCGCTCCCCCACCGGCACCCGCCACACCAGCGTGGTGCCGCCGTCCGGCGGGCTGCTCAACTCCAGTTCGCCGCCCAGCTGTTCGGCCCGCTCGGCCATGTTGAACAGTCCGCTGCGGCGGCCGTCGGCCGGGATGCCCACACCGTTGTCGGCGACCGTCAGTTGCAGTCGGCGGCCGTCGCACTCCAGCGCCAGGTCGGCGCGGTCGGCGTGGGCGTGCCGGGCGATGTTGGTGAGGGCCTCGGAGAGCACGGCCAGCGCGTGGTCGGCGATCTCGCTGGGCACGTCGGTGTCGAGCAGTCCCTCCATGCGCACGCTGGGCGTGAAGCCCAGCACCGGGGCCGCCTCACCGACGGCCCGTACTACCCGGGCGCGCAGTCCCGTCCCGGCCCCGCCGTCACGCGCTCGCAGCCCGAAGATCGTCGACCTGATGATCTTGATGGTCTCGTCCAGGTCGTCCACCGCCCGGACCACACGCTCGGACGCCTCGGGATGCTCGATGAACCGGCCCGCGCTCTGCAGGGTCATTCCCGTGGCGAACAAGCGCTGGATCGCCAGGTCGTGCAGGTCACGGGCGATCCGGTCACGGTCCTTGAGCATCGCGATCTGCTCGGCGTCCTGGCGTCGCTCCGCCAGTTCCATGGCGACGGCGGCCTGCGCGGCGAAGCCTTGCAGGGTCTCGGTCTCGGTCGTGGTGAACTGCGGCCGACCGGCCTCCCGCGCCAGCAGAAGCACGCCTCGGACGCCGTCCTCGCCCGTGCCGATGGGCACGGCCACGGCGGGGCCGAGTCCCTGGAAACGGGGCGGTTCCGGGGTAACGCGTTCGTCGTGGGAGACGTCCGTACTGACGGCAGGGGCGGCGGTGGAGAAGGCCAGCCCCATCAAGGTCGCGTCCATCGGGAGCACGAGACCCCTGTGCGCGTCGGAATCCAGCCCGACGGCGATCTCCACGGCGAGCGACCCGGTGTCCTCCATGGGCAGCGCGACCGCGGCCAGCGCCGATCCGGTGATCTCGCCGGCCCGCTCGGCGATCAGGCCGAGCACGTCGGTGCGCCCGCCGCCGGACATGAGGCTGTGGGTGACCTCCGCGTTCGCCCGGAGCCAGCGCTCCCGCAGCCGGGAGTCCTCATAAAGTCTTGCGTTGTCGATGGCGACGCCGGCCGCCACCGCCAGCGTCGAGAGAACGGACTCGTCGTCCTCGTCGAACTGCGCGCCGCCCCGCTTCTCGGTGAGGTACAGGTTGCCGAAGACCTGGTCGCGCACCCGGATGGGCACGCCGAGGAAGCTGTTCATCGGCGGATGGTGGTCCGGGAACCCGTATGACGAGGGATGCTCGGAGATCTTCGTCAGGCGGAGTGGCTCGGGATGGCGGATCAGCTCACCGAGAATGCCGTGGCCCTCGGGGAAGGGGCCGATCCGGGCGATCTGCTTCTCGGTGACCCCGACCGTGTGGAAGGCGGAGAGACGCCTGCCGTCCGGACCGATCACGCCGAGGGCCGCGTACTCCGCGTCGACGAGCACCCCGGCGGCTTCGACGATGCTGTGCAGCGCCTGCTCCAGATCCAGCTCGCGGCCGACCGAGAGCACCGCCTCCAGCAGGCTGTGCACGCGGTCCCGGGTTCCACGGGCCGCGTCCAGCCGCGCCTGAAGCTCCTCCAACAGCTCGTCCAGCCTCAGCTGCGGCAGCCGTACACGGGCCTCATGCGGCTCCTGGGGGCTTGCCACCTGTGTCTCCTCGGGTCCCTCGGACGCGCTGACACCGGCCGCTCCGGTCGTGGACCACGCTACCGGCCGACGGCGGGCGACGGTACGCGGTTCGGATCCGGCGGCGGAGGGTCCAGTGCCGGTTCCGGAACGGCGAACGCGCCCGCCTGTACCGTCGCCGCGAGCACATCCCGACGGCCTCGGCCACGGCGTTCACCGTGCAGCGCATGGTCTACGGCGATCTCGGCGCCGGCCCCGGCAGCGGCGTCGCCTTCACCCGCGACCCGGCCACGGCCCGGCCCGGCCTGTACGGCGACCGACTGGCCGACGCCCAAGCCGAGGACGTCGTCGCCGGCACGACGGCGTGGGGCGGATGATCGGGAGCGGGGTCGAGGAGGGCCGCGCCGCGCACCTCGTAGGCGATCCCGAATCCGTTCACTGCTTTCACGCGGCGGGACTGGACTACGTGTCCTGCTCGCCGTTACGGGTCCCGGTCGCGCGTCCGGAGGCGGCAGGGCGGCACTGTCCGGCAGCGAGGGCAGCGACAGCCGATGCGGGCACCCGTATGGGGCCGGCAGCGCTCACCGAACGAGCACAGGGAGCGGATCACATGACCGACAGGGATGTCAGGCCAAGGTCGCCGCGGCCCGCACCCGGCCGGGGCTTCCGGTCGTGGAGGGCAGAGTGACGATCAGCAGGGTCGCCGTACACCAGGTCCTGTCGTGGTCCGCCGGGGCCGAGGACCCGGGTGGGCGGCCACCTCGTCGTCGTACACCTTCGGGAAGCCGACACGCACGCGCTCGCGGACCAGCTGGAGGACCGTTCCGCGCCCAGGTGGAGACAGCCGTGCACCGCGCGGCCGCGGCCCGCCGGGCCGCGGCCGTGGCGGGGTGGTGCGATGCACGACGACGGAAGCCTCGGGGGTTCCGCTCCGGATGAGTGAGGGCCGTCCGGGCCCTTGTCGGGGACCATCGGCCCTTGGCGCGGCCCTTGGCCAGGGAGAAGCTTGAGGAAGGAGCGGCACCGATCCCCCGCGGTGTCGCTCCGCAGGTATTCCGACCGGGCAGCAAGCCACGAATCCCAACGGAAAGTCCGTCATGGCCCACAACGCCAGCCGGCCGGCCCTCGCAGGACCGCGCCGCCGCATCGAGCTCGACAGCGCCGAGGCACTGCGACTGCTGGGCAGCGTGTCCCTGGGGAGGGTCGTCTTCACCCTGCATGCGCTCCCGACCGTCCGCCCGGTCAACCACGTCCTGGACGGCGGCGACATCGTCATCCGCACCCACGAGGGCACCGCCCTGACTTCGTACACTCAGCGGGCCGACGGCCCCGGTGTCGTCGTCGCCTACGAGGCGGACGACATCGACGCGACGACGCATCTCGGCTGGAGCGTGGTGGTGACGGGGTACGCCCGGCCGGTGACCGACCCCGGTGAACTGGACCGCTACCAGGCGATACTGGAGCCGTGGGTGCAACAGCCCATGGACCACGCGATCCGCATCAGGCCCGAACTGGTCACGGGCATCCTGCTCACGGTCGACGGCCGGCCAAGCGAGGACTGAGCCCCGCCCGGCCGTCGGCGGTGTGGGTCACGCGATCGGTGTCCGGGGCGAAGTTGACGGGCGGCACGACGGGCTGCGCGGAGACCGCTTGGGCCGGTTGGGTCCCTCTTTTGACCGACAGGGCATGCTGCCTCCGGTCGTCACGAACCGTTCGTGGGCCGACCGGGCCCGGCGGCCAGGGGCTGTTCGGCCCTTCCGCGCCGTCCGTCGGCACAGCTCTGGTCTCACCAGGCGCGGCTCGGCCGACTCCGGCTGGTCAGCCGCAGCGGCCGCTGGCTGCGGTTCTGCTGGCCACCGGTCTGGGCGGTATCCTCGAGATACGCCCGCACCTGTCAATGGCCCTGGCCACCCACACACCGGCCGTCGGGTTTCTCCCTGTCGCCGTGGGATGACCCGCACAGTGATGTACGTGTCTCACAGGCTGCGGCAGTCATGGGCCGAACGGCCTTCTCCCCGGCCGGAAACGTGTCCCGAGCGGCCCGTGAGCGCAGCCCCCTCGGCCCGTGCCGTCGCCCGCCCGGAGCTGCCACCGTCGACGGTGTGCCGACCGGAGGAGGTGCGAAGCCATGGCCCACGGCAAACGGACGAAGAAGTGGTTCTGGCGCTGGCGGAACAACCCGTTGAGGCGGCGCGAGGACATCGCCGAGGCCTGGATCATGCTGGCACTGTGTGCGCTCGTCGCGGTGGGAGGCACCGCTGCCGGCCTGGTGACAGCGCACGCCACCGACGAGACATTGGCACAACTGCGTTCCGATCGGCGCTCCACCCACGCGGTGCTCCTCACCGACGCGTCGAAGCACGTGTCAGCGGTGCGGTCGTCGGGCGACAAGGTCTCGGCCGCCGTCCGCTGGACGACCCCCGACGGCTCCGCCCGCACCGGGCGCACCCTGGCCGACCCCGGGTTGAAAGCCGGGACTCGAGTCGTGGTCTGGCAGGACAGCCACGGCAAGCTGACCACCGCACCGCCGAGTGCCGGGGAAGCCGCTGTCGAGGCGGGCGTGCTGGGCACCGCCGCCGGGCTCGCCCTCACCGGCGTGGTCCTCGGCGTGGGAGCCGTCGTCCGGTGGCGGCTCGACCGACAGCGCATCGACAGCTGGGGCCGGGAGTGGGACCTGGCGGGTCCCCAGTGGGGGCACAGGACTGGATGAAGCCCACACCACGCTGCGACAACCGCCCGACGGCCCGGTCGGCACCACCGGCGACCGGGCCTGATCGAAATCCTCCTGAGGGGGGGCACAGAACTACTGGTTCCCGAGGCGCCCGCCGCTCAGCGCCCCACACGCCCCGGCGCCGAGATCGTGCTGGGCGTGGACGCCCGTGAACCCGCTCAGGCGGCTGTCGGCTTCGCCTTCGACACGGCAAGGGTGCGGGGCGTGCGGCTGCGTGCCGTGCATTCCTGGAGGTTCCCTTCGTGCGCCGCCGAGTTGCGCTTCGGTGTGCCGGAGGAGGACCGGGCCACCTGGGAGGACCACGAGGTGCAGCTGCTCGCCGACGCACTACGACCGTGGCGGGAGAAGCACTCCGACGTGCACGTGCTGGAGGACGTCCTGCTGTTGCCTCCGGCCCGGGCGCTGAGCCGACGTTCCGCGAGCGCCGGGCTGGTGGTCGTGGGCCGGAGTTCGGAGCGCGAGCCGGGGCCGACCCTGTGGGCACTCCTGACCGAGGCCCTGTGCCCCGTCGCCGTGGTGCCCACGTAGGCAGGGCTCGGCAGGCGGTCATGGTGTCCGGAACTCGGGCACCATGACCGCCCTCCGCTATTCACCCGCCAGCTCGGCGGCCACGTGCGCCGCCCACTCCTGGATCGCGGTGAAGTCCCTGAAGTCCCCGCCCTTCCCGGAGCGCAGGATCATGCGTGCCACAGCACCCTTCGCGCCTTCCTCCAGGCAGCCGCCGAAGGTGGTGTGCTCCCTGGCGTCAAGCCGGGTCATGGCCCGTTGCACTCCCGGCACGGGCGGAATGTCCCGCTCGGAGGCCGAGGCGTCGAGCGGTCCGCTGCTGAAGAGCCAGAGCGGGCGTTCGGCGAGGACGCGACGGTGTCGCCGGAGAAATCGGCGGGCGTCCTTGTGCCAGCGTCCGGCGTACAGTGCTCCGCCGACCACGACGGCGTCGTACCCGGACACGCTCGCCACCGACCGGGCGGGCAGCACGTCCACGGTCAGCCCGTCCTTGTGCAGGACCTCGCCGATGGTCTCTGCCACCTGCGCGGTCGACCCGTTGGTCGTTCCATAAGCCACCAGCACCTTGCCGATCATGCCGGTCATGGTGGTCCGCCTCCTCTCACAGCTTGCGCGGCCAGTTGTCGGCCACGCCGTACAGGACTTGCTCGTCGGAGATCATTTCTTTGCGCGAGCAAGGTGTGGACCGAGGGTCGGTGGGGCGCGGTGTCCATCATCGGGCGTCTCCTCCAAGCCTCTCGGCACTTCGAGCGTCCAGCGGTTCGGCGAGGGGGCCCATGGGCTGTCCGGGCACCTCGGGGGCCGGTCGGCCCCATGTTTCGCGCTGGTCGTCCCTGGTGCGGAGGAGGAGACCGGTGATCGGCGGCACCGGTCTCCGTTTGGGTGGGTCAGTCGTCGACGACGAGGGCCGTGTCCGAAGATCACTACAGTGTGCGCGACGTCGCGGCCGATGCGTCCGAACGTCGAGTCGTACGCCAGCAGGTGGGCGAGCGTGGTCGGCGAGGCGATGTCGTTGATCGCGACCATGCGCACGTCCTGGATGCCTGCCTCGGCGCGGTCCAGGGCCGCTCGCAGGCAAGTGGGGCCGATGCGGCCGAAGGCGTTGATGCCGACGCGCATGGCCATGGCAGTGGCTTCCTCTCGGAGGCAGGGCGTTCAGGCGTTCCAGGTCCAGTCGGCGACCTCGGGCAGGTCGGTGCCGTGTGCGCGGATCCACGCCTGGTGGCGGGTGCGCACGTCGGCCATCTGCTGCCGCAGCGCGGCGGCACGAACGGCGAGGCCGGGGACGCGGTCGATGACGTCCATGACCAGGCGGTAGCGGTCGAGGTCGTTGCGGACGACCATGTCGAAGGGGGTGGTCGTGGTGCCGGACTCCTTGTAGCCGCGCACATGCAGGTTCTTGTGGCCGGTGCGGCGGTAGCTGAGGCGGTGGATGAGCCAGGGGTAGCCGTGGTAGGCGAAGATCACCGGCTTGTCGGTGGTGAACAGGCCGTCGTACTCGAAGTCGCTCATTCCGTGCGGGTGTTCCTCGCGGGGCAGCAGCCGGGTCATGTCGACGACGTTGACCACGCGGACGGCGAGGTCGTGCAGGTGCTGGCGCAGCAGCTGGGCGGCGGCCAGCACCTCCTGGGTGGGTACGTCACCGGCGCAGGCCAGGACGGCGTCGGGTTCGCGGGAGCCGTCCTCGGTGCCCGCCCAGTCCCAGATCCCGGCCCCGCGGGCGCAGTGGGCGCGGGCCTGGTCCATGGACAGCCAGTCGAAGCAGGGCTGCTTACCGGCGACGACGACATTGACGTAGTCGCGGCTGCGCAGCACGTGATCCGCCACGGAGAGCAGGGTGTTGGCGTCCGGCGGCAGATAGACGCGGACGACCTCGGGGCTCTTGTTGAGGACGTGGTCGACGAAGCCGGGGTCCTGGTGGGAGAAGCCGTTGTGGTCCTGGCGCCAGACGTGCGAGGTCAGCAGGTAGTTGAGCGAGGCGATCGGAGCGCGCCAGGCCAACTCCCGAGAGGTCTTCAGCCACTTGATGTGCTGATTGACCATCGAATCGACGATGTGGACGAAGGCTTCGTAGCAGGAGAACAGCCCGTGCCTGCCGGTGAGGAGATAACCCTCCAGCCAGCCCTGGCAGGTGTGTTCGGAGAGGATCTCCATCACCCGGCCGTGTCGTTCGAGGTGTTCGTCGACCGGGAGCAGCTCGGCCTGCCAGGCCTTGCCGCTGGCATTGAAAACGGCCTGGAGGCGGTTGGAGGCGGTCTCGTCGGGGCCGACGACACGGAAGTCCCGGCGGGCCGAGGTGTCGTGCATGACCTGTTCGAGGAGGTCGCCGAGGACCCGGGTCGGCTCGTGCAGGGTGGTGCCCGGCTTGTCGACGGGTACGGCGAAGCGGTCGAGATCCGGGACGGGCAGGTCGCGTACGAGCAGGCCTCCGTTGGCGTGCGGACTGGAGCCGAGGCGCTTGGTGCCCTCGGGCACGCAGGCGAGGACGTCCGCCACCGGGCGGCCGTCGGCGTCGAAGAGCTGCTGCGGGTGGTACGACCGCAACCAGGCCTCCAACTGCCGCAGGTGCTCGGGGTTTTCGCGCACGTTGGCCAGCGGGACCTGGTGGGCGCGCCAGGTGCCCTCGACGGGCACGCCGTCCACCTCCGCCGGGCCGGTCCAGCCCTTGGGCGTGCGCAGCACGATGACGGGCCAGTGCACCCGCTCGCTCACCCCGTCCTCGCGGGCCGTCCGCTGCATCACCCCGATCCGGTCCAGGGCTTGGTCGAAGGCGTGGGCCATGGCGCGGTGGACGGTCAACGGGTCGTCGCCGGTGACATGGATCGGGTCGTGGCCGTAGCCGCGCAGCAGCGCGTCGAGTTCGGCCTCCGGGAGGCGGGCGAGCACCGTCGGGTTCGCGATCTTGTAGCCGTTGAGGTGGAGGATCGGCAGGACCGCGCCGTCGTGCACCGGGTCGAGGAACTTGTTGGAGTGCCAGGCGGCGGCGAGCGGCCCGGTCTCCGCCTCGCCGTCGCCGATCACACAGGCGACCAGCAGGTCGGGGTTGTCGAAGGCCGCACCGTACGCGTGCGAGAGGGAGTAGCCGAGCTCACCACCCTCATGGATCGACCCCGGGGTCTCCGGTGCCACATGGCTCGGTACCCCGGCCGGGAAGCTGAACTGCCGGAACAACCGCTCCATCCCCTGCCCGTCGCGCGGTACGTCCGGGTAGATCTCGCTGTAGCTGCCCTCCAGCCAGGAGTTGGCGAGGACCGACGGCCCGCCGTGCCCCGGCCCCCACACGCACAGCGCGTCGAGCCCGCGCGCCTTGATCACGCGGTTGAGGTGGGTGTGGACGAGGTTCAGCCCGGGCGAGGTGCCCCAGTGTCCGAGCAACCGGGGCTTGATGTGCTCCGCCTTCAGGGGCTCGGTCAGCAGCGGGTTGGCCAGCAGGTAGATCTGCCCGGCGGCCAGGTAGTTGGCGGCCCGCCAGTGGGCGTCCAGGGTGCGCAGTTCGTCGTCGGAAAGTACGGTGGCGTCCTGGTGTTCGACGCGTTCTGCCTCGGACATGGGATGGCTCCGTGAGTAGGTCATCGGGCGGTGGAGGCGGCATGGCCGGCAAGGCCGCGGCGAGGGTGCCGCGCAAGTCGTACGAGAAGGAACTGCTGCGTCTTCAGACGGAGTTGGTGAGGCTCCAGGAGTGGGTGCGGGCCGAGGGCGCCCGGGTGGTCGTGGTCTTCGAGGGGCGGGACGCGGCGGGCAAGGGCGGCACCATCAAGCGGGTCGCCGAGCATCTGAACCCCCGCGTCGCCCGGATCGCGGCGCTCCCCAAGCCGACCGAGCGCGAGCGCACCCAGTGGTACTTCCAGCGGTACGTCGAGCATCTGCCGGCCGCCGGAGAGATCGTGCTGTTCGACCGGTCCTGGTACAACCGGGCCGGGGTCGAGCATGTGATGGGCTTCTGCACGAGGGAGGAGTACCAGCTCTTCCTGCGGCAATGCCCGATATTCGAGCGGATGCTGGTCGAAGCGGGGATCGTGCTGCGCAAGTACTGGTTCTCGGTGAGCGACACCGAGCAGCAGGAGCGGTTCCGCAAGCGGCTGGAGGATCCGCTGCGGCGCTGGAAGCTCTCGCCGATGGACCTGGAGTCGATCACCCACTGGGAGGCGTACTCGCGGGCCAAGGACGCGATGATGGTGCACACCGACATCTCCGAGGCGCCGTGGTACGTCGTGGAGAGCGACGACAAGCGGCGGGCGCGGCTGAACATGATCGCCCATCTGCTGGGTTCGCTGCCCTACCACGATGTGCCGCCGCCGGTGCTGGAGCTGCCGGTGCGCCCGGATTCGACCGGCTACGAGCGCCCGCCGCGCGATCTGCAGACCTTCGTCCCCGACCACGCGGCGAGCCTCTGAGCAGCCGGTCACCACGGTCGCCGTCGCCACGATCACCATCGTCACACCGGTTCGGGCACGACGGCGACCGGGCAGTCGGAGTGGTGCAGTACCCCATGGGCCACGCGGCCCAACTGGAGCCCGAAGTGCCGCGGGCGGCGCCGGGCCCCGAGGATCAGGAGCTCGGCGTCGCGCGAGGCCCCCACCAGGACGGTCCGGGCGTGCCCCTCCACGGTGCGCCGACGCACCACGACGTCGTCGGGAGCCTCCTTGAGTGCCGTTTCCAAGGCGTCCACCGCGTGCTGCTCGTGCAGCCGGGCGGGTTCACCGGCGAGCTGCGGGTGGTCCGTGGTCTCGTGCGCGGGGCACCGCCAGGCCCGTACGGCCTCCAGTACGGCGCCCCGTCGCCGCGCCTCCTCGAAGGCGAAACACATCGTCGCCGGGGCGGCCGGAGTGTCTCCGACGCCGACGACGACGCCGCCATGCCTTCCGGGGCGGGCCCGGTCGTCCTCGTCGCCGCGCACCACGATCATCGGACAGTGCGCGTGCCCGGCCACGGTCAGGCTCACGGAGCCCAGCAGGGCCCCGGCGAGGCCGCCCCGGCCACGGGTGCCCGTCACCAGCAGGGTGGCTCCGCGGCTCTCGCGCACCAGCGTGTACTCGGGTTCCTCGGGCAGCACCTCGGTGGAGATCTTCACGTCGGCGCGGCGTCGGGTGGCTCGCCGGGCGGCGGCCGCCACGATGTCCTCGGCCCGCACCTGTTCGGACGGCTTGTGCAGGTCCTCGGCGAGCGCCTCGCCCTCGTACCGCTCCCACAGCGAGGCGTACACCAGGCGCAGCGGCAGTCCGCGCAGGTCGGCCTCGTCGGCGGCCCAGTCGACGGCCCGCAGTCCGGCCTCGGAGCCGTCGACACCGACGACGATCGGCAGGTCCATCGCCCTCACCGTCCCACGCCGAGGTCGAAGACGATCCGGGCCTTGACCTGGCCGCGCAGGACGTCGTCGATGGACTCGTTCACGCTCGCCAGCGGGCGGGTCTCGTGGATGACCCGGGTACGGCCGGCCGCGTGCAGCTGGAACACCTCGGCGAGGTCCTGACGGGTGCCGACGATCGAGCCGATCACGCTCGTGCCGTTCAGGACGGTGTCGAAGATCGGGACCTGGATCGTGCCGTGCGCGGGCAGGGCGACCATGACGAGCTTGCCGCCGCGCCGCAGCCCGGAGTTGACCGCCGCGAAAGCGGCCTCGTTCACCGCGAGGGCGATCGCCGCGTGGGCTCCGCCGTACCGCTTGAGCACCTCGCCCACGTCGTCCTTGCGAGCGTCGATCACCAGGTCCGCGCCGAGCTCGGCGGCGAGTTCCAGCTTCTCGTCGGTGACGTCGATCGCCGCGACCTGCGCCCCGGCGATCTTCGCGTACTGCACGGCCAGGTGACCGAGGCCGCCGACGCCGGAGATCGCGACGAGCTGTGCGGGCCGCACATCGGCGACCTTGAGCGCCTTGTACGTCGTCACGCCGGCGCAGGTCAGCGGGGCGGCGTCGAAGGCCGTGACGCCGTGCGGCACCGGCTGCGCGAAGTCGGCCCAGGCCAGCATCTTCTCGGCGTACCCGCCGTCACAGCCGTAGCCGGTGTTGATCTGTCGCTCGCACAGCGTCTCCCAGCCGGACAGGCAGTGTTCGCACCGCCCGCACGCCTTGCCCAGCCAGGGCACGGCGACCCGCTGCCCGACGCTCAGGTGGGTGACACCCTCGCCGCGCTTCTCGACCAGGCCGACGCCCTCGTGACCGGGGACGAACGGCGGAGTCGGCTTGACGGGCCAGTCGCCCCGGGCGGCGTGGATGTCGGTGTGGCACAGCCCGGAGGCCTCGACGCGGACGCGGACCTGGCCGGGGCCGGGTTCGGGGTCGGGCCGGTCCTCGATGACCAGAGGTTCGCCGAAGGCTCGTACGACCGCTGCCTTCATGATGTCTGCTCCTTGGGGGTGGAGGTCAGTTGTGCGGGACGACGGCCACGGGGGCGGCGGAGTGGTGCAGGACGGTGTGGGTGACCGAACCGATGTGGGCGCCGAACGGGCTGCGCCGGATGCGCCGTCCCACGACCACCAGTGAGGCCTCGCGGGAGGCGTCGACGAGGTGGTTGCCTGGGCTGCCGTAGGAGGACTCCTCGGTGACCTCGACGTCCGGGAACTTCTTGCGCCACGGGATCAGGGCCTCGGCCAGGGCGGTGGTCTCGGACCGGGCCAGTTCTCCGTGGAGTTCCAGGTCGACGGAGAGCCCGTAGGCGTAGTACGGCGGCGGGTTCCAGCCGTGGACCACGCGCAGGGACGTGCCCCGGCGGACGGCGGCCGCGAACGCGAAGGCGATCAGCTCCTCGTCGGGGCTCTCGATGTCGAGGCCGAGGACTACGGGCCGGAACGGGGCTGCGGCGGACGGGATGCCGACCGGGTCCATCTCGTGCTCGTCGGCGGCCTGTTCGCCTGCCCGCACCAGGACGACCGGCCGCTCGGCATGCGCCACGACGGACAGACCGACGGAGCCGACCATGAACCCGCCGACCCCGCTCAGCCCACGGGAGCCCAGGACCAGCAGCTCTGCGTCCTTCGCCGCGTCCGCCAGCGCCTCGGCGGGCCGGCCGGACAACTGCTCGGTGATCACGTCGAGACCGGGGTGGCGCAGTCGGATGCCTTCGGCGGTCTCCCGGGTTGTCCGCTCGGTCCAGTGCTGGTGGGTCTCGGGACCGAGCAACGGCGCCTGGGCCATGGGCGCCGGAACCGGCTCCCAGACCTGGACCAACTTCAGCGGCAGGCCGAGCAGTTGTGCTTCACGGGCGGCCCACTCGGCCGCCGCGCGGCTCTCGGGAGAGCCGTCGAGGCCGACGGTGAGGGTACGGGTCATGATGTCCACCTCTTGGATCGGGGGTCGCGATCCGAGCTTTGTCTTCGGACGCGGGCCCCGGCAGGGGCCACAGGTCCCTGCCATGGGCCGACCGGCCCTGGCCGGTCGGCCCATGGTCCCGGCCGCCTGGTCGCACTGGAGGTGGACGTCGAGGAAGCTCGAGGTGCGGCCGAGGGACATGGCGGCGCCGTTCCGCTCCTTCACGGCGGCGAGACAGCCGAGGCAGAGCTACTGCACCGCCTCGCGGGCGGGGGGTGCCACGGCCGTACGTCTCCGCCATCCGCGCCGGCTCGCCCAACGCCCGCATCTGTTCGGCGAGTTCCTCACGGTCCCGGATCACGTCGGCCGTGGAGAGCCGGGCGTTCAGGCGGCACGCTCGGCCTCCTTGGCCTCGATCAGCCGGTCCGTGCCGGACAGCGCCACGCGTCGGCGGTCGCCGATGATCCGGCCACGGCCGTTGGCGTCGGGCAGCCCGGTGATGATGCCCGCCTTGCGCGCGGCGCGCATCTCGGGTGTGCAGGCGTCGAAGACACCGTCGTCGTGGGTCTTGCGGTAGGTCCCGAAGACCCTCGTCAAGAACGGGTCGCGTGCATGGCCGCACGCCGGCAGCCCGGTCTCCACCATGCGCAGGCCGCCGTTCGGCATGATCGCGCGCTTCAGTGGGCCGTCGGTCTGCAGGCCGACGATCAGTTCGCGGTCGGGGTCGATGTGACCGGGGGCGTGCAAGGTGATCGCGGAGAGCACGGCGTCGTCGACGTCAAGGTCGCCTCTGCGCCGCCCCTCGGGGAACAGCGTGCTGACCTTCTCCCCTACGGTGCGGGTGCGGTCGGTGGGGCCTGCCAACTGCGGCGGAGGCGCAGGCGTCACCGGCTCACGGCAACGCCGGCGCGCCGACACGGCACCTGCGGCGAGCAGATCGTGCCCGTCGTCTCCGGCTCGTGGCCGAATGGCCCGTGCGATGGCCCGAGTGGCCCATGGCCCGCCACCGAGGGCGGGCCACACGCTGGCCATGGCAGTATCCACCGTCGGGAGGCACGCCATGATCACCACCCCCACGCCCAGCATGCTGCGAGCCCTGCCCGCCGAACACCGGCACCGGCTCATGTGCCTCGGCCGCGAGGTCTCCTTCCCGCAGGGGGCGCGTCTGTTCGAGGAGGGCAGCCTGGCCGACCGGTTCTGGATCATCCGTACGGGGACGGTCGAGCTCGACATGCACGTCCCCGGCCGCCGGGCGGCCGTCATCGAGACGCTCCACCACAACGAACTCGTCGGCTGGTCCTGGCTGTTCACCCCGCACGTCTGGCATCTGGGCGCCGAGGCGACGACTCCGGTGCGGACGTACGAGTTCGACGCCACAGCCGTCCGTCTGATGTGCCAGGACGACCCGGCCATGGGCAGCGCCATCGCCCAGTGGGTCGGCGGCGTGCTCGCCCACCGCCTGCGCTCCGCCCGGACCCGGCTGCTGGACCTTTACGCGCCGTACGGCGCCGGCGGCAACGTCTGAGCGCGCCGGCGGTCCGAAGCGACAACGACAGGGAGCCACGATGCACGGCACCCCGCACATCGTCAGCGACGTCATGACCCACTCGGTAGCCGCCATCGGCCGCAAGGCCACCTTCAAGGAGATCGTGCGGTTGATGCAGAACCGGAAGGTCAGCGCCCTGCCGGTCCTGGAGGGCGAGGGCCGCGTCGTCGGCATCGTCTCCGAAGCGGACCTGCTGCCCAAGGAGGAGTTCCGCGACAGCGACCCCGACCGGTACACCCAGCTGCGGCGCCTGTCCGACCTGGCGAAGGCCGGCGCGCTCACCGCGGAAGAACTGATGACCTCCCCGGCCCTCACCACCCGCCCGAACACGACCCTCGCCCAGGCCGCCCAAACCATGGCGCGCGCCAGGATCAAGCGCCTCCTTGTGGTCGACGAGGAGGACGTACTGCAGGGCATCGTCAGCAGGGCCGACCTCCTCAAGGTGTTCCTGCGCGAAGACGAGGAGATCGCCGAGGAGGTCCGCCGCGAGGTCGTGACCCACCTCCTCCCTACGCCCGGTTCAGCAATCCGCGTCGATGTGCACGACGGAGTCGTGAAGCTGGTCGGCCGGGTCCGGGACACGGCGCTGATTCCCGTGGCCGCCCGCCTGGTGCGCGCGGTCGAAGGTGTGGTGGACACGGACTTCGAGCTGAACGGCCACGGGGATCCGTGGGACTCGACGGACCTGCGGGCCGAACAGCCCCGAACCGAAGGAATCAGGCGCTCGGCGCCGGACGCTCGCTGAGCCGACGGTGTTCCACCGTCCGATCGGGCGTCAGGACGTCGTACTCCAGGCTGCGCATCGGCGCCGGGTGGCGCTCGCCGTCCACGGGATGGACCCGCTCCGCCCGGGACCTCGCGGGCGCCCTGATCGCGAGCTCGGTCGCGCTGTACAACCAGTTCGACGCCTGGTCCCGCTCGCACACCGCGGCGACGGCGGCGGTGTGGCGCAGCGGCGACGGCGAGAGTGAGGCGTTTCCAGGGCGAGGGAGGGCGCGGCCCGGCGGCCGCCAGTGACGGCAGGGGTCATGCCTGAGGTGGTGTGCGACGACGGCGCCGGCCACGTCATAGGCGACCTGCATGAGCGCTGTCCCCACGCCGCCGGAAATCGCCCGGCAGCGGAGGCCACCGGGCCATGACCATGGGGACAGTGCGGGCACACGCCCAGGCCGATTGGGGCCGGTCGGCCCTAGTGTGACCGGCCCCGGCGCGCGATCATCGTGCTCACGGGCAACCCGCAGCCCGTACGCCGCCGGGGAACGAGGGGCCGTCATGACCGGGACACGCAGCTTCACGGAGCAGGATCCGATCCGTGTCTTCCTGCTCGACGACCACGAGGTCGTACGACGCGGTATCACCGACCTGCTCGACGCCGAACCGGACATCTCGGTGGTCGGCGACGCGGACACCGTGGAGCACGCCCTCGTCCGCGGTCCGGCGCTGCGCCCGGACGTCGCCGTGCTCGACGTGCGCCTGCCGGACGGTGACGGCATCACGGTCTGCCGGGAGCTGCGGAACCAGATGCCGGAGCTGGCCTGTCTGATGCTGACGTCGTTCGACGACGAGGACGCGCTGCTGGACGCGATCATGGCCGGGGCCTCGGGCTACGTGCTCAAGCAGATCCGGGGATCCGACCTGGTCTCGGCGGTGCGTACGGTCGCCTCGGGCCAGTCGATGCTCGACCCCGCGACCACGGCCCGACTGATCCGCTCGCTGCGCGCCGAACCCGCCGAGACACCTGCCCTGGCACCCGAACTGGCCGGTCTGTCGCCCCGCGAGCGGGACATCCTCGCCCTGATCGGCGACGGTCTGACCAACCGCGAGATCGGCAAGAAGCTCTACCTGTCGGAGAAGACCGTCAAGAACCACATCTCCCGGCTCCTGGCCAAACTGGGTGTCCAGCGCCGCGTCCAGGCCGCGGTCCTGGCGTCCCACCTGGAACAGCCGAACCCCGGTGGCCGTCCCTCGAAGTAAGTAGCTCCGACCGGCCCGTTCAGAGCCCACCCCGGGCCGGACGGCCCCTGCTCCTCCCCTGCCAGGGGCCACGCTGACCCGGTCACCGGGAAGCCCCGACGCCTTTTTCGGCGCAGGGCGGGGAGGAGGCACGCCGACGCGGAATGACGTACTGCGCGGCAGAGCCACAGAGTACGAGCGGCAGCTGCCGTTCCAGGTGTTCACCGACGCGCTCGCCGACCTCGACCCGCACGCCCTGGACGGCTTCCAGGAGACCGACGCGGTGGCGCCCATTCTCCAGCGGAACGGCGCGGTCGACCGCACCGGTCCACGGCCGTCCTGCTCGCCCGGCTCGCCGCCCCGTCCGGGCTGCTGCTGGCTCGACGATCTGCACTGGGCGGACCCGGCGTCACTGGAGTTGCTGGACCATCTCGTACGCCATCCCGTGCACGCCCCCAGTCGTCCTGGCCGTGACACGCCGTGACCGCCAGAGTCCCGAGCCCCTAGCTGCCAGGCTCACCCGACAACTCGACACGGGCACGGTCGTCAGACTCGGTCTGAGGCCGCTGAGGCACGCGACTGAACCGAACTGGCCGGCCCCGACCTGCCGCCCGCCGAGACCGCCGCGCTGTACGCCGCGAGCGAGGGCAACCCGTTCTACTTCCTGACTCTCCTTCAGGCCCACCGCGGGGGTACGACGCCCGAGTCCTCGGCGCCGCCCGGGCTCGGCACCCTGCTGCTGGACGAACTGACCGCGCTCGCCCCCTCCCGGCGCGGCATCGTCGACGCCGTGGCGGTACTGGACAAGCACGCCACCCCGGCGGTGGTGAGCCGGGTGACCGGACGCTCCGGCACCGCGTTCACCATCGACGTCCACGCTCTCACCCGACGCGACCTGTTGCGCTCCGCCCCGCAGGGCCTGCTGACCCTGCGGCATCCGGTCGTGCGAACCCTCGTCCACGAAAGCAAGCCCTTCTTGAGGCGCGTCGAGATGCACCGGCTCGCCGCACAGGAACTGGCCCGCGCGGGTGCCTCCGCCGCCGAGCGGGCCCACCATGGGGAACAGTCGCTGACCGCCTGGGACCCGGCAGCGGTGACCGTGCTCGACGAGGCCGCCGCACGAACCGCCCGAACGGCCCCGGCGAGCTGCGCCCACTGGCTCGATGTGGCACTCCGCCATCTTCCGCATGCTCCCGAACACACCGCCCGGCGGCATGAGTTGGTCCTGAGGCGGGCCCGCGCCCTGGCCGCGTGCGGTTGCCTGCGCGAGAGCCGCTACCTGCTCCAAGAGCTGATCGCCAACCCGCGTCGGTCACCCGGTGGCCCGGCCGCCGGCGAGAACCAAGGCCGCCTCAGAGTGCGCACGGTCGTCCTGTACGCGCTGGTGGAGCGTCATCTGGCGCGCTGCACCGAGGCAGTCGCGCTGCTGCGCCGCGAGCCGGCTCGCGGGCCCCGCCCCCGCCGACGCCGTCCGGCTCGGCCTGGAACTGGGCTCGGCCGCGCCCCAGGACAGCGACACCTCGTACGCCCAGGTGCGCCTTGGGAGAAGCGTACGAGGGCAACATGACCGCCTCGCACGGACTCGCCCAGCAGGCCGCCGCCCTGTCCGACTCTTGCCCGACAACGACCTCACCGCGCTGAGCGAACCACTGGACCGGCTCGGCTGGGCGGAGGCTTTCCTGGAGCACTACCCGGACGCGGAGCGGCACGCAGAGCGCGGCCTCGACATCGCGCGCCGCAGCGGCCAGCTCCATGTCGTGCCCCATCTGTTGCTGTGCCTGTCCCATGTCCGGGTCCAGTCCTGCCGGGTCTCCTCGGCGCTGGAACTCGCCGACCAGGTCGAGGACATCGCCCGCGGGATCGGCAGCGACCAGTTGCTCGCGTTCGTACTGGCGAGCAAGGCCGAGGCACTCGTCGCCGCCTGCCCGCCGGCGATCCGACCCCTCTAGCCGTCGCCGAAGAGGCGGTGGCCGCCGCCGATACCGGGTTCGACCGGTGGGCCTCCACGGCCTGGTGCATCTTCAGTTGGGCCGCGCTCATAGCCGACGATCCGGTCCGTGTCCGGAACGCGATACTCCAGGCGGGCGGCCCCGAACTGCATCGGACCCAGCCCTCGATGCGGCCGCTCTACCTGGAGATCCTGGTCACGTCCACGCTGGTGACGGGCCGGTCCGGGGAGGCCCGCGGCTGGGCGGAGCGGGCGCGTAAGGAGGCGGAACAACTGGGGCTGCCGATGCAGCGGGCGTCCGCGCTGCGCAGCGCCGCCATCTGCCGCTGGCGCAGGGGGACACTGCAGCGGCGGCGGACCTGTTCGCGGAGGCCGCGGCGGAGAGCGCCCGCTGCGGCGCGGTCTTCTGGGACACCCACTCCCTGCTGCTCGGCGCCCCGCCGGAAGCGGCGGCGGGCCATGGCCGGGGCGGCACGCGCGCCTGGCTCAGGGGGCGCCGGCTCGCCGAGGCGGGCGACAGCGGACTGCTGGTCGGCCTCGCCGACGCCCACCCGTCCGCCCGGTGGCTCCGTACGGTTTCCCGGACCGCGCCGAACTCACCCAGCGGCCGGCCACCCTGACCGCCCGGGAGCTGGAGACAGCCGAACTGGTGGCGCAGGGGCTCACCAGTCAGACCATCGCGAACCGGCTCTACGTCAGCCGGCGTACCGTGAGACCCATGTCTCCCGCGCTTTCCGCAAGACCGGGGTCTCCTCACGTACCTCCCTGGCCACGCTGATGGCCCGCCGCCGCACCGGGAGCCGTTCTGGGGGACGCCCGCACGGAGCAGGACTGAATGTGGCCCAGGTGCCCTCGGCGGTCATCAGTGAGCGTCTGCGTACCGGCCACCGCGGTCTCGGCCGGGAGGCTGCCTACCTGACGTCGACGAAGTCGCCGGGCGCCGTCGCGGAGCCGGTCGTGGTGGTGCCGGCGAACACGAAGCGGTAGAAGCCGTCGGAGCCGGCCTTGGTGGTGGTGCTCAGGGCGCCGGTGTTGCGGCTGGTCTTGACCGTCTTGAGGGTGGTGTAGGTGTTGCTGCCCTTCTTGCGGAACTGCAACTTCACCGGCTGGCTCGTGTATCCCGAGTACTTCCCCGTGGTCCAGTTGGCGCGGCTCAGCTTGCCGGTGACCGTGATGGTCTTGCCCTTCTTCACCGGCTCCGGGGAGGCGTTGACGGTCAGCTTGGCGGCACGCTTGATCTTGGTCCTGGTGACGTCGTCGTCGTAACTGGCGTTCGCGTAGAGGTCGTAGGCGCCCAGGAAGAGTTTCCAGGTCCCCGCGGTGCCGTTGCCGTCCTTGAAGGCGACCGCGGGGTCGATGGTGAAGACCGTCTTGCAGCTGTAGCTGTAGCCGTTCTGGACCGGCGTCTCCGTGCAGGTGGGGTAGTCGTCCGACTCCAGGCCGCCGGTGATGGTGTCCGTGCTCGAACTGTCGGTGCCCTGCCACAGGAAGGCCTGGGTGATGGCGACGCCTTCCTCGTCGAAGGCGGTGAACGTGACGGGAACGGCCTTCTTGCCCGTTACGCCGAGAACGATGTCTTTGCCCTTGTTGACGACTCCGTTCTTGAATGTGGTGCCGCCCAAAGCGTCCTGCGGCCGGACGCTCTGCGAGGCGAAGACTCTGAGATCCGACGCCGCCCCAGGGCGCTCCGCTGCCTGGGCGGCGCCCGGAAGAACGAGCGCCGAGAGTACAACGGCGCCGGAAAGGACGGTGGACGCAGTGCGTATACGCATGTGATTCCCCCAAGGTGAGGTCGGGTGGCCCTGCCGAACTTGGTTTATGGCAGTGCCCGTTGGTCTGGTGAAGAGGCCGGTGCACGCCCGGATCCCGCGGAAGGGGCTCAGGGCGTGGGAGAGCGGAGGACGCCGTCGAAGTCGAAGCTGTGGTCGGGCGTCGGGTAGAGGTTTGTCGGGTAGAAGTCCGTCGGCTGGGAGCCCGGTGTGGGTACATCGACCAGGTCGGCGGCGGGCGTGCCGTCCGGGCTGCACACCTGCGGTGCCGAGGGCTGGGACAGTTCGTGGTCGGCGATCCGCTGCGGCCGGGAGTCCACAGCGGCGCGACACCGGAGGTCCTCTCCGCCGCCGACCTCGATTTCCTTGGGCAGCTCCTCGTCAGCGGCTTGCCCACGGTGATCGAGAGGAGGGCGCCCCCGCAGGGGCTGCGGTCCGTCGCGTAGAGGGACGTAGGCAGGGCGATCTTCTGCTCGACGCTCGCGTCCGTATGGAGTCCGACGCGCTTCACCCGGGGGGTCGAAGTAGTAGTCGGGTCGAGTCCCGTCCGAGAGCCGACCGCCATCGGCGCCGTTCGCGACTCCGTACACCAGTTTCCGGAACTCGACCTGCACGGTGATCTTCCGGCACAGTGGGCCGTCGTACCCCGCCAGGCTGACAACCTTCACCTCGTCGTCCTCGTAGTTCTCCCTGGGCGTGTCGCCGACGAGCCGGACCCAGTCCCTGGATTCCTCGGCCGTCCACCCCTTGTTGTCGTGGGACCCGGACGCCCCGGTCGGATACGGCGAAGTGAGAGAGGGGGTCGGCGAAGGGCTCGGCGACTCGGACACCCCCGTCGCGCTCCCGGACGGATCCCCGGAAAGGGAGGTGCCCCGGGCGCTCGAACAACCCCCGGTGAACAGGACGGCCACGGCGAGGGCCGCGACGACTGGCACGACGGGGTCTTTCGGCCCGGGTAGCTCCGGTGGCCCGGTGGCTGGCCGTCGTCAAGCCGCCGGGCACGCGCATCCTCCCGCTTGCCCGCGAAAACGCCACCCAGCAGAAGCGCCCCGGCGATCAGCAACGTCAGCACTGCTACGAACCGGAGCAGCCCGGCCCCTTGTCCCGACCGTGGTCAGCCGCGTCGTTCACCACGGCCGACAACAGGCCGCCCGCCGCCAGGTTCAGCACGGCCTGGACCCCTACCCCCACCAACGCCAGCATGACACTCTTCGGCATCTGCGCTTTCACGCTCGGTGTCGTCATGAATGCAAGAAAACGGCATGCGTGTCGGCGACACGTCGGTAGGAGTACGTAGCCCATGTACGTATGTGCCATCGCCGCCCGGCCGCCGCGATCTCCTCCGCCGTCGTTTCGGCGCGCGGAAACCCGCTGTCTGCTCTCGGCGACGAGGTCCAGGCGAGACACAGGATGCGAGCTCGAGGCCAACCCCGCCGACCGCACGGCCGACGCACCCCTGGACGCGGCCGGGCGCCGGCGAGGTCGACGACCGACTTGGCCCGGCTGTTCGCCGGATAAAACTGGGCGATCCTGCCCGTGAAGGGATCCCAGAGCAGATGCGGCGCGACTGCCTTGCCACCGCCCGTGAAGTACTGCACGAGCTTGTCGAACGCGACGAGATCGGCGGGCTTGGCGACAGTGGCGTTCTTGTCCCACGTGATGTGCCAGATGACGCGTGGGTCGTACTGCGTGTCGGTGGGTGCGGTGTCGCTGAGCGGATGTCGCTCAGCTCCATGCAGCCAGAGATCGGGCATGGCGCGATCCTTGTTCTCCCCCACGACCGGCGCCACGAGGGCGGTAAGGGCCAACCTCCTTACGCCGCGGGCCTCTTGGCGCTCCGTCTCGCGCTCGCGCCGTATCTGGGCGATGTCGTCTTCGACGGCTTTGATCCGTACCTCGTCAGTCCGCCGGTCCGCGTCGTACTGGATCTTCGTCACCATCTCGGCGAGCCGCGCGCTGAAGGCAGTGAAGTTGGCACGCAGGTCGTCGCGCATCTGCTGCATGGTCCGCAGCAATTCCCATGGTGTGGGGTCCTGGGCCCTGCGGCTCGGTCACGGGTCGCCCTCCATCGCGGCCCCGCGCCGTCGATTCAGTCTAATGAGGAGGTCGACTGATTGTACGGGAAACAAGAGCCTCCGCGTTGAAGGTTCAACATATGGTCGACGTGCAAACTTGTTAGCCTCGTCGCATCATGGAGGTGTAAACGCACGAACCGCTTTCCGCCATCATGGTTACCCGGCAATCTTTACGGGTGTGCATGTGTGCCAGGAACGAGGCGGCGATGGCCACTGTCCTGGAACTGCAGATTTGCCAGCTTCACCCGCGTGAGTACGAGGTGCGGGTGGTGAAAGCTGCTGCTGGCGGGGAGCCCCGAGCGCCACTAATTCTCAACGTTGACGAGTTGCTTGGGCAGCGCCCTGCGCTAGAAAACAAGGTGGTGTTCTCCGCCGGTCCAACTCGCCGAGTGGTACGGCCGAGTGAGCAGCTCGTGCAAGATGTAGGACGCCAACTGTTCGACGCACTATTCAGTGACCAGATCTTGGGAACCTACCGCGCGAGTCTTAGCGTGGCGCAAGAGCGACAGGAGCCCCTCCAGATAGTGCTGCGGCTAGAGCCGCCGGAGCTGGCGCTCCTACCTTGGGAGGCTCTATTCGACTCCCACAACGACTACTATGTGTGCCTACGGGAGCCGATAGTCAGGCACCTTCCCGCTTCGCGCACACTTAACCCGCTGCCCGTGCAGCTACCGCTGCGGATCCTGGCAGTAATCGCCTCTCCGCGTGGCCTCCCCTTGCTGGACAGCGACTCCGAACGCGCACTATTGGAGGAGGCGCTGGCAGAGCAAGTCGCTGACGACTTGGTCGAGTTGGTCTGGTTGACAGACGCAAGCTGGACGAGCTTGCACAGCCGTCTCCACGCTGGCCCATGGCACGTACTCCACTTCATCGGCCACGGTGACTACGACCTGCATTACGAAGAGGGACAGATTGCACTGGTAGGCGAGAACGGTCGCGCTCAGATGGTAGAGGCGTATCGCCTAGCAGAACTTATCGCGTTGGCTAACCCCGTACCTCGGCTAGTGGTGCTTAATTCCTGCGCTTCCGCTGCAGGAGGGGCTGATGACGGATTCTCAAGTGTTGGAGCCGCTCTCGTTCGGAGCGGAATAAGCGCAGTGGCAGCAATGCAATTTTCGATCACTGACCGCGCCTCGGTGAACTTCGCTCAGGGGTTCTACACTGCGCTGGCTCATGGTCGTCGAGTCGACGATGCCGTCAGGAGTGGACGGCTCTCCATGTTTGGTACCAGCAGGTCGCTAGAGTGGATCACTCCCGTGTTGTACGTTCGAGGCGAGGCAAATCTGCTGTTTAACTTGAACACCCAGCAACAGCCGCCGAAGGAAACCGATCAACGCAAACGCCGGCTTTACACCGAGGCCAGTGAAGAATTGCGGATCGGCCACCGCGGCAAAGCTATCGAATTGCTTGACGACTTGCTCTCTCTCGACCCGGATAATAGCGACGCCATCAAGTTGCGTGATCAGGCTGCCAGGCAGGAGCAGCTCATAAAGGCCTATGTCCGTGCAGCAGAGGCTGAGGAATCTGAAGACTGGTCCGCCGCGATTGACTGCTATGAGCAGATCATGCAACAGGACCCGGATTACCGGGACACCACAACTCGACGCGACTTCTGCCGCGACCGACAGCGCATCGCCCACCTCCAAGAGAAACTGCGCTCCTACGCCAGCCAAAAGAAATGGCAAGCCACGATCGATGTCAGCGAAACACTTGAGCAACTGGACCCGGATTCCGCCGACCCCGACGGACTATCCACAGAAGCCCGCCTAGAAGTGGCACACGAACAGTACACAGCATACCTGGAAGACCTATACCTCCAAGCTTCCGAGGCCGAACGCTCCGAAGACTGGAACACTGCAATCAACCGCTATGAACAAATCATGCAACAGGACCCGAATTACCGGGACACCACAACTCGACGCGACTTCTGCCGCGACCGACAGAGCCTCGCCCGGTCAACCTCAAACGGTCGCAATCCAGTGACGCTCTTCGCAATAAAAACCCTCGTTATCGACACCCCTTGCGGGGCCATAGCATGGGGATCAAGTGGCCGATATCAGGCACTAGCCG
This sequence comes from Streptomyces doebereineriae, assembly GCF_031845645.1. Classification (NCBI taxonomy): domain Bacteria; kingdom Bacillati; phylum Actinomycetota; class Actinomycetes; order Kitasatosporales; family Streptomycetaceae; genus Streptomyces; species Streptomyces doebereineriae. Next base: position 213,213 of record NZ_JAVREZ010000010.1, read on the forward strand.
TCGACATTTGGGGCGATGCACAGATTCGCCTTTACGACATGGCCGGTGCTGGCCTGTTGGCTATCCAGACAGGAAAGAAAGGAGCTCCTTACGTTGCAGCCTTCAGCCCCGACGGCACACGCCTCATCGGCAAAGGGAAAAAGGGGGCCACAGTATGGAACGCCTACACAGGAAAATCAGTTCTTCACGTACCGGCCGGGAATGGACTTGCCGCAGCAACATTTAAAGCGGATGGTACCTGTATCGCCACTGGATCTTACGACTCGGCTTGCGTCTGGGATGTCAAGACCGCCAAGAAGATTTTCTCGGCTGCAGAGCGGGCTATCCAAGCAGTGGCCTTCAGCCCGGACGGAAACCGATTGATCGTGGCTGATCAACGCGGGCTACACGTGTGGCAGTTGGATACTGGCCTAAAAATATTTGAAGATCTCCGAGGCTTTTTGAACTCAGTGGCGTATAGCCCAGATGGAAAACGCGCCGCTGCCGGCAGCAGCACTGATAACGCAGCCTATCTTTGGAACCCGGGCCATGTGCACGAATTGGCCCACAATGCATCTGTCACATCTGTGGCATTCGGCTCCGATGGCACCCGGCTCGCCACTGGTAGCGAAGACGGAACGGCGCGCATTTGGAATGCAATCAACGCGCACATGATGTGCAAAATAACTCACGATGATCCTGTTAGTTCGTTGGCATTCAGTCCACGCGGCACTCATCTAGCGACCGGCACCCGACGTGCCGTCACGGTGTGGGAACTCCGATACATGTAGTGGTCTCCAGGAAATATGAGGAGAAACGATGGGACGGCTTGTTGAATTCCCCGCCGAGGATGGCCGCACCGTACTCGTCGAAGTCAGCGACCAATCTGCTGGAGTGGTGACGCGCGGAATTAATGGATCCAATATCTCCGAACGCGCTCAACGCACCTTTGAGGATGCTCTATACCGCATGCAACCCGCCATCCATGCCGTAGTCTCCCATATTCAATCAGCAGCACAGTCTCCTAACGAAGTCCAAGTCGAATTCGGACTAAATCTGCATGCCGAGGCAGGCGCGTTTATTGCTGCAGCGAGCGCCACTGCAAATTTCGCTGTCACACTCACATGGCACCGGGACGGGCCGCGACCCGCCGAATGAGGGATGGGCAGACCCGGATCACCTTGCTGGGGCGTCAGGTGATGCCCTGCGTGACGCCGCCGTTCGGGGCGCCATCCTCGTCACCGGGCTTGTTGGAGTCGTCGTCGGGCGAGGCTCCGAGGATCGGATAGATCGGCCGCCCGTCACGGTGGTGTCCGGCCGGTTCGAGCGGATTGGGGAGTGAGGGGCGCGTCATGCGTGAACCCTCAGATCTCCAGCGCCCCCGCGCCGTTGATCAGTGTAGCGAGCGCGAGCATCTGCCCAGCTCAGCCCGGACGTACCGCGCCGAGGCCAGATCACTGTCAGTGCCTTCCCTTATCCTGACGGTCGTCGATCGAAGGGGGACCAGTGTCAACTGTGCGCTCTAGCCGCCGCATTGAGAGGGCAGGCGTCAATGCCCTTCGCGCACTCCTTGAGGAAAACGACCACATCGTTCAGGAGATCGACGGAGGTAACGATCACGGCGAGGACATGATCGTGAACTTCACGCGCGGCGGGAAGCGTACGGGCTGCTGGATCGCCATCCAGGTGAAGAGCGGCAAAAAATACAAGCGCGCAAACGGGTATGCGATCCCCATCGAAGACCACTTCGACGATTGGCGCCACAGTCGAATTCCAATCATCGGAGTCGTCTATGACATGAAAAAAGGAGAGCTCTTCTGGGTCAATCTGACCGAAAAACTCAAGGCCACCGACCAACACCCCGGCTGGGTGCAAATATCGAATACGTCGCCACTGTCGGAAGAGACTGTCCATCAGTTCTACACGGATGTCGCATCCTATGTCGGGGACACTAGGATGCAGATTCGCGCGGCAACTCAAGAAGATGCGCTAACTGAAGCCGTCCGCGCCAGGCAGGGATTGGACCCCCTGACGGCACCCAACCCCCTATTCGAAGGCTTAGCCAGCTTCACCCTCCGCCACGAGGAGCGCCTTGACGTCATCGCAAAAGACGTGCGCCGCGCTCTCCCACTCCTGATCTTGGTCACGATTATGACGTGGGAGTGGCCTCGCCAAATCCGCTTCGCCGAGGGATCTCCGGCCGTGAGTCCGACCCTATGGGTACTCAACCTCTACGCCTTTATGTTGTTTATGGCGCTGACCGTGTACTTTGAATTCCGAGCCGGGCGCTTCCCCAAAGAAACCTGGAGATGGCTTTCGGTTATCGCCAGCAATTTTCTTTGGATTCCATTCGTAGATCCCGATGGAGATCGCGGCTGGTGGGGAACGACCTGGATCATAGCCGGGAGCCTCACACCAGTAATCGGAATGGGATTCCTGTTTATCGCTTTCATTCATTTCGCTCGCGACCGAATGAAAATTCAGAATACGCAAGGCCATTAAAGGGCGTCAAGTCCCCGTCAGTTATCATTCGGATCCGAGGATTCGGATACAAAGCTATTCGACGAGATCCTCGGCAGCTCCGGTCCAGCTTTTGGAAGGCCGAGGTATTCACGCACAGCGGCGTTGTCTCCGGTTGCGTCCGCGAGAGTGCAGCAGCTTCGAAGGCTCTGGACTGGATGCGCTCGATCTCCGCTTGGGCGTCGTCGATTGGGTATCCGGCGTCGATGAGCGTACGGATGCCGGTCTCCACCGACAGGACCCCGGCGCCGACGGCCTTGATCACCTCATCCAGGACGGCAGCGCGGTCGGTCGGCGTGTGCGGTCCCCACATCAGGCGCGCAGGAAACGACTCCCCCGCGGGCCAACCCTCTGCCTGCCCTGCCTGGTGGAGTCGTTGCACCATGCGCAGCAGGACGACGTACTTGTGGGTCCGGGCCAGGCGCATCGCGGCGACGAGCGAGTCCAGGGGGCCGAGTGCGAGTTGCAGGGCGTAGCCGGACGGCAGGGCAGTCGGGTCGAGGGTGCCGAGGCCAGCGGCGGTAAGGCGGCTGTTCGCTGCGATGCGGTCGAGGATGTGGTCGACGCGGGCACGGAGTTCGGCGAGTTGGGCCGACGTGTCGAGGACGTCCATGCGCCCGTTGTCGGTGAGCTGCCACACCGTCCCGGCCCGGACCTTCACCGGCAGTGGCTGGCCGGTCGCTCGGTCGATGGGCAGCCGGGCCCCGGCCAGGCCGATGATCGGGGAGCCGGTGGTGGCCGATGCGCCGGAGCCGTCGGTGTCGGTCGCGGACAGCTCGTAGAGGGCCTGGAGGACGGTGGCCACGGTTGGCTTCCCCCAGGCTCTCCGCTGGTGGGGATGCTGTTCGTGATGTGGACGACGGGTATGAAGTCCGCCATCAGGTCGAGCCGGTCAAGGACTTCGCCATCCGAGCGGACTCGGTACCGAGCGTTGTGCATCGGCAGGTCGTACAGCCGGTCGGTGTACGTGAGGTCGTCCAGGTCCCATTCCGCGTCGGTGAGGAAGCACGTCCACGTGGAGGACCGGTTGGGTGCCCATGGGTACGTGCGGCTGATCACGCCCGTGTCAGCGTTCCGCGCGTCACCCGTCACCAGAATCGGATCACCGCCGTCGGTGTACAGGTACCGCGCGCCGGGCTGCCGTCCTCCGCTGCGCCGTGCCGACTCGCCGGACCGATCGGGCCGAGTTCGTAGGTGACCCGCCGAAGCCTGGCCTTGAGCCCGCGCCGCTTGTCCTCGGGCAGCTCCCACGCCAGGTGAACGCGCAGCGGGAACTCAGCGCCGTCCTGCTCCCCGTCCTCTGGCCACTCCGGGAAGTACAGGCCCGGGTCCCAAGTACGCAGTAGTACCCGGCCCTTCGCGGGATCCCACGCCAGAGTGTAGACCGCATCGCCCAGCAGGATCGCGCTTCGCTCGGCCTGCTGAAACCGCAGCGGCAGCATTTCCTTCTCCGCCCGGGCTCTCAGCCTGTCCTGTACGGCCAGCGCCGCGGCTGCCTCGGCGGTCGGATCGTCGTCGATGTGCTCCGCGCCCGCCACGCTGATGACCTGCTGGGATCCGAGAAGGTAGCCGAGCGCGGTGTCGACCAGCTTGGAGGCGTCGCCGAGTTCCCTCCGCTCGCTGGCGGCCTCGTCATTGCCGGTCACGGCGGCGAACTGGCCAGCCTGGTTGGAGTCGTATGCGGCCAAGAGCCGGTAGGCGGCCCCCTCGTCCGGCGCCCACGAGCGTGTCAGTTCCGCCCAGGTGTTACGGTCCGGCCGTCGCGGGTCGGTCATGGCTGGGCTTGTAGTCCAGCCAGCTCCAGACGTCGGTGATCAGCTCGCGCAGGCCCACAGTGACCCTCCAGGCAGTCGGCCCCGCGCCGCAAGATCAGGTTACGGCTTCGCGGTGCTCTGAGCAGCTGGGTGTTGAGTTCGTCTTCTACTCGGCCGAGCTGGCGCATGACCAAGGTCACGAAGTCGAACATTTCCTTCGATCAAGAAGTGCTTACGTTTGTGGCGAGGCCGATCAGCTGACGCCGTGCCAGCCCTGCGACATCCACGCCTACACCGAAGAGGTACCGGAACCGCGACCCCAAACCACAACCCGATAAATGATGCTGAACGCGATGCCCGGGGCTCCACTCGACGGTAGCCTTGCCACGGTCTCTGGGGAGGGGCACAAATGCGAAATCTAGTGCGGGTACCGCTCGAAGGCGGCGGCGAAATTCTGTTCGAGGCGGCGGCAGAGGCTCAGGGACCCATCAAGGTGGGACGCGCCGGAGACGTGGTACGGGAGCTTCCGCAAACGCTCAGCAGCATGTTGACGCCCGTCCGCGACACTACTCAGGCCGTAATGGATCTGCTACGTCAAGCGGGGCCTGCCGAGGTTGAGTTCGAGTTTGGACTCGACCTGTCTGCAGAAGCTGGTGTCGTCATTACTAAGACCCAAGGCGCGTTCCACATGAAAGTACGCGTGCTTTGGAAGCAAGATGAGCAGTCGGCGGAAGCCCAATAACGAACTAGGGGGCTTGATGGACGCCACGGAATCAAATGGTGCTCGCGTAACACGGAGATCTGCACTGTCGGCTTCCACGGTCCAAGTCCTCGCTGTAAACGGGGCTGTCGCTGGTGCCGGTTTCTTGGCCTCCGACGCTATCGTGGTGACTTGCGCCCATGTCGTGGAGCATGCAGGTTACGGGCCTGGAAGCAGCTTGGAGGTCCGGTTTCCGCATGCGGTCGGCACCCCACGCGTGCAGGGGACCGTGCTGGTCGAAGGATGGCGGGCCGCCGAAGGGCAGGACGTGGCCATTTTACGACTCCGGGAGTCACCGGACGCGCGGCCCCTGCTGCTCGGCGCCGCTGAGAACAGCCGAGGGCACAAGGTGAGTTCCTTCGGTTTCCCCGCTCAGGCACCGCCTAATGGTCATTTCGGCTACGGGCGAGCCGGCGATTTGCTTGCCGGCGGCTGCTCGGGCGATCTGCTGCAGCTGACCAACGCGAATGAGTTGACTCACGGTTTCAGTGGCGGTGCGGTACGGGACGAGGTGAGCGGCCTGGTAATCGGCATGGTCACTGCGATCACGGAGCCGGACGACCACATGCGCGGGCTCGGTGTCGCATACGCCACGCCGACAGAGATGCTATGTGAGGTCTGGCCTGCGTTCACAGCACAAGACGTCCAGCCGTATCGCGGGTTGGAACCTTTCACCGCTGATGACGCCGGCTGGTTCCATGGGCGGGAGGCAGCGAGGGAGAAGGTACTGGTCGCGCTGGGGCGAGAGCGGGGCGTCCTGCTGCTGGGGCCGTCTGGCGCCGGCAAGTCCTCGCTCGTCCAGGCTGGCGTCTTACCTGCGCTGGCCGAAGGACGTCTGCAGGGCACCACGAGGTGGCTACCGGTCGTGGCTCGGCCGCGAACCGATCTGCTCACCGAATTGGAACGGGCCGGTCTGACCGGGGCTGCGAGCGACGGCATCAGGCAGGCCGTGGGCCGCCGCCTCGCCAGCGAACCGACAGGCTCAAAAGTACTGCTGGTGGTTGACCAGGCAGAGGAACTGTTCACCCGGTCCGCAAAGGTTCAGAGACCCCGTGATCCGGTGCAGGAACTGACGGCAACGGTGGTCGGCTCGCCGGCCGACGTCCGTCTGCTCATGGTCCTGCGGGACGACTTCTACCCGCAACTCGCCGCAGGAGCTCCAGAGCTGCTTGAAGCACTGAGGCCAGGTGCGGTGGATGTACCCGCCACTTTAACTGAGCCTGATCTCCGATCCATGATCGTAAAGCCAGCACAAGATGCCGGAGCTCGTCTCGAGGATGGGCTGCCTGAGCGCATCATCACGGACTTGATGGCAGCCGATCCCGCTGGCCCAACCGCCCGCCAGGCTCCGGTGACCACACTGCCTTTGCTTGAAGTCACCCTGACGCAGCTGTGGAACGGTCGGCAGGAAGGCCACCTCTCTCACAGCACGTACCAGCGCATCGGAGGAGTGACCGGCAGCCTATCCGCATGGTGCGACACTGCCTTGACGCAATTGTCCCAGGACCGAAAGCTTCTCGCCCAACGCATCCTTACTGCCCTGGTCCAGCCTGGGGACCAAAGCACTCCACCCACTCGCCGCCAGGTGCCGCTGCGAGATCTGCGTGCACTCGCCGTCGACACTTCAACCGCGCGCCGCACGGATGGTCAGGACTTCACAGAAGTAATCGAAGTCCTCGCCCACCACCGGCTCATCACCATCAAGGTTCAGCAGACGGCCGACACCGTAGTCGGCACACCAACCGCAGAGCTCATTCATGAAGCTCTCATCCGCGATTGGCATGACCTACGCAGCTGGGTGTCTGGAGATCATCAGTTCCAAGCCTGGCTGCGTCGCACCGATGAACGGCGACGACGCTGGGAACACAGCAGGCGACCCGACGATCTGCTGGGCGGCACCGACCTGGATGCAGGCATCGACTGGTCGGGGTCGCGGGGACTGACCTCCGAGATGGCTCTTTACCTGGCCTCTAGCGTCAAGCGTCGGCGGTCACTAGCGCGGCGCGTAGTTCGCATCAACGCCCTGCTCGCTACGCTGCTCGTTCTTGCCCTTGCGGCCGCAGGGATCGCCTACTGGCAGCAACAGACCGCGATCACCGCCCAGAAGGTTGCCCAGTCAAGGCAGCTGGCCACCCAGTCCAGTTCTCTACTGACGAGAGACCTGGACCTCGCGTCGCTGCTAGCCGTGCAGGCATATCGGACCAGCCCCACTGTCGAGGCCACCCGCAGCCTTTACGCAGCAGCGAAAGCCCCTCTCCTGCGTGTCTTTGGTGGTCTGTCCAGGGGGGTGGACTCAGCGACCTTCAGCCCGGACAGCAGCATCCTCGCCACCAGCAGCATTTATGAGGAGAGCGTGAGGCTGTGGAGTACGGAGAGTGGAAGAGCCCTGCGTACCATCTCCCACCACGACGGCGGCATCGCTGCTGTGGCCTTCAGCCCGGACGGCACGACGCTTGCCACGGCCGGTGAGGACAACACAATCTGCCTCTGGGACATCGCCAAGGGAACGGCTCTGCGAACGTTCAACGGACACTCCGGTCACCCCGGCTATGTCGACAACGGAGTGAAATCCATAGCCTTCAACCCCAATGGCGCCACGCTTGCCAGCACCGGGGGAGATGGGACGGTGCGCTTGTGGAACCTGGCTTCCGGGAAGTCGCGCGTTGTCCACAACGGCCCTCGTGGTGGAGTGACGTCGTTGACGTTCACGGCTGACGGCACCACCCTGGCGGTATCCGGACACGATAAGGAGCTCCAAGCGTGGGATGACCTCGTCTGGCTCTGGAACACCGAGACAGGGAAGCTGCGTCGCAAGATCGCCCCACCCGACGGCCTCAACACGCTGGCGTTTAGCCCTGACGGCGCGACCCTCGCCACCGCGGGGGCCACGAGTGACGTGGTACTGCTGTGGAACACGGACACCGGCAAGGTCCGCCACACGCTGTCCGACAACTTCGGCGGAGTCAGCACGGTGTTATTCAGCCCCAACGGAACGCTGGCCGTCACTGGCGTTGGGGAGGCGACGGTGCGCCTGCGCACGCCAGACGGCGACACGCGTGACATCCTCACAGGCCACGGGGACGGCGCAGGCACGCTGGCGTTCAGCCCGAACAGCGCGATCCTGGCCACCGCCGACCCCGACAGCACCAGCTTGCGCTTCTGGGACATGACGGCCGACACAGCTCACGTGACACTGAGAGGCCACAGCAACGTGGCAGCGATTGCCTTCGATCCAGATGGCGGCACGCTGGCTACCGGCGGCCTTGACGGCACTACTTGGATCTGGAATGCCACTAAGGGCGAGCAGCGTCACGTCCTGACCGGCTCGGATGGAAAAATACAAGCTGTCGCATTCAGTCCCGACGGTGGTCTTCTCGCGACCGCCGGCGCAAACGGGACCGCCCGCCTCTGGGATACGTCCTCAGGGAAAGTGCGTCGCACTCTCAGAGGCCACACCGACGGCGTACCACCGGGTACCAACATGCCCCCGCGGGGCGTGAACTCTGTGGCATTCAGTCCCAACGGTCGTATTCTCGTCACCGCCGGTGGTGACGCGACCGCCCGACTGTGGGATACACGGACAGGCGCGACGCTGCACACGCTGAACGGGCATAAGGGGCGCGTGAACTGTGCGGCCTTCAGCCCTGACGGCCGCACCATCGCGTCCGCAGGTGCGGACGGAACCGTTCGCCTCTGGAACGCCTCCACGGGGAAGATGCGACGCACCCTCACGGGCCACCGAGAGGTCCTCGACAGTGTGACGCGCGAGCCTGCCAAAGAAGTGACAGCAGTGGTGTTCAGCCGGGACGGCAACACACTGGCCACCAGCGGTGATGACGGCACGGTACGGCTTTGGGACGCTACAACGGGACACGCCCGCACTCTTCCCAGCGGTCACCGCGGCGGTGTCCTTTCTGTGGTGTTCAGCCCTGACGGCAAGACCCTCGCAACCAGTGGCCAAGACGGGACGGTACGGCTCTTGGACAGGGCCACCGGCGACACCCGTGAGACATTCGCTGGCGACACTAACCTGGTAGATACGGTGGCATTTAATCCAAACGGAACCATGCTGGCCGTCACAGGACCCAACGGAACGGTTCAGTTGCGGCCTATCCATCTTCCCGAGCCAGCCCAGGCCAGCAAGCAAATCTGCGAGGCACTCCGCCGGGACTTCACGCCTCAGGAACGGTCGACCTATTTGCCCGACATGCCTTCCACACCAGTTTGCCCCTCTTGAGCCAATCGGTTCAGAAGCCTTGGCGAGAGTCCCAACGTCGACACTCCAGAAAGTGCGGCAACGGTCGTTCCGAATGGCTAGGTTAAGCGAGATCCCGTAAATGATCTGGGGTGCGCTGGGTGATCTGCGTGTTCCTCAGTCACCCGGCGAGGATGAGGTTGTGCAGGCGAGCGATTCCGAGCATCGCGTGGTGGACACCGTCGCTCTCACGCTGCCACTCACCAGGCCCTCCCGACGCCTGACGTGCTGGTCGATGAGGCACTGTCACACCCGCGTGGGACCGTGAGGATACGGACAAGCGGCGCGCGGTCGACGGTTGCGGGCCTGGTACCGGCCGACAGCGACAGCCACCGCACACCCTGAGCCGAGAAAGGCAGCGCGATGACCGACATCGACACGCAGTTCCTGCGCGGCCTGTTCGACGAGGAAGGCAGCCTGCACACCGCCGGCCGCACCACCCTGTACCGGCTCTACGGCCCCGAAGGCCTGCTCTACGTCGGCATCTCCACCTGTCCGCTCACCCGTATCCGCACCCACCTGCAACAACAGCCCTGGGGCCGCCGCGTCATCGCCATCCGGATCGACTATCCCGACGACGCACACGCAGCCGAACGCGAAGCCGTCCAAGCCGAACGGCCCCTGCACAACGTCGTCTTCAACGGGACGGCCCCTCCCCCACCACCCGACCGGGCCTCACGCCTGAGGTCCGAACTCGCCGCGCAACAGCGGCGGCTGGAACAACTCGAGGCCGCCGTACCCCAGTCCACCACCCACCTACGCCTCATCCTCCGCGGCATCACCGCAGCGCAGACACAAATCGCGAAACTCGCCAGAGAAGTCGAAGAAGCTGAGGCCGCACAACACTCACCCGGTCAGCAGACGAGACGGGCCAAGCCGTAGGCGCCGTACCGACATTGGTTCGCCCAGAGCCCAGCCACGACAGGTGGCGGGCGCTCGGAGACCAGCCTGGTCACCGTCGACTCCCGCCCCTGGCATCCCCGTCTCGATCAGGCAGTCCGGCCAGATGAGCCCGAGAACGCCCTCCGCCAGGTCGCCCAGGACCCGCCGCCGAATCACCAGCCACTGCCTTGTACCGGCACCATCAGTGTTGGCGCGCGGCACTGCCGTGTCGCCAGCTGTCGAACGCCACGAGAGCTGTGATGTCGTATCCGCCTATGAAGACAACGTCGGGCAATTGCGGTGCACCGCCGTGCCCCCGCCCCGGACCACCTTGGTTCAGCCCGGCGCGTCCATCAGAGCAGTGACGTACGCATCCAGCCGCTCCTCCACCATCCGTGCCGTCAGCTCTGTCCTGCCTGCACCCCGCCATGGCTGCGACGCCTGCTGCACTTCTTCTGAGAACGCCAGCGCGTCCCGCACCTGCCAGTACATCCGCTCGCTCGCGGCCGCTGCCAGCATGCCGCCGGCCTCCTCGTACGCCTCGGCGAACCGCACACCCCACGCCGGTCCGTGCAGCAGCGCGAGATTAGTGCAGCAGTGCGCGACATCGAGGTCCGCCGGGCCCCAAGAAGCCGCTGCCCAGTCGACGACGCCGGTGATGCGGAAGGCTGCGGGGCCCTTCGGAGGCACGTCGAACAGCACGTTGCCGGGGTGGAAGTCCCGGTGCAGGAACCGTCCCTCATAGGGGGGTGCGGGCCGTCGGATCACGTCGATCGCCGCGGCCCATGTCGCCGTGTCGGCGCCCTTCGGTGTCACGACGGTGTCGGCGGTCGTCAAGGTCACGTACCCCGGGGGCCGCTCGGCGGGGCCGGGTCGCACCGCGTGGATCGCCACGAGTTGACGGGCGAGCAGAGGGACGCGCGCCTCCACTCCCTCGTCCTTCAGGACCGTCCGGCCCGCCAGATGGGTCATCAGCAGCGACGGACACTCGCAATGCACGGCCCTGTGATCAACCGCCACCAGCCCAGGAGCCGGCACGCCGGTCCCCGCGAGCAGGGCGAGGGCGCCCCTCTCCCTGTTCAGCCAGTCCTCGGCGCGCTCCGCATCGACGAAGGTCCGGAGCACCAGGTCACGGGTGCCTCCGTCTTGCCTGGCGACGGTCACACGCCGCATCTCGGCAGTGATACCGCCATGCAGCGCTTCGGCTTTGACGACCCGTTCGCCGACGTCCAGATGCCGGTTCACCCAGGCCAGCGTCAACGGCCGGACGGCCACCGCCCCATCGTGGTCTGCCACTGCGCCACCCCATCATCCAGGCGGCGGCCTGCGCAAAGGTGTTTGCCGGAGGGGATATCAACGCTGTTCTCCTCTCCGCCTCAGATCAGGACTCGGAGCAGCAACTCGGAACTCCCGTCGGGAGAAGCCGGCCATCCTCTCCGCCTCGACGTTCATCAGTCAGGCCTTCCAGCGCGCCGAGGCGTTCCTGTTCGGCAGGCGGACTTACGAGATCTTCGCCGGCTCCTGGGAGCGGGCATGGATCCGGGAAACCCCGTCGGGCAAGCGTTGAACACGCGACCCAAATACGTCGCCTCGGCCACGCTCACCGACCCTCGATGGGCGAACACGACCGTCCTGTCGGGCGACGTCGCGGGCGCCGTCGGAGAACTGAGAGCCGCCGCGGGCGGTGAGCTGCAAGTGTGGGGCAGCGGCACCCTGATCCGCTGGCTGCCCGACCACCGGCTGGTCGACGAGACAATTTTGCTCACCTATCCCGTGATCGTCGGCCAGGGCACACGGCTCTTCCCCGCCACCGGCCCGGACCTTGGACTCGAGCTGGCCGACCTGCGGTCCACCCCGAAGGGGCTATGCACGGCTGTTCGGCTCTACCGGATCCGCCGACGGCAGGACACCCACGTCTGCACTGTCGCCACTGGCATTCACATTCGTCGATTGAGGCACTCAGCCACAGCGGTCCCCACAAAACAGCCCAGCCTTCTGCCAGAGCAAGATCGGAAACGACCTACCGGACCCCGCTTCCGACCCCCGATCGGTTCAGCCCCAAGCCCGCGAGATCAGCAAGAGCCTCCTCGCCGTCGGGGTAGAGGCAAGACCGCGTCCCAGACATCCTGACGTCGTCGACACAGGTCATGGCGTCCCGCGTCCAAGGATTCCAGGCCGGGGCGGGGCCGAATTGGCGGGGGCAACTGATCGCCTACACCTACTCACCACTGACCCGACGGATTGCCCGACCGGCGCAGGTGTGCGTCGATCAGAGCGAAGGTGGCTTCCGGCTGTTCGATCTGCGGAAGATGGCCGGCCTTGGGGACGACTTCGAGTCGGCCGTCGCCGAGGGCGTCGGCGTACGCGGCGCCGTAGGCGGGAGAGACGATGCGGTCGCTCTCACCCCAGAGCAGGAGGGAAGGCACCTGGATCTGCCCGAGCCGGCGCAGCAGCGTGGGGTCGTGCATGTAGGGATCGCCGGCGAGGATGCGCATCGTGGCCATGTTGGCTTGTCTGCGCGCGAGTTCCTCAGCGGGGAGGCCGGCCGGGTCGAGGTAGTAGCGGTCCGGGTCGTGCCAGGAGTGCTCCGCGACGCCGCGGGCGTCGAGGGCGAAGAAGTCGGTGATGGGTTCCGTCTCGACCTGCACACCTACCGCGTCGATCAGGACGAGGCCGGTGATGCTTCCCGCGCTGTCGCGTATGGCCATCTCGGCGGCTATCCAGCCCCCGAGGGAGGAGCCGACGACGAGAACATCGCGCAGTCGACGGTCGCGCAGCATGTGCAGATAGGCGAGTGCAAGGTCGTCGATGCCGGTGAGCCAGGCGGGGCGGCGGGTGCCGTCCCAGCCGGGGTGCACGGGCGTGATCGTGTGGGCAGTTCGGGAGAGGTGCTGGGCGAGGCCGGCGACGGTGGCGGGGCCTCCGCCGCCGTGCAGGACGAGAACCGGCCTGCCTGCTCCGGCCTCGGACAGCGTCAGGGACAGGTCGGCGTACATGGCTGATGCGTTGGTGGACATGCGGACGATAGTAACTAAACATCTTTATATAAGCTAGCTTGGTCATGCCGTAGACTCGATGCATGCACGTTGAGCTGCAAGAACTCGGCAGAGCGGTCAAACAGGCCCAGTACCGACAGCATCGGGCCCTCGACAGCGCCCTCCAAGCCATCGGCACGACGCTGGCACAGTGGGACGCCCTGCGCGCGATCAGCCGCTCCCCCGGAGCATCCGCCCGCGAACTGGCCGCAGCCACGTTCCAGACGGAACAAGCCTTCGGAACACTCGCCGGCCGTCTCACCGCCCAGAACCTCGTAGAACGCCGCCCAGGACACGGTCGGCGCATCGAACACCACCTCACACCCACCGGTCGGCAAATCCTGGCAGCAGGCCACAAGATCGCCGACGAAGTGCTCGCCGACTGCTTCTCCGCCCTGCCGAACGCGGACCGCGCGACCCTCCTCGATCTGCTTCGGCGCCTCGGCGCGGCACGAGATACCTAGTCAACTACTAGGCCAGGTGGACGCGTTGCGCATCGGGTGGTCCGGGGCGGCGCGCGCTGTTCGAGCAGGTGGCCAAGACATCGCGGGAGAGAGGCGCATCCCGCTTGTACTGGACCACCAAGGAGGACAACACCAGCGCCCGCGTGCTGTACGACAAGGTGGCGAGCTTCAAGGGATTCATACGCTACGACTACCCCTTGGCCATGCAGCGTGGGCTGCCCTGCCGCCCCCCCCATGGGCCGGCGAGTTCGCCTGAGCCCAGGGCACGTGGCTCGGGGTCGTGAGCACAAACGAGCGGCCGAAGCGGGGCGCAGGCCGAACTGGTCTTCTGCGACCGGCCGCCGCCGCTCACACTGGCAGCTACGCCGTCAGCTGTCGATCGAACAGCAGATCGTGATCTTGAGAGTCGGAGTGGGTGACTGATCAGCGTTGCGCAGCAGTCGGCCAGGAAGTCAGTGCCAGTTCGGCAACTGCGGCCAGTTGGTCTGCGGTGGCGCCATCCTGGGCTCGCTGCGAGAGTCCCTGCAGGACTGTGGCGAAGTAGTCGGCCAGGGCTCGAGGGCTGACGTCGGCCGGCAGCTCTCCCGCCCGCTGCGCCTCCCGCAGCCGGGACTCGAATCCGTCCACGTTTTTGTTGCGCAGATTACGGAGGAATGCTCGCACCCCCGCATCCTGCGGAGTGACGTTGGTTGCGGCGCTGATGGCCAGGCAGCCGGCCGGGTGCGACGGGTCCGGATAGATGACCGCAGCCTCCCGAAGGATGCGCGCGAACGCCCCGTACGCAGTGGTCTCCTCGCGCAGCGCCACGCCCGCGAAACTGCCGACAGGCGACTGGCCGTAGGCGTTGACGACTTCCTCGAACAGGGACTTCTTGTCCCCGAAGGCCGCGTACAGGCTCCCTGAACGGATCCCCATCGCATCGGTCAGATCGCCGATCGAAACGCCTTCATAGCCTCGCTCCCAGAACAGCCGTGTGGCTGCGGCAAGCGCCGCTGCGTGGTCGAAGGTGCGCGGACGGCCGCGCTTGGGTGTCTCAGCCATGCCCCACATTTTAGAGTGCTCGACCAAAAAAGGTGCTACCTTCTTTCTTGGTCGATCACTCAACAAATGGAAGGCGGTCAATCGGCATGGGTACGCAGCGACTTGAAGGAAAGACGGCACTGGTCACCGGCGGCAGCAGGGGCATCGGACGAGCCATCGCGGAGCGGCTTGCCCGGGACGGCGCTGTTGTCGCACTGACTTACGCCCGCGACGAGAGCGCGGCACACGACGTCGTGGAGCGCATCCGAAAGGATGGCGGCCGGGCCTTCGCCCTCCACGCAGAGCTGGGCCGTCACGGCGACGCCACCGCCTTGTGGTCAGCCTTCGACGCCCAGATTTCCCACCACGCGACCGACCAGGCCGTCGACATCATCGTCAACAACGCCGGGATCGGACGAAGCGCAGATCTGGCTTTATTGACCGAGGCCGGCTTCGACGAGGTCTTCGCCGTGAATGTGCGAGCTCCGTTCTTCATCGTGCAAGAGGGTTTGAAGCGACTGCGCGACGCCGGCCGGATCATCAACATCTCCAGCGGCGCGGCCCACCTCGCCATGCCCGAGGCCATCGCCTACGGCGCCACCAAGAGCGCCCTGGACAACTTCACCCTCAACCTCGCCAAGCAGCTGGGCGCCCGGGGCATCACAGCGAACTCGGTCGCCCCCGGGATCATCGATACGGACGTCAATGCGGGCTGGCTGCGCGGCAACCCGGAGGCCGAAGCCCACGCGAGCTCGCTGGCCGCACTGGGCCGGGTCGGCCGACCGGAAGACGTGGCCGACATCGCGGCCTTCCTCGCCTCGGACGACGCACGCTGGGTCACCGGCAGGACGATCGACGCGACCGGCGGCTCCGGCCTGTGACCCTCCCCTTGGACGGGAGCACCCGTCGGCGACCTCCCGTCCGAGGGAACTCGCCACTAGTGCTCTGACCGCATAGGTTCGCCGGGTGGGCGGCGTCGGTGCTCGGACCGTCTGGACTCGGTGTGGGAACAATGCGAGCGGTCGCGGAGCCGATCAAACTAGGCTCCCAGCATGTCTGGTCCGACGTTGGTGATCGAGTTGGCGGAGCCGCTCTCCCCGGCTGCGCTGCGGGAGTTCCGCGCGTTGATGGTGGGGCTCTCCTCCCACTTCGACGAGAAGCGGTCCGGGTTCTTCGACGTCAACGTGCCCGCAGAGCGACTGGGCGTCGAGGACAGGCGAGAGAAGGACTGGCGAAAGCCGTTCCCGCTGCCACTCCTCGGCAACACCTCCGCGGACGAGGGGCTCGCAGCCCTGGTGGGATTCAATCCGCAGCGCGAGGACTGGCGTCGGCCCTTCCTGGTCTACTTGATGGGGCCGGGCGTCGGCGACGAGAGCACCTTCGAGGCTGAGCACGCGGACGAACCCGAGGTGGAGGCCATCCTCGGCTTCAGACCGACCCATGCCGTCAATGTCAGCGCCGGCTGCAATCGCGAGATCGACCACGTGACCACGGCCCTGCTGACCGCCGCTGTCATGGACGTCATCGGGGGCGTGGCCAATGTCGAGCTGCTGGATGGACAGGCGTCGGTCGTCGCTGGCCTTCCGGGGGTGTTGGGGATCGCGGGCGACGACTGGATGGCGCTGGGATCGGCCGAGTTCCTGCGGGCCTGGGTTGGGCACCCCGCCTTCCGGCTGGTCAAGTAGCCCAGACAGATTCACTGCGGAGGTGGCGCTGTGACCTGGAACGTTCGCCAGGCCTACGCGATGGCCCCGTCGGTGGTGGTGCCCGGCGGCTGGCGGTTCACCCATGACCCCCGCGGCGCCTTCACGGCGATGGTCTTCGCGCCGGAGCCCGTGGAGCTGTCCTCCTTCGCCGCGGAGCACTGCCGGCTGTCCTCTTCCCCTGAGTCCGGATTCGTCCGGGTCCTCCAAGTCCAGCTCCGCGACGCCAAGGGCGTGGACATGCTGCGTGGCTGTGTGCTGCGCCGGATCGACGCCGAAGGCACGTACGAGCGGACCATCGACTCGGCCGACGACTGGTACGACGTACTGGCCGACGTGTTCCATCTGAACCTGACCGACGTCGACACCCCCGCGCGGGCGGCGCTGTGGCACCGCGTCCACACCGCACACCAGCAGTGGGATGCTGAGGGGCAGCGCGCAACAACGCTCTGACAGGACGGTCGGCTCATCGGTTCCTGCCCACTGTTGGCCGGGGGACTTCTACGATCCTGTGCATGCCGGATCCCGAGTTGCCGAGGGTCTCGTCGCCCTTGCGCTCGCGCACCTGCGTGGATGAAGAGGCGGACCGGCCGCAAGCGCCGGGCCGTACGTCACCCGGCGGGTTTGATGCGGAGTACGGCGGCCGCATCCAGGATGTCGACGACCTTCAGGCTCATGGCGTCGTTGAAGGTCGCAGCGGGGCCCTCGCCGCAGCTGAACCCGACACCGCCTCCGCCGTCCGACGACACGCTGCCGCCACCGGAACAGCCCGAGATGCTGTAACCCGACCCTGTCAGCTGGGCGACCATGTCCACCTTTCCGCCGGCGATCGCGGTCACCTTGATCGGCCCGAGGCCGTACGCTTCCGGAACTGTCACGGCGTCTCCCACCGCGACCTTGATTTCGCACGTCCCGTCAGCACACGGTCCGGTTGGCGAGGGCGACGGCGACGGTGTGGCCGTCTTTGTGGGACCGGACGCCGACCCGGATTCGGAGCTGCTGGGCCGGCCCCCGGCGGAGGGCCCGTCCGAAGAGTCCGAGGAACACGACGTGAGAAAGGTCAACGCACAAGCGACAACAACGGCAATGGCGGCGGTGGATGACGTTCCTCTACACATCATGATTGCCATTGAACCTCCACCCCTTGGCCCCCGGGCGGGTGCGCCACAAGACCTCCTCGGGAACGTTCGGCACCACCACAACAGGCTGAACGTGTGCGGCAGAGTCCAGCACTTGCCCTACCGACCGGCTGGAGGCATACGGACGACCGCTGTTCCTCCCTCCAGATCCACCATGGTCCGGTTCGGCGGTGCCCCGTCCTCCTCGTCGTCCCTGAGTATGAGCGCCGACTGGCGCTCCTTCAGTTCGCTCTGCTTGCCCGGCGAGAAGCTCGCATGAAGCTGCTCGAAGCCGGTTGCCGAGATCTGGCCCTGTCTGGCGCTGTTCCGCCAGGGCAGCAGCCCGGCGCGACCTGCGCGCAGAAGCAGCTGATCAGCGAAGGCCGCGGCGGTCAGCACGATGACCAGTCCGGGCAGGGTCATGAAGACGGCGAATCCCATGCGTCCAGTATCAGGGGGAAGGCACACGCACACGCCGCCTTCGGATAAACCGTCTTCACCCGCCTGCCAACGGCCGGGGCACTGACCAACCCGTCCGGGCCTGTCTTTCATCGACGTGCACCACATCCCGGTCGGCGCCCCCCCCACAATCGAAGCCTTCGGACGCCACGACAGGAGCCGGTACCTGGGGGCGCTGCGACAGGAGCCCGCCACCAAGAGCTCGTGGCTCGCCTCCACCACCGACCCGTTCGGCCAGGTCTGCTGCAGCAACGCCGACGGCCGGAACGGCGCAGCGGCGGTCCCCACCGGTGAGTGCTTCAGAGTGTCGCTCGCACCCCACGGTCGTGATCGACGAAGTGCAGGTGGATGAAGCACGGCGTCCTGGTGGAAGCGTGGACGAGTCCAGATCAGGCGGCAGCGGCCCGCAGATCCTCGGCCGTCAGCAGCGACAACAGTCCGATGCCCTGAGCGGCGAGGGCATCGGCGCCGCCTTGCTCGCGGTCGATCACGCACAGAGCTTCCTGCACCTGGGCCCCCAGAGCACGCAAGTCCGCGGTCGACAGCACGATCTGTCCACCACTGGTGACCACGTCCTCGACGACCAGCACCCGGCGACCCTCGATGTCGGCGCCCTCGGCGAGACGGCAGGTGCCATACGGCTTCGCCTGCTTGCGCACGAACGCGCAGGGCAGACCCGTTTGCCGGCCGAGTGCGGTCACCACCGGGATGCCACCCATCTCCAGGCCGGCCAGCACCTCGGTGCCCGAGGGCACCAACGGGGCCATCCGCCGGGCGATCTCATCGAGCAGGACCGGGTCACCCTCGAACCGGTATTTGTCGAAGTACTCCGTGGCAGTACGCCCGGACCGAAGCGTGAATTGTCCTGTCAGATGGGAGGCGGCATGGATACGGCGAGCAAGATCAGAATGTGTCACGGACGCCCAGTCTTCCAGCCGCCCCTCGCGAGGCTGATGACAGCCCCGGCTACCGCCTGGTTGGTGCACCGCCCGTCCGCCTCTTCTCAGCCGCCGCGCATGTTCGGCGGCATCGCCTTCGTGTACCTGGGCAACATGGCCGTCGGCGTGACCGGCGACGAGCTCATGGTCCGCGTCGGGCCCGACGCCGCCGACGCGGCCCTCGCCCGACCCAGGGCGCGGGACTTCGACACGACCGGCCGCCCGATGCGTGGCTGGGTCGTGGTCGCCGGGTCCGCCGGGACGCAGGACGAGGCCCTGGGAGCGTGGATCGACGAGTGACGCGCCTTCGCAGCGAGCCTGCCGCCCATATGTGACGGCCCCCGGCCGCTGCCGTGTCGAACGGGCCAGTGGAGCTACGGCGCGGCCTGGGAGTGCGGTGGGTTCGCGGTCCGGCGGGAACGCGTTCGCGTATCACCTCGCCGGACCACGACCCCTGTCCTACGGGGTGGTCGAGCGGCCGGCCGGTCCAGGTACCGCTGTGACCGCAGGAGGGAGCGTCTTCGCGGGCATACCCGAGCCGTTTCCCGGGCCGGCTCGGCGGCCGCGTCCTGGACGCCGATCTGACGGGTCACTGGCCGGGCTCCCGGACTTCAGTTCCGCGGTCCCACCGCATCCAGTACGGCCTCCAGTTGCCGTAGCGGATCCGGGCCGGCGATCCGCAGGACGACCGTGTCCGCGCCGGCCGTGGCCAGGGCGCGGAGACTCTCGGCAGCCTGCGAGGCGGGGCCCGAGACGGTGAACACCTCGTGCGGCGGGCGACCGAGCCAGGCGCCGTGGCCCTCGATGTGCGGGTGCAGGACCCGTGCCACCTCGTCGGCGTCGTCACCGACGCAGGCGAAGGCGAAGACCGTCAGGGCGTGGTCGGACGCGGCGCCGCCCTTCGCGGTCAGCGCGCGGGCGTTCTCCAGGTCGCGCGGGCCGTGGCCCTCAGTGATCACGGTGCCGTCCGCGACCCGGCCGGACAGTTCCAGGGAGCGAGAGCGCACAACGCCCGCGACCACCGGCGGCACCTCGGTCGGCGGATGTGTCAACTGGACTCCGTCCAGGCGCACTTCACGGCCCGTCAGCTCCACTCGCTCCCCACGCAGCAGCGCGCGTACGGAGACGATCGTCTCCTCGAGCAGGGCCAGCGGGGAACGCGCCGCGGCGCCCACCTGGGCCATCCACTCCTGCACCCCGTGCCCGATCCCGGCCACCAGCCGTCCGGGGAACACCCGTGCCAGCGTGGCCAGTTCCATCGCCAGAAGCGCCGGGCTGCGCAACGGGGCGGGGGCGATGCCGATACCCACCTTGATACGTGCCGTAGCTCCCAGGGCCACGGCCGCTGCCGACACCCCGCCGTTCCACCCGAGGTCCTCCACCACCCACACGTCGTCCACGCCGAGCGCCTCTGCCCGCCGCGCGAAGTCGGGCAGCCCTTCCGGGGCCCAGTCTCGGTCGTACATCACGCCGATCCGTACGTTCGTCATACGCGGAACCTATGTGGGGGCGGCAGCTCGTTCAACGGGGTATCGCGGCAGGGGGACAGCCACGGCGGTCTCCTGTGATCCCACTCGCCGCAGATCCGCAGGACGAGGGCGACAGCTGCGGGCGGCGGGTCGGGGGAAGGCGGAGCGTGAGGACACCCGTACGGCGATCGATCGCCGACCCACTGTCTACGCCACGGCGGCGCGGGCCCTGCTTGGTGCGCGCCGACCCCGACGAGTTCCTGTACAGCGCCCTCGACCAGCTTGAACTGCCGCGCGAATACGCCGCAGCGGTATTCGGTCACCGCGACGCCCTGAACGTCCTGCGGACCTCGACGCCGACTGCCGCAGCCGTATCTCGGTGGAGGACATGGCCGTTGCCCTCATCGACGAGGCGGAGCTGCCCCGCTTCGTTCAGCGCCGCTTCACCGTCGGCTACTGAAAAAGATCAGAGCGCAGATCGCCGTGGGGGAATCGTGGACTCCCCCACGGGCGGTCGTTTCTCCATCAGCCATTCCGAGCGGCCGGCTGCTGCCAGTCCGTCGGCATGGTGGATCGGGCTCTGGTCGTAGCCATCACAGCAGCGCGGCCACGACGACGTGATCGCCCATCGGCAGCGGCAGCTTTCCCACCCGAGCGAGCAGACCTGAGGCGCTCTCGGCGATCGGCGGGGCGCCCCGGAGAGGGCGCCGGCGACTGCGCCGCAGCCCAGGCGCTTCCGGAACCGCTCCGGCTCAGCCCCCGCTCTTTCGCCGGAACGACCGCTGGCTCGCAGCCGGGCCGTGCGCCCCACGGATCTTCGAGGCCTGGGGGTTGGCAGCAAGGTCGGCGGCGTCGGCCTGCGCACCACGCTTGCGTGCCAGGGCCTCGCGGAACTTGCGCTTGAGGTCGTAGTTGCCGTCGCTGTCGGGCGCGAGAGCGGACGTCTCGGGCTCAGCCGGCTCCGAACCTTCTGGGGATGCAGCTTCTGCGGTCATCGTGACCTCCTGGGTTCGGGCAGTGGGACTCACAGCTTGTCATGCCGGGCGCGGTACAGGGCGCCGGTGTCCCTTCTCAGGCGCACGGGTGCGGTGAGGTCCGTGGAGCTACCCCACTCACCGAACCGACACCCACGCTTTCGCCCTCGGCTGCGGCACGATCTGCCGGTGACGCCTCAAGGTGCGACGGCGACGGGGACGTCCTGCTTTCGGATCACCCTCCCGGGCGTGCGATAGGTTGCCCGCCATGACTGAACTCGCTGTCGTCGCCTGGCCAGTTGCCCCGATCAAAACCGAGCGGCTCGTGCTCCGCGAGTCCGAGGCACGGGACCGTGCGGCGTTCATCGAGCTGTTCGCCTCGTCGGATGTGCATACCTACCTCGGTGGTCCTCAGCCGCGTGATGAGCTCGAGCGATCGGTGCCTGAGACGCCCGGGCGGCGCCCTGGCCATTTCGTGATCGAGCTCGACGGAGCGATGATCGGCACCGTCGAGGTCAGCCGGCGCGATGCGGAGCGTCGCGGCAATGTCCGTCCGGACGCCGGGGAGGCCGAGCTCAGCTACCTGTTCCTGCCGGAGGCATGGGGACGCGGGTACGCCGCCGAGGCGTGCGCAGCGGCACTCAGCTGGTTCGCCGACGCGCTCCCCGGCGTGCCGGTGGTGCTCTACACCCAGACCGCCAATGCCCGCTCGATGCGCCTCGCGGCCAAGCTGGGGTTCACCGAGGTGCAACGGTTCGAGAAGTGGGACGCCGAACAGTGGATGGGCGAGTGGTCCCCGGTCACACCGCCCGCTTGAGGGCAACCACTCCATGGCTCGGATCAGCCGCTGTTGCCGGGCTGGACACCTCGACACGGCCGTCGCGGGCCGGCTTCGTGCTCCCCCGCTCCGGCACGACCTGGCCACCCTCGTCCGCCTCAAGGTCTTGACCGGGCACGCAGAGGCACGTCCGAGAGCGCCGTCACCGGCGCCCTGATCATGTCCTCACGGGCTTCGGCGGGGCAGTTGCTGAGAACCTTATTCAGCCGTCCTGGCTCACCGCCGCGTCGAGGAGGGGGCCGAGCTCGCGGGCCACGGTCGTCAGCGGACGTATGTCCCGCTCCGCCCGGGCCATGAGGATCGCTCCCTCCAAGGCGCTGACCATGAGGGTGGCCAGCGCGGCCGCTCGTTCCTCGGGCACTCCCACGTCCGTCAGCGCCTGGGCCACCGGAGCGGTCCAGGTGGCGAACGCCTGCGCCACGGCGGCCCGCGTGGACGCGGTCGACTCCGCCCAGTCCACCGTGGCGGCGGCGACGGGGCAGCCTCCCGCGAAGCCGACGCTTTCGTACTCGTCGGTCCACTGGCGCACCATTTCCGCGAACAGTCCGCTCGGCGTCGGTTCGGGCAGGGCGGCGAGGAAACGGGCGACTCGGTTGCCCGCGTATCGGGCTGCCCAGTCCACCGCCTCGTTGACGAGCTGCTCCTTTCCGCCGGGGAAGTAGTGCTGGAGCGAACCGCGCGGCGCGCCGGCGTGGGCGGCGACCTCGCGCATGCCGGTGGCGGCGACCCCGTCGCGCCGGATGAGCTGAGCAGCGCTGAAGACCATCCGCTCCCGTGCGCCCCTCTCGGGCACCGCCATCGCCGACCTCCCTGTGTGGTTTGCGCGGGTCCACTCTATGACCGCCGTCATAGGAGCGTTTACTATGACGGCTGTCATAGTGTGCGGCAACGGCTCGGCCTCGGCGTGAGCCGGAAAAGGCGGTGCCTTGTGTACGTGGGATTCATCGGCCTCGGAACCATGGGGCAGCCCATGGCCCTCAACCTCGTCCGGGCCGGGACGCCTCTCGTCGTGTGGAACCGCACCCCCGGCCGGTGCGAGGTCCTGCGCGCCGCAGGAGCCCAGGTCGCCGCGAGCCCCGCCGAGGTCTTCGAGCGGGCCCGGACCGTGTTCCTCATGCTGGCCGACGAGGCTGCCGTGGACGCCGTGCTGGGGCGCGGCACCCCGGACTTCGCCGGTCTCGTCGCCGGACGGACCGTCGTACACATGGGCACGACCTCGGCCGAGTACTCGGGCGGTCTGCAGGATGTTGTCCGGGCTGCGGGCGGAAGGTACGTGGAGGCTCCCGTCTCCGGCTCCCGCGTCCCCGCCGAGCAGGGGGAGCTGGTGGGAATGACGGCGGGGGACGACGACGCCGTCGCGGCCGTACGCCCTCTGCTGGCCACGATGTGCCGGGCGACGTTCGACTGCGGCGCGGTCCCCGGCGCGCTGCTGATGAAGTTCTCGGTGAACCTGTTCCTGATCACCCTCGTCACGGGGCTGGCCGAGGCATTCCATTTCGCCGACCGGTACGGACTCGACCAGCGCCTGCTCCGGGACGTCCTGGACGCGGGCCCGATGGCCAGTGCCGTCTCACGGGTGAAGGGGCCCAAGTTGCTGGCCCGCGACTTCACCGTGCAGGCCGCCGCCACCAACGTCCTGGAGAACAACCGTCTGATCGCCGAGGCCGCCCGCAAGGCCGGTCTGACCTCCCCACTCCTCGACGCCTGCCACGCCCTGTACGGCGAGGCCGTCGAACAGGGCCACGGCGACGAGGACATGGTGGCCGTGCTGCACGCCCTGGAGACCCGCACCGACGGCACGCCCGCACCCGCATGACTGGAGGACCACGCGAGACAGCCATGCGCCGGACGAACACCTGCCGCCGCACCGCCACCTGACAGCCCGTTCAGGTGAACCTCCCCGGCCGCACTGTTCGGCGCCGCACGCGTCGAGCGGCGTCATCACCGTGGACCCGTCCACCGGCACCGAGAACCGAAGAGGATTCCGCACTACTCCCAGACGTGCTCGGCCACGTCGGACATGACCCCGTACGCGCCTTTCGTCGCGGACCTCAAGGCACAGAACGCCGCCGACACCGGCAGCACCTGAGCGTCAGGCGGCTCAACCCGGTTTCACAGCGCCCCTCGACGGCTCCCGGACCCCGCAGCCGGGGACCGAGCAGGATGATGGCGCATTCGCGCGACTCGAAGACCGTAATGGGGGAACCGGGAGAGGAGCCCTGGCACACGAGAGGGAGGCGGGTGCGCGAGGCCCGTATCCCTGTACCGGAGGAGAGGCCACGATGGCGCGCGAACAGGACTCCCGGCAGGCCGTCCCGAACATGCCGGGCATGCGCCCCGACACCGACGGTGTCACCCGCCGTCGGCCGCTGCGGAGGCAGCACGTCGAGGAGACGGTCGAGGTCGCGGTGCCGGTGCGGACGGCGTACAACCAGTGGACGCAGTTCAAGACCTTCCCCCGGTTCTCGTCCGTGGTGCACGGCGTCGAACAGGTCAGGCCCACCGTGACCGCCTGGACCATCGGCTACGGGCCGCTGCGCCGCCGTTTCGCGGTGGAGATCGTGGAGCAGGACCCCGACTCCTACCTGGCCTGGCGCGGCCTGGAGCAGCGCCCCTCGCACCAGGGCGAGGTGGAGTTCAGGCCCACGGAGTCGGGCGGCACGGCCATCACCGTCCGGATGCTGCTCGAGCCACGCGGAGCAGCGAAACGGCTCACCGGCTCTTCCAAGATCACGCAAGTGACCGCCCGGCTGGTCCGCCGCGAGCTCCAGCACTTCAAGCAGTTCATCGAGGGGCTGGGACAGGAGGGCGGGGCGTGGCGCGGCACCATCCGCAACGGCCGGGTACAGCACGATCACCCGGAACCGCCGAGGAGCCGCGTGGCCCAGTGGCCCGTCGGCTGACCCGCGTACCGCAGGCGGCAGGACAGACGCGGCAAGAGAAAGGCGAAGCGATGCAGAACCCGCCCGGCGAGGAGCCCGAGACCACCCTCTCGGTGACACCGCCGAAGAAGTGGGCGGCCGGGGTCCCGGCGGTCGTGCACGCTCTGGAGTACTCCCTGGAGCAGACCTCCCCGCGCAAGACCGGGGTGGACCTGCTGGCCATGAACCAGGTGGGCGGGATCGACTGTCCCGGCTGCGCCTGGGCGGATCCGGCCCCGGGGCAGCGCCATCGCAACGAGTACTGCGAGAACGGCGCCAAGCACATCAACGACGAGGCCACGAAACGCCGGATCACCGCAGACTTCTTCCGTGAGCACAGCGTCTCCGACCTCGCCGGGCGCTCCGACATGTGGCTCAACCAGCAGGGCCGGCTCACCGAACCCGTGATCAAGCGGCCGGGCTCGGACCACTACGAGCCCATCGGCTGGAACGACGCCCTGGGTGTGCTCGCCGGGGAACTCATCTCGCTCGCCTCCCCGGACGAGGCCATCTTCTACACGTCGGGCCGGGCCAGTAACGAGGCCGCTTTCGTCCTACAGCTCTTCGCGCGCGCCTTCGGCACCAACAACCTGCCCGACTGCAGCAACATGTGCCACGAGTCCAGTGGCTTCGCCCTGAGCGAGACGCTGGGCACCGGCAAGGGCACCGTCAGCCTCGACGACCTCCACCACGCCGACCTGATCTTCCTGGTGGGGCAGAACCCCGGCACCAACCATCCGCGCCAGCTGACGGCCCTGGAGGAGGCCAAACGCAACGGCGCCCGCATCGTGGCGGTCAACCCGCTGCCCGAGGCGGGGCTTCGGCGCTTCAAGAACCCGCAGAAGCCACGGGGGGTCATCGGACGGGGCACCCAGATCGCCGACCGCTTCCTGCACATCAAGCCCGGTGGCGACCTCGCCCTCTTCCAGGCCCTCAACCTCCTGCTGCTGGAAGCCGAGGACGCCCGGCCCGGCACCGTCCTGGACCACGACTTCATCGACGCCCACACGACCGGCTTCGAGGAGTTCGCGCAGCATGCCCGCGCCGTCGACTGGGACGACGTGCGCGCGGCGACCGGACTGACACGCGAGGAGATCGAGAAGGTCCACGACGAGGTCCTGCGCAGCGAACGTGTCGTCGTCTGCTGGGCGATGGGCATCACCCAGCACAAGCACGGCGTGCCCACCATCCGGGAGATCGTCAACTTCGTGATGCTGCGCGGCAACCTCGGTCGCGCCGGCACCGGCGTCTGCCCCGTGCGCGGGCACAGCAACGTCCAGGGCGACCGCACGATGGGCATCTGGGAGCAGATGCCGGACTCCTTCCTCGACGCCCTGCAGCAGGAGTTCGGCTTCGATCCGCCGCGCCCGCACGGACTCGACTCGGTGAACTCGATCAAGGCGATGCACGAGGGCCGCGTCAAGGTGTTCCTCGCTCTGGCCGGCAACTTCGTACGCGCGGCCCCCGACAGCGAGATCACCGAGGAGGCCATGCGTTCGTGCCGGCTGACCGCCCACATCTCCACCAAGCTGAACCGCTCGCACACCGTCTGCGGTGACACGGCGCTGATCCTGCCGACCCTGGGCCGCACCGAACGCGATGTACAGGCCGACGGCGAGCAGTTCGTCACGGTCGAGAACTCCATGAGCGAGGTGCACACCTCCCAGGGCCGCCTCGAACCGGCGTCCCCCCTGCTGCTGAGCGAGGTCGCGATCCTGTGCCGGCTGGCCCGCCGCACCCTCGACGGCAAGCCGGACGTCCCCTGGGACCGGTTCGAAGGGGACTACGGCACGATCCGTGACCGCATCTCCCGCATCGTGCCGGGATTCCACGACTTCAACGCGCGGGTGACACGACCCGGCGGCTTCCAACTGCCCAACCCCGTCAACGAGGGCGTGTTCAACACCTCGGCCGGCAAAGCGCTGTTCACCCGCAACGAGCGCGTGATCCCCAAGGCACCCGAGGGCCACCTGCTGCTGCAGACCCTGCGCTCGCACGACCAGTGGAACACCATCCCCTACACGCTCGACGACCGCTACCGCGGCATCCACGGCAGCCGCCACGTCGTGCTCGTCAACCCGGCCGACCTGAGCGAACTCGGCCTGGCCCAGGGTGACCACGTCGACCTGGTGAGCGTCTGGGCGGACGGCACCGAGCGCCGCGCCGAGAACTTCGAGATCGTCCCCTACCCGGCCGCACAGGGCTCCGCCGCCGCCTACTACCCCGAGACCAACGTCCTGGTGCCGCTGGACAGCGTCGCCGACATCAGCAACCAGCCCACGTCGAAAGGCCTCGTCGTCCGCCTCGAGCCCACACCCGCCTGACCGAACGCAACAGGACCTACGTACCGGCCGGGCGGGTGAACCCGTAGGCGCGCTCGACCTTGGCCACGTGGAGCGCGAACGAGGCATACCAGTGCTCGCGTCCGTACGCACGGGCGAGGGCGTGCTCTGCGTGATCCCGCCATGCGGCGATCGATTCCTCGTCCCGCCAGTACGACACCGTGATCCCCAGGCCGTTCGCACCGCGAGCGGCATCGACACCGAGGAATCCCGGCTGGTCGGCAGCCAGTTTGAACAACCGCTCGTCCATCTCTCCATAGCCGTTGTCGCCGGCGGTCCGCACTGCCGTGAACACCACCGCGTAGTAGGGCGGGGCGGGCAGCGACGCGGGCAGGGGATCGGTCACGCGAGTCCTCCAACGGACGGCACCAGCAGTCTCGCCTCAAACGATCTCGCGCACCGACCCGAACTCACAACCGTGCTGTCCCGTTGGTGACCCACCCTCCCAGGGGCCGCGATCGGCCGAATGCCGTCTGTCCACGGATCGGTGAAAGCCCATAGCGTGTGCGGCCTTCGCATCCTGGGAGGTCTCGTGAACGGTCTCCGTGCGGTCGTCGTCTGCCTGGTGATCGCGTGTGCCGCGGTGGTGTCGCCGGCTGCGGCCGTGACACCGAACCCTGCCGTGACACCGAGCTGGTCGGCGCTGCCGGTGCCGGCGGCGGCCCCGCCGGTGACGGTGTCCGATCTGGCCGCCCGCGGGCCGGCCGAGGCATGGGCGACCGGGTACGAACAGGCCGCCGACGGACTGCGGCCGATGTTGTACCGGTGGAACGGCACGGCGTGGAGCCGGGACACCACCTTCCCCGGTGCGGGTGAGCCGGGTTGGCTCGGCAAGGTGCAGTTCGTCGGCGCGGACATGTGGATCTTCCACAACCGCGCGGGAGAGGGCGAGATCCTGCGCCGGTCGGCGGCAGGGTGGAGTGCCGTCCCGTTGCCGCAGACCCTGTGGACCTACCAGGACTTCACCGCGACACCGGGTGCCGCGTGGGTGGTCGGTGAGGACGACACCGGGCTGAAAGTGCTGCACTACGACGGTTCCCGCTGGACCGCTCAGGCCACCCCGGCCGGGGTGCTGTACCTGATGGGAGTCACCGCGCGTACCGCCGACGACGCCTGGGCCTGGGCGGACACCAGCACCGGGACCACCGTCCTGCACTGGGACGGCACCGCATGGCAGGACGCGAAGGTGCCGCTCCCACCGGACAGCAACGTGCACACCCTCCTGCTCGAACCGGCCGGCCGGATCACGATCGGTGGCAGCCAGTACACCGACGGCGTGGCAAGCACCTACCTGATGAGCTTCAACGGACACGTCTGGCGCACCACCCACCCGCCGCTGGACGACACCTCCACCGAGGCCATGGTGCGCGGCCCGGACGGCGCGCTGTGGCTGCCGGTGCGCAGCGACCGCGCGTTCCAGTCGAAGTACGCGCGGGTGGACGGCCCCAGCACCACCTTCTCCTACGGCCCGGAGCGCACGAACGCGATCGACGTCAAACCGCGTGCGCTGACGAGGGCCGGGTCCTCACTGATGTCCTTCGGGACCGTCGAGATCTACGGCTCGAAACCGAACCTGATGAGCGAGCGGCTGGGAGGCTGAGCATGGCAAGAAGACTTCTCGTGGCGGCCCTCGCTGTCGCCATGACCCTCATCACCGTCATGGGCTCGGCCGCGGCGCAACCCCTGTCCTGGCAGCACGTTCCGGTTCCGGCACAGGTACGCCCGCAGGCCGCGCTGAACGAGGCCGTGGCGCTCGGCCCGGACCGGGCGTGGGCGGTGGGCGCCGACGCCGTGGGGCGCGAGGCTCCTGGCTTCCCGCTGGTGCTGCGCTGGGACGGAACCGCGTGGCACCGCCAGAGCCTGTCCGGGATCGGCTGGCAGGGCGAGCTGCTGTCCGTCGCCGCCACCTCACCGACCATGGTCTGGGCGGTCGGCCGCGATGCGGCGGGCGGCGCCCGTCTGCTCCGCTTCGACGGCATCGCCTGGTCCGAGAGCGGGCCGCCGCCCGGTGTGGTGCTGACCAGCATCGTCGCCGGCGGCGGTGAGGCCTGGCTGATCGGTTCGCGGGACGGTGCCCAGGTACTGCTGCGCCGGGACGGGAGCGCCTGGCGGGACGTGCCGGTACCGCCGGGATCGGTGTATGGGCTGCACATAAGGGCGGCCGACGACGTCTGGGCCGCGGGCGCCACCGACTCGGGTGCGGCCGTGTCCCATTGGAACGGGCAGGCGTGGCAGCAGACGATCGTGGACGGGTTCCCGCGGTCCGCCGTGGGCAGTGTGCTGGCGGTCTCGCCGACCGAGGTGTGGGCGGGTGGCACGGCCGGGTTCGTCGGCGGCCCGCCGGGCCGGCCGATTCCGCCGCTGCTGCTCCGCTTCGACGGGCAGACGTGGAGCCGTGTGAGCGTCCCCACCGATTTCGGCTCGATCAGCTCACTGGCGGCCTCCTCGGCCGGCGGACTGGCCTGGGTCTCGGTGGCCCGCTCGCAGAAGTGGGGCCCGGCCGGCAGCTCTCCGCCGCTTGTCCCCGGGCCCGACTTCCTCGCCTGGAACGGCCAGTCGTTCACCGAGTACAGCGAACCGGCGGTGGCAGGAGAGGGAGACTCGCGGACCCTGCGGCTGGCGCCGGTACCCGGTACCGACGCGGTGTGGTCGGTCGGCCGCGCCGACGGCCCCGGAGGCACCTTCGCGCCCCGTACGTTGCGCTTCGGCTGAGCAGAAATCCATCCCCTTCCCCGGATGGCTCGGCACATGCACGGCTTCCCTCATTCGAGAGACATACGGCACACCCACCGAAGAACTAGTCGCGACGGGGTAACCGAGTTCGGGTAAGGGCGGTCAGACGCACTGTTGCCGTCTGACGACAGAAGCCGGGAAGCAACACAACAACCGTGTCGGACGTACGGGGAAGGACCTGTCGAGAGGTGACAAAGACGCTGTCGGCGCGATCGTCGGTTCAGGCGGTCCGGCTGCCGGAATCCGCCGCGTCCTCGTGTATCTGCGTGGCCGCGGCGAAGCAGAACGCCTCCAGCCCTTCCAGCAGCGCGACCCGCTTGGCGGCAGGCATGTCCGCCAGCACGGTCTGCAGCTCCCTCTCCCTGCGGGCACGCAGGTCGACGAGGAAGGCGCGGCCCGGGCCACTGAGATGCAGCCGCACCTCACGCCTGTTCTCCTCGCTCACGACCCGCTCGACGAACCCGGCCGCCACCAGCCGGTCGCACAGCCGACTGGTGGACGGCGGGGTCGAGGCGAGGGACTCGGCGAGGGTGCGCAGGTTGATGCCGTCGTGGTGTTCGAGGATGTGCAGCACCCGAAGCTGCGAGGCGGAGGTGGGCGCGGTCGAGGCCCGGCCCCACACGACCTCCAGCAGCTCGACGGCTGTGGTGGTCACGCGTGCGACCTCATCGCGCTCTGAGCGGCGGCGGAAGTCAGTCACGATCACACTCTCGCAGGCACTGGGCTGCTGTCAGCGTACTAGGCACACGCGCTGACCACACGGGACCGGGATGGCCGAAACGGCCCATCGAGGGGGGCGACCTCGCGAGTGGGACCCGTACGTCGTCCGGCGAAGGACAGGTGTATTTCGCATCATGAAGAGATTCTTGGCCGTTGAACGCGCTCTGCGCACAGCGGCCCCCCACGAGTTGCTCGACGCCATCCGCGCCGTACTGATCGAGCAGTACGGCGCGGAGGACGTCGAGCTGTTCATGGCCGACTACGGCCTGAGCGTGCTCCAGCCGGTGTCGGTGCTGCCGCACACGCTGGAGCCGGTGTCGGTGCGCAACAGCCCGCCCGGCCGGGCCTTCGGTTCCCAGCAGCCGTACCGGGAGGAAGGGCGGAACGGGCGGACCCGCCTGCATCTGCCGGTCAGTGTGCGCGGCGACCGGCTCGGCGTGCTGTCGCTCACGCTGTCCGACGGCGACGCCGCGCACCGGTGGGAGTCCGAACTGACCGACATCGCCGACGTACTGGGGCACGAGGTGGTCGTGGCCGAGCGCGACACCGACGTGTATCTCCAGGCGCGGCGCAAGGACCGGCTGACGCTGGCCGCCGAGATGCAGTGGCAGCTGCTGCCCGGCCGCGCCTGCTCCCGCCCCGAGTACGACCTGGGGGCCCAACTGGAGCCGGCCTACGCCATCTTCGGCGACAACTTCGACTGGTCAGCCACCGCCGACCATCTGATGCTGTACGTCACCAACGGCATGGGCGAGGGCATAGAGGCGTCCCTGCTGACGAACCTGGCCATCAACGCGCTGCGCAACGCACGGCGCGCCGGGCTCCCCATCGCGGACCAGGCGGCCCTGGCGGACCAGGCCGTCTACGCCCACTACCGAGGGCACTGCTACTTGTCCGTCCTGATGTTCGACTTCGATCTGGCGACCGGCCGGGCGAGCGTCGTGGACGCCGGCTCCCCGCAGTTGCTGCGTCTGCGCGGCGGGACCGTGGAACGCGTCGCCTTCGAAGCCCAGCTCCCACTGGGCATGTTCGAGGAGACCGACTACGTGGCGCAGGACTTCCACGTCGAGCCCGGTGACCGGCTGGTCTTCGTCAGCGACGGCGTCCATGCCGTGGCCTCCCCCAAGGGAGAGGCGTACGGGGAGGCGGCGCTCGCCCGGGCCATCCACTCCACGCGACTGCTGCCCGCCGCAGAGGTGCCGCGCGCCATCCTGCGGGAGCTGACCGGCCACCGCGGCGAAGCCATGCCGGACGACGACGCCCTGATCGTGTGTCTGGACTGGCGTGGCAGACCGGAGTACGAGTGACAGGCGAACCGACTCCATGGCGGCGACCGCATGTTGTTCGCCCCACACGCTCGCGTTAACGTTTGCCATGCGGCAATAATTGCCACATGGCCTGACCGCCCGGCGGGCCCTACGGCCACGCAGGCAAGGAGACGATTCAGGTGGCGGAGCAGGACACGGCCCCCGGGACGGCGAAGGAGCTGGGTGCCTTTCTGGAACGGCGTCGTGAACAGATCGCCCAACACTGGGCGGACGCCGCCCTGTTCCGTACGGTCTTCACCGTCTCCCGGGACGAGGCGGTCGAGGCGTGCAAAGCGGTGGTGGACGCCCTGGCCGACGTGGCCCGCTCCGGGCAGCTGGAGGATGTCGAGGCTCCGGGATTCGGCACCGTGAGAGACCAGCTCGGCCGGATGGCCGCGGCCCGGGCCGGGGCCGGGTTCACGCCGGCGCAGATCGCCGGCGAGGTCGCGGGCCTGCGCGAGCCCGTGACCGCACTGCTGCGTGCCGAGTTCGAGGACGACGCCGACGACGAGCGGGTCACCGCGTGCACGCAGGCGCTGGCGGTCCTGACCGCCACACTGCGTCTGGTGATCATGGAGACCACGGTGAGCGCGGGTGAGGAGCTCATCGCCCGGCAGCGCCAGCAGCTGCTCGAGGTGGCCACCCCCGTCATCAAGCTGTGGGACGGCATCGTCGCCGTACCGCTGATCGGCACCCTGGACAGCGCCCGCAGCCAGGTCGTGATGGAGAGCCTGCTGGAAGCCATCGTGGACCAGCGCGCCGCGTACGCCATCCTCGACATCACCGGCGTCCCGACCGTCGACTCGCTCGTGGCCCAGCATCTGATGAAGACGGTCGCCGCGGCCCGGCTCATGGGCGCGGAGTGCATCGTCTCCGGGATCCGTCCCGCCATCGCGCAGACCATCGTCCAGCTCGGCATCGACCTCGGATCGATCATCACGCGGGCCGGCCTCGCCGACGCGCTGGCCTACGCGCTCACCCAGCAGGGCATCGTCGTCTCCGCGCGCCCGGTCACGGAGGCGGGCCCACGGTGACCGGCCTCCCCGCCATGCATCCCGGCCCGGGCCCCGTACCGGTACTGGCGCTGGGAGACGTCCTGCTGATCACCCTGCAGGGAGAGCTGCACGACGGGGCGGCCGAACAGCTCCAGCACGACATCTCCCGGCGCATCGCGTCCAGTCCGATGCCCGTCGCCGGTGTGGTGATCGACCTCTCCGGCGTGGAGATCATCGACTCCTTCCTCGGCCGTGTCCTGGCCGAGATCGCCGCGAGCGCACGCCTGCTGGCCGCGCGCACGATACTGGCCGGCATGCGTCCGGCGGTGGCCATCACCCTGGTCGAACTGGGTCTCACCCTGCCCGGCCTGAGCACCGCCCTGAACGTCGAGAAGGCCCTGTCCCTGCTGGGCCGGGTCTCCTCGGCGGCTCCGACCGCTCACCTGGAAGAGGGTGCATGATGCATGCCCCCATCACCTCGACCACGCGTCTGCCCATCGGCTCGGACGCCGACCTGGCCTGGGTACGGCAGCAAGTGCGCCAGACCACTGCCGACCTCGGCTTCAACCTGGTCCAGCAGACGAAGCTGGTGACCGCCGCCAGCGAACTGGCCCGCAACGCCCTCGTGCACGGCGGCGGCGGATACATGGAGATGACGGTGCTGACAGAAGGCGCCCACCGCGGGCTGCGGCTGTCCTTCGTCGACGCGGGCCCCGGCATCCGGGACGTCGAGCTCGCCATGACCGACGGTTACACCACCGGCGGCGGCCTGGGCATGGGGCTGAGCGGGGCCAAGCGGCTCGTCAAGGAGTTCGCCCTCGACAGCCGCCCCGGCCAGGGCACCACCGTCACCGTCACCGACTGGGTCTCCGGCCTGCCCGCGCCCCGCACAGGTGCGCCTTGAGCAGGGTGTGGGACATCCCGGTGCAGGACAGCACCCGGGTCCGGGACGTACGCGTCGCCGCCGAAGCCGCCTGCGCGGACGCGGGGCTGGACGCGCATTCCACGGCGGTCGCGGCGCTGGTGGCCACCGAGTTGGGCACCAACCTCGTCAAGCACGCCGGCGGCGGCCGCGTCCTCATCAATCTGGCCGCCCCCTCCGACACGTGCGCCGAGGGCGTGCCCTGCGTGCAGATCGCCTCACTCGATCACGGACCGGGCATCGACAACGTCCCGGCAGCGATGCGAGACGGTCACACCACCGCCCCTTCCTCATTGGGGGCGGGCCTGGGCACCTGCCGACGTGTCTCCAGCGAGTTCGACCTGCACAGCCGACCGGGTCGGGGCACCGTCGCGGTGGCACGCATCGCCCCGGCCCGGGCGCCCGGCGGCCCTCAACGCCGGGAGGCCCGCTCGCGTACGGGCACCCGGGCCGGGGGGATCACCACCTCCCTCGCCCATGCCGAGCACTCCGGAGACGCCTTCGGCCGGGTGCGCTCCGGTCCACGCGTCACGCTGATGCTCGTGGACGGGCTGGGCCACGGGGAGAAGGCGGCCCAGGCGTCCACCGCCGCCGTGGAAGAACTGCGCCGGTGTGCTGATCTGCCGCCGGCCGAGATCCTGCGAAAACTGCACGCGGCACTGCGGACCACGCGAGGCGCGGCCGTCGGCGTCGCACAGCTGGACGAGGACAGCGACCGGCTCTCGTTCGCCGGTGTCGGCAACATCGGCGCCAGGCTGCGCACCGACGGCGCGTGGCGGCCCCTCATCTCACACCCCGGCATCGTCGGAGCCCACTTCCCCGCCAACGTGCCCCTGACCGCGACCGCCTGGGCACCGGACAGTCTGCTCGTCCTGCACAGCGACGGGCTCCCCAGCCGCTGGACGCCCCCCGGCGACCCCCGACTCGCCGTGCACGACCCGGCCGTGGTGGCCGCGGTCGTCCTGAGGGACGCCGGCAGCGCTGCCCGCCCCTTGCGCGACGACGCCAGTGTGGCCGTACTGACTCCTGCTCCCCGGACGGACCCGCATGACCGCACCCACTGACGTCTGGAAAATCGCGTCCGTCGTCGACGCCGCCCGGGCCCGCGCCGCCGTCGACCGCATCGCCACGGACGCCGGGGCACCGGCGCTGGAACGAGCCCGCCTCCTGAGCGCGCTGACGGCGTGGCTGCGCCGCTGCCTCGGCCGGGGCGGAGAGTGGGAACTCCTGCTCCACGTCCGGCAGTCCGCCGCCGGGCAGACCGGTCGACTCGAGGCTTCGTTGAGCCCGGTCGGCCATTGCGGGCCTGGCCCGCTGGACGAAGCGCCCTCACTCACTTGCTCTCTGCCTCACCAGCCCGCCCAGGACGCTCCGAGCGTCGCCACCTCGCTGCCGGAGGCCCTGCTGCGCGCCGACGAGTACACCGCAGCGGTGCTGAACCTCCTCGACGAGCAGGAAAGCCTGGTCCGGCTGCACCGGGAGGAACTGCATCAGACCAACCAGGGTGTTCTGGCACTCCATGCCGACCTGGAGGCCTCGGCACGCGCGCAGCGCGAGCTCCTGGAAGCCGAGCGCACCGCGCGCGCCGAGGCGGAGCGGGCCCGGCGCCTGCTGACCTTTCTCGGTGACGCCAGCGCCGCCATCACGTCGTCGCTCAGTCATACGGCCATCCTGCGCCGCCTCTCCGACATGCTGGTGCCGGACTACGCGGATCATCTCGACGTCTGGCTCTTCGACGAGGAGGAGTACGCGAACCACGACGACGAGCACGCACCCCGCGTCCGGGAGCACTCGGCAGCTGCCGTGGCCGCCGCCCGCACGGGCCGTCCCCAGCACGCCGCCGCTCACCCCGGCGGCCTGCCCGGCGTCGACGACCTCCCGCCCTCCGCCCTGTCCCCCCAACGACCGCTGCTGGCCATCCCGCTCGTCGCACAGCGCCTGCTGGGCGTCCTCACCCTCACCGCCCCCGGCCCCCGCTTCGACGAGGACACCTCCGTCATGCTGGTCGAACTCGCCCGCCGCGTCGGCGTCGCCCTGGACCACGCCCACCGCTACCAGCAGTCCCGCAACACCGCCGAAGCCCTGCAGCGCGCCCAGCTCACCGAGTTGCCCACTCCGCCCGGCCTGCTGCTCGCCGCGCGCTACCTGCCCGCCACCTGGGGCATGAACATCGGCGGCGACTGGTACGACGCCTTCCTCCAGCCCGACGGCAGCCTGCTGGCTGTCATAGGGGACGTCACCGGCCACGGACTGCACGCCGCAGTCGTCATGGGCCAGTTGCGCACCGCCCTGCGCGCCTACGCCGTCGAGAACGCCACGCCCGGCG
The DNA here is from genome assembly GCF_031845645.1 of Streptomyces doebereineriae. Classification (NCBI taxonomy): domain Bacteria; kingdom Bacillati; phylum Actinomycetota; class Actinomycetes; order Kitasatosporales; family Streptomycetaceae; genus Streptomyces; species Streptomyces doebereineriae. The sequence goes on from NZ_JAVREZ010000010.1 coordinate 249,647, forward strand.
AGATCCTCACGCGCCTGCACCGCATGCTCGGCCACCTGCAGCCGGACCTGTACGCCACCGCGCTGATCGCCCGCTTCCGGCCCGGCGAACCGGAAGTGGTCTGGGCGTCGGCCGGCCACCCGCCCGCCGTCGTGCGCGCCGCCGACGGCACCGTACGGGTCCTGGACGCCAAACCCGGCGTGATGCTCGGCATCCCGCTGCACTATGTGTACACGGATCACCGGGCCGAACTGCCCGCCGGTTCCTCCCTGGTCCTGTACACCGACGGCCTGGTCGAACGCCGGGGGCTGGGCATCGACCCCGGCATCAACCGTCTGAGCCACGCCCTCGCGGCGCTGAACACCCCGGAGCTGGAACAGGACCTGGACGCCGCCGCCGACGCCCTGCTCAAGCCCCTCCTCCACGACTCCGAACGGGACGACGACGTCTGCCTGTTGCTGTGCCACACCGTGGCGCCGTAACGGACACGAGTTCACCACTGGGGGCCGCGACGGCCGGAACGACCGCCGGGGCCGACCGTCCGGTCAGCGTTCGGGGCCGTCGATGTTCCTGCCGGTATCGCCCTGAGCGGTCAGGAAAGCCCGCAGGCCGCCACCCAGCGCCGCCCGCTCGCCGGGTTCCATGGCCGCGAGGACCACGGCAAGCGCCTGAGATCTGCGCGTGGCAACCTCGTTCAGGATCTGCCGGCCGCGGCCCGTGAGCACGAGCTGAACCTCACGTCGCCTGTGCGGATGCAGCAGCCGCTCCAGCAGGCCGGCCGCCTCCAGCCGATCGCACAACCGACTGGCAGTGGGCGGACCTATGTCCATGCTCTCCGCCAGAGTGGTGAGATTGAGACCCGGTTCCGACTCCAGGACCCGAAGAGCCCTCAGTTGGTGCGGCGACAGCCTCAGACTCGCCCCCTGGGCGGCCACCGACCACACGTTCGCGAGACCGTCCACGGCATCGGCGATCTCCAGCGCGACGGAGAGTGGGTCATCACCCGGTCCGCTCGACCGGCCGTCCCCCGAGCCACTGAGACGAGTCACACACGCATCGCTTTCAGTAATCGCCTGGCCATGCAGATACCGCCCTCATTCAAACGCGGTACCCGATGAGTCGTCGACCAAGCACTGGCGAACACATCAGGCGGCTCGGCCTGGACGCTTCGCGAGATCTCGTGAGTCCCAGCGGACGGGAATAAGCAAAGGCAAGGAGAGAACTCTCCTTGCCACTCTTAAGTTATAGCGCGCAGGGGGGCTTGCCGCAAGACCCGGGTCGTCGCGCACAATCGTCGGCCGAGGCCACAACCTGCGGAAATGGGGAAACGACTTGTTGTCGACCGACTCGTCGATGGAGAACGCAACCGGGGACGGTACCGCGAGGAGCGAGCGGTACGTGCTGGATCTTCAAGAGATTGACGAGAGTCAGATCGCCGTCGTCGGCGGCAAGGGCGCGCACCTGGGCGCCCTCTCCCGGATCGAGGACATCCGGGTACCGGCGGGCTTTTGCGTGACGACGGACGCCTTCCGGCGGGTCGTGGCGCAAACGCCGTCGATCGACGATCGCCTGGATCAGTTGTCGCGCGTGAACGCGGACGACCAGGAGGCGATCCGCACACTCAGCGCGGAGATCCGCCGGACCATCGAAGAGATCGCCATCCCGGGCGATCTCGCGGCGGCGATCACTCAAGCGTTCGCCCGGTCCGGCGAGCAGGCCGCCTACGCCGTGCGATCCAGCGCCACGGCGGAGGACCTGCCGACGGCCTCCTTCGCCGGCCAGCAGGACACGTACCTGAACGTCGTGGGAGCGACGGCGATCCTTCAGCACATCAGCAGGTGCTGGGCCTCACTGTTCACCGAACGGGCCGTGGTCTACCGCCGACGCAACGGCATCGACCACCGCACGGTCCACATGGCCGTGGTCGTGCAGCAGATGGTCTTCCCGCACGCGGCCGGCATCCTGTTCACAGCCGACCCCGTCACGGGCGACCGGACGGTCGCCACCGTGGACGCCGGTTTCGGCCTCGGCGAGGCCCTGGTCTCCGGTCTGGTGAACCCGGACGTCTACAAGGTGCGGCACGGCGAAGTCGTGGCCAGGACGATCTCCGCCAAACAGCGTGCCGTTCACGCCCTGCCGTCCGGCGGCACACAGGAAGTGGGGATCGACTCGCAGCGGCAGGAGCACCCGGCGCTGACGGATGCGCAGGCGGTCCGGCTCGTGCAGCTCGGGCGGCGGATCGAAGCGCACTTCGGCCGCCCGCAGGACATCGAATGGTGTCTGGTCGACGACGATTTCCACATCGTGCAGAGCCGTCCGATCACCACGCTGTTCCCCGTTCCCGAGAGCGGTGACCAGGAGAACCACATCTATGTCTCCGTCGGTCATCAGCAGATGATGACCGATGCCATGAAGCCCTTGGGGCTCTCCATGTGGCGGCTGACGGCCATGGTGCCGATGCACGAGGCCGGCGGGAGGCTGTTCGTCGACGTCACCCGGCGCCTGGCCTCGCCCGCGAGCCGCGCCGGCCTGCTGGACCTCATGGGGAAGGGCGATCCGTTGGTCCGGGACGCGCTGGAGACCGTCCTGGACCGGGAGGAATTCGTCCCGTCGCTCCCGGACGCGTCTCCCGGCGCGCCGTCGGCCGCCGTCCCGCCTGCCTCGATCGAGACCGATCCGGCCATCGTCACCGGACTGATCGAGCGCAGCCAAACGTCCGTCGCCACCCTCCGTCGCGACGCCCGGACAAAGACCGGACCGGCGCTGTTCGACTTCCTGCTGGAGGCCTTTGAGGAGCACAAACGCGTCCTGGGTGATCCGCTGAACCTTCAGGTGATCATGGCGGGAATGGAGGCCACGTGGTGGCTCAACGAGAAGCTGGAGGAGTGGCTCGGCGAGAAGAACGCGGCTGACACGCTGACGCTGTCCGCCCCCGGCAACATCACGTCGGAGATGGGACTCGCGCTGCTCGACGTCGCGGACGCGATCCGCCCGCATCCGGAGGTGGTCGGGTTCCTGGAGGGCGTCGAGGACGACGGCTTCCTCGACGAGTTGGTGAAGCTCCCGGGCGGGACCGAAGCGCGCGATGCCATCGAGGCCTACCTCGACCGGTACGGCATGCGCTGCGTCGCCGAGATCGACATCACGAGGCCGCGTTGGCGCGAGCGCCCCAGCACCCTTGTTCCCGTGATCCTCGACAACGTCAGGAACTTCGAACAGGGCGCGGCCCAGCGGCGCTTCGAGCAAGGCCGCCAGAAGGCGCAGCAGAAGGAACAGGAGGTGCTGTCACGCCTGCGGACCCTGCCGGACGGGGCACGGAAGGCCGACGCGACCAAGGGCATGATCGAGCGGGTCCGCACCTTCATCGGATACCGGGAGTACCCGAAGTACGGCATCATCAGCCGCTACTTCGTCTACAAGCAGGCCCTGTTGGCGGAGGCCGAGCGCCTCGTTCAGGCGGGCGTGCTTGCCGACAAGGAGGACGTCTTCTACCTCACCTTCCAGGAGTTCCACGACGTCGTGCTCTCGAAGCAGGTGGATGACCAGCTCGTCCAGCAGCGCAAGGACGCGTTCCGCTCGTACCAGGCGCTCACACCTCCCCGGGTCCTCACCTCGGACGGCGAGGCTCTCAGCGGGGCGTACCGGCGCGACGACGTGCCGGCGGGCGCCCTGGTCGGCCTGCCTGTCTCCACCGGGACCGTCGAGGGAAGGGCCCGCGTCATCCTCGACATCGCGGAGGCCGATCTCGAAGAGGGCGACATCCTGGTCACGACGTTCACGGACCCCAGCTGGTCGCCGCTGTTCGTCGGCATCGCGGGCCTGGTGACGGAGGTGGGCGGTCTGATGACCCATGGCGCGGTGATCGCCCGGGAGTACGGCTTGCCGGCCGTCGTGGGCGTGGAGCAGGCCACCCGCCGGATCCGGGACGGGCAGCGGATCCGCGTGCACGGAACCGACGGGTACGTCGAGATCCTGCCTTGACGGATCCACCGAGAGGCCGGTTCGTGGCTGCGGTGGCGGGCCGACGGCTCACGGGAGCGACTCGCCTCCGTGAGCATGGTGATCAGGTGGCGCTCCTGGTGCTGACCGCCGGTACCGTCCGACATGGCCGTGTGCAGCAAGTTCAGGCCATCGGGGTGGCGACCGCGTCAGGGTGATCGGTGAGGTAGTCCTGGAGCACCGACAGGAAGCTCGGGTCGGGGCCGAGGCCGAGTGCGGCGGCGCGTTGGTGGTCGAGGACGGCCGGCCATGAGCCGACGATCGCTTCGACCGCCGGGTCGGGGGCGACGGTGACCCGGTCGGCGACGGTGTCACCGGCCACCTGGCGCAGGGTCGCGAGCATGTCGGCGACCGAGACGGTCAGTGCGGGCAGGTTGACCGGCAGCGGGCCGTCCAGGCGCCCCGGCCCGGTGCCGCGTTCCGCCTCGGCGACGCGGAGGATCCCCGCAACGGTGCGCCGAGGGGAGGACAGAGCCACCTTCAGGCCGGGATCCACCGGGCAGACGGCGGGCAGGCCCGCGAGCGGTTCGCGCACGATGCCGGACAGGAAACCGGAGGCTGCCGCGTTGGGCCTGCCCGGACGTACCGCCACCGTCATCAGCCGCACGACACGCCCGTCGATGAAGCCGCGGCGGGTGCAGTCCGCGATCAGGTGTTCGCACATCAGCTTCTGGGTGCCGTAACTCGACCGCGGTACCGGCACCGTCGACTCGCTGACCGCCGGTGGCAGAGGCAGGGCCGGGTGGGAGCCGTAGACGGCGACACTGCTGGCGAACAGCATCCGCACCACCGGCCCGCCCTGCCGGGACTGCGCCCGCGCCGCCTCCAGCAGCCCGCGCGTGGCGTCCACGTTGGCACGCATCCCGAGATCGAAGTCGGCCTCGCACTCGGCCGATACCGCGGCGGCGAGATGGAACAGCACGTCCACCGGCTCGGCGAAGACCGTGTCCAGTTGCTCGAGCAGTTCCCCCCGCACCACCTGCACCGGCACCCCGGCACCTTGTGGCTCGTCGGGCCAGGCCACGCGGTCGACCAGCACCAGCCGGCTGATCGGTTCACCGCCGAAGGCCCCCGCCCGCAACAAGGCGCCGACCAGCAGTCGTCCGAGGAACCCGGACGCACCCGTCACGACGATTCTCACCCGTTCGTCTCCTCTCGTCATGCTGCAATACGTTACGACTGTGATCGACTACGACGCCGAGATCGAGCGAATACTGGGCGGACCTCCGAGCAAGCTCGCGTTCCGTGCTCTGTGCGCCGCTCTCGTCCGTGCGGGCAGTCCTGCGGGCCTCGTCTCCCTGTGCCACGAGCGGCTGGCTTCGTGGCCCGACCGGATGCGGGAGGCACCGTGGTCCTGGCTCGCTGCTCTGGAGGCCGGTCACACGAAGCCGACTTGGGAGCTTGTACGGTCCCTGCAGCTCCGGTCGGCGCGGACCGGCATCCTCGATGCTGCTCTGCCGGATCCTCGGTCCCGGTCCGAAGTCCGCGGGGTCACCCATCTCGACCTCGGCTGGTACGCGAGTGATCGCCTCGCCGCCTTGGTGGAGACCATGGAGTCCTGGGAGGATCTGCGGTCGATCCAGGTCGGCGGTCTCACCGACATGGACGGCGCGTTGCTCACGAGACTCGCCGGCCGTGCCGCTCTCGTGCGGCTCGAGTCGCTGGACCTGGTGAGCGTTCGCGAGGACATGTGGCATTTCAAGAAGCCGCCGTTCCGACCGCCCGGTGGGCAGGCGTGGCGGCTGCGGCACGCGGGGCTACGGGCACCCGACCTGGTCCACTTGATGCGCTCGGGGCTGGTGCCGGACCTGCGCTCCGCAGACGTGCTCGTGTGCGACTTCGGTGAGGCGAGGGATCTCGCCGGCTGTGCGGAACTCGCCCGGCTGGAACGGCTGTCGATCGGGTTCCGTTGCGGGAAGAACGGACGCCAGCCGCTGTGGAAGCCGTACTTCGGCAATGTCATCGATCAGGACGACGAGGCGTGCGAGGCGTTCTTCGCGTGCGCCGATCTGGCGAGCCTGCGCAGTCTGACGGTGCGGGGCACGGCGATGGGACTCGGCCGCGAGGGGCTCGGTGCCCGCGGCATCGATGCCGTGATCGGCAGCGGTGTACTGCGACAGCTGACCGAGCTGAACCTCGAACTGCTCCCCGTCGGCGACGCGGCCATCTCGGGTGTCCTCGAAAGCCTCGACCGCGGCCGCATCGAGCGGCTGAAGCTCGCCGATCTCGTCGCCACCGACGTCACGGCCGCGGCCTTCGCAGCCGCCGGCGCCTTTCCACGCCTGCGCCACCTCGATGTGAGCCGTAATCACCTCGGCGCAAAGGGGGCCCAGCAGCTGGCCGCCGACGTCCGGATGCCCGTACTGGAGCACCTCGACCTGAGCGGCCGGGAAGGCGGCTCGCCTTACTACGGGCGACCTGAGGTCCAACCCGTCGGTGACGCGGGCGCCGCGGCCTGGGCTTCGTCCCCCAACGCCGGCACGCTGACATATCTGAACATGGCGGCCACCGGACTCACCGTGAACGGGCTGACCGCGTTGATGACATCCGAACGGCTGCACAGGCTGGGCGGCCTCGACCTGGCGTGCAATCCGGTCGGCAGCTGGCCGGCACACCTGCGCGACGCCCCCGTCTGGCGCACCCTGCGCACGGTCGACGCCGCCGACTGCGGACTCGGCGACGACGACATCGAAGCCCTCGCAACCACCGTCTCGGCCCCGTGTCTCCACAGCGTTTCCCTGGCCTACAACACCATCGGCCCACGCGGCGCGAGAGCGCTCGCCGCGTGGGCCGCCCTGCCTCAACTGTGGGAACTGAACCTGCACGACAACGTCCTGGGGGACGACGGGCTGACCGCACTGGCCTCCTCCGGGGCAGCCCAGCGCCTGCTCGAACTCGACCTGGAACAGGACTGCTGGAATGCCCACGCGCGCGGAAACGCGACACAGTCGCCAGCGCTGTTGCTCGACCGTGCGGCGTTCCCCAGCCTCGACGCGATCTTCCTCGGCATCGTCGACGAGTACCACGACGCGCGGTACTCCAGCGGGTTCCCCTCCCCCAGTCGGCAGGAGCTCGCGTCGGCTCCCACCACCCGGCCCGAACTGGCCGCGTTCCTCACCCACCTCGACGTGGAGCAACTCGACGACGACGGGGACGACGCCGACACCGAGGGATCGGACGACGAACGCGCCGAGTACGACTTCCGCACCGAACGTGCCGTACGGCACGCCGAGTTCATCGCCGTGGCCCAAGACTTCGCCCGACGCATGATCGAGGGAGACATCGGTTGGCCGCCGCCACTCACCTCGGACACTTCCTGAACGTACCCGCATCCTCATGGCCACCTGCGGATACCAGGGCAGAAGTCGCAAGCCAGGACGCCACCATGTGCCGAACTCGTGAAAGATTGACGGGAGTTGTGAAGAGCGACAAGAATGCGGCTCGCTCGCTGTCACTGAAGCGAGCGAAGTGACGCGAGTGGCTCAGACACGGGTTGCATTCCCACTTTCCGCCTGCCGCGGCTCCTCGCGTCCTGCCACCTCCCACACTCACGAATCCGCCAGGACATATCTTGACGCGTCTTTCACGCTCCAGAACGTCGGCCGCTGTTGCCGCAACCGCCTTCATCGCCACTGCCACTCCCCTGTTCGGGGCCGCTGCCGCCAGTGCCACACCCGCGGGCGGCTGCCAGACGGCCACGGTTCAGTACCGCTTCGTCGACGCCGCAGGAAAGCCGGTCGGTGCCGACTGGACCTCACAGGGCGGCTTCCACCAGTGGTCCACCGCCCCCGGCACCGTCGAGGTTCGGCTGGCTCCGGGGCAGACGGTCGGCGAGGGCTGCAAGTACCCGGTCTCACTGGCCGAATACACCACCGAGGGCCCGAACTGGTACACCTCCGGTCTGCAGACCCTCGTCGACCACGCCACGGTCTATCTCGGCGCCGATGACCTCCCCGGCGCCGACGACGCCAAGCGGACCTGGCAGAAGCTCACGGTGAAGACGCCGGACTGCTACGGGCAGATCGACCTGTACGGCGACGACGTCATCTACGACGGCGGGTCGGGCGAGGGTCATGGGCCCGCGCCCTACCAGCCCGACAACGTCGTCACCCCCTACCACCTGATCGCGGCGTGGAACGGCGGCGACAAGTCGTGCACCCCCGAGCAGCCGAACTCCCCCACACCCCCGGCCTCCCCGTCCACACCGGACAGCCCGAGCAGTCCGCCCGCCAGCCAGCCGCCCGCGGACCAGACGACTCCGCCCGCCACGTCCACGACCCCGCCCCCCACCTCCTCCACTCCCCCCACCACCCCGGACGTCCCCCCGCTGGAGTCGACGCCCCCCACCTCCCCGGCGCCCTCGCCCAGCGACAGCACTCCGCCGCTGGCCGAGACCGGTTCCAGCGCACCGGTCGGTCTGATAGCCGGCGGCGCGGCCGCGGTGATCGCCCTCGGGGCGGCCGCCCTCTACGGCACCCGCCGCACCCGACGCTCCTGACCAGGACCGCAGCCGGCACCGCCATGCGGTGAGACGTCCGGCAGTCTCGCCCCAGGCACCGGACAAACCCAATCGGCCGGGACAAGGGCCTGGGGCGAGACGTTGTCGTTGCGGAAGACGGTCTGGGACGAAGTCGTCAATCCCCACACCGGCCCCCGGCAACTGACCGAACACACCGCCGTGGTCAAGCCAGACGCGGACTGGATCACTCCCAGCACGGGACGTCTGCCGCCGGAGAAAGCTTTCGCTTAGAGGTAGGACCAGCCGCTCAGTCGCTCAGTGGGGCGAAAAGGAACACGATGGTTCACGGTTGCGCGACACGCACCGGGGCTCAGCCCACACGAAAAGCAACACGACCTGCGTGGGACACAGCGCGTACGACAACAAGCTGGGACCGACAGCAGTGCGAGAAGTCGTACTGCACGTTCTTCCCTATTGAATCTACGTGTTGCAGCAGTACGTGTTGCGCGTGGAGAGGGACGTGTTGGCTATGACCTGGCGAGTGCACTGGGTGACGAGGACGCATGCCGCAGCGGTGAGTGATCACCCTGTTTTGAGGGATTGGGCCGACCTCGATGTACGTGAGGAGGCCAGCCGGATTGACCCGGGGGACGTGTTCTTCACGGGCCCGAACTACCGCGTCGACCCGAGGCTGACGCTGTACACGACGCGTTCGGCGTTCGCGCATCTGGCCAGGAAGACGCGGCGGAACTACGCCGGGGGCTGCTGCCTGTTCTTCAACTTCCTGTGGCAGCAGGAGAAGAATTGGTGCGACGCCGATGCCGAGGACCTGCTGGACTTCGAGGACTGGAGGCGCTGGTCGCCCCGCAGTCCGGCGCGGATCGGCGGTTCGAAGTGGAACCGCGAACTCGCAGCGCTGTCCCGGTCTACAAGTGGGCGACGGCCAAGAAGTACGTCGCGGCCAACCCGGTCCTGGAGCGGGAGGTGCTGGGCTTCGACGGCGAGATGGTGAGCGTCCCGGTCCAGCGTGCGAAGGACGCGCGGTCGACGAACGTGAAGTGGCTGACACCGCGGACTACCGGTTGTGGAGGGACGTGGGCCTGCGCGGTTACACGGTCGACGGGCGGCGGGATCCGTCGTTTCGGGGCCGCAACGACGACCACAACGCCGCCTACTCCGACCTCCTGTTCTCCTCGGGGATGCGGTTGTCGGAGGGCGGTTCGCTGCTGACGTTCGAGGTCCCGGCTTTGGAGGCGAGTATGAAGCGCTACTTCAACGGGCGCTTGGCAAAGGCAGCTACGAAGAGTCGGCGTGAGCGGACGTTCTACGTTGCGGTCGAGGATTTGCGATGGTCGCGGCCTACGAGCGGACGACGCGGCGGGCGGTGATCCGCCGGGCCCAGTCCAAGGGCCGCTACGACGCGATGGACGACATCTGGGCCTTGGAGAAACGTTCCGGCTGGCAGCAGTCGACCCTGCACTTCCGGGACGAGAAGGGCCGACTGGTCGAGCGAGATCTGACGTCGCTGGACGTCGAGGAACGGCAGCGGCTCTGAGCACCGGCGAGACGCCGTTCTACGTCGGTCGGCACGGACGACAGCGACCCGACTCCCGCTACACCGAGGCACTGGGCAGCGACCGGTCCGAGGACACGTGGATGCGGCTTTTCCTGACCACCGACGAGGCATGCGCGCTGATGACCTTGATGATCGCTTCCTACGGCTGGAACGCGACGCCGGTCATGGAGTTGAAGGTGCCGGACGCGAGCCCGGACGCCGGGGGCGAGGGCCAGATCATCTATCGGGTCGAGCTGGAGAAACGTCGCCGGAGTCACGCCATGCGCTACGAGACACGGAGCCTGGCCGACTGGGGGGGCGGGCTCCCCGGGACGGCTGATCACGCACGCGATCCAGGCCACGACCCCGGCCCGGGAGACGCTGAAGAACCTGGGGGAGCCCATCGACCGGCTCATGGTCTGGCGCCTGGGCCAGCGCCGGGCCGTTTACGGCGAGGGGCCCGTCGGGCTGTTTCGGGCCGAGAACTTCATGCCCGACGTCTGGCGCAACTGGCGCGATGACCTGGGCGGCGGCGTGTCGCTGAACCTGCGGCGCCTGCGGAAGACCGTGGTGATCGCGCATCAGCGCCAGCACAACCCAGCACAGCCAGAACACCCACGACGAGGTCTACGTCCTGCCCGATCCGCGCACGCACACCAAGGCTCAGCCCGTGATCGTCGAAGGGATCACGGAGACGATCGAGTCGGCCCGCACGTCCTTCACGGCTCAGATCAGCCGGGCGGCCACGGACGCGGGGAAGGACACCCCGACCATTGGCGGTTCAGTACGGTCACATGCGCACGCTGATCAGCCAGGGATACGGTTCGCGCTCGCGCGGCGGGATTCACGACCTGCTGGACTTCGAGACCGTCCGCAGCGTCGCCGAGCACCTCAGCGAGGTCCACGAGGCCATCCAGGAGGGTGAGGGGATCTCCGGCCCGGCGGCGAGACGACTGATCCATGCCGCAGCCCAGGAACACAGCCGCTTCGGCGGCATCATCGCCTCCGTCCGTCAGGCCCGCAGCCTGCTGGCCGACCCGACGCTGAACGTCTTCGAGAACAAGGAGGCATTCCTGTTCTGCAACTACGACCGCGCCAAGGCGCTCTGCCAGCCGGACCGCGACGGCAAGAGCGAGGCACCGAGCCTGGGCCGCTGCAAGGTCAACTGCGCGAACATCGCCCGCACCGACGACCATGCACGCCAGCTGCGGGAGGCGGCCGAAAGCCTGGGGCAGCAGACCGCATCCGGGGCGGTCCCCGAACCGCTGGCCGACCGGCTGCAGGAGCGGGCCCAGTCCCTGATCGGGCTCGCCGACCAGCACGACACCGACCGCGTCCTGGCGGGAACGGGGCTGGGCGATGAGCCCCGACAATGAGAGGGAGACCATCCGGGCCGCGATGGACCGGCTGCTGGCCGGAACCCCGCTGAGGTCTGACGGAGCTCTGACCGTCCTCGCGCTGGCTGCCGAGGCGGACGTGAAGCGGCACGTCCTCACGCACCGGCATACCGACCTCAAGGACGAGTTCTACGCCAAGGTCCGAGCTCAGCGGCACGTTCCCGACAGCGAACGCAAGCTGCGGGAGGAGCTGAGGAAGACCAAGGAACGGCTGGCCGAGGTGATCGCGGAGAACACCCGGCAGCAGGCCGAGATCGAGACGTTCGCGCGGGTGGTAAACGTCCTGACCATTGAGAACGACCAGCTTCGCGGCGAACAGGGCCGCAAGCGGGCCCCGGTGGTGGCCTTGCGTTCTGGGCCCGCAGCGAACTCGTAGTCGCGGACGGCCGTCTGGTCCTCCTCGCTTCGTCGGCAGGACGAGACGGCCGGGGAGCCGGTCAGACGGCGACTTCGGTGCGGATGCGCTCGATGAAATCGTGCGCCGCTGGCTCGCGCCGCCAGGGGGCCAGAGCGGTGTTGAACTCGCAGACATCGCTTCCGAATCGCGCCGAGTGCCCTATCGCTGTCGGTGCCCGCCGCTACGCTCATGGGTCATGGCACCCGTAGTCAAACCCGAGACGCTCCGGTCGGCCATCGCCAGCGCGGTTGCTGAGCTGAAGTCCTACGACGTTCCCGCTACGACCCCTACACTGCGGCGCTTCGGCCTGGCCCCGGTCCCTTGGAACGGCAGCGAATGGATTTTCTGATGCTGCTGCCCCATCGTGAGCGCGTCGTTATCGAAGTCGACGGATCCCACCACTATTCGGTTGATGGGAAGGCTAAACCCCGACTCTACTCCGAGATGGTCTCCGAAGACCGCCGCCTGAAGTTGGCTGGCTACGAGGTCTACCGCTTCGGTGGTCACGAGCTCGCAGCGCAATGGAGCCGCGCACATAGTCGTGGGCTTCTTCCGGCAGCTCTTCGACCGCAAGGGCATTGTCCTGCCTGGCAACCTCACCGGCGGCACAACCACCAGATCATGATTGCCAACCAGAGACGCGAGGACTGATTTATGGGGTTCGACACATATTTGAACGTCGGTGATTGCGTTGCTCTTCAGTGGCGCAAGTATGCCAGCTCCCTTCCCCGCCTCCTCTTTCGGTACGACCAGTTACATATTGAGCACATGGATGACGATTCCTATCCATCCGATCAAGTGCACTTTGAGGGGAAAGCTGAAGAGGCACTTGCAAACCTCTCGAACGCCGGGATCGGTTGGCATGCAACGATCGACGCTTATTCACAGATGCGCTTCAATGGGCAGGCGGCTGGAATGTATATTGCCCACGCAAACTTTGAGAGGAACGTCGACTGGAATGCTGCCGAGGTAGAGTTTGAGAAAATTTCCCCAGAAATTGATCTGGTAAATCTTGGCAAGCTCATGGCATATCAGTGGAGGAAGGGCGACCGTCAAGGCGAGGAGGCGTCAGAAGACGATTCGGTAATCCTTCTTCGTGACCTCAATTACGATGGCAGTCTACCTAATTCCGGCAATGCGGCATCGCAGGCATTTAGGGACGCACAAGAGGCTGGGGTGGATAACCCCTTTGCGGCAGCAAGAGCCGCGGAGGTTTTGGCAGTGCTGGACCGTGATGCGCCGCTTCTGGTATGGCCTATGGTCCTGTCGGTGTTCCTGCAGCACTTGCCCTCAGATACGCCCATTGTCCTGGACATCAGCGAGGCTGCCGCTGAGCGCCAAGGGGTCGACCCTCATGCATACGCTGCCCAATACTGGGAGGATTCTGCGGAAAGTCTCAGCAGCACGGCACAGACCCTTGGCCGCCTCTTTGGCGTACTCTCCGCCTTCGATAGTAAGCTGGGCCGAGATTTCTGGTTCGCTCGAGCGGCGGATATTCTGAAACGCCTAAACTCGCTGCGCGATTCTGGAGATGAATCCTCGACGAAAGAGCGCGGGGATGCCCTTGAATCCCTATTTGATGCACTGATGAGAACGGAAGAACCCGAGCTGCAGGTGATTGAAAAGAATTTCCGGACCACCGAGGAAGAAATTGATATTCTCGCCAGTAATGGCCTCCTTGATCCATTCTGGTTGGCTCATGGGAGCCCGCTTATCCTTGTCGAGTGCAAGAACTGGACGAGCAAGCCGGGAGTTCCAGAATTGCGGATTTTTGAATCGAAAGTCCGTGATCGTGGAGCCCTATGCAAGATTGGTATCTTCGTGTCAACCTCAGGGTTCACGAAAACGTTCCTTAAGCGCCTCAAGAAATTTCAATCGGCCGATGGCATCATCTTTGCAGTCGACGGCGCAGATCTCGATCAAATCGTCACATCGAAGTTGAGGCTGACGGATTGGTTGCGTACCTCAGGGATCCGCCGATCGCTCGGCGAGTAGCCGCCCAGACTGCCGCGGGCGGGGGGCACAAACCGGCCGACTGTGACCTACCTGCTGGTGAAGCGCTCCCAAGACCATGACCCAGCTCGGCAAGCCGCCCTCACCCTCGTCGATCACCCACAGCCGGGTGCCGTCGGGCTGGCGGCGCGCGACTTCGGAGGTGATTGCACCCGGCAGTACCGGGTTCTCCAGGGGCAGCCCGGTGGAGGTCAGTGCCAGGTCGCCGACGACGCGGCGTTCCTTTGGGATGTGAGGGCATCTTCGGGGTGCCGGCCAGCATCGCCTCGTAGGCTTTGCGCAGTCCGCTGTAGCCGGTGCTGGCCGAACCCTGGAAGTACAGGGCCCCGATGGGCTCGTACAGCGCGAGCACGCCGTCGGTGTCCCCGGCCTCGGCGCGCTCGAGCCACAGCCGACCCAGATCCTCGGGCTTGTGCGCCTTTCGCGACCGTGGTCGGTGACCGCCGGCTTCTAGGCCTGCCCTGGGCTCTGGGAGAACATGTACTTGTGGATGCGCCACCCGTCCGGGGTGCGACGCAGCACGAACAGCTCGCGGAAGTAGGCCTGGGAGCGAGTGCCGTCGGCCACGGCAGTCACCGTGACGGGCTGCTCGGATCGGACGATCGCGATCTCGTCGTAGACCTCGGTCGAGACCACCTCCACGTTGACCTCCATCCCGATGGCGGCGAAGGTGCTGGCGTAGAAGGAGTCAACGGCGTCGCGGCCGCGCAGGCTGGGCAGGTTCTCGGGGATGATCTCGGCCTCGTCGGCGTAGAGCCGCAAGATCGTGTCAGTGTCCTTGATCTGCAGCGCCTGCATGTACGCCTCGACTACGCCGACCGCGTCGGCGGTGCTGTTGTTGTTCGTCATGTGGTGCTCCTCTGATATTTGGTTGGCAACCCACACCACACCGTGCCGGTGACGTGCCAACTTTTCCGTTTGTGTGAGCCGGTCAGTACGCGACGTGGACGAGGCGGCGGGTGAGCTCGCCCCGCTGCAACTCGTCGACGAGAGCGACGGCGTAGTCCTCGGTGCTGATGTGGCTGTTGCCCTCGCCGTCGCTGAGCAGTTGGTGATCGCCTGTCCGGTACGCGCCCGTGCGCTCGCCGGGCGTGATCACCGCGGGTGGGGAGAGGTAGGTCCATTCCAGGTCGTCGGCGTTGTCGCGGACAAGCTCGAACAGCGCCACCTGGGCGCGAACCGGCGGCAGGGCGTCCTCGGGGAACCCGGGGGTGTCGACGACCCGTGCACCGGGGGAGACCTCCAGGCTGCCCGCGCCGCCCACCACGACCAGGCGACGCACCCCGGCCCTGCGTACGCCGTCCAGTACGCCGCGGCCCACCTCCAGCAGTGACTCGGTGGCCTCGATGCCGCCTCGTGGCGGTGACACGGCCAGGACCACCGCGTCGTGGCCGGCCGCCAGGCGCGCGACGGTGTCGGCGTCGCTCGCGTCCGCCGCGAGGGTGCCGTCCTTCCCGCTGCGCGTGACACCCGTCACCTCGTGGCCCCGCTCGCCCGCCTCGGCAGCGATCCGGCTGCCGATCATCCCGGTGGCTCCGAACAGCAAGATGCGCATCCCATGACCTCCTTGTAGTCATCGCGTGTGCCGCGCACACGCCTTCACCTAGAAGGTATCAATGGGATACTGGTTACTTCAAAGATACTGAAGTACCCTTCGGATATGGTGAAAGAAGCTGCCGACGAATCCGAGATCTGCTGCCCGTCCCGGCTGGTGCTCGACCGCATCGGTGACAAGTGGTCGGTGCTGATCGTGCTGAACCTGGGCGACGGCCCCAAGCGGTTCAGCGAACTGCGGGGGGTGCTTCATCACGTCACGCCCAAGGTCCTCACCTACACACTGCGGGGGATGGAACGCGACGGCCTGCTCACCCGCACGGTCTTCGCCGAGGTCCCGCCCCGCGTGGAGTACGAACTGACCCCGCTGGGCCACTCCCTGCGACCCGTCATGGAGCCGATCACCACCTGGGCCGAGGAGCACGTGGACGAGGTCCTGTCCCTGCGCAAGGCCCACGACACCCGCTCCGCGGACGAGTTCGCGGGCTGATCTCCGAGATGAAGCCGGTCTCGTCCACGGCCAGCACGCCGTCCTCGGCGCCCAGATGCTCCAAAACAAAGCCGCGAACCTCGTCACGGACAGCGTAGACGGACTAGTCGGCCTGGTTCAGCAGCCGTTGCATGCCGTCCGGGCACAGCTCACCAGCCTGCTCGGCCAGAGTCCAGCCGTTCCTGCGTTCCAAGGGCGCGAGCAGCCCGCGCAGATACTCCCTTGCTCACCGACGCGGCTCGGACCTGCGGAAATGTCCACCGATCCGAGCATGCAGAGTGTCGAGACCAGCCGCCCAGCAGTGCACCTCATCAACCGTGACGTCCCCACCCATGCACAGCTCAACGAGAACCCCACCAACCGTCACAGCAAGTGCGGCTGCAGTATTGGACGGCTGACGGGCTGCCTCCAATGAGGTTCTTCAGACGGCCAGCACCCAGGCGAGGGGCTGGTCGTCTGCGATTCATACAGTGCTTTCCCCTTACATAGAGTTACCAAGATGTCAGCGACGCAAGGACACTGAGGAGACTGCCGCAACACTCCCTGAGTTGACAGGGAAACGTTCTGCTGCTTTCCCGCCTCCATGGGCTCGCTGTCCGCCCACATGGAGCGCATGCGCACCTACCCGGACATCGCCGGTGAGGTGCTGCGCCTGGAGTACACGAGAGCGAGCCCTGTCCCGCCGAGGGGTCCTGCCGGTACTGCAGCGCCTTGAGTCGCCTGCGGAGCTGAGTCTCCAACTCGCCGAGGGCGCGGGCGGCCAGGTTGGCCAAGCTCCGCTTGATGTGCGCCCACAGAGCCTCCACCGGGTTGAGGTCGGGCGCATACCCGGGCAGCAGCACCACTGTCAGCCAGTCCCGGCCTTGGGGACCAACGGAACGGCCAGTATCGGTGAGACTGATCTTGAACAGTGGGACGGCCGTGGGACCGTCGATACATGCGACTGAACACCTCAGTTGGCCATTGAGTGCTTCAGTCGGCCACTTTGCTGTTCAGCTAGACGCTGATCGCGACCGCGCGGTCATCTTCACTGGTGAACCCCCGGGCATCCCCGAGGGCGTGGACCTGGCCGACACCGCCGCGCTGGGGATCGCCGGAGTCACCGCGGCACGACCTCGCCGAGGAGGTACCCGACGACATGGCCGAAGTCGTGTTCTGGTTCGATGCCCACGGCATCACCCACATCCACCGCGTTGTCACCGACAACGGCGCCTGCTACCGATCAGGGGACTTCGCCCGCATCGTCGGGAACCGAACCCGACACCGAAAAACCAAGCCCTGAGCTCCTGTATGCGCCCAAGTCGGCGCATACAGGGTAGGGGGTCATCGGGTGATGGGGGTGGCGCCGGTCGCTGCGATGGACAGGTCCCAGAGCCGTGCGGCCGCACCGGTGTCGATGGCGTATTCGCGGACGCCGCCGTCGTCCATGGGCTGGTCAGGGGCGGAGACACGCGCGACGTCGCAGTCTTCGAGGTAGAGCCCGCCGCGGCCGTCGAGGAGTGGAGACGTGGCTGCCCACAGACCGGTGGCGGCACCCTGGGAGGGTGTTTTGAAGTCGGTGCCGATCACGTTGCCGTGCTCGTCCACCCATCCGCGGTCGATCTGCTCCTGGAGTGGCATCTCTCGCTGGAGACCAGTAATGATTTTGCCCGGGTGGAGAGCGAATGCGCGGACGCCGTCGTTGCGCCCGAGGGCATCCAGCTGTACGGCGAACAGGACGTTGGCGGTCTTGGCCTGGCCGTAGGCCAGCCACTTGTCGTAGCCGGTGCGGAAGTGCGGGTCGTCCCAGCGGATGTTGGTCAGGACGTGTCCGGCGGAGCTGTTGACGACGACGCGCGCACCGTCCGCTGAGGCCAGGAGCGGGTAGAGCTCGCAGGCGAGGGTGAAGTGTCCGAGGTGGTTGGCGGCGAGCTGGCCTTCCCAGCCGGGTCCGACGCTGCGCTCCGGGGTGGCCATGACGCCCGCGATAGCCATCAGGAGGTCGAGCCGGTCAATGGAGTCGTTGATCCGCGCGGCGGCGGCGTGCACACTGCCGGGATCGGCCAGGTCCATAGGGATGACCTCGCAGCCTTCCACATCCGCGAGCGCAGACCGGGCGATGTCGGGCCGACGTGCCGGAACGATGACGTGGGCCCCGGCGGTTGCCAGGCTCCGGGTGGTTTCCAGACCGAGTCCGGAGTAGCCCCCGGTCACGACGGCGGTCGCGCCGGAGAGGTCGAGGCCGGTCATGACGTCCTCGGCGGTGCTGGCTGCGGAGTAGGGCGAGCCGAGCGGCTGCTGATCAGTGGTGGTCATGCGCTGACGCTACGATCTAGAGCGAGGTCTAGATCAAGTCGTAGGCTGGGCGGTATGACGACTACCGAGGCGCGTGAGGAGCCACTGAGCATCGGTGAAGTGGCCGAGCAGACCGGGCTCAGCGTGCACGCACTGCGCTTCTACGAGCGTGAGGGCCTGCTGGTCGGACCGGTCCAACGCACCACGGGAGGGCGGCGGCGCTACCGCAATTTTGACGTCGATTGGCTGTTGATCTGCGTCAAGCTCCGGGAATCCGGTATGCCGCTGGCCGACCTCAAGCGGTTCGCTGAGCTGGTGCGACACGGTCCGGGCAACGAGGCGGAACGCCTGCAGCTCCTCGACGCCCACCGGCAGCGCGTCGACGCGCAGATCAATGCGCTGGAGGAGTGCCGTTCCGTCATTGCCTGGAAGGTCGGCGTCTACGCCGAGCATCTCGCTCGTGGTGAGGCCAGCGGGCTCTGGGACCCGACAGCCTGAAGCAAAGAAGCAGTGCCTGCTTGCCAACACCGTCAACAACGTGGTCCGACAGACCTTTGTGTCCCACCGTGACTGTGGTTGGGGCGTCGTCGTGGTCGGTGGTCGGGTCGGGGGTGGCGGGTTTCCTCAAGGTCAGCACAACAGTCCGTTCTGACCTGGGAGTTTGACCATGTCTCCCGCCAAGAGGGGATACCAGTGAGCGCTGCCGAGACCGCTGCGTCGTACACTCCCGGGCCCGCCGAGCCGCTGCCCCCATCAGCTTCTGTCCGCGCTCGTCCAGCACCGGATGGCCACCACCAGCCAACTCCGGCCCGGCTGGGTGACCGAATCAGCGATCTGCAGGCCATGGTCGCGCAGCACCCGCTCGTGGCCGCGCTCGCCCGCGAGGTTCCGCTGGGAGCCGTCGTCCTGGAAGACATCGTCATCCTCGAGAAGCACAGTCCCAGTGGGTCAGAACGCCAGGTGTTGGGCGACGCTCTGTAGGTTGATGAAGGTTGGGTTCGCGACACTCGCGATGAGCATGATCGGTGATCTTGCTGCGCAGCCTGCTTCCACTGTGTGCGCGACGACACCGGGCACGACGCGCCTGGTCGGGCCGTACGCCTCAGTAGGCTTGTGCGCCGAACAGAGGAGCACTGCCCATGAGCTATCGCCTGAAGGCGATCACCCGCGAGGAACATCTGGCCTTCGTCACGGCCCGGCCCTCGGTGAGCCACATGCAGGTCCCCTCATGGGGGGACGTGAAGCCGGACTGGCGGGCGCAGAGTCTGGGCTGGTTCGACGAGGACGGCCGGCTGGTCGGGGCCGGGTTGGTGCTGCTGCGGCCGTTGCCGAAGCTGAAGCGCTACCTCGCCTACCTGCCCGAGGGCCCGGTCATCGACTGGACCGCGGCAGACCTGGAGCGGTGGCTTGAGCCGATGCTCACCTACCTGAAGGGGCAGGGTGCGTTCTCGGTGAAGATGGGGCCGCCAGTCGTTGCCCGCCGCTGGAGCGCCGAGGCGGTCAAAGCCGCGATCGCCGACCCGCAGGCGCGGCACCTGCGGGAGGTGGAGACCACCGCGCACGAGCCGCGGGCCGTCGACCTCGCCGACCGGCTGCGCCGGATGGGCTGGCAGCAGACCGAGCCCGGTGGCGAGGACGGCTTCGCCGCCGGCCAGCCGCGCTACGTCTTCCAGGTCCCCTTCGCCGGGCGGTCGTTGGAGGAGATCCAGA
This sequence comes from Streptomyces doebereineriae, assembly GCF_031845645.1. Classification (NCBI taxonomy): domain Bacteria; kingdom Bacillati; phylum Actinomycetota; class Actinomycetes; order Kitasatosporales; family Streptomycetaceae; genus Streptomyces; species Streptomyces doebereineriae. The sequence continues at coordinate 269,474 of NZ_JAVREZ010000010.1, forward strand.
GCGACTTCAACCAGCAGTGGCGCCGCAACATCAAGAAAGCGGAGAAGGCCGGCGTCAAGGTCGTCCAGGGCGGCTACGAGGACCTGCCCGCCTTCTACGCCCTCTACGTCGAGACCGCCGAGCGGGACCGGTTCATCCCGCGCCCGCTGGCCTACTTCCAGCGGATGTGGACCGCACTGCAGGCCGAGGACGACGACCGGATGCGCCTCTACCTCGCCCACGACGAAGGCGAGGTCCTCGCCGCCGCCACGATGCTGACCGTCGGCGAGCACGTCTGGTACTCCTACGGCGCGTCCACCAGCCGCAAGCGCGAGGTCCAGCCGAACAACGCCATCCAGTGGCGGATGATGTCCGATGCCCACGAACTCGGAGCCGCCGTCTACGACTTTCGCGGCATCACCGACACCCTGGACGAGGACAACCACCTGCTGGGACTGCTCCGGTTCAAGGCCGGCACCGGCGGCCAGGCCGTCGAATACCTCGGCGAGTGGGACTACCCCCTCAACAAGGTCCTGCACAAAGCCCTGGACCTTTACATGTCCCGCCGCTGAGACGAGGGCAGCCTCATGCTGATCACCGCCTCAGATGCGGTACGCGCGGAACACCAGCCGCAGGCGGGCAAAGCGGAACTGCTGCCTGCGACGATGCGCTTGTGAGCTATGACCTTGCAGTGTGGGACGGCGACCGCCCACTCGACGACGACCAAGCGGGCTCGACCTACGACGAGCTCTACGAGCGCTACCTGGAGTCGGACGATGTCGTCGTGCCTCCGGCACCACGCATCGTCGCCTATGTGGAAGCGCTCGTCGCGCGGTATCCGGACGACGTCGACCGCAGTGTCGTGTGGGCGTCACCACCGGTCATCGAGGAGGCATCTGGCCCGATCGTGTACCTGCTCATGTCCTACGGCGAGGCCGAGGAAGTGTCCGAATACGCCGCTGTGCTGGCTCGCGAGCGCGGACTCGTCTGCTTCGATCCGCAGGCAGAATGCCTCCGGCCCTGAGCTGCCTGTTCTTTCAGCGGGCAGACCAATGGATCCTCGGACGCCCGCAAACCCTCACCGAGCCCGCGCCGCTCCAGCTCGAGACCGTCCGCAGTCAGTGCCCCGAACTCGACGCCCTTACCCGTCACATTCGGTGCTTCACGACCATGCTCACTGACCGTCAGGGCGAGCGTCTCCCGGAGTGGCTCCACGCCGTCCGACAGGACGAACTGCCCAGTCTCCACACGCTCGCCGCCGGCATCGACCGCGGCCTTGACGCCGGCATCACCGAATTTGGCCTGCCCTGGAGCTCGGGCGCGTTCGATGGGGGACGTCAACCGGATCAAGATGCTCAAGTGTCAGATGTTCGGTTCTGCGGGCTTCGAACTCCTCCGCAAGCACGTCCTGCTCGACGCATAGAACCCAGGTCATAAGTCATCCTCAACACGTCCAAAACCATTAGGGAAGCTGCTCCAAGAACTCGCGGCGCGAAGGATCGGCCTCCTCTGCAGCCATCGAACCGAGTAGGTCGACGAACTCGCTTCGCTGATCACCCCACAGCTGAGTCACCGGATGAGCGACTGTACGTTTCTGAGCTCCGTTCCTCTACGCTCAAGGAGGTCATCAACTACCACATGACATCTGCCCGGTGATGGAGTCGGCGTGGGGTGCGCGTCCCCGCTCCACGCCGCCACTGGACGGCTTCAGGCGCAGCCACGGGTCGGCACATCCGGACGCCGACGACCCCGTTGGCGCGTCCCGCCGGGCGGCGAAAGGGATGCGCCGTGCCTTCGGCTTCGGCGAACTACCGCGCTCTGCTGCGCACTTCGGGTACAGCAGCCTTCTTCCTTCCCGCCGCTGTCGGGCGTCTGGGCATCGCCATGACGGGGGTCGGCATCGTCTGGCTGGTGCACGCACGCACCGGGTCGTATGCCGCTGCGGGTCTCGTCACCGGCGGGTTCGCTGTCGCGGACGCCGTTGCCGGGCCGCAAATCGGGCGCCTTGTCGACCGGTTCGGGCAAGCGCGGGTGCTTCCCTTCGCGCTGGGTGCACATGCGGGGGCCGTGGCGCTGTTGCTCGCCGGCGCCGTTCCGGACATCGTTGCCGGAGTGCTCGTAGGGGCGACGCTGCCCCAGCTCGGTGCCCTGTCCGCCGCTCGCTGGTCCGCCCTGCTGTCCGGCGAACGGGCTGTCGCGCTGCCCACCGCCTTCGCCCTGGAGGCCCTCGCCAACGGTGTGTCCTACCTGGCCGGCCCCGCCCTGGTGAGCGTCCTCGGTGCCGCGGGCCGCCCGGGCGCCGGAGTGCTTGTCGCCGCCGTTCTCGTAATCGGCGGCGGGCTCGCCCTCGCCGCCCAGCGCCGCACCACGCCGCCCCTCACCGGCCACGCCGAACGCCGGCACGCCGGACGCGCCCTGCTCCGCTCCGCATTCCTGCGGCAGGTCGCGCTCGGCCTCACGCTCGGGGTGTTCTTCGGCGCGATGCAGGTGTCCGTCACCGCATACGCCGTCGGACGCGGCACACCGGACGCTGCAGCACCGCTCTACTTCGCCTCCAACTGCACCAACGTGGTGGGTGGTTGGGCCTACGGAGCATGGCGTCACGGCGGCTCACCCCGGCGCCACCAGGCCGCAGCCGCAGCCGGCCTCGCCCTCGCGAGCCTCCCGCTGACCATCCTCGACGCGCCCCTCGCGATCGGCGCCACCCTCGCCCTGACCGGACTCGCTGTCCCTGTCCTACTCATCCTCACGTCCGTCCTCACCGAGTCGTCGGTCCCACGCGCCGTCCTCACCCAGGCGTTCACCTGGGGCAACTCCGCAAGCGCCGCAGGAATAGCGGTCGCCGCGGCGGTCGCGGGACGGGTAGTCGACGGCGGCGGTGCACACGGCGGCTTCGGAGTGGTGGCGGGGGCCGCGGTGGCGATGACGGTGCTGGCGCTCGGCGGTCTGCGGGACTCATCAGCAGCCGGGGACGAACGACGGTGATACCGGTAGGAAGACGCCACCATCAAGACACCGAGGAAGGGGCCGAGCACCCCAAGCGGTGTCAAACCTCACCGACGTTCTCCATCCCACGGTGCAGCAAGGTGATGGGTCCCGGCACGGGACTTGTGCCGCCGCCGGCGCCTTGTCTTCGGTCGGAGCGCTGGCTGCCACTTGCGCGTGGTCCAACGAACCGGCACTCCTCCGTAAGGGCACGCCGCTGAACGAGCTCCGGGGCGTCGAGGAGGGAAACAGCCGCAGCCACTGCGGCCACGCACGGTCCCGTCGCTGACGTGAGGGCCTCGGGGCGGCTGGTGATGCCCGTGGAGGGTTTCTCTGGTGGCGGTGGGCCGGGGGTATTCGACATCCCGGTCAAGGAAGACGTCACCGGAGCGATCAGTTGCGCTGCTCGGCGTCCAGCAGTGCGAGGGCGTTGCGGATGCCCTGTTCGAGGAGTTGGTCGGTGGGGGCGCGGGAGCGTTGCAGAGTCCCTGCCGGCGTCCCGTCACGCCGTCGCCGCCCGCGCCATCATGCCGAAGAGGCTGAGTGACTTCAGGCGTGCCGAGAGTGGATCGCGGAGGGCGAAAGCGTCGGTCTGCGGCGTCAGGTGGGCAGGCGGTTGTTCTTGCGGATCTGCTTGTCGAAGATTCCGGCGGGGACGAGGCGGCGCGCGGTGGTGACGCGTGAGGCCAGCGGGCCGGCGGTGTAGCGCAGCTTCGGCTTCTTGTCGGTGGCCGCGGTGACGATCACCTTGGCCACGACGGCGGGGTCGTCACCGGCCTTCATCGCCTCAGCCATCACCTCGTCGAAGATGCGCCGTCGCTCCGCGTACAAAGGCAGCGGGGTGTCGGGCTGGGAGGCGTTGGTGTCGAAGCTGGTCTTGGTGTAAGCGGGCTGGACGAGCAGGACCCTCACGCCGTGCTCGCGGACCTCGTGGTCCAGTGACTCGGTGTAGCCCTCGATGGCGTGCTTCGAGGCGACGTAGAGGGCCATGAAGGGCTGGGGAGCGACGCCGAGGACGGACGAGACGTTGATGACGCGTCCGCCGTCCTGGGCGCGCATGTGCGGCAGGACGGCCTTCGTCATACGGATGACACCCAGGACGTTGATGTTCAGGACGTTCTGGGCCTGGGCGACGGAGTTCTCCTCGACGGCGCCCGCCGTGCCGATGCCGGCGTTGTTGACCAGGACGTCGATGCGTCCGAACCGGTCGATCACCTCTGCCACCGCGGCGGCGGCCGACTCGTCACTGCCCACGTCGAGATCGAGGTACGCCACCCCGGCGGGCGGGGTGAGCCCGGAGGTCTTGCGGCCGGTTCCGATCACCTCGAAACCCGCCGCGCCGAAGGCGCGGGCCGCCTCCTTGCCGATCCCCGAAGAGGCACCTGTCACGAGAGCCACCGGTCGAGTTGTCGCCATCACGATCTCCTTTGGTTTGAAATACGTCCGTATAACTTACGTTCGTACGACCATAGAGTGATGGTCGACCCCTGACAAGTAGCCATGTCCGACAATCCGGGAAACATGGGGCGCGGCACAGGAAGGCCCGCCGACCTCCGACAAGCCGAAGCGCTCCGGGGGATCGTCGCACGGCGTGTGTGCGCCGCCGTGACCTGCTCCCCATGACACCCATGTGAGTACGGTCATAATTCAAACCTCGCCGGACCCTTGCCTCCGAGCCGGCCTCCCGCTTATTGTCGTACAGTCGTAATGCAAAGGCTCCTAGCCGCAGCACCTCTCCCCGAAAGGGACTTCCCATGAAGTCGCTGGTCTCGCCGAAGCTGAAGCCGGGCAGGGTGGATGAGGTGCGGCAGGCGGAGCGCACGGAGACTGACACGGTCGCAGCACGCCCCACACCGGGTGCCCCCGGCCCACTCGCCTCCTTCGCCCGGTTCGTACTGTTCGGCGGCGGCGTCGGGGTCGCGTCCAGTGCCGCCGTGGCGGAGCTCGCGGGACTCATGCCCTGGGCTGCGGCGAACGCGCTGATCACCGTCGCCTCCACTGCCCTGGGCACGGAACTGCACGCACGCTTCACCTTCGGGACAGGGAGCGCCGGATGGCGCCAGCACTGGCAGTCAGCGGGGTCGGCCGCGGCAGCCTTCGCGGTGACCTCAGCCGCGGTGCTCGTCCTGCACGTGGTGCAGCCGTCGGCTGGAGCCCTCTACGAGCAGGTTGTCTACCTCGGCGCCGCCGGGCTCGCCGGTCTCGGCCGTTTCCTTGTACTGCGGCTGTTCGTCTTCGCCGCCAGTCAGACCCGTACGACAGCGCGGGCCATGGAGCCCGCGCCGGTCCGGGAAGCGGGTCCGCAGGTGTCCTTGCTCCTGCCCGTTCCGGCGCTGTGAGCACCGCAGGCAGCGGCCGAGTTCTTGCTCAGTCGGCGAGCGACGACAGGTGTTCGAGGTGCGTGACCTGCCTTGAGAAGAAGGCGATGTTCGTACGGTCGTCCTGTTCAGTGCGCCGAAGATCAACCCGCCTCCGGGTACCGAGAGCAGCGTCGGCCCGGGCATGACCATCTCCTGAGCCGTGACGCCGAGATCGCCACGCTACGGACGGGCTACCTCGTCGGCCATCAGACGTGAAGCTGTGGCGCGTTCGGCGTCGGCGTCGGTGCTGCCGTCGGTGTGATCGGCGACGAGTTCGTGAGCTGCCGCGTCACGCGACGAACTCTGGCGTCGCCTTCCGACCGCGAGACCGGCCGGCGAGGCCGACCCCGAACCCCGGGGCGACCTCGCCGGCCGGTCTCCGTCCCACCACTCAGCGCGTGCCCTTGCCCAGATGGGTCTCGAACCAACGGGCTGCTTCGTCGGTGACAAGATCCCGGGAAAGGTGAGGCCAGTAGACCCCGTAATGCCCGCCGGAGATCATCACGAGCTCCTTGGGCTCAAGAGCCGCGTCATAGGCTTCCAGAGCGAGCGAGGGCGGAGTCGTCTGGTCGTCGGCGGCGACAACCATCAGCAGAGGCGTCGGGCTGATCCGGCGCATGAACGGACGCACGTCATAGGCCAGCGCCCGTCCAGTCGATCGGATGGTCACGCTGTTCATCCATCCAGGAGCGGGGCCTTGGGGACCGCCCACGAGATACTCGTAGTCCGCCTGGTCCTCGAAGAGGACGGCTTGGTCGGCCGGGTCGGTCGGCATCCGCACCAGCTGGATACGGCCGGGCTCCTCACCCTTGAGCCTTCCTTGCCTGTCGTTGTCCATGTTGTCGTTGATCGCGGCGAGCGCACCTTGGCCGTTTCCCAGTACGAACTGGTCGTAGCCGGAGATGAAGGGCACCTGGCTGACGACAGCTTTCACCCGGCGGTCCATGGCGGCCACGACGAGCACCATTGCCCCGCTGTAGCTTGAGCCCCACAGGCCGATGCGGTCGCTGTCGAGCGCTGGATGCTGCTCCACGAAGGACAGGGCCATCTGCAAGTCCCGCTCCTGGGCGACAGGATCGACGTCCTGGCGCGGCTCCCCGTCGCTGCTGCCGCACGTCCGCTGGTCGTACAGCAGGACTCCGAAGCCCCGAGCGACGAAGGCGTCGGCGACAGATTCGAGGCGGGTGATCGACGACGAGAATCCAGGGGTCATCACGATGGTGGGATGCGGGCCCTCGGAATTCGGGGTCATCACCCAGCCACGCAGGATGACCCCGTTGTCGGCGCGGAACTCGATGTCTTCCTTCACCGACGTCGCCGCGGCCACATCCTGGTTCTTCAGACTCATTTCCTCATCCCTCCGGTATGACGATTGACGGTCGCTCGGGCGAGCGCCGATATGTTGGGCGGGCAGTTCCAGCCGGTTCGGGCAGGGGCGTCATGCGGACAGGTCAAGGAGGACTTTGCCGATGATTCCGGACTCCACTGCCCTGTGGGCATCCGCGATCCGCTCCAGCGGAAAGTGGTGGACGGGCAACCCTCTGTCCTCACCCACGCCGATCACCCCGGCTGCCAGGGCCCTTTCTATGGATGCGACGGCGTTGTCGAGAACGGCGTCGGTCATCTTGTACAGCAGCACGAAGTGCCAGGTGACGCTCTGAGTCATCTGGGACCGGACCGGCATGGTGACGTCGTCGCCGCCGTTGTTGGCGTAGACGACGATCAGCCCGTGCGGTGCGAGGACCGCGAGGTCCAGGCCGACGTTGGTGGACGGAGAGACCTCGACGACGATGTCCACCCCGTCCGGCGCGAGTCGCCGTATCTCGGCGGCGGCTTCCTGCGTGCGGTAGTTCACCACCATCGGGGCGCCGGCGGCCTTCGCAAGGCGGGCCTTGGCTTCACTGCTGACGGTCGTGATCACGGTCGCGCCGGCCCATGTCGCCAGCTGGATCGCAGCATTGCCGACGGCGCCGGCTCCCCCCGCGACCAGCACGGTGACCCCTGCGAGCACCCCCGGTCCGAGCCGGCTCGGGCCTCCGGCACGCAGTGTCAGCGCATGATGAGCAGTGATGAAGGGGACCCCGAGGCCGGCGCCCAACTCCAGAGAGGCCGTGTCGGGCAGCGGGCGGACCAGTCGGGCCGGAATCGTGGCGTACTCCTGCGCGGTCCCCTCCCAACGCTTGAAGGCGACGAGCCACAACCACACCCTGTCCCCCGGCACGAGGTTCTCGACCCCCGGGCCGACGGCGTCCACGATCCCGGAGCCGTCTAGGTGCGGAACCTGAACCCGCCCGTCGGGGATCGGTATGTGGATTCCGCCGATGCGGGTCTTCCAGTCGGTCGGATTGACGCCTGAGTAGTGGATCCTCACGCGAACTTCGCCTGCGCCCGGATCGCGTATGGGGAGGTCGACCATGCGGAGCACGTCGTGACCTCCGGTGGTTGCGTAACCTGCGGCTCTGATCTTCATCACTCCTTTTCTAGGTCCTTGTTGCCGGGATGACCGGGAGGCGGAGAAAGGATGAGTGTTTGCCTCCCAGATGAATCGAAGTGCGTCCTCCGAAGACGGACGCCGGACGATCCGACGGATCGTTGTGCAGGAACGGTCCCGAACCCTGCATGGCGTTCTTGAAGTTCGAGAGTCGAGTCTCCGGCGCCCCGTCGTAAACCCAGTCGGAGCCCCGCAGGGTCAAACTGAGGCGCCAGCCCGGTGGGAGGACCACGCTGGTGGGCCACAGTTCGACATCGAGTTGGTAGATCTCGTAGGGCGTGACCTCGAGTTCCCGCTCATGCGAATGGAACGGCCGATACGGCGTACTGAGACGCTCATCGAGCTCCCGGTGCGACATTCTCAACCAGCCCTTCGTCACTGCGCTGAAGGGGTCGATGGCACCTTGAAACACATGTTCATTCCCAGCCGGGTCAAAGGCGCGCAGCACTGCGAAGATGTCGGCGTCCGTGGAGGTAGTGGATACGAAGAGCCGGCAGGCAACCGGTCCCGTGATCTCGGTGGTCTTCTCCATCGGTTCGGTGGTCCAGGAGACGCCCTCACCGTTGACGTCAAAGGAAACGACCGATTCAGTGGCGGCACCAGGGTGCATTCGATCGATGTCCAGTTGCAGATCGGTCCAGGTCGTCCCGGGAAGTGGCCATGCGTCTTCGTGTCGCACCTCCGTCGTTCCATCGACATGCCGGACCTTCATTTGGATGCGGGGCTGTTCATCCCAGCGGTTGTCTTCGCCCTTGAGGAAGTGATCGAAAAACCGGCGCTGGAGTTCTACGCCATAGTCGGTGTAGAACTCCACCCAATGTTCACCGTCATGGATCTCGAGCCATTTCTGCGTCGAAGACGCCCTGCAAAAGCCTTCGATGTTGCCGCGAAGATGCAGCCCCTGCCCGCCCCAGTTTCCGGCGGACAACAGCGGCACATCAACTTGGGACAGATCAGCCTGGCGCTCACGGTAGGCGTCGATGAACTCGTTGTCGCGGTGAAACTTCGGCAGGTCAGCCCGGTTCGCAGCGAGTTCGGATTCAGTCAGCGTTTGATCGCCGCAGACCAGTTCCCCGGTTGCAGCGCTCCGCGGTCCCGCCTGCCCTCGTCCGTGCTGGACCGACAGCACCTGCATCTCGTACCAGTTCGGCAGCATCATGCTCAGAATTCCGCCATGGCGCGCACCCTCTCGGTAGAAGTCGGAGGCGCCCTCCCATACGCAGATCGCTGCGAGAGGTCCCGGCTTCAGCGCGGCCACCCGCCACTGGTTCATCCCGTAATAGGAGATGCCGTTCAGCCCTACCTTGCCGTTGCTCCACGACTGTCGGCCCGCCCATTCGATGCTTTCGCGAAAGTCCTCGATCTCTCGCGCGGAAAATGGGTCCAGAAATCCAGGAGACCGGCCGGCACCACGAGAGTCCACGCGAACGAGGGCGTAGCCATGGGGAACCCACTTCTCCGGGTCCGCCACCTCCCAGCACTGGTGGGCATTGGTCGACCCGGTCACCGTGTCCGGATGTTCTATAGCCATCTTGTTCCATGCCGTCGGGTACCCGTCGACGAACGCCAGACCTTTCCCATAGGGCCCGTACGTCATGAGTGCTGGATGTTCCAAACCGTCATTCGGACGGAAGACGTCAGCTCGCAGAACGATGCCGTCGTCCATCTCGATCGGCACGTCTCGTTCGATAAGCATCATCTTCGCCACTTCTTCTTGCGTATGCACGTCACCCTCCAGTCCTGCGCCTGCCACTGGGAACTCGCCCACTCCGACGGCTCCAGGTCGTGGGCACGGGCGATGCGGATTCGACGAATTGATCGGTCAGGTGAGTGTTCGGACATCCGCTCGACTGGCCGGCGCGCCACATCGAGGTCAGACCAGAATGCCGCGGTGGAACGGCCCGGCGACATGTGCTCACTCACACTGTGAGTGGCGTGCGATGTGTCCCCGAACATGGAATCGGTCAAGCCGCCCTCCGAGACTGAATGCCCGAGGCGTCGAGCAGGAGCGCCGATGTCTCTCGCAACCGGGAAGGTCGACGCATGCGCGAACCCAAGTCCCGTCAGGCAGTCGTCGTCGGAGGATCGATCGGCGGTCTCACCACCGCGCTGCTGCTGCGGGACCTCGGCTGGGACGTCGACGTCTTCGAGCGATCGACCCGCGACGACGCCCGCGGCGGTGGCATCGTGCTGCAGCCGGACACAGTCCGCTGGTTCACTGAACGAAGTACGCAGGCGCTGGAGAACCTCACCACTTCGACAAATCTCGTCCAGTACCTGGGCAGCGACAATCACGTGGCCCACCGCGAGTACGCGCAGTGGTCCTACAGCTCGTGGGCGACACTCCACTCGGCGCTGCTGCGGGACTACGGGGTCGAACGTTACCGGCGCGGACACCGTGCCGTGGCGGTCGCTCAGGACGCGTCGACTGCGACCGTCGAGTTCGACAATGGCAGCTTTGCAACCGGCGACCTCGTGGTGTTCGCCGACGGGGTGAACTCGGTGGGCCGGCAGTATGTCTCACCGAACACGCCCATCCGGTACTCCGGCTACATCGGGTGGCGCGGCCTCGTGCCAGAGCGTCTGCTGAGCAGTGACACGAATGCGGCTCTTGAGGACTCCGTGACCTACGCGCTCATGCCGGACTCACACATCGTGATGTATCCCGTGCCCAGCCCGATCAAAGACGGCAGAACTGAAAGGCTCATGAACTTCGTCTGGTATCGCAATGTTCCGGCGGGACGGCAACTCGATCAGTTCCTTGGGGGCGAATCCGCCGGGATTCTGTCATTGCATCCGAACCAGGTTCCGCACGTCGAGGTCGACCGAATGCAGATCGACGCAGCTCGCGACCTACCGCCCGCGGCGGCCGAGGTCGTTTCGCGCTGCGGCGCTCCCTACGTCCAGGTCGTCAGTGACATTCGCGCTGCACAGATGGTCCGAGGTCGGGTCGCAATACTCGGTGACGCCGCATGCGCCGCTCGCCCGCACGCGGCGGCCGGCACCGCCAAGGCCGCTGCCGACGCGTGGAGTCTGGCCACGGCAATCGAAAAGACCGACGGCCTGGACCAAGCCCTTCAGGTCTGGGAGCCGATTCAACTCGCCCTGAGTGCTCGGCTCGAGTCGCGCGTCCAGGCCATGGGCGAGCGTTCACAGTTCGAAAACTCTTGGCACCCAGAGGATCCCGAGCTCCGGTTCGGTCTCTATGGACCGGGAATCTAACGGATGGAGCATCATGAGTGAGAAGTCCCGGGATAGTCGGAAAATGCCCGTCGTGAGCAGCCTTGATCTTCCCCTGGCAGGCGAAATGATAGCCAGCGACTTTTCCGGCTGGACTGATCAGCTGATCGAGGAGTTCCGCCTTCATGCCCAGGATGGGCATGTGGGTTCGCGTCTGCTCAGCGAAAATCGCCGTGTCCGGGTCTGGGAGATTCGGCTGGCGCCAGGTGAACGTTGGCACGCTCATCGTCACGTGCTCGATTACTTCTGGACAGCGATCACGTCCGGCCGCAGCATTCAGCACACGCACGACGGAACGACTCGCGCAGTGGAGTACGAAGCAGGCGAAACGCGTCATTTCAATTTCGCACACGGCGAGTTTCTGCTCCATGACATCGAAAACGTGGGTGCGACCGACCTCGTATTCACGACGGTCGAACATCTCGACAGCGAGAACTCACCCCTGCCGATCGAGCCTGGGTGAGCACCCCTCCAGGCCGGCTCCTGTCATACCCTTGAGCCGGGGTCACAGGCGACCATCACTTGCGCGTCGTCAGGCTGGAGGGCACCTCTTGAGCAAGCCGATACCTCACGAAGTGACGCCAACCGCTGTGTGGATCGCGGCGCTCGAGTTGCTGGCCCGTCAGGCCGGGGCAGGGAGTTCGTCCGAAGACCTGCACCAGAGACTGGTCGCGGTGGGGCGACAGCTCACCGGCTTCGACTTCTGCGCGGTTCTCCTCCCCGACGAGTCAGGAACTCAGCTGCTCATCCGTGCCTGGGCGGGTTTGGACACCTTCTACGTCGAGCAGATCAACTCCCGGAACCCGTTGACGCTTGGTAGCACCGCGAGACAGTCGCCCTCCAGCAGGGCCTATACCTCCGGCGTTTCCGTTTGGGTATCCGACATCACGCAGCATGCCGACTTCACTCAATGGTCCGGTCCGGCGCGGGCGCAGGGCTATAGGACGCTGTTGGCTGTTCCGCTGCGGGCGGGAGACCAGATCGTCGGAACCTTCAACTGTTACAACCGAGAGGTCATCGCCCCGGATCCCCAGCTTCGCCACTTGGTCGAGGCCCTGACGGATTTTGCGAGCGCGGCTCTCGAAATCACGCGGCTCCGCCAGGCGGAGACCGGCCGAGTGAATCAGCTCGAGAATCTCAACAAGGAACTACGCGACCGACAGGCGCGGGACGAGCGATCTCAGGAGTTGCATCGTCGCCTTACCGATGTGGCGCTCACCAACTCGGATCTCGCCCACCTCGCACACGAGTGCGCGCAGATGGTGGGCGCTGGGTTCCTGAAGATCGTCGACGAATCGGGTTTCGTGCTGGCCCAGGCAGGGTCGGACTCGGTCGAAGACCTGACGCCGGCGGACTCGAACTCGACAGTGGTTCTCCTGCACGGAGAGGTAGCTGCGCGAATCCAAGCTTTCGGCGCGACCCTCGACCCCGACATGGCAGCTCGCGCACTGGAGCACGCGGCAACCGTCTGCGCGCTCCTCCTGCTGCGCGACCGGACCGCGGCGGAGGCCGAAGCCCGATTCAGAGACGATCTGATCGGGGACCTTTGTTCTGGCGACCCTGAGCGCCGCACGGCGGCCAGGCAGCGCGCACTACGAGCGAACCTGCTCGTCGATGAGGTTCAGGTAGTCGTGATGAAGGATCAAAGCGAAGTCGCTGCCGCCCAAATCGACAACTCGCCGCTCGGGCGCCGGATGCGATCCATTTCGAGCCGCCGACCCCGCCTTGTCTGCGGTCGGCTCGGCGACTACTGGGTCGCTCTTTGGCCGATCAATGAAGGTGCACAGGACATAGCCGCCACGCTCACGCAGGGCGCGATCGGCTCTCGGGTTCACGCAGTTGTGGCCCCGGCCGGCGGTTCGGAAGACCTGGCCAGGGCATTCCGGATGGCACGTGGCGCGCTTGAACTCGGCGGCTCCCAGGCTCCGCTGGTTCGCACCATCGAGGACCTGGGGGTGGTGGGCCTGTTGCTCCAGCTGGAGGACCAAAGGGCCGTCGCGAGCTTCAGTGATCGCGTGCTGGGTGCACTGCGCCAGAGCGATCTCGAGCGCTCGACAGACCTGATCCTCACCCTGAGAACCTACTTGGCCCATGATTGCCGCGCCGATGTGTCCGCTCAGAAGCTCTTCGTGCACAAGAACACGATCTCCCAGCGGCTTCGGCGTATCGAGAAGCTGACGGGACTCTCTCTCGCAAGTCCTTCAGACGTCTTGCAGTTCAGTGCCGCCCTGGCGGCTGACGACATCCGGTCAGCATCGGCTCCGTCGGCGATGTCAGAGTGAGGCCCCGGCGCACTGGACGAGTTGCTGCCCGGTGATCGCTCCGCCGTCCGGGCCGAGGAGGAACGCGGTCAGGCCGGCGACCTCGTCGGTAGAGACGAACCGACCGAGGGGCGGGTGTGCCGGGGGTGTGCGGGCGCGGCCGGGGTCGGACAGCATCGGAGTGTCGGTCGGGCCGGGGGCGATCACGTTGACGGTGATGCCACGGCCGGCCAGTTCCGCGGCCCAGGAGCGCGCGAGCGCGGGCAGGGCGGCCTTGGTCGCGGCGTACTGGCTCTTGCCGGGTACGCCGGTGGCGGTACGGCTGCCGACGAGGACCACGCGGGCCCCGTCGGGCAGGCGGTCGGCGAGCGTGTCGACGAGGATCGTGGCGGCATGGACGTGTACCCGCCACATCAACTCGCCGTCTTCGGCGGACAGTTCGCCCAGCGGTGCCGAGCGCTGGAGCCCGGCGGCGTGCACGACGGCGTCAGGAGCGGGCACGCCGTCGAGGATCCGGACCAGCTCGGTGGGCTCGGCCAGATCCGCCGGGAGCCAGGTCAGCCCTGGTGCGGGGACCGGACGGCGGCGGCTGATCCCGGTGACCCGCCATCCCTCCCGCAGCAGGCGACCACAGATCGCCTCGCCGATCCCCGAGCTGACGCCGGTGACCAGGGCGTGCCGTGTCTCAGTCATGGCACACCCGCCCGGCCCGCGTCCCGGCGTGCTCGGCGCTCTCCGTCGAGGTCATGAGGGTGACGCCCGGTGTTCCTGCTCGGTGGACGCCGCCACCTCGGTCAGTACCACCTCGACGCCTCGCCCGCGCAACTCGGCCACGATCGACGGGTCGGCGCCGTCGTCCGTGACGAGGGTCCAGCCGGCCGGGAGCTTCGCCCAGGCGTGGAAGGGGCGGCGGCCGAGCTTCGCCGCGTGAGCGAGGACGTACACATGGTCGGCGCGGCGGGCCATCAGTTCCTTCAGGCGCGTCTGGCGCAGGTCTGCCTCACAGATGCCGTGCTCCGGGGAGACGCCGTCGGTGCCGAGGAAGACCCGGTCGAAGGTCATCCGTTCCAGCGCGGCCTCCGTCAGAGGACCGACGAAGCCCTGGCTCAGCGGCCGCAGCGTGCCGCCGAGACACTCGACGTGCACCGTCTCGACGTCGGAGAGTTCCTGCAGGGCCGTCAGGCCCGTGGTCGCGACCGTCAGTTCCTTCGCGGAGCGCAGTTCGTGGGCGAGGGCGCCCACGGTCGATCCGGCGTCCAGCAGCACCGTCTCACCGGCGCGCACCTCGATGGCGGCCCGGCGTGCGATGGCCCGCTTCTCCTCGAACGCCTCGCCCGTACGCTGCCGGAGGGACGCCTCGGGATGGGCGGTCAGCGCCATGGCACCGCCGTAGGTGCGAGCCAGCCGGCCGTCGGCGGTCAGCTTGGCGAGGTCACGGCGGATGGTGGAGGGCGTGACACCGAAGCGTCGCGACAACTCCTCCACGCTGGTGAGGCCGGTCGTGGTGGCCACGTACAGAATCCGTTCGCGCCGGGCCTTGGATCCGAGGGGAGACATCTGTCGTGGAGTCCTTCTCTACGCGGACTGAGGACTGCGGACTGCGAGCGGCGGTCTCAGCGGACCGGTACGGACGACATCTCGGCTGCCTGGCGCACGGCCTCGACCATGCTACCGGCCTCGGCCACGCCCTTGCCCGCGATGTCGAAGGCCGTTCCGTGGTCCACCGAGGTGCGGATGACGGGCAGTCCCACGGTCAGGTTGACGCCCGACTCGATTCCCAGCACCTTTACCGGGCCGTGCCCCTGGTCGTGGTACATCGCGACGATCAGGTCGTAGTCGCCGCGTCCGGCGAGGAAGAAGGCGGTGTCGGCCGGGAGGGGGCCGCGGGCGTCGATGCCGTCCTTGCGCAGCACGTCGAGGGCGGGGACGATCTTCTCCTCCTCCTCGCCGTAGCCGAACAGTCCGTTCTCGCCCGCGTGCGGGTTGATGCCGCAGACGCCGATCACCGGCTTCGCGACGCCGGCCCGCACCATCGCGTCGTGACCGCGGCGCACTGTGCGCTCGACCAGGCCGGGCTCGATGCGCCGTACGGCGTCGATCAGGCCGATGTGGGTGGTGACGTGGATGACCTTCACCTTGGGGGTGGACAGCATCATCGACACCTCGTCCACGCCGGTGAGGTGGGCCAGCAACTCGGTGTGGCCCGGGTAGAGATGCCCGGCGGAGTGCAGGGCCTCCTTGTTGAGGGGTGCGGTGCAGATGCCGTGCACGGCGCCCTTCAGCGCGAGGTCCGCGGCCACCCGTACGTACTGGTAGGCGGCCTCGCCGGCGAGGGCGGACAGTTCGCCCCAGGGCAGGTCGGCGGGGAGCAGGTCCAGGTCCACGACGTTGACGCGGCCCGGTGGGAACTCGGCCTCGCCCGGGGCGGTCACGGAGACGATGTCGCAGTCGACACCCAGGATCGCGGCGGCCTGCCACAGCCGCCCGGCATCACCGATGACGACGGGACGGCAGCGGGCGAGGGTGTCCGGGTGCAGCAGCGCCGGGACGATCACCTCGGGGCCGATGCCCGCGCCGTCTCCCATGGTCACCGCGATGAGCGGCAGCGAACGGTGGTTGTCGGCGGTCGGGATCGCGTTCACCGGGAGGTCTCCTTGCGGTGGGAGGTGGGGGAGGTCCGGCCGGAGCACCGTGGCGATCCGCAGCAGGGAATCGGTGTCGCCGAAGCTGCCGGGCCGGGTGACGACATGGCGTCCGTCGGGCGTGAGTGCGTGGACGGCGCCGTGGTGGATCTGGCCGAGCGGCGCCAGGTGAGCGACGCCGAGCGCGTCGAGAACGCGGCGGGCGGTCTCTCCACCCGTCAGGACGAGGTCGGCATCGCTCGCGCGGTCGGCGGCGAGGCGGGCGAGTGCGGACACCAGACGGCGTCCCGCACCGGGCTGGACGCCCGGGCCGCTGTCGATGCTGAGGACGGTGACATCGGCCAGAACGTCGGAGTTCATGACGCCCGAGTTCATTACTTCGGGGTTCACGGATAGATGACGGGCGCCGCGCTCCGTGAGTTGCGCGATCTGCGCAGGCGCGGAGGGATCGGCGGTGCCGACGACGACCAGGAGGGGCCGTCGTCGGCGTACCCCGGCCTGAGCCGGAGCCGCTTGTCCCACCGTGATGGCGGCCGGCGTCCCCTCGGTACGCCTCAGCAGGCGGCCGACCGCCGCGGCGATGCCGCTCGTGCCCGTCAGGCGGACGCCGGGCCCGCAGGCGAGGGCCGCCTCGGCGATCAGGTCCAGGTCCGAGTCCGTCTCGGCGTCGCACACCGGAAGGTGTCCGGCGCTGACCGCCGCGCGCAACACGGCGCGCAACGAGCCGTCCCGTACCGCCTCCAGCGGGACGGGCGTCGTACGGGCGTCCCCGAGCGCGGCGGAGATCGACGGTGGGGGCGCGGTGCTCTCCGCCCGCCAGGCGTCCGTGGTGTGCAGGGGGACGCCGTCGAGATGGACGACACCGCCGCGGACCGTGCGGCCGAGGGCGGGCAGGGCGGTGGCGACGACGACGCCCTCGGCGCCTTCCGCGCAGGCGGCCGTCTCGGCGGCGAGGTTGCCCCGCAGCAGCGAGTCGGCCTTCTTGAGCACCAGAACGTCCGGGGGCACGGATCGCAGGGCCTCGCGTACCCGACCGGCCGCCTCGGCCGCGGGCAGGCACCGGCAGTCGAGGTCGACCACGACGGCCTCACCGTACGCGGGCGGGTCCAAGGACGCCGGACCGAGCACGATCCGGCCCGGCAGGCCGAGCGCCACCGCGGTCTCCGCCGCCCCGGACAGGTCGTCGGCGAGCGCGAGGACACGTCGTGGTGCCGTCCCCACGCGGAGGGGGGAGGAGGGGAAGGGCACGTCATCCTCCTGGACCTGTAGTCGAAGGGGCACGCTGGGCGCCCTCGGCGCTCGATGATGGCACATCCTGCGCGATCCGCGCGAGACCTCTTGCGTGATCCGCGCAATCGTGGAACGGTTTCCGGCGCGACAGAAACCGACGGCAACCGACGGCCTCCTGCGGGACCGGACGCCGTTCCGAGCCGGTCGCCGCACAAAAAAAACCCGAGAGGTCGACGATGACCCGAACTCCACCGAGTGAGACGCCCAGCCGTCGCACCCTGCTGCGCTGGGGCGCCGCGGGCGGCGCCGGTCTCGCTCTCTCCCCGCTGGCCGCCTGCGCCGGACCCACCGGCGCCCCCGGCCCCGGCACCCTCACGCTCGGGCTGAACCGCTCGCTGGTCAGCCTGGACAACAAGCTCAACCAGTTCGACGCCGCGGTGACCGTGCAGCGCGCCGTGCGGCAGGCCCTCACGGCCATCGGTCCGGACATGCGACTCGCACGGGTCCTCGCCGACCGGTTCGAGATGACCGCGCCGACCACCTGGAGCGTCCGCCTGCGCGACGGGATCCGCTACTCGGACGGCCGGCCCGTGACCGTCGACGACGTGGCCACCGCGGTGCGGATGTACGGAAGGGTCGCCGGCTCGTTCATCCTCGGCCTGTTCCCCGAACTCCCCGACGTCGAGGCGACCGGCGAACGCACCTTCCGGCTCCACACCCGCAAGCCGGTGCCCGTCCTGGACCGCCTGATGGCCAACATCCTCATCACCCCCGCGAAGGACAACCGGCCCGAGGAACTCCGTTCCGGTGTCGGCACCGGCCCCTACCGGGTGGCCGGCGCCAACAGCGGCGCGGGCGAATACACCCTGGCCCGTGTTCCGGGGTACTGGGGCGGGCGGCCGCCCGTCGAACGGGTCCGGGTCCGCTTCGTACCCGAGGAGTCGAGCAGGGTCGTCGCCCTGCGCAGCGGCGAACTGGACGTCATCGACACCATCACGCCCGACTCCGCCGAACAGCTCACCGGACTGCCCGGAGTGCACCTGGAACAGACCTCCGGGGTGCGGATCTGCCAGCTCTTCTACAACTTCCGCAAGCCGAAGAAGCACCCGCTCGCCGACGCCCGGGTGCGCCAGGCGCTGACGTACGCCATCGACGGCGAGTCCCTCGTCCGGGACGTGCTCACCGACTCGGCCGAGCAGGCACAGGGAGTGGTCCCCCTCAGTCTCCAGGGCGCCGAACGCACCGGCCGCTATGCCCACGACCCGTCACGGGCACGGCAGTTGCTCAGGTCCCTGGGCGCCGACGGGCTGCGCATCAAAATCATCTGGGAGTCGGGCGAGTTCGCCGCGGACGCCTCCGTGATGGAGGCCGTCGCGGAGATGCTGAAGGAGGTCGGTGTGCGCGCCGCCCTGCAGCAGTTCGAGCCCGGCGGCGACATCCTCAAGTGGCGCCAGGGCAAGGGAGGCGACTGGGACGTCATCGGCAACGGCTTCCCCGGCACCACCGGCCAGGCCACCACCATGCTGCAGGCGATGTACGCGGGCACGGCCGAGGACGAGCGCACCGGTGACGCGTTCATGGGCTACGTCATCCCCGGCATCGCCCGACAGCTGTCCGACGCGGCCACCGAGACCGACCCCGCCACCCGTGACCGCAAGCTGGCCGCCGCCCAGCACGCCGTCTGGGACACCTGGCCGGCCATGTGGGCCTTCGTGCCGAAGACCGTGCTCGCCCGCCGCGCCCGCGTCGACGGCGTCCGGCTGCTGCCGATCAACTCCTACGACCTGATGCCCGTACGACTGGAGGGCTGAGCCGTGACCAAGTACCTCGCCCGCCGTCTCGGCCAGAGCCTGCTGACCATCTTCCTGACCGTCTCCACGGTCTTCGTGCTGGTCCGGCTCGCCCCCGGAGACCCCGCCGCCGCATACGCGCCGCCGAGCGCCACCACCGCCGACCTGGGGCGGATCCGCGCCCAGTTCGGCCTCGACAAGCCATTGATCACCCAGTACGGGATCTTCCTGCGCGACCTGCTGAGCGGCGACCTCGGTACCAGCTACTCCTTCCACGACTCCGCCCTCAGCGTGGTCCTGGACCGCATGCCGTACACGATCACGCTCTCCGTCGCGGCGATCGCCGTCACCGTGGCCGTCGCGGTCCCGCTGGGGGTGTGGATGGCCCGCCACGCCGACACCCCGCGCGAACTCGGCGCCAACGTCCTGACCATCACCGGACAGTCCATGCCGGACTTCTGGACCGGCGTGATGCTGTTGACCGTCTTCGCCGTGCTGCTGCCGGTACTGCCCGCCTCCGGCTTCACCTCCTGGAGCGGCCTCATCCTGCCGACCGTCACCATCGCGGCCCTCCAACTCGCCCTCGTCTCACGGCTCGTACGCCGCGAGATGACCACGGCGCTCGCCTCGCCGTACATCACCGTGGCCCGCTCGCGCGGTGTCTCCGAACGGGCCCTCACCTGGCGGTACGCGCTCGCCAACTCGTCTGTCCCGCTGGTCACCGCGGTCGGCACCCGCTTCGCGGCACTGCTCAACGGCGTCGTGCTGGTCGAGGTCGTCTTCGGCTGGCCCGGCGTCGGTTCCCTGGTCGTCCGCGCCCTGGAGACCCGCGACTACCCGCTCATCCAGGCAACCGTCCTGGTCACGGCGACCCTCGCCATCCTCGTCCAGCTCCTCGTCGACCTCGCCTACCCGCTCCTCGACCCGCGGGTCCGACTCGGAAAGGCGGCCTGACCATGTCCGCCACGCTCACACCGTCCGCCGGCAGCGCCCGGTCCAGTGCCGTCACCGCCCGGCACCTGGCCCGCGCCACCGCCACCAGGCAGCGGCGCAGCGCCCGCTTCAAGCTGTGGGCGGGAGCCCTGTGCACCGCGCTGGTCGCCCTGCCGGTGGTCCTCGCGAGCCTGCTGCCGCTGCCGGACCCGGACGCCCAGAACCTCGCGGGGCGCCGACTGCCGCCGCTCACCGGCGGGCACCTGTTCGGCACCGACCAGCTCGGACGCGATCTGCTCTCCCGCGTCCTGCACGGTGGCCAGGTGTCGCTGACCGTGGGCGTCCTCGCCGTCGTCGTCTCCGGGCTCATCGGGATCGTCGCGGGCTCGGCGGCCGGCTACTTCGGGGGCTGGATCGACACGGTCGTCAGCCGGCTCCTCGAAGCCCAGATGGCGCTGCCCCTGCTGATGATGCTGCTGCTCGTCGTCGCCCTCTTCGGCCCGTCGGTCACCGTTATCACCTGTGTGATCGCGATCGCCCAGTGGCCGGAAGTGGCCCGCCTGACCCGCTCCCTGGTCCTGGTCGAACGCGAGAAACCGTATGTGGCGGCCGCCCGTCTGCTCGGTATGCGCAGCTGGTCCGTCCTGGGACGGCACATCGTCCCCAATGTCCTGCGCCCCGCGAGCCTGGTGGTCCTGCTGCTGCTCGCCCAGGCCGTGCTCCTGGAGAGCGCCCTCAGCTTCCTGGGCGCCGGACCCCAGCGGCCGTTCGCCACCTGGGGCCGCATCATCTCCGACGGCCAGGACTACATCACCACCTCCTGGTGGCTGGTCACGCTCCCCGGCCTGGTCATCGCCGTCCTCGTCGTCGGCGTCAACCTCATGGGCGACGGCCTGCGCGACCGCATCCGTACAACCAAGACAACCAAGCCCGCGAAGGGAGCCTGAGCCATGACCAGCGACACCTTGCCGGCCTCCGGCGCCCTGCTGGAGGGCGCTCTGCTGGAGGTCGAGGACCTGCAGATCGAACTGGTCACCCATCGAGGCGTGGTCCGCGCCGTCGACGGCGTGAGTTTCACCGTCCAACGCGGCGAGACCGTCACGCTCATCGGGGAGTCCGGCTCCGGCAAGTCCACCACGGCGATGGGCGTGCTGCGGCTGCTGCCCGAAGGACTCGCCGTGCTGTCCGGCACCGCCCGCATCGGCGGCGAGGACGTCGTCAGCGACCCCGGGGCGGCCCGGCGGGCGCGCGGCCGTACCGTGTCCCTCATCCCCCAGGACCCGATGACCGCGCTCAGCCCCGTCCACACCGTGGGGCGGCAGCTCGGCGAGGCCCTCCGGCTGCGTCACCCCGGCCTGTCCCGGGCCGAGGCCCGCGAGCGCGGCACACACCTGCTGGACCAGGTGCGGATCAGCGGGCCCGAGACCCGCTGGAAGGCCTACCCGCACCAGTTCTCCGGCGGCATGCTCCAGCGCATCCTCATCGCCGTCGCGCTGGCCGCCGAACCGCAGCTGCTGGTCGCCGACGAACCCACCTCCGCCCTGGACGCCACCGTCCAGGCGAGCGTCCTGGACCTGCTGATGGAACTTCAGGAACGCACCGGCGTGGGCATGTTGATGATCACCCACGACCTCGGCGTCGCCCGGCTGGTGTCCGACCGCATCCACGTCATGAAGGAGGGCCGGTTCGTCGAGTCGGGGCCGGCCCAGCAGATCGTCGAGCGGCCCGCACACCCGTACACCGGGAAACTGCTCGCGGCCGTCCCGAGCCTCGGGCCCTGGGACGAGGACGGGCTCGACGACCACACCATGCACGGAGCCGCCCGATGAGCCAGGCAGCAGTGACACCGGACGCGGCCGACGCGCCGACGTTTCTCACCGTCGAGGACCTCGTCGTCGACTACCCCACGCCGTCCGGCCCCGTGCGCGCCGTCGACCATGTCAGCTTCAGCGTGCCCCGCGGCGGCTCACTCGCCGTCGTCGGCGAGTCGGGCAGCGGCAAGTCGACCATCGCCTGCGCGATCGTACGGCTGCTCAAGCCCGACTCCGGGCGGATCGTGCTGGACGGCACCGACCTCGCCGCGCTGCCCGAGCGGCGCCTGAGGCCGCTCAGGCGCCGCGTCCAGATGGTCTTCCAGGATCCCTACGGATCCCTCGCCCCACACCTGACCGCCCTGGAGATCGTGGCCGAACCCTTGCGCGTCGCGGGCGTGAAGGACAGGACCGAGCGGCGCCGCCGCGCCGCCGGACTGCTCGACCGCGTAGGACTGCCGGCCTCGGCACTCGAACGACGGCCGAACGAGTTCTCCGGCGGACAGCGCCAGCGCATCGGCATCGCCCGCGCCCTGGCCTCGGAACCCGACCTGCTGGTGTGCGACGAGGCCACCTCGGCCCTCGACGTGTCCGTGCAGGCCCAGGTCCTCGATCTGCTGCGCGAACTGCGGGAGGAGACCGGCATCACGTACATCGTCATCGCCCACCACCTCGGCGTGGTACGTGAGATCAGCTCCGACGTCGTCGTCCTGAAGGCGGGACGGGTCGTCGAGCGCGGCCGTACCGCCGACGTCCTCGCCGCGCCCGTCGAGCCCTACACCCGCGCGCTGCGCCGCGCCGCCCTCGACCCCACGGCGATACGGGGAGTCAAACCCCGCACCATGGCGGCCTCGACCCCGGCCTCAGCCACGGCCGTACCGGAGCCGCGCCCGCCCCACACCCCCCTCACCGCCCCACCGGAAGGAACCGGCAAGTGACCACCGGCATCGAACTGCCGAACGTACCCGTGCCCCTGTCCCGGCTCGTCCTCGGCACCATGACGTTCGGCGACACCGTCGACCGGGCCGGTGCCGCTGACATGCTCGCGACGGCGCTGGACGCCGGCATCACCGGCGTGGACACCGCGAACGGCTACGCCGGAGGGGAGAGCGAACGCATCCTCGCCGAGCTGCTCCCCGCACACCGCGACCGGATCGTGCTCGCCACCAAGGCCGGCATACCGCACCCCGACCAAGGGGAGCACGCCCCGCTGTCCGCCCCCGGCCTGCGGGCCGCCCTGGACGGCAGCCTCAAGCGACTCGGCACCGACCGCGTCGACCTGTTCTATCTGCACCAGCCCGACCGGGCCACGCCCCTCGCCGAGACGCTCGCCACCGTCGCCGAGTTCGTCACCGAGGGGAAGGTCCTCGCGCTCGGCGTCTCCAACTACGCCGCCTGGCAGATCGCCGAACTCGTGCGCGTGGCCGACGAGGTGGGTGCCCCACGCCCGGTCGTCGCCCAGCAACTGCACAACCTGCTCGCCCGCCGGGTCGAGGAGGAATACGTCGAGTACGCCGCCGTCACAGGTCTGCGCACCATGGTCTACAACCCGCTCGGCGGCGGCCTCCTCACCGGACGGCACCACTACGAGAAGGCCCCCGAGGGCGGACGGTTCGGCGACTCCCGGCTCGCGGCCATGTACCGGCAGCGCTACTGGGACCCGCGCCTGTTCGCCGCGGTCACCGAACTGACCCGTATCGCCGAGGGCGTGGGCATCCCCCTCGCCGAACTGGCCCTGCGCTGGCTCCTGGACCGGGACTCGACCGACGCGCTGCTGCTCGGCGGTTCCCGGACCGGCCACCTGCGCGCCAACCTCGCCGCCGCGCAGGTCGGACCGCTACCCCCCGAGGTGACCGCAGCCTGTGACGAGGTCGGTGCCGCCCTGCGCGGCCCCATGCCCGCCTACAACCGCTGAGCCCCGCACGCGACTTCGACGCCCGCCCCCTGCGAAGGAACACCTGCCCACGACCCCCGGAGCCGGCCTGCTCGGCCTCATACCCACCCACAACCGCTAAGCCCATACGCGACTTCAAGCCCCGCCCCCTGCGAAAGATCACCAACCCACGACCCCCGGAACCGGCCTGCCCGGCCCCACACCCGCCCACAACCGCTGAACCCCGCACGCGACTCCGACACCCCGCCCCGCCCCGCCCCTGCGAAGGACACCTGCCCATGACGCCCGCCGAGTTCACCGCCGCCCTGCGCGCCCGCGAGCAACTGCTCGGCTACTGGTGCCTGATGGACGCGCCCGTGGCCACCGAACGCATCGCCCGCCTCGGGTACGACTACGTCGCCCTGGACGCCCAGCACGGCCTGTTCGGCTACTCCGGCATGCTCAACAACCTCCTCGCGATCGACAGCCGGGGCTCCACGGCCGTCGGCCTGGTCCGGGTGGAGGCCAACGACCCCGCCCCGATCGGCCGTGCCCTCGACGCGGGCGCGACCGGAGTGATCGTGCCTCTGGTCGACACGGCCGAGCAGGCCGCCGGGGCCGTGGCCGCGGTCCGCTACCCGCCGCTGGGCCGACGTTCCTACGGCCCGATGCGCTCGGCGCTGAGGATCGGCCCCGACCCGGCCGACGCCCACGAGGCCACCGTTGTCCTCGCCATGATCGAGACGGCCGAAGGACTCGCCGACGTCGAGGCGATCTGCGCGACGCCGGGCCTCGACGGCGTGTACGTCGGCCCCTCCGACCTGCGGATCGCCCTCGGCGGCGCCTCGTCCACGGACCCGGCCCTGGCCGACACGTTCGAGGCCGCGCTCGGCACCGTACGTGAAGCGGCGGCGGCCGCCGGAATCGCCGCGGGCATTCACAACCCGGACGGGGCGAGCGCTGCCAAGCGCCTCGCCGAGGGCTTCACGTTCGCGACCGTCGCCTGCGACCTGGTGCACCTGGAACAGACCGCCCGCCAACACCTGACCGCTGCCCGGACCCCTGGAGAGGCACTGTGACGAACCGACTCCTCGACGGCTTCGACCGCACCGACACCACGCTGCCCGCACCGACCGTGCAGAGCCACGCCGCCAACCTCACCGTGCTGCCAGGCGGGGACCTCGGCTGCGTCTGGTTCGGCGGCACGCAGGAGGGCATGGCGGACATCAGCGTGTGGTTCTCGCGCCTCGCACCCGGCACCACGACCTGGACGGAGCCCGTCCGCCTCTCGGACGACCCGACCCGCTCCGAGCAGAACCCCGTGCTCTTCCCCATGCCCTCGGGCGCCCTGTGGCTGCTGCACACCGCTCAGCGAGGCGGAGACCAGGACACCGCCGAGGTACGGCTGCGCGTCAGCCACGACCACGGCACGACCTGGGAGGCGACCCGCACCCTGTTCCCCGCGACCCCGGGCGTCGGCGGCGTCTTCGTCCGCCAGCCACCCGTCGTCCTGCCCTCCGGCCGCCTGCTGCTGCCCGTCTTCCGCTGCCGGACCGCCCCCGGCGAGAAGTGGTCGGGCGACCTCGACACCAGTGCCGTCATGATCAGCGACGACGACGGCCGCACCTGGTCCGAGCAGCCCGTACCCGGCTCCACGGGCTTGGTCCACATGAACGTCCACCGGCTGCCGGACGGCTCCCTGCTCGCCCTCTACCGCAGCCGGCGCGCCGACGCCGTGCACCGGTCCGTGTCGCTGGACGACGGCGACACCTGGAGCGAGCCGCAGCCGCTCGGTCTGCCGAACAACAACTCCTCGATCCAGTACGTCCCGTTGACCGACGGTCGCCTGGCCCTCGCCTACAACCACAGCAGCGCCGCCGACGCGACCGCCCGCCGCGTCTCCCTCTACGACGAGATCGACGACACGGGCGGCCTCACCGACGGCAAGGCCTCGGACGGCCCGGTGACGACGGCGGTACGGCAGACCCCCTCGACCGCGTTCTGGGGTGCCCCGCGCGCGCCGCTCAGCCTCGCCCTCTCGCCCGACGGCGGCCTGACCTGGCCGCTGCGCGCCGACCTCGTGACCGGCGACGGCCACTGCCTCACCAACAACTCCCGCGACGGCCTCAACCGCGAACTGTCCTATCCCTCGATAGCGCAGACACCGGACAGCGCACTCCACATCGCCTACACACACCACCGCAAGGTCATCCGCCACATCATGCTCACCCCACAGAACGCGAGGTGAGTGACCGCTCGCGCGGGTCGGGACAGATGCCGCCCCAACCGCGACCGCCCCCGCGTCGGTGCACAACGTCTGGACGGGCACCAACGCCGGCTCCCCCACAACGAGTTACCACCACCGTCCCGGCTCACGACGGCGGCCTGCTCATCGCCTCCGGCACCGCCTCGTTCCGCTCCAGCGCGCCCGCCTGAACCGGATCCGGGTGACGATCGGAGATCCGGTCGTCACCGGGGCCGCGTCGGAAGCTGAAGTCGCGATAAGAGCAATCTGTCAATGAGCACAGCCTTATTCCTGCACGTCATCGTCCACCAAGTCGTCACGCACACAGCCATAGTGACGGTGCGTCAGGACTGGGCCGCCGGACAGGTCGACGGCGAGGGCACCACCCAGGTCGGCACCATCCGGATCGACACCCGCACCATGACCGTCCCCACCCTGGAGGTCGACCTCGGCGACGGCAGCGCCTGGCGCGGTTTCCTGGCCATGGTGAAGCTGGGCGGTGACCACATCCTCACCGGCACCGATCACCTGCTGATCCTGCTGATCCTGCTCCTGCCCGCGCCGCTCGCGGTCACCGGGCGGCGCTGGCACGGCCTGGTCGGCGCCCGTTCCGCGCTCGGCCGGATCGGCCGCATCACGCTCGCCTTCACCGCCGGGCACTCCGTCGCGCTGGCCGTCACCGCGCTCGGCCGCCTGGACATCCCCGGGTGGCCGGTCGAGGCATTCATCGCCATGAGCATCCTCATCGGCGCGATTCACGCGATCCGTCCTCTCTTCCCCGGCAAGGAGGCGCTGGTGACCGGGGTCTTCGGTCTCGGTCACGGCATGGCGTTCTCCTTCGTCCTGGCGGAGATGCACCTGTCCACCGGTCAGCTCGCGACCAGCCTTCTCGGCTTCAACCTCGGCATCGAACTGGTCCAGCTCCTGCTGGTCTGCCTGGCCCTGCCCTCGCTGCTGGTGCTGGCACGCCTGCGGGTGCAGACCGCGCTGCGGCTGACCGGCGCGGTGCTCACCGGCACCGCGGCCGTCGGCTGGCTGGCCGACCGCCTCGGCCTGCCCAACCCCGTCGCCCGGGCGGCCGACGGCGCCGGATCCCACACCACACTGCTGCTGGCCGCCCTCACGGTGACCGCACTCGCCGCCACGGCCTGGACCGGAGGTCGCCGACTCAGCGGCGACCTGAAGCCGTTGGGTGCATGAAGGACACACGCCGTCGGTTCCGGCACGTCCGGCGGAGCGCTCTGTCAGTACGCCGCCGCGGTCACCGTTCGTCTCGCGTGATGTCCGGTCCTCCCGTAGGGTCACGGTGCCGCCATGGCAGAAGCGCCCTACGGCCCGGGTCGCACGTCGGCCGCAAACCGCGGAGATGAGGAGTGCCCATGTCTGGACAGTTCGAAGCGGTGGTGGAGGTCGATCGGCCCGTGGAGGAGGTGTTCGCCTACCTCGCCGACGGGCGCAACGACCCTCAGTTCAGCCCCCGGGTCCTCAAGATCGAGAGGATCCCGGACACCCCGACCGCTGTGGGCACGGTCTTCCGGAGCACCGTCAAGGACGCGGGCATGAAGACCGCCCGGGAGTTCCGCGTCACCGACCTCGAAGCACCGGTGAAGCTCCGCTGGGCCGAGGTGTCCAAGAACAGCGTGACAGTGCGCGAGGGCGGCTACGACCTGGAGTCCCTGGCCGACGGCAGGACTCGCGTCCGTATCTTCAACCACCTGGAGGGCCACGGCCTGGGCAAACTACTGGTCGGTCTGGCGCTCGCCGCGGCCCGCAAGGACGCCCCTGCCTTCGGCACCCGGATCAAGACGGCCGCCGAGGCGGCGATCGTTTCTGGCTGAAGTTTCCACGGGCAGCCGAAGACCGCCCTTGGAGACCGGCGGCGACCGGCTGCGCCGCCGGGCCTCCAGGACGGGACACGGGCCGGGACACGATCTTCCGGTGTCCACAGTTGTCAGCCGCGAGGCCCGTTCAGAAAGGAACTTCCTGCTGCGGGTCGTCGAACAGCGCGAGACGGGCAGTGATGCGCTTGCCGACGGGTTCTCGGCGTACTTCGATCCCTTGTACCACCGCCATCACGATCTCCAGTCCGTGCTGGCCCACCCGACCGGCGTCGGCTGCGCGGGCCAGGGGAAGCGTCGGATCGGTGTCCCACACCTCGATCTCCAGCATGGCGTCGGTGATGCGCAGTTGCAGCAGCACCGGCCCGGGCGCGTATTTCAGCGCGTTGGTGACCAACTCGCTGACCACCAGCTGCCCCAGGTCCATGGCGCGGGCCGACACCGGCAGCCCGTACTCGCCCTGCACCCGCGTCAGGAACTTCGACGTCTGGGCCCGAGCGTCGGCGATACAGCCGTCCGCTCCGTCCAGGGCCACGGTCACCTCGGCAGGTGCGGCTTCCGGCATCCACGCACACTCCTCAGGCAGGACCCGCAGCCTGCCGACCATCTCCAATACCCCGTTCATGGGCGCGCGAATACCCCGTGATTCCCGCCTTACTCCTGTGCCGCGCTGTTCTTGTGCTGTCCACGAACCAGAGGGCCGTCTCATGCATTGTGCTCGGGCATCCTGGGCAACGGTGGCACCAAGGACGTGACGGCCCCCATCGAGTGCGCAGAGGACGCAAGTGGCAGACAACCGGGAAGCAGTGGGACACGGCAGACTGTCCGTGGTCCGGACCGATACCGACGGCATCACCGTGCTCGGCCTCGACGGAGAGATCGACCATCAGAGCGTGGGCGGCCTGACGCGGGCCATGTCTGTGGCCGGTGCCCCTGAGGGGCGCCGGGTGGTCATCGATCTGAGCCGGGTCACCTTCATGGACTCCAGCGGTGTCAACGCTCTGATCACCGCCTTCCAGTCCGCTCAGGCCGCGCAGGGATGGCTGCGGCTCGTGGTGGTGCGGGGCGCCGTGCTGCGCACCTTGCAGCTCGTGGGGCTCGACACCGTCGTCCCCTGTCACCCGACCATGGAGGACGCCCTCGCGTCGACGCGACCAGGCGCGTGAAAATCGAGCCGAGTACCCGGGTTCACTCCCCCCATGCCGGTTTCATGACGTCTTTTTTCGGCCTGCCACGACGCTCCTACCAGGCTTTTGTCGCTGCTGCGCACCTGGGTTAATCTTCGACGGATTTCTCATCGGGCAGTTCTGTGGGGTGCAGAATTGTCGCTGGTGAGCGGGCCCTTGACGAGCCCGGTACGGTTCCGAGTCCTCGATGCGGGGGCTCTTGGGGAGCGGAACGAGGGTGGGCATGAGCAGCACGTCGACTCAGGACCGGGAGAAGGCTCCGGGCGAGCAGGAGCTACGGCAGTTGCTGGCCGGGCTGACCGCCGTGCGCGACGGCGACTTCGGTACCCGGCTGCCGTCCGACGGACAGGGCCTGCTGGGTGACATCGCCACGGTCTTCAACGGCATGGTCGACCAGCTGTCCGTGTTCACGTCGGAAGTCACGCGGGTGGCCCGTGAGGTGGGCACCGAGGGCACGCTGGGTGGCCAGGCCGAGGTGCCGGGAGTCTCCGGCACCTGGGCGGACCTGACCGACTCGGTCAACGCGATGGCGGGCAATCTGACCACCCAGGTCCGTGACATCGCCCAGGTGGCGACGGCGGTGGCCAAGGGCGACCTCTCGCAGAAGATCGACGTGCCCGCGCGCGGGGAGATCCTTCAGCTGAAGGAGACCGTCAACACGATGGTCGACCAGCTCTCCGCCTTCGCCGACGAGGTCACCCGCGTCGCCCGCGAGGTGGGCAGCGAGGGCCGCCTCGGCGGGCAGGCCCAGGTGCCCGGAGTGGGCGGTGTGTGGCGGGACCTGACCGATTCGGTCAACTTCATGGCGGGAAACCTCACCTCCCAGGTCCGCAACGTCGCCCAGGTGGCGACGGCGGTGGCACAGGGCGACCTCTCCCAGAAGATCACCGTCGACGCACGCGGCGAGATCCTCGAACTCAAGAACACCATCAACACGATGGTCGACCAGCTCTCCGCCTTCGCCGACGAAGTCACCCGCGTCGCCCGAGAAGTCGGCACCGAGGGCAACCTCGGCGGGCAGGCGATCGTGCGGGGTGTGTCGGGTACCTGGAAGGACCTGACGGACAACGTCAACGTGATGGCCTCGAACCTGACCGGGCAGGTCCGTTCGATCGCCCAGGTGGCGACTGCCGTCGCGCGCGGCGATCTCTCCCAGAAGATCACGGTGGAGGCCAAGGGCGAGGTCGCCGCTCTGGCGGACGTCATCAACACCATGGTCGACACGCTCTCGGCGTTCGCCGACGAGGTGACCCGCGTGGCCCGCGAGGTCGGCACCGAAGGCCGCCTGGGCGGTCAGGCGCACGTGCCGAACGTGGCCGGCACCTGGAAGGACCTCACGGACAACGTCAACTCGATGGCCAACAACCTCACCGGGCAGGTGCGCAACATCGCCCTGGTGACGACGGCGGTGGCCAACGGTGATCTGTCGAAGAAGATCGACGTCGACGCCCGGGGCGAGATCCTGGAGCTGAAAACCACCATCAACACGATGGTCGACCAGCTGTCGTCGTTCGCCGCCGAGGTCACCCGTGTCGCCCGCGAGGTCGGCAGCGAGGGCCGGCTCGGCGGACAGGCCGAGGTGGAGGGCGTCGAGGGCACCTGGAAGCGGCTGACGGAGAACGTCAACGAACTGGCCGGGAACCTCACCCGGCAGGTCCGCGCGATCGCCGAGGTCACCAGCGCCGTCGCCGAGGGCGACCTGACCCGCTCGATCACCGTGGAGGCCTCCGGCGAGGTCGCCGACCTCAAGGACAACATCAACTCCATGGTGGAGTCCCTGCGCGAGACCACCCGGGCCAACCAGGAGCAGGACTGGCTGAAGACCAACCTGACCCGGATCTCCAGCCTGATGCAGGGCCACCGCGATCTGCCGGTGGTCGCCGAGCTGATCATGGACGAGCTCACGCCGTTGGTCTCGGCCCAGTACGGCGCCTTCTACCTGGCGGAGGACACCGTGCGCGGGCCCGAGCTGCGGCTGGTGGGCTCGTACGGCTATCCGGACGACGACGAGCGGCCCACCCGTATCCCGGTCGGGCGCTCGCTGGTCGGGCAGGCCGCGCGCAACCGCCGTAGCGTCACCGTGGAAGAGCTGCCCGCCGGGTACGTCACCATCTCCTCCGGCCTCGGGCACGCCCTGCCCACCGCTCTGGTGGTGCTGCCCATCGTGGTCGAGGAGCAGGTCCTCGGTGTGATCGAGCTGGCGTCCGTCACCCGTTTCACCCAGATCCACCAGGACTTCCTGGCGCAGCTGATGCCGACGATCGGCGTCAACCTCAACACCATCGTCGCCAACGTCCGCACCGACGAGCTGCTGGACGAGTCCCAGCGGCTGACGGCCGAACTCCAGGCCCGTTCCGAGGAGTTGCAGGTCCAGCAGGACGAACTCCAGCGCTCCAACGCCGAGCTGGAGGAGAAGGCCTCGCTGCTGGCCTCGCAGAACCGCGACATCGAGGCCAAGAACCTCCAGATCGAGCAGGCCCGGCAGGAACTGGAGACCCGCGCGCAGCAGTTGTCGCTGGCCTCCAAGTACAAGTCGGAGTTCCTGGCCAACATGAGCCACGAGCTGCGCACCCCGCTCAACAGCCTGCTGATCCTGGCGCAGTTGCTGGCGCAGAACCCCTCGCGCAACCTCACCCCGAAGCAGGTCGAGTACGCGGGCATCATCCACTCGGCGGGCTCGGACCTGCTCCAGCTGATCAACGACATCCTCGACCTGTCCAAGGTCGAGGCGGGCAAGATGGACGTCGCCCCCGAGCGCGTCCCGCTGCGCCAGCTCCTGGAGTACGTCGAGGCGACGTTTCGCCCGATGACGTCTCAGAAGAGCCTTGAGTTCACGGTGGCCACCGCGCCCGGCACCCCGGCCGACCTGCTCACCGACGACTCCCGGCTGCGTCAGATCCTGCGCAACCTGCTGTCGAACGCGGTGAAGTTCACCGAGCAGGGTGGTGTGGAGCTGCGGATCGAACCCGCCGCCGACCGGGAGGTGCCGGCGGGCGTGCACCGGGGCGGTCCGGTCGTGGCGTTCCGGGTCAAGGACACCGGTATCGGCATCCCGCAGCAGCAACTGGAGACTATCTTCGGGGCGTTCCAGCAGGCCGACGGGACGACCAGCCGCAAGTACGGCGGCACAGGGCTCGGTCTGTCCATCACCCGGGAGATCGCCCATCTCCTGGGCGGCGCGGTCACCGTCGACAGCATCCCCGGCCAGGGCAGCACCTTCACGCTGTACCTGCCTGTCGCGCGCGCCGACTTCGAGGAACTGATGGAGGGAGGCGGTCGTCCGGCGGAACAGCCGTACGACACCTCGGCCTCCGAGGAGGCGGCCGAGCCCCGGCAGCTCGCCGCTCCCGCGCCTTCCCCCGAGCAGCGCAGACGCCGTCTGCTGGTCATCGAGGAGCGCCCGCGCGGTCTGCTCACGCTCGTCGCCGAGCGGGCCGTCGCCGACCTCGCGTACGACTCCGACAATCCGCACGGGGGGATCGACATCATCACGGCGGTGGGGGCGCAGGAGGCGGCGAGCACGCTGGCCGCCGACCCCTGCCACTGCGTCGTCCTCGAACTCGGCATGCGGCACGACGAGGGCGCCGACTTCCTGGAGGCCATGCGCGGCGACTCGGCGCTGGCCAGCGTGCCGGTCCTGATCCACACCGGACACCGCGTGAACCTCGGCCAGGAGCAGGGGCTTCGGGCCCTGGCCGGCGACCGGCCGCTGGACTTCCTGGCCAGCCTGGACGAACTGCGCGAGCGCATCACCCTGCACCTGTCCGCCGAGCAGCCGGGCGACGTGCTGTCGCTGGTGCGTCCCGAGGAGCCGCAGCGCCCCGCCGCACAGGCGGTGGACGACTCCTTCCTCGGCCGGACCGTCCTCGTGGTCGACGACGACGCGCGCAACCTCTTCGCGCTCAGCGGGGTGCTGGAACTGCACGGCTTCCAGGTCCTGCACGCGGACAACGGCCGCAAGGGCATCGAGATGCTGCTCGCCCACCCGGACATCTCGCTGGTCCTAATGGACGTGATGATGCCGGAGATGGACGGTTACGCCGCCACCACGGAGATCCGCTCGATGCCGCAGTACGCGGAGCTGCCGATCATCGCGGTCACCGCGAAGGCCATGCCCGGCGACCAGGAGAAGAGCCTCGCGTCGGGTGCCAACGACTACGTCACCAAACCCGTCGACACCGGCGACCTCATCGCCCGGGTCCGGCGGTGGCTGCCCGCGTGAACCCACGCCGAGACCGCCAGCCCACCGCGTGACGTCCCAGCCGAGGAACAGGCCCACCGTGAGTGATCTCCGTCAGCCGCCCGAGCCCCAGAGTGCCGCCGTGGACAACCAGCCCTCCGTCCACGGAAACGACCGTGACGGGCAGTCCTCTCCCGTCGGCAGACTGGCGGCAACCGTGGAGCGGCTGCGCCGGGAGGTACGGGCGGCGCAGGCCGAGGCGGACGGGCGGGCCCTGATCGAGCTGGCCAAGGGCATCCTGGTCGAGCGGCTGGGCTGTGGTCCGGCGCAGGCCTCGCGGCAGCTCGCCGAGCTCACGGCACAGGCGGGCGTGACGCCGTTGGAGTTCGCGGTCGAGGTGATCAACCAGGCCTCGCGCGACCGGGTGTCGGAGGTGACCAGCGCCTTCCTCGCCGCCACCGCCGGCCCGCCCGACGAACGCTCCTCCGCCGTACGGCTGCGCACGGCCGAGAGTGGTGCGCTCGCCGCCCAGGACACCCAGGCTGTCGCCGACTCCCTGCTGGAACACGCGCTGACCCCGCTGGGCGCGGAGGCGGTGGCCATCTGGGCCCTGGGGGCCGACGGGTCCCTCGCCCTGGCGGGCAGCGCCGGGTTCCCCACGGCCGAGGCCGGACGCTGGCGGCATGTGCCGCCGGGCGTGACGACCGTGGCGCGCCGTGGGCTCACCGAGCGCACGGGGCAGTGGATCCGCAGTCTGTCCGAGACCGGGCTGCCGTCCATCGGCCAGCACCACCACTCCGACGGCGGCCGGGTCGCCGTACCGGCGGAGACCGGCGGGCGCATCCACGGCGTACTGGAGATCGCCTGGGCCACGCCGCTGGAGCCCCCTCCCCCACCGATCGTCCGTCAGGTCGAGGCGCTGGCCGAGCTGTGCGCGCACACCCTGGAGACGTACGCGCTCCACCATCCCGACGGCGTCCCGCTCCCGCGCGTCCTGCCGGACGTCTCCGAGCTGATGGACCTGGCCGACGGCCTCCACGACCCTGCGCTGGTGCTGGTACCGCACCTGGACTCCGACGGGCACCTGGTCGACTTCCGCATCCACCACGTCAACAGCCGCTTCCTCGACCCGGCGGGCCGGCCGCGGGGCGTCGTGAGCGGCGCGCTGCTGCTGGAGGCGTACCCGATGGCCGCCGGTCACAGCGAGCTGTTCGAACGGATGGAGCGCGTCTACGCCACCGGCGAGCCCTTCCGCGCCCACCGCATGCGGCTCACCGCCCTGGTGGACGATGTCCCGCTCGCGGCCGTCGCCGACATCAACATCAGCCGGCACGGCGGCAGCGTCCTGCTCATCTGGCGCATCGAGGACGAGACGGCCCGCCTGGCGAGCCTGCTCCAGCACGCCCAACGCCTTGGCCGCATCGGTGGTTTCGAGGAGAACCTGCTGACGGGCGAGATCACCTGGAACGGTCAGCTCTACCACCTCTACGGCAAGCAGGTCTCCGACGCCGCCGTGCCGCTGGAGGAGCTGCCCACCCACGCCCACCCCGACGACGCCGTCGCCATCGGCCGCTTTCTGCGCACCCTGCTCCACCAGCGCCGTCCCGCGTCCACCGCGTTCCGTCTGCAACGCCCCGACGGGGTCACCCGCCACATCCGGGTCGTGGCGGAGCCCGTCCTCGACTCCGCCGGTCAGCTGTATGTCGTGCGCGGCGCCTACCAGGACATCTCCGCCCACCACTGGACCGAGGTCGCCCTCGCCGCCACCCGGGACCAGCTCGCCCACAGCGAGCAGCAGGCCAGCGAACGCAACCGGCTGACCCTGCAGTTGCAGCACGCCATCATGCCCCCGACGCGGGCGCCGCTGGAGGTTCCGGGGCTGGACGTGGCGGTGCGCTACCGGCCCGCGGAGACCCAGCATCTGGTCGGCGGTGACTGGTACGACGCGGTCGTGCTGCCGTCCCGGCTGGTGCTGCTGTGCGTGGGCGACGTCGCCGGGCACGGCATCGAGGCGGCCACCAGCATGGTCGTCCTGCGCAACGCGCTGCGCGGGCTCGCCGTGACCGGCGCCGGGCCCGGCCAGCTGCTGTCCTGGCTCAACATGGTGGCCCACCATCTGACCGGCGCCGTCACCGCCACAGCGGTCTGCGGCCTGTACGACCCCGAGAACCACACCCTGCGCTGGGCGCGGGCCGGGCATCTGCCGCCGGTCCTCGTACGCGGCTCGGATGCGGCACCGCTGCCGCTGGTCAAGGGGCTGCTGCTGGGTGCCGTACCTGAGGCCACGTATGAGGAGCACGAGGTCCAGCTCGCCGTCGACGACACGCTGCTGATGTACACGGACGGTCTGATCGAACGCCGGGACCGGTCCGTTGAGGAGTCCCTGGCGCAGTTCCTGACGGTCGCACGTGCGGTCCCGCCCACACTGGACCAGCAGTTGGACCGTCTGCTCACCCACAGCAGGTCCGACACGGACGACGACACCTGCATCGTGGGGATCCGCGTGGCCTGAGGCACGGTCGGCCCAGGCCCGCGGTGAGCCGGGGGCTTGTGTCCGGGCAGGCGGGGAACGCGTTGCCCCGAACGAACGGGGAGACGTCATGCCACGGGTCAAGGAGTACGCCGTCGCCGCGCCAGGTCGGTGGCACCGCACCAACCCCGGACCGTGAAGGGAATGGGCATGCCCGACAAGAGGAGTTCCGGCGTCTCGGACCGGTTGGCGCGGACCGCCGACGACGTGTTCGGTTGGAGCGCACTGCGGCCGGGGCAGCGGACCGCGATGGAAGCGGTCATGCGGGGGCGGGACACTCTGGCCGTCATGCCCACCGGCGCCGGGAAGTCGGCCGTGTACCAGGTGCCCGGGCTGCTGCTGCCCGGGCCCACGGTGGTGGTTTCCCCGCTCATCGCCCTGCAGCGGGACCAGATCGCCGGCCTGCTCCGTCACGACGACGCCCCGGACGCCGTCGCGGTCAACTCCGCCCAGGCGGCCGGAGAGGCAGACGCCGCCTGGGACGCGGTCCGGCACGGTGACGCGGAGTTCCTGTTCCTCTCCCCCGAGCAGCTCGCCAAGGACGAGGTGGTCGAGCGCCTGGCCCGGGCCGCGCCGTCACTGTTCGTCGTCGACGAGGCCCAGTGCGTCGCCGCCTGGGGCCACGACTTCCGCCCCGACTACCTCCGCCTGGCCCAGGCGGCCCAGCGCGTGGGCAGGCCCACGGTCCTCGCTCTGACCGCCACGGCCGCCCCACCGGTGCGCGAGGAGATCGTGGAGCGGCTCGGCATGGACGATCCGGCGCTGGTCGTAGCCGGTTTCGACCGGCCGAACATCGCGTTGGAGGTGCGCCGCTTCCTGGACGACGCGGACAAGCGTCGGGGGGTCGTGGAGCGCGCCGCGGCGGAGCCCAAGCCGGGCATCGTCTACACCGCCACCCGCCGGGACGCCGAGGCGTACGCGGACGACCTGGCCACGCTGGGCCTGTCGGCCGCCGCCTACCACGCCGGGCTGGCAGCCGGTGAACGCTCCCGGGTGCACGATGCCTTCCTGGCCGGTGAGACCGACGTCGTGGTCGCCACCTCCGCCTTCGGCATGGGCATCGACAAGGAGGACGTACGGTTCGTGCTGCACGCGTCCGTTCCCGGCTCGCTCGACGCCTACTACCAGGAGATCGGCCGTGCGGGACGCGACGGCGGGCCCGCGCTCGCCGTCCTCCACTACCGGCCGCAGGACAGCGGCCTCCAGCGCCTGTTCGCAACGCGCGCGCCTGACGAGGAAACCCTGGGCGCGGTCGCGGAGCGCATCCATGAGCGCGACGCTCCCATGGAGCCGGACGACATCCGGAAGGAGACGGACCTCTCGCGCAGACGCGTGACGGCGGCGGTCAATCTCCTGGAGCAGGCTGGTGCCGTGCACACCGAGGACGACGGGCGGGTACGCGCCGTTCCCGGGACGACGGCCCAGGACGCGGCCGCACGTGCGGCGGAAGTGGCCCGGTCACGCACAAGGCTCGAGCAGTCGAGGCTGGCCATGATGCTGGGGTACGCCGAGACCACGGGCTGCCGACGACGCTTCCTGCTCGGCTACTTCGGTGAGCCGTACGACGCCCCGTGCGGGGCCTGCGACGTGTGCACGTCCCCCTCGTCCGGGGACACCGTCGTCGAGGGGGTGGGCGACACGAGCGACGAGTCCGACTTGCAGGCGCCTGCCGTCTCCTATCCCACGGGCATGCGGGTGCGGCACACGGAGTGGGGGGAGGGGACGGTGATGAGTGAGGAGGGCGACCGGATCACCGTGCTGTTCGAGTCCATGGGCTACCGCACGCTGTCCCTGCCGGCGATCGCCGGCACCGGCCTCCTCACAGCAGCCCCGCTCAGTGCCGCGCCACCACCCGCAACGTCCTGACCGAGGGGTCGGCGGCGTCCGGGATCAGGACGCCGTGGTCGACTCCGCTGCGCAGATAGTCGAGGACCTCGTCGGTGATGACCTCGCCGGGAGCGATCACCGGCACACCCGGAGGGTACGGGCTGATCATCTCCGCGGCGATGCGGCCGGCGGCACGGTCGGCGGGGACGTGGTCGACCTCTGCGAAGAAGGCCTCGCGCGGCAGCATGGCCTGCTCCAGTTCCAGCGCCGAGGGCTCGGGCAGGTGTACCGGCGGCCTGCGTTCGATGGATTCGGCGCCCTCGGTGAGGGCGCGCAGGGCGTCCAGCAGCGTCTTCTCCGTCTCGTCGTCGTCGGCGTGCGTGATCGACGCGCTGATCCGGCAGGTGTCGGAGCCGCCGATGTCCACGTGCCGCTCGGCCCGCAGCCACTCGGAGGCCTGCATGCCGCTGATCCCGAGCTCGCGTACGTCGATCACGAGCTTCAGGGGGTCGAAGTCGGCGGCGAGCCCCTCCAGCCGTCCGGTCCGCCGGGGGTCAGGAGGGGTGCAGGTGCCGCTCCATCCAGTCCGCCGCGGTCCGGCGGAACAGGCGCCGGTTGTCCGCGCGCAGGAAGTCGTGCCCCTCGTCGCGCAGGACGAGGAGTTCGGCGGGGACACCGCGTTCCCGGGCGGCCCGCACGAACTGTTCCGACTCCCCCGGCGGCACATTGGTGTCGTGCTCACCGTGGACGGCGAGCAGCGGGGCCCGCAGCGCGTCGATACGGCTCATCGGTGACAGGGCGTGCAGCAGTTCGCGGTCGCGCTCGGGGTGGCCGTACTTGTGCGCCGCCGATTCCGCGATCCAGGGCTCGGTCCCGGCGAAGAAGGTCAGCAGGTCGGACATGCCGCAGACGGCGACGCCGGTGCGGAAGAGGTCCGGGTGCCGCACGAGGGAGGCGAAGGTCAGGTAGCCGCCGTACGAGCGCCCCATCACCGCCAGCCGGGTCGGGTCCGCGGGGCCCGCCGTGACCGCGTGCGCCGCGCAGTCCGCGACGTCGTCGAGCGCGGCGAAGCGGCCGGTGCCCAGGTCGGCGTCGACGAAGGACCGGCCGTGTCCGCCGGAGCCGCGGACGTCGGGGGCGAAAACGTCCAGGCCGCGCCCGAGCAGCTCGTGGTACAGCGGGTCGAACACCGGGCGTTCCTGGTCCTCGGGGCCGCCGTGCAGGTGGATCACGCAGGGCGCCGGCTCGTTCGGGGCACGTCCCGGAGCCCGGTAGTACCAGCCGCTGAGGGGCAGGCCGTCCCTGGCGGCGAGGCGCGAGAGGACAGGACGTACCGGCGGGCGGCCCGGCGGGACGGCGTCCTCGTCCCGGGAGGACCACGGGGTGCGCAGCAGGGACACGCCTTCGTGGGCCCACCACACGCCGGGGCGGCGTTGCGAACCGGACAGCGCCAGCAGCAGCCGCCCCGTCCCGGCCGCCGCGACCCGCGTGACGACCTCGTGCGGCAGCGGTACCGGCCGCGCCGGTCCGGCGGCGTCCGGGGCGCCGTGCCCCGGCGAGGTCTCGACGACCTCGAGTTCGCCGGCACCCCGCACGTTCCAGGCCAGCACGGCCGTCCGGCCGTCGTGTGCCATCGTCAGCAGTTCGAGGCCGCTGTCCTCGCGCTCCGCCACAACGGTCCTGCCGCGCGGCGTGCCGTCGGTGCCGAGAGCGACGGCGAACAGGGCCGCGTACTCCCGGTCGGCGTCGCTGCGCAGCCACAGCGTCCGCGCGTCGGGCGAGAACCGGCCGATCCACGGGTCACCGTCGGCGACCGGCAGGGTGAAGGTGGTCGCCGCGTCCGAGGTGCGCAGGACGACCGCCGCCCGCCGCCCCCGCGGCCCCCGGCGCAGCAGCGCGAGCCGGCCGTCGCGGCTGAGGTCGCACACCCGGAGCGTGGGGGCGTCCGGTTCCGTGGCGAGCAGCATGGGCGAGGCCAGACCGTCGGGATCGATCAGGTAGGCGGAGAGTCCTCCGCCGGGCCGGGTCGCCGGTGTCCCGCCAGGCCCCACGGCGTACGCGGTGGTGCCGAGGAGGGTCGCTCGGCCGTGCCGGGCCGTCCAGTGGGCCGGGACGGCGTCCGCCGGACCATCTCCCCGGGCGCGGGCGGTGGATGGCGCGGCGAGGGTGACGGCGACGGCAGAGCCGTCGTGGGCCCAGCAGCCGAGGTAGGCGGAACTGTCGGGATCGGCACCGGCCAGCAGGCGACGGCCGGTGCCGTCGGGGCTCACGCACAGCACCCGTGTGTGCTCACCGCCGCCCGGAGCGGTGGTGTACGCGATCCAGCGGCCGTCGGGTGACCAGGACACCTCCTTCACGGGATCCGGGGAGGAGTCGAGCAGCCGGATCCCCTCCCCGTCCACGGGCCCGGCCCACAGCTGGGGGACACCGCCCCGGTCGCAGATGAAGGCCACCTCGGTGCCGTCGGGAGCGGCGGAGGGATACCAGCAGCCGTGCGCGTGCAGCCGGGTCACGGCGTCCCGCGGGCCTTCCGCCTCGGGCAACGGCATCGAGGCGGGGGCCGCGGCGCGGGCGGGCCCCTGCGCCGGGGCGGGTGGCGGTGTACGCACAGGCCAGGGGCCGTGCTCGCCGGTCACGTGATTCCGTGCGTCTGCAGCCATGCCTCCAGCAGTGCCACCTGCCACAGGGCGTTGGCACCCCGTTTGGTCCGGTGCTCGTCGGGCGCCGCCAGCAGCTCGGCGACGTACGACTCCTGGAAGATCCCCCGCTTCTTCGCCTCGGGTGCCGAGAGGACCTCGCGCACCCGGTCCAGGACGGGGCCCGCCATGTGCCGGATGGCCGGGACGGGGAAGTAGCCCTTGGGCCGGTCGACGATCTCCCGCGGCAGCAGCTTGCGTCCGGCCTCCTTCAGTACGCCCTTGCCGCCGTCGGCGAGTTTGAGTTCCGGCGGGCAGGCCGCGGCCAGCTCCACCAGCTCGTGGTCGAGGAAGGGCACGCGGGCCTCCAGTCCCCAGGCCATGGTCATGTTGTCGACCCTCTTCACCGGGTCGTCGACGAGCATGACGTGTGTGTCCAGTCGCAGCGCCGCGTCCAGGGCGGTCTGGGCGCCGGGACGTGCCATGTGTTCCCTGACGAAGCAGCCCGACACGTCGTCCGGGGGCAGCATGTGCGGCTGGAGGATCCGCGCCAGGTCGGCGTGGGGACGGTCGAAGTACGTCTCGGCGTACCTCTGCGGCTCCTCCTCGCGTGCGACCGCGGCCAGCTCCGGGTACCAGTGGTATCCGGCGAACACCTCGTCGGCGCCCTGCCCGCTCTGTACGACCTTCACGTCCTTGGAGACCTGCTCGGACAGCAGGTGGAAGGCGACCACGTCGTGGCTGATCATCGGCTCGCTCATCGCGGCGACGGCGTCGTCCAGCCCGGTCGAGACCCGCTCGGAGGGCACCGTCATCCGGCGGTGGTCCGTGCCGAACTCCCGGGCGACCAGGTCCGAGTAGCGGAACTCGTCGCCCTTCTCCCCGCCTTCGGCCTCGAATCCCACGCTGAACGTCTTCAGGCCTCGCTGACCCTCCTCGGCGAGCAGCGCGACGATGAGGCTGGAGTCCAGGCCGCCGGAGAGCAGGACGCCGACCGGCACGTCGGAGACCATCCGGCGGCGTACGGCCGTGCGCAGTGTCTCCAGCACCGCGTCACGCCACTCGTCGGGCCCCATTCCCGCGTACTCGGCGCGACGCGTGTAGGACGGCTGCCAGTAGCGGTGGTCGCGGTGGCTGCCGTCCGGTTCGACCACCCGTACCGTGGCCGGCGGCAGTTTGCGCACGCCGTTGAGGACGGTGCGCGGCGGGGCGACCGTGGCGTGCCAGCTCAGGTACTGGTGGACGGCCGCCGGATCGAGGGAGGTGTCCACGTCTCCGGCAGCCAGGAGAGCGGGCAGGGAGGAGGCGAAGCGCAACCGGTCCGGCGTCGGCGCCAGGTACAGCGGTTTGATCCCCAGCCGGTCACGGCCGAGCACGACACGGCCTGTGCGGTGCTCGACGAGCGCGAAGGCGAACATGCCGTAGAAGCGCTCCACGCAGGCGGTTCCCCACTGGCGGTAGGCGTGGAGCACGACCTCCGTGTCGGATGTCGACTTGAAGCGGTGCCCGAGGCGCCCGAGCTCTTCGCGCAGCTCCCGGTAGTTGTAGACGCAGCCGTTGAAGACGCCGGTGATCTCGCTGTCGGTGTCCGTCATCGGCTGGGCGCCGAGGTCGGACAGGTCGATGATCTTCAGTCTTCGGTGCCCCAGCGCCACCGCGCCCTGTGTCCAGGTGCCGCGGCCGTCGGGTCCGCGGGCGGCGAGCCGGTCGGTCATGCGCTCGACGGCCGCGAGGTCGGGTCGCCTGCCGTCGAAGCGGATCTCGCCGCTCAGACCGCACATGACGCTCCGCCCCCTTCCCAGGAGCCGTCGGACGCGAGCCTGGTCGGGAAGCCCGGGTCGCGCCGGCCGGTCGCGACCCGGGCCGTATTGCTGGACATGAACGAAACCTCTCCTCGGGTTTTGTCGGGTCAAGGGCGGACGGGCGGGGCGGTGGGACGCATCGCGCGCGAGCGGGTCAGCTGCCCAGGACCTCCGGTGCCCCGGAACCTGCCGCACCCGTGGCGGAACGCGTGACTCTCCTGCGGGTGACGGGGGCGGGCCTGCGGTGTCGCCGCTCGCCGCGGGTTTCCGCGATCAGCAGGTCCGTGCAGGCCAGCAGGTCCTCTTCCCGTGCCTTGCGGCGCATGCGCTCGGCGGCGCTGCCGTCCGCCAGGGCCGCCTCGGTCAGATCCAAGACGGTCTGCCAGTCGCTGTGGGCCTCCAAAGCGGGACGCAACCGGGCCAGCAGCCCGCGTACGACCTCGGCAGCAGGCGCCTCCTGGTGGGTCCTCGGATCCACCAGCGCACCCTCCAGGCCGGACCGGGCAGCCCGCCAGGACGCGCCGCGCAGCCATTCGTGGCGGCCGTCGCACACCGCCGCGCCGGACGCGCGCAGCTCGATGGCCTCGGTCACCAGGGCACGGAACAGGCCGGCCACGAGCACGACGGTCTCCGCCCGCGGGCAGGCGTCGCAGATACGCAGTTCCAGTGTCCGCAGGTGCGCGGAGGGACGGACGTCGTAGTAGATCATCCCCGGGTCGCTGATGACCCCGGTCCGGACGAGGTCGCTGACCACGGCGTCGTAGTCGGCCGCGCTGGGGAAGCACCCGACGGGACCCGCGGTGGGCCAGCGCTGCCAGAGCAGCGTGCGCCAGCTGGCATAGCCGGTGTCGGCTCCCTGCCAGAACGGCGAACTGGCGGACAGCGCCAACAGCACGGGCAGCCAGGGAGAGACCGCGCACATCACCCCTACGGCCGTGTCGCGGTCGGGTATGTCCACGTGGATCTGAGCGCCGCAGATGAGCTGTTCGTCGGCCACCTGGCGGTACTCCTCGACCATGTGTCGATAGCGGGCGCCGGCGGTGGGGTGGCCGGAGGCGGCCGGGGCAAGTGGTGCCGTGCCCGCGGCCACGACCGCTAGCCCCAGCGAGGAGGCGGCCGCGTCGAGCCGCCGTCTGGTTCTGGCGAGGTCGGCGTACAGACCGGCCAGAGTCGCGTGCACCCTGCTGTTCGACTCCACGGTGGACTGATGCAGTTCCGTGGTGAAGGTGTGCCGGCGAAGCCGACGCAGGACCGCATCGGCACGCGGCACCAGCAGTCCGCTTTCCAATTGCAGGATGTGGAATTCCTCCTCGACTCCGATGCGCATGCCCACAGTCGCTCCTTGAGGTGGTGCCGAAGGTCCCGCCTGTCTCAGGGTGCCCCCCAAGTGCCCAGGAGGTCGACCGATAAGCGTGGATATGCGCGTTTGAAGCAGTTCGTTCCCAGATGAGCAGGGTTCTGGGTCAACCGTCGGTATCGAGGTGATCAGGGCTTGGACATCGCGTGGCGCCCGGCCCTCCCGGAAGGTGTGACGTGGCGAGAGGGCCGGGCCGAACCGGTGGGCCCGAGGCGCCGCAGCCACCGGCAGGCCATGAGCAGCAGCCCCGTGAACACGGCCAGGAGCAGCAAGGAGGTCCACATGGGCCGGCTGCCGGGAGAATCCCCCATCGCCCAGAGTGACGATGCCGTCCACAGGACGACGCCGGCCGCGTAGAAGGCTCGAATGCGGCGCAGCTGCCTCGCGGCCCCGGCCGCCGTGGTGTCGTCGGTGTGTGTCATGCCGACCCGTGTACCCCGATCGGGGTCAGTTCGTCTGCGAGCTCGTTCCGCTCTGCTGAGACACCTTGTCGGTCACGTCGACG
The DNA here is from genome assembly GCF_031845645.1 of Streptomyces doebereineriae. Taxonomy (NCBI): domain Bacteria; kingdom Bacillati; phylum Actinomycetota; class Actinomycetes; order Kitasatosporales; family Streptomycetaceae; genus Streptomyces; species Streptomyces doebereineriae. The sequence continues at coordinate 313,176 of NZ_JAVREZ010000010.1, forward strand.
GTGTCGGCGGACGGAGGCGCCGCGACGTCGACCTCGGTGCCGAAGCCGCTGAAGTCCATGACGACCTTCGCCTGGGCCTGCTGGGCGGATGCGCCGGCCCCGCCGGTCTGCGCGGTGTCCTTGACGGTCATCCGGATCTGCTGACGGCGGGTGAGTCCGTCCTCGTCGATCCAGAGATCGACGGGCACGTTGTCGCCCAACTGCGCGCGCAGCTTTCGTTCTTGGGCCGAGTCACCCTCGGCCAGCTTCGACAGGTCGAGATCGACCCGGTAGTGCGCGGTGGACACGCCGTTGACGGTCTCCTCGCCCACCTTCCGCACGTCCTTCTCGGACAGGGACTTGGTGTAGGCGAAGGAATTCGCCGGGTCGCTCATCGCGGGGCCACCGGTGCCCTGCGAGCGATTCAGTCGCTGCAGGTCCACCTTCATCCAGCTCTTGCCCTCGGGCAGTTGGCCGCTTGCCGCAGGGGGCTTCTGGTACAGAACCTGGTTCACGATCCGCTGTTCGAGCTGCTGGCCGCCCTGGCCCATCCGCATACGGCTCGTGCCGTCCTGCAGGTCCAGCACGCCGGAACCGGTGATCGTCTCGCTGTTGCCGCCCGCGTCGACGGTGGTCGCCAGCTTGATGCGGGCTGTCTCCGCCTGCGTGGTCTTCTTGTTGGTCGCCTGGACCACCTGAGCCGGCGAGGACTGCGGCTGTCCCTGTGCGGCGGACCGATCCGCGTTGCCGGCCCCGCTTGCCCCGTCGTCGCCGCATCCCGTCAGCAAGGCGACCGACACGACGCCGCCGACACCCAGAGCGGCTAAGCGAGAAGTACGTAAGGACGGTTTCATCACGTCTGACATCCCTTCGTCGCTTTGTGGTGCCAAAAGTGCTGTGCACCACCGGATGCCCCACTCACAGCCCGATATACGCGGCCGTCGGCGGTCCTGGGCCGCACCGGAAAGCCTGCCGTTGCGGCACAAGCACATATCAAGACACGCGTCCTGCGTACTATCGCTACGACAGCGGCGTGCGGCAGAAATTGACACCGCACCAGCGGATGCAGGCGAGACAGCACGCCCATTGGATTTCACCGAGGCCGCGGGCGCGCGCACTGCGGGCCAAGGCCCCAGGAAGAGGTGCGAGCCCATGTCCGAAACCGCCCCCGGCACCACCGAGTTGACCTCCCAGTACAGCAACCAGGTGGCCGGTGACCTCGAACGCAACCTCAAGGAACAAGAGCGCCTCAGCGGTGAAATCGAAGCACTCCAGGGTCAGTTGGCCGCCGTGCGGAACGACCACGCAGTCCTGCTGAACCTCCGGCAGGTCCTGGGCACCCCGACGAAACCCGATTCGCCCGCCACCCCACCTGGCGCAGCGGTGCCCGCTCCCCGTAAGAAGGCGGCCGCCCCGGGCGAACGGACGGGCACCCGGAAATCCACCGCACCGGCCGGAAAGCAGACCGGAAAGAAGGCAGCCGCCAAGGCTTCGACCGTGCCGTCAGGGCCCACCCTCGTCGACCTTGTCCGAGAGCATCTGGCCGACCAGAGGGAGCCCCGTTCGGCGGCCGAGATCTCCACCGCGCTGGGCCGGCAACACCCCGAGCGCACGATCAAGGCCACCGTCGTGCGCACCACACTCGAGGGACTCGTGGCCAGGAACCGGGCCCAGCGCACCAAGCAGGGGACCTCGGTCTTCTACACCTCACCCGACGCGAGCGGACCTGCAGCGCAAACCGAGGACAGCTCCCAGCAGGCGGACTGACGAACGCCGCACCGAGGCTCCTTCAGCCGGCCGGCCGTGAGATACGGAAACCGCCCCTGCCCCGACCCTGCCATCCGGCGGCCGCGAGGACCGTGGCAGCCGCTCCGGTGCCCAGTACGGCACCGGCGACCACGTCGCCCGGATAGTGCACCCCGGTGTGGATCCGTGAGTAGCCCACCGCGCAGGCCAACAGGCCCAGCGGCACCGTGGCGACGGGAAGCGCAGGCCCCACCGCCGCCGCGAAGGCGACCGCGGACGCCGTGTGCCCCGAGGGGAAGGACGCGGACTCCGGCATCGGCACGTGCCGCCCCGGAAACGGCGAGTCCTCGGCCCGGTGCGGACGCGGCCGGCGTACCAGGCGCTTGCCGAGCATGTTCGCGCTCGCCGAGGCGACACCGATGGCCGCGACTCCGAGGGCGGCGGCGCGCCGGGGCCGCCCGGGGCACAGGGCGAGCAGACCGGCGATCGTGAACGAGATCTTGGAGTGGTCCGCCGCGGCCGACAGCCGGCGCAGGGCGTAGTCCAGGGCCGGTGTGCTGGTGACCGTCACGGCCTCGTACAACGCCTGGTCGAGGGCGGCGAGATCCCGCAACAGCTCGCGGGAGGTTCGCTGTTGGCGCTGCGGTCGGTCAAGCATCGCTCTGCTCCTGGTTCTTGACGGCCGGGAAGGAAGTCCTTTTGAGGGCCAGTCGGACGACACGGCGCCAGTCGACGGACGGGGCAGTGTACGGCGCGCCGGGACGGTTTCTCGGTACCCGCACCCGCAGGGCCTTGGGTCGTACGGTGCACACGACCGGCTGGGGCAGCAGCAGCGCCTCGCCGTCAACGGCCACCGGGATGGTCTCCTCGTCGGCCTCGACGACCACCCGCCGCGAGGTCGACGAGGTGATCCCGCTGGCGCGTTCGCCCCGCAGCGCGAGTTCGGCGGCCTGTGCGGGGCCCTCGATCCGCAGACTGATCACACCGAGTCGGCCTCCGTCCAGGTGGGATCTTCGCCCGCCGCCCATCGGGCCTGCCTGCACATAGGGGTTGTTGCTCACCAGCAGCGCGTGCGGGGCTTCGAGCCGCCGGCCGTCCGCCGTGGCGGTCAGCTGTGCGCCGACCTCGCCGGCCAGCAGGTCCGGCAGCAGGTCGAGGGTGGTGGACGCCTTGGCCTCGCGGTACTCGGGCCTCTGCACGATCTCCGCGTACGTCCCGAAGGAGACCGTGTTCACGAAGGGCCGACCCGCCACGTCGCCCAGATCGACACGGATCTCCACGCCGTGCGAGAGAGCCTTGAGACCGCTTGCCGGGTCGTCGCGGTCCAGGCCCAGGTCCATCGCGAAGTGGTTGCGGGTCCCGGCGGCAAGGACCACGAACGGCACATCGTGTTCGGCGGCCACCGCCGCCACCAGCGCCTGGGTGCCGTCACCGCCGGCCACGCCGAGCAGGTCCGCGCCCTCCGCGACGGCCTGGCGAGCAAGCGCCGCCGGATCGGGGCTGTCGTCCACGTCGAGCAGGATCACCCGCGCGCCCAACGCCTCGGCCCGCTCCACAAGGCCGTGCTCGGCGACCTTTCCGCCGCCCGACAGCGGATTCATGATCAGCACGGGTCTGCGGGGCGGCCGGACCGGATGCGAGTGCATGCCACGGGGTGACCGCAGCCGGCGCAGTGCGCTTCTCGCGCAGGCCAGTGCCGCCGCCCACAGACCCAGCGCCGCCGCCGCGAACGGCCACAGGCCGGACACCGCGTACAGGACCAGGACGGCGACGGGCGCGGCGACGGCCAGCAGGGCGCCGCACAGACGCGCCAGACCCCGATGTGCCAGGGCCCACCAGATGCCCGCGCCGGCCAGGGCGAGGCCCACCAGGCCCAGCAGCAGGAGCAGCCACTGGCCCGCGGCCACGACCGCCGCGACCACCCCTGCCAGGCAGAGCAGAGCCAGCCGGGCCAGCGTCCTCGCTGCGCTACCGGAGCCGTCCGGCTCCACCTCATTCATCGTCCGGGTCGCCTCTCACGGATCGGTGGCCCAACGATCTCATGCTGGAGCTCTGGCTGCCGGTGCCGCCCCGGTCCCCTGCGGTTCAGCGGGTCACGACGTGTCGCTCGTCGGGGACGCAGTGGGTCATGGTCAGTCCCTCGACGTCGCGCGGAGGGTTCTTGCCGAGGTTCGACAACCGCTTGCGGTCCTCGTCGGTGAGGTCCTGGCCGGTCAGCGGCTCAAGCCCGGCGACGTCCTCCGGACTGATGCCGAGCCCGTCGCCGACCCGCAGGCCCAGGTCGTTCTCGACCAGCAGGAAGTGCCACACCATGCGCTCCTGTACGGGCCGGTCGCACTGGGCGATCAGGTCGGTGAGGTTCTTCACCAGGTCGTCGCGCTCCCACTCCTCCAGGAGCAGGTACCGCTGGCCCGCCTGCAGGTAGTCGTTGGTGCGCGGGATGCGCTTGCGCGTGAGCCGGCCGTGGATCTCCGGGCCCTGTTCGTCGTGCGTCGCGTACTGCGCCTCGCGCAGGCCGCCGGTGATGGACGGCTCGTAGTTGACGTGCGGGTTCTCGCCCGCGCCGTCCACGTGGTAGGTCATCTGGCCGTCGCGCTGGTTGGTGCGCACGTCGGCGTTCTTGGCCTGGTTGACGGGGAGCTGGAGGTAGTTCGGGCCGACCCGGTGGCGCTGGGTGTCGCTGTAGGAGAAGGTCCGGCCCACCAGCATCTTGTCGTCGGAGAAGTCCAGTCCGTCGACGAGGACGCCGGTGCCGAAGGAGATCTGCTCGTTCTCGGCGAAGAAGTTGTCCGGCATCCGGTCGAGCACCATCCGGCCCACCGGCTTCGGCGGGAACTCCTGCTCGGGCCAGGTCTTGGTGTCGTCGAGCGGGTCGAAGTCCAGCTCCGGGTGGTCGTGGTCGTCCATCATCTGGACCAGGAGCTCCCACTCGGGGTACTCCCCGCGGGCTACCGCCTCGTAGAGATCCTTGGTGGCGTGGCCGAGCGAGTCGGCCTGCACGTTGGCGGCGTCCTCCTCGGTCATCGAGCGGACGCCCGCCTTGGGCATCCAGTGGTACTTGACCAGCTTGGTCTCGCCGTCGGCGTTGACCCACTTGTAGGTGTTGACTCCGAAGCCCTGCATGTGGCGGTAGTCCGCGGGGATCCCACGCGGGCTGAACAGGTTGACCAGCATGTGCATCGACTCCGGTGTCTGCGACATGAAGTCGAAGATCCGGCGCGGCTGCTGCTCGAAGGTGACCGGGTCGGGTTTGAGGGCGTGGATGACGTCCGGGAACTTGATCGCGTCCCGGATGAAGAAGACGCCCAGGTTGTTGCCCACCAGGTCCCAGTTGCCGTCCTCGGTGTAGAACTTCACGGCGAAGCCGCGCGGGTCGCGGGCGGCCTCGGAGGAGTCGCGCCCGCCGATGACGGTGGAGAAGCGGACGGCCAGGTCGGTGCGCCTGCCGCGGTCCTGGAACAGCTTGGCCCGGGTGTACCGGCTGATCGGCTCCTCGCCCCAGGCGCCGTAGGACTCGAAGTAGCCGTAGGCGGTCACACCGCGAGCGTGTACGACGCGCTCGGGGATGCGTTCCCGGTCGAAATGGCTGATCTTCTCCAGGAACTGGTAGTTCTCCAGCGTGGCGGGCCCGCGGGCGCCCACGGTGCGCTGGTTCTGGTTGTCGTGGACCGGGTGGCCCTGGCGGTTGGTGAGCACCTTGCGGTCGTCCGCCGGAGCGGGACCGTTACCGGACACGTCCGTCATGATCGGGGACTCCTTGGTTATCGGGTTCTCGGCGGGTGGCGGCCCCTGGCCCAGCGGGCGGCCTCCGGCCGGTGTTCGGCGGATCACCCGGGTACCCGGTCGGCTCGCGCCACTCACGTCACGCGTCCGCCATCAGTGCGTCGTCGTCGGGGCGGGCGCCGGACAGCTGACGGCGGGCAGCTGCCAGGGCGGAGTCGATGTCACGGGTGCCCGTGGCGATGCACAAGGTGTACGACACGTCCTCGAGGCGCTGCCGCGCCCCGGCGCTGCCCTCCTCCGCGTGCAGAACACTCAGCGCCTCGTAGCGCTCGAGCAGGTCGGTCAGAAGGGCGGGGTGGGCCATGAGCATGATTCGCTCCTCCATCTGCGCAGGGGAGTGAGGGCGGTCGCATCCGCCGCGTCACTCGGACTGTCGCGGGAGAGGCCTCGGCGGACACACCAAGGAGAGCCGCATTCGGCCGCTTCCGCGGTGGGCCTGTGATCCCAAGCACCTGCCGCCCGTCTGCCCTGACCTCCCCGGCCCAAACCCGCCTTGCGTTCAGCTCTCCTTCCGGCACACCCGGGTCAGTCCCGGCGGGCGTCGACGTCGCCGTTGACCGTGGTCAGCGTCATGGTGTGGTTCCGGTCGGCGCGCTGTGCCGGGACGGCCACCGTGGCGCGGCCGTTGTCGGTGGAGGCGGTGACCCGGTAGGCCGGGCTGTCGTGGGGCACGGTGACGTCGACCGAGCCGTTGACGGTCGCGGCGCCGACGCCAGACGGGACCGCGGCACACCCCACCACCACGTCGCCGTTGGTGGTGGCCGCGTGGACGCGCTCCGCTGCCACGCTCGTCGCGCGCACCGAGCCGTTGCGGGTGGACAGCCGTACGTCGGCGTCGTCGCGTCCGGAACGGGTCACCGTCACATCGCCGTTGACGGTCGAGATGTCCAGCGCGGCGGCGACGCCCGCCACGTCGACGCCGGCGTTGCGGGCGGTGGCCGTGACGCTCACGCCGTCGGGGATTTCGACGTACGGCATCCGGGGGCAGCCCTCGTCGCCCGTGGTCCGGTCGGCGCACGACAGGTCGAGCGTCCACACCTTCCCGCGATGGGACCAGCGCCCGCCGACGCGGTCGTCGACGGTGACGCCGCGGCCGTCGGCCGGGCGCAGCCGCAGGCCGTTGTCGGTGGCGATCACCACACGGTCGCCGGAGCCCGCCGTGCGGAAGGTTCCCGACGTCTGCTGCCCGCCGTCATCGTCGCTGCACGCCCCGGCGAGAGGCAGCAGTGCCAGTACCACCATCAGGCGCGTCAGGCGCCGTGTCGGCATCGCCTTCATACAGCCTCGGATGCCCCGGTTCGCCGCAGCCATGGCAGAGGCGGACGGCGGGGCCGGACCGTTCGGGCCTACGGCACCGGGACCGAGTCCGTCTCCGTCGGCCCCTCGGCCGCCGCGAGCGCCTTGTTGCGGCGCACGGAGGACAGGAAGGACCAGCCGATCAGGACGACACCGACGAGACCGGTGATGATCTCGTTGATCTGGTACTGGATGGTGACCATGAGGATCACCGCGAGGGCGCCGATCGCGTAGTGGGCGCCGTGCTCCAGGTAGACGTAGTCGTCGAGGGTGCCCTGGCGGACCAGGTACACGGTCAGGGACCGGACGTACATCGCGCCGATGCCGAGACCCAGCGCCATCAGGACGATGTCGTTGGTGATGGCGAACGCACCGATCACGCCGTCGAAGGAGAACGAGGCGTCGAGAACCTCGAGATAGAGGAACATGAAGAACGCCGCCTGGCCTGCCAGCTTGACCGGCGATCCGGTCCCGCCGGAGCGTTCGGCCTCTTCCTCGCGTTCCTCCTGCTCTTCGAGTTTGTTCTCGAAGTAGCCGGAGAGGCCGCCGACGACCATGTAGGTGATCAGACCCGCGATACCGGAGATCAGGACGGTCTGCGCCTTGTCGGCGTGCGCGCCGCCGTGCTGGTGGGCGTGGGTCGCGAAGGTGAACGCGGTGACCAGCAGGACGACCAGGGCGATGCAGACCGACAGCATGTCGACCTTGCCGAGCTTGGCCAGCGGCCGCTCCAGCCAGGCCAGCCACTTGATGTCCCGGTCCTCGAAGATGAAGTCCAGGAAGATCATCAGCAGGAACATGCCACCGAACGCGGCGATCGCGGGGTGCGCGTCGGTCACCAGCTGCTGGTAACGGTCCTTGTCGGTCACGGCCAGCTGGACCGCGTCGTACGGATTGAGCTTCGCGGTGATGGCGACGATCACGACCGGGAAGACCAGCCGCATGCCGAACACGGCGATCAGAACGCCGACCGTGAGGAAGATCTTCTGCCAGAAGGCGTTCATCTTCTTCAGGATTCCGGCGTTGACCACCGCGTTGTCGAACGACAGCGAGATCTCCAGCACGGCCAGGATCGCCACGATGCCGAACGCGGCCCAGCCGTCGTACAGCACTCCTGCGGCCAGGCCGAGCGCGGTGACCGCGAACGCCCAGCGAAAGGTCTTCAGAATCACTGGCACCAAGTCCTGTCATCGGGCGGTCGCCCGGGTGGCGGGCGCAAACGGCCCATGGGGGCACGGGCGTTGTCTATCACGGTCGTCCGTCGCCGAGGTGGCGCGGGGTGCCGGCGCGGACGCCCTGGCGGGTGTCGGACCGGCTGTCCGGATCATGTCCGAGTGGGTGCTCGTACGGCGAGGAGGGCGACGTCGTCGTCGTTGGTGACGTGTCGGACCCGGCGCAGCACCTGATCGGTGAAGGAGGCCAGCGGGCGGTGGGCGAGGGCGGCGGCGTGTCTGCGCAGGCGCTGCAGACCCTCGTCGAGGGTCTGGCCCGGCGCCTCGATCAGGCCGTCGGTGTACAGCAGCAGCGTGGAGCCGGGCGGCAGCGGGGCGGTCGCGTCGGAACGGGGTGTACGGACTCCGGTGCCCAGGAGGATGCCGTGGCCGTCGGTCAGATAGCGGGCCAGGCCGTCGTGGCTGATCAGAAGGGGTGGCGGGTGGCCGGCGTTGGTCCAGCACAGCTCCCAGTGCCCGTCGTCCCGCTCCTCGACGCGGGCGAAGATCGTGGTGGCCATGGTGACGTCGGTGATGTGCATGACCGCCTCGTCGAGCCGGGCGACGATCCGGCTCGGGGGTTCCTGGTGGGACCAGGCGTAGGCGCGGAGCATGTTGCGCAGTTGCGCCATGCCGGCCGCGGCCTCCAGGTCGTGGCCGACGACGTCTCCGACCGCCAGTGCGGTGGCACCGTCGGAGAGGGAGAAGGCGTCGTACCAGTCGCCGCCGACCTGTGAGGCATCGGGAGCGGGCAGGTAGCGGGCCGTCATCTGCAGTCCGGGCACCCGCGGCATCTGGGGCAGCAGGTGGTTCTGCATGGTCTCGGCGACCTTGCGCTGACGCTGGTACAGACGCGCGTTGTCCAGGGCCAGGCCTGCCCGGCGGGCGATGTCCTCTATCAGGGGGAGATCGGCGGTGGTGAAGTCCGCCGGATCCTTGGCGCGGCCCAGGGTCAGCGCGCCCAGGACCGCGCGGGTGCTGCGGATGGGGGCGATGGCGGCGGAGCGGATACCGGTGACCTCGAACAGGCGGTGCTGTTCCACCGCGATACCGGAGTCCGGTTCCTGCTGGTAGGTCTGCGGGCCGGCCAGAGTCGAGGCGACCCCGCGCAGGGCTCTGGACAGGGGCATCGGCGAATCCTCCGGGACCGGCGGCATGGGTCCCTGGAGGTCCTCGTGGCGCACCAGGGTGCCGTTCTCGGCGTGGACGACGTCGGTGCGCCACACCTCGTCGCGCTCGGTGATCAGATCGACGACGGCCCAGTCCGCCAGCCGGGGCACCACCAGGGCCAACAGCCGGCGCAGCGTCTCCTCGGCGTCGAGAGTGGAGGTCAGCCGGGTGGTGGTCTCGGCCAGCAGTGCGAGCCGCTCGAGTTCCGGCAGCGGATTGGCCGCCGTCTCCGGTCGCCTGGCGGTCTCCGGCGGGCGCTGGGCGTGGACGAGCACGAGCGTGCCGGCATCCCAGCCGTCCACGACGTACGGCGTGATCAGCCACGACACGGGCAGCAAGGAGCCGTCCCCGCACTCGAAGTGGTCCCCCTCGGTCTGGGCGGTGCGCCCGGCGTGGAAGGCCTGCCGCATATCGCACCGGCTCCTCGGCATGGGGTGGCCGTGGGCGTCGCGGTGCAGCAGGTCGTGCGCGTCGCGGCCGAGGAACTCCTCGGCGGGCCGGACCAGCAGCTGTTCGGCATGGGCGTTGACGGCGATGACGCGGCCTTCCTCGTCCACGACGTACGCCGCGGTCCCGATGGCCTCGAGGGCCCGGGTGAGCCCCGCGGCGGGTATGGCCGGGGGTCGTCTCCCGGGGGTCGCCGCGTCCTCCGCGCCTGTCATGTCTTCCTCTCCTCGCTGGTCGGCCGCCGCCCCTTGCCCGTAGGTGGGAATTTCGTCCGGCGTACCTGCCCTTCCCGTCTGCCCCGACACCCATGTATCCAGCCTCGCGTGTGAGCGAGACCTCGCAACCGGGTCGGCAGGGCCCGGGCGCGCGGAAGCGACCTGGCGTGGACCCGGCGCGCGGGCGGTCGCGGCAAGCGTGGAGCGCGGGGAGTCACGACACCTTCGCGCCCCCTGACGCTTCCGTGCGCCGGGTGCGCGTGGCCGAATTCCCCCTGCTTTCAAGGCACTTGGCCGCGCACTGGGTATCCGTGAAGTCACGGGTGGAGACAGGCGGCATGGGGAGGGCTGGGTCTGTGGCACGCCTATCGTGGATGTCCGGCCTCATCCCGTCACGCCGCTCACGCAAGCGCCATGTAGTGCGCGTGCTGCGGGCCCAGGGGCTCTACGGGCCCAGGTTCCGTGACGTGCTGCCCGCCTTCGCCGGTGTCGTGGCAGCCGTGTGCGCGGTGGCCGCCGTGCTCGCCGCGGGGTATCGCGCTGCCGGCATCGTCGTCCCTGTCGCCGGTGTCGCGTTCCTGGCCCTGGTCGTCACGGCCGCCATACGGCACGGACGCCCTGGCGCTCGCCGACGTATCGGCTACTACACCGCGGACGAGCTGCTCGAACTCGACACCCAGGGACTCGCGTTGGCGGTGGCGCGGATGCTGCGCCGGGACGGGTGGCGGGTGCGGCTGATGCCCGCGCCGGACCGGCCGCGACTGTGCGCCCGGGACACGGCCGGCCGTCGCATCGACGTGGCCTTCCGGCCGGTGGCGGAACCCCTCCCCGACGAGGACACGCCACATCCTCACTCGCACCGCGGGGACCAGGAATCGCCCCTGCGCCTGGTCGTCCATCGCGGTGTCTTCACCGCCCGGGACATCCGGTGGGCTCGGAGGGAGGAGACGATCCACCTGCTCGACGGGTCCGCTCTGCGGCAGTGGGCGGCGGGCGCACGTCTCAACGACCTGCTGTCGCCGGGGCGGTGACCAGCAGTCGGTATGCCCCTGCCGCGAAGGAACGTCTCCGCGTCTGCCTCTCCCCCGTCAGATCCGCCCGCCGGTCAAGCGGGTGATCGGACCGTGCACGTGACGCCCGGCGCGTCGGCCGGCCGCGTACGACGTCGCGGTCAGCGCGGTCACGCCGACACCCACGCCTGCGGCGATGAGCTTTCGCTGGGCTATCACCGTCCAGGCCGTCTTGGCGACGGCCGCGGCCTGCCCCGAGGCGGCGATGACGGTCTGGCGGCCGGACTCGACGCTCTTGGCCGCGGTCTGCGCGGCCCCGCTCGCCGTCCTGGCCGTCCGCTCCGTCGCCTCCTTGCCCGCTGACGCAGCGTCATCCGTCTTCGCGGCCGCCTTGTTCGCGGCCTTGGTCGCCGGGGCGGTGGCCTTCGCCGTGGTACGGCGCGCCTTCGCCGCGGCCTGCGTGGTCGCGGAATCTTGGTTCGTCTGCTCGTTCGATTCACTCATGGACAACGCGTTACCGCTCGCTTCGACGGCAAACACTCTCTGTCGAAACGGCCCGGTGCTGTGGCACCGGGCCGTCACCCGTCACCTGTCTCAGCCGATGTGGAAGCTGTCCCCGTAGACCTTCCAGTCCAGTGGCGGGTTCAGGTCGAGGTTGCCCTGGCGCAGGAAGACGCGTTGGGCGGTGTCGACCCGGCTGGTGTCGCTGTGCGCCTCCTCCTGCTTCATCGCCCACACGCGTGCGTCGAGGAAGGCGTTCAGGTACGTCGTTTCGTCGCCGCCCTGCGCCGGGGGCCTGGCCTGGCGCAGGGCCCGGCGGCGGATGCTGCTGAAGCTGGTCGCGTCGCCGCCGTCGCCGTGCATGACGATGGCGTCGTAGTACGCGAACTGACCGAGCACACGCAGGCCGTCCGCCTTGCCCTGCCTGACGGCGGGGTTGAAGTAGACGCGGTCGCGTTCGTCGTTCTGCGCCTGCTGGAACGCCGCGTCCCGGGCGGCCTTGCGCCAGTCGTCGGGGAAGTTCGGGTCCAGGCCGTCGTGCGAGTCGGTGCCGTCGACGCGGCGCAGCGCCGGCAGATACCTGGCGAGGACGTTGCCGGGCTTGCGGTCGGCGTACAGCTCGACGAGGTCGAGCATGTCTCCGGTGCCGGAGCAGAAGCCGATGATCCCGGCGGTGTAGCCGCGGCCGTCACCTATGTCCCCTATGTACTTGTACTGCGCCTTCCAGTCGAGCGAGGAGTTCTCCGCGCTCGACACCAGCTTCATGGCGATCTCCTTCTTCGCGGGGTCGTCGAGGCCCGCTGCGGCCGCGGGCGCTGCCGCGGCGCACGGAGGGCTGAACATGGCGGCGCAGGTCGCCGCTCCCATCAGAGCGAGGAGGGCGCGGCGGGAGGTGTGGGCGGCCGGGGGCACTGTGTCAGGTTCCACGGGGACTCCAAGTGGAGGTGGGGGGTGGAGAGTTGGTCCAGACCTGATTGTTAGGAACGTTTCCTACCAGTGCGAGGCGCGCACAGTAACCCACCGCGTGGGAACTTCGTATGTTCGAACGAATGATGGTCAGTGGGACCTGAGTTCGACCGACGGTCGAAAGGGGGCTAGCTCCGCACGACGTCCTTGACGAAAACGAGGCCGTCACCGGTGGCCAAGTGGGCCGGATCGAGCGGGGCGTAGCCGAACCAGGGGGACACACGGGGCGCGGGCAGTGTGTCGCCGAGAGCGGTGGCCAGCCGCCGGGCGTCGACGAGGCAGGGGGCCTGCGGAAGGGCGTACAGGAATCCTTCGACGGTGTCCGGCGGCGGTGTGTCCACCCTCTGGTGCCGGATCGTGCCGAGAGCCGTTGCCACGAAGGCGTACTCCGCGCCGAGTCGGGCGCTCACCAGCGCACCGGCGCTCCACCACTCCACCCGCCCCTCCCACATCTGCATCGCGCTCTTCTCCCGCTGGAGATGGGAGTTGTGGGCGTGGACGAGTGCCGGGCCCCGGGCGGCGACGGCGAGGAGGTTGTCGGCCATCATCGAATCCCGCAGCGCGCACAGGCGCGTCAAGCGGGTCTGTGAGGTGTCGGCCATCGAGTGGTGGTAGCGCAGCAGGCCGGTCGCGGTGCGGCCGTACAGGCGCGCCCGCTCCCAGTCGTCCCGCGAGGTCGCCGTGATCAGGTGGGGTGTCTGGACGTCGAGCAGCGTCACCAGCTCGTCGGCGAGCAGACGCAGTCGGCACGCTTCGGCCGACTGCCCGACGGACCGGGCCGGGTCCCTCATCACGGCGGGATCGGTCCACCGGTCGTCGGCGCCGAGCAGGTGGTCGAGCGTCTCCGCGGTACAGGGGAGCAGATCCGCGTCCACCCGGGCCGCCAGGTAGCCGTGGAGTGCGGTGAGGGCCTGCCGGGGGCTCGCGGCGCCGGTGATCTCCAGCGGGCCGTCGAAGCCGGCGAAGCGGAGCCACTCGGAGGCGGGCCGGCCCTTGTTGTGAGAGCGCATCCAGCGCACGAGTTCGCGGTTGGCCGCACAGGCGCCCCAGCCGTGGCTGAATCCGTGCTCCATCACCTCGTCGAGGGTGCCGGTGCCCGAGGTGACGTAGTCGTCCACCGCCAGGCCCCTCATGCAGTCGCTCTCGAGCGCGATCGTCCGGTAGCCCTCCTGCTCCACGAGCCGGCAGAAGAGCTCGTTGCGCAGTTCGAGCAGGGTGTCCTCGCCGTGGGTGGGCTCGCCCAGGGCGAGCAGCCGGGGCCGGGCCGGGAGCAGTCCCATGACGGCGGCAGCGTCGACGGCCTGGACGGTGTCCTTGATGTCAGTCGTCATGCCTTCAACGCTATCGTTGAACCCTCGGTTGAGACTTTTTCGCGATATGGTCGCTGACGTGGGACGAAAGCTTCAAAACGAGGGTCGGCTCAGGCCGGTCGATCTGGCGCGCGGGCACGGTCTGTCCACCCAGGCGATCAGGAACTACGAGGAGGCCGGCATCCTCCCGGCGGCCGGTCGCACGCCGCACGGCTACCGCACCTACACCGCTGTGCACGCGGGTGCCCTGCGCGCCTTCCTCGCCCTGGTGCCCGGTCACGGCCACGGGACGGCGACGTCGATCATGCGGGCGGTGAACGAGAGCGCTGCCGAGGAGGCGTTCCGTCTCATCGACGAGAGCCATGTCCAACTCCTCGACGACCGGCGGACCCTTGAGGCCGTGGAGAGGGCCCTGCGCGACCTGGAGGCCGGAAAGGCGTCCGCGCCCGCCGCGGTGGCCGGACCCGGCGGCACCTTCATCGGACCGCTGGCAGCCAAGCTCGACATCCGGCCCGCGACGCTGCGCAAATGGGAACGCGCGGGGCTGGTGCGCCCCCGCCGAGACGCGCTGACCGGGTATCGCGTCTACGACGAGGCCGACGTACGGGACGCCCGGCTGACCCATCAGCTCAGGCGGGGCGGCTACCGGCTGGAGCAGATCGCACCGCTGATCGCGCAGGTGCGGGAGGCCGGAGGGCTGGAGCCGCTGGAGGCCGCGCTGCGCGACTGGCACGGCCGGCTGTCCGCCCGCGGACGGGCGATGCTGACCGGGGCCGCTGAGCTGGAGGCGTACCTCCGCGAACGCGGATGCGGATGAGACCTCGGCCGTGGCGTCAGAAGTGACGTGGCAGTCGGACGACCTGGACGAAGAAGTCGTCGATCTGGCGGACCGCGGCGATGAACTGGTCCAGGTCCACCGGCTTGGTGACGTAGGCGTTCGCGTGGAGTTTGTAGCTGCGCAGGATGTCCTCCTCGGCCGCGGAGGTGGTGAGGACGACGACGGGGATGTGGGCCAGGTCCGGGTCGGACTTGATCTTCTCCAGCACCTGACGGCCGTCGTACTTGGGGAGGTTGAGGTCGAGGAGGATCAGGTCGGGCCGCGGCGCGTCCGTGTGGTCGCCGCGTCGGTAGAGGAAGTCCAGTGCTTCCTCGCCGTCCCGGACCACATGGAGCGTGTTGCCGATCTTGTTGTCCTCGAAGGCCTCACGAGTCATCAGCTCGTCGCCGGGGTCGTCCTCGACGAGGAGCACGTCGACGGGGCTGGCGGCGGGGGTGGTCATGTCAGGGCCTTTTCCTCGGTGCCGATACCGGATGTCTCCGGGCTTTCGGTGATGGACGGGAGTGTGAAGCAGAAGCGGGTGCCGTTCGTGTGGCCGGTGTCGATCCAGATCCTGCCTCCGTGTTGTTCCACGATCTTCTTGCACAGTGCCAGACCGATTCCGGTGCCACCGTAGGCGTCCCGCCCGTGCAGCCTCTGAAAGATGATGAAGACCTTCTCCGTGAACGGCTCCGGGATGCCGATGCCGTTGTCCGTGACGGTCATCAGCAGGCTGTCGGGGTTGTCGGGGTCGGTTCCGCAGGTGATGGACACGTGCGGAGTGCGGTCGGGGTCGCGGAACTTGAGGGCGTTGCCGACCAGGTTCTGCCAGAGCATGGCCAGCAGGGTGGGGTCCCCGACGACCTCGGGCAGGTGTTCCGGGCGGTCGACGCGGGCGCCGGACTCCTCGACGGCCGTCCCGAGGTTGGCCAGCGCCTTGTCCAGTGCCTGGTCGAGACCGACAGGCACCCGGGCGTCGTTGACGCGTCCGACCCGGGAGAAGGTGAGCAGGTCGTTGATGAGGACCTGCATGCGCCGGGCACCGTCGACCGCGAAGTCCACGTACTGTCGGCCGCGTTCGTCGAGCGTGTCGCCGTAGCGCTTCTCCAGCAGCTGGCAGAAGGAGGCGACCTTGCGCAGCGGCTCCTGCAGATCGTGGGAGGCGACGTAGGCGAACTGCTCCAACTCGGCGTTGGAGCGGCGCAGTTCCTCGGCCTGGGCGTCCAGGTCGGCGGCCTGCCTGGTCAGCTCCTGCTCTTGTTCACGGGAGGCCTCGAGTTCGGCCACGACATGCCAGCGCATGCCCTCGACGGCGTTGGCCACCGCGGTCAGATCGGCCGGGCCGGCGCCGGTGATGACGTACGCGAAGTCACCGCCCGCCACCCGCCTCGATGCCGTGCCCAGCGCCTCCAGGGGGCGGGTCACCAGGACCCGGACCAGGACGGCACAGGCGACGCCGGCCAGCAGGAAGGCCGCGACCATGCCGGCCAGAACCGAGTCGCGTACCTTCCGTTCATGGACGAGGTGGGCGCGGCCGTCCTCCACCGCCTTCGCGAGGTCGGTGTTCTGCTTGTTCCACAGGGTGCGCAGCCGGTCGAACTCCTTCTTGCCCTGATCGGCCTTCTGCTGGTCCAGCGGCTTCGGCCGGCCGGGGGTGACCGAGACCGCGAGGGGTTCGGCGTAGCTGCGGCGCCAGTCGGCCGCCTGGCTTTCGATCGCCTTGAGGTCCGCCAGCAGTTCGGGCCGGTCGCCGATGAACTCGTGCAACCGGGCGGCCGAGCGCGCCTCGGCGTGTTTGCCCCCGGTGTACGGGGCGAGGAACTGCCGGTCGGCGGCGATCGCGTAGCCGCGGATGCCCGTCTCCTGGTTGACCTGCGCCGCCTGCAGCCGGTACGCCTCGGTCTGGGCGGGCTGGATGCGGCGCAGCAGCTGGTCGCTGACCGCTGCCGTCCGGCCGAGCAGATGGGCGCCGACCACGCTGCCGACCACCACCAGCAGCGTCATGACGGCCAGAAGCAAGTAGAACCAGCCCTGCACCGTCAGCTGACGTCCGATCCACGCCGCGCCCATTCCTCGCCTCACCCTGTGCTCCGACACCACGCTCCCGCTCACTCAGTTCCAGTTCAGATGGACGACGGCCACATCGTCGGCCAGGCCGCCCCGGGCCTCGGCGAGGCTCTCGGCCTTCTCGATCAGCCGGTCCACGAAGGCCTCCGCGTCCAGGGCGGCACCCTCACGGGCGAGGGCCAGCAGTCCCTCCTCGCCAAGGCGTTCCGTGCCACGGCTCACATGCCCTTCGAACAGGCCGTCGGTGAAGAGCACCACCGACGTTCCCGCCGGAACCGGCAGGTGTGCGGTCGGCCATCTCGCGCCGCCGGGGACCATGCCCAGGGCCGGTCCGCCGGGCACCTCCACCCACTCCACATCCGTTCCGGTGCGCTGGAGCAGGCCGTGATGACCGGCTCGTACGACGTGGGCCCGCTCCTCTCCCGGAACGGCGGCCAGCGTCACGAGGGTCGCGAAGACCTCGTCACGCGCCCGTTCGGCCATCAGCAGCTCCTCGAGCCGGGCCATCTGCTGCGCGCCGGTGATGCCGCTGAGGACGAGGGTGCGCCAGGCGATCCGCAGGGCGACTCCCAGGGCCGCTTCGTCCGGGCCGTGCCCGGAGACGTCCCCGATGAGGGCGTGGAGGGTGCCGTCGGCGCTCTGGACGATGTCGTAGAAGTCGCCGCCGAGCAGTGTCTGCGCGCGTCCGGGCCGGTAGCGGGCCACGACGCGGACGCCCTCGGCACGCAGGAGGGGGCGCGGCAGCAGTCCCCGTTCCAGGCGGGCGTTCTCCTGTGCCTGGAGCGCGCCGGCCTGGAGGGCCACCGCCGCCTGCTCGGTCTGCTTGCGCTGGATCGCGTAGCGCACCGCCCGCCCGAACAGCTCGGGCTCCACCCGGCCCTTGACCAGGTAGTCCTGCGCGCCGGCCGCGACCGCGGCGAGGCCGGTCTGCTCCTCGGCGAGGCCGGTGAGGACCACGATGGCTACCTGCTCGGCCAGCCCTTGGACCAGGGAAACCGCCTCAAGTCCATGAGCGTCCGGCAGGTGCAGGTCGAGCAGGACACAGTCGGGCGTCTCGGTGGCGAGCACCTCGTTGGCCTCGGTCATCGACCGCACCCAGCGCAGCCGCATCTTCACGGCGCCGTCGGCGACCAGTTCCTCCACGAGCAGCGCGTCGCCGGGATCGTCCTCCACAAGGAGAACCGACGGCTCCCAGTGCTCCCACGCCGTCTCGGCACCGGCTGCCGTCGCCGACATCAACTCGGCAGCCCCAGTCCCCGAGATCACTGCGGTCCCGACCTCCCATACGTGTCGTTTGCCTCCAGACGTTGTCCAGCACAACGATGGGAGCGTAGTCAGAGCGACGATCCGATCTTCACACGTCACGGAGAAGGTCGTTCCGACCGCGTGTACCCCCGACCGGCGTCACCATGCAGGGGCGGCTCCAGAAAACGACCTTCCGCGACACACCTTCTCCACATCCGCGGCCCTTTCCCCGGGCCTTCGGTTCCGATCGGCCTGACGGGGAACCGGGTAGGACGTCAGAAAGGAGTCGCCGTGACCACCTACGTGATCACCGTCCCCGGCACGTTCCTGCACGGGGTCCCCGACAGCGTCCGCTCCGACATCGGGCGAAGGCTCCGGCCTCAGGACCCCAGGAACACGGATCTCGGGGAGAGCGAGGAGCTGAGTGTGCTGACCGTGGAGGAGGACGGCATGTTCGCCGCCCGGGTCGAGGTCGAGGCCGCCGACCGGTCGCAGGCCGAGGCCGAAGCGGTACGGCTGGTTTCCCGGGCCCTGCGTGACAGCGGCCTGGCCGAGAAGGACTCGCCGTTGGGCCCGGCGGTCGTAACCGGCATCGACAGCGAGTTCTGAGAGCGAGTTCTGCGGCAGGCACCAAAAGCGGCCGTCCGGTTCGCGGCTTGTCCGGGGGATGGCGCCACGGAGTCCGGCGGGCGAGGATGTTCCTTCGCGAAGTGCGGTCCGCCCGCCGCGGTTCACGGCCGCTTCGGTGCCCCCCCCCCGCGGCAAGGGCGGACGACGTCGGCCGCCTGAAGGAGCCTCGGGATGGGTTCACACGCAGCGCCGCACCACCACAAGCGAATCCTGGTGATGGTCTCGAGCCTCCTCCTCGTGGGAGGCGGCCTCCTGGGCCTTCCCCGGGCCGACGGGGCACCCGCTCCGGCCGACGCCTGCCGCACCACCGCCGCGCACCTGCCCCGTGGCGACTGCGGGCCCTTCTGGCAGGTCCTCGCCGAGGACTTCAACGGCGACCGGGTGCCACCGGGTTCGTTCAGCGACTGCGAGCACGACGTCGACACCTCCGCGGCCTACTGCGGGGGCCTGAAGGGGAAGTACCGCGACAACTGGTGGGCGTATCCGACCGGTTGGCCCGACACGGCCGGCATCAGGGGGCGGGATGTGGTGGGGGTCTACCACCCGGAGGACACCGTGAGCGTCGGTCCCGCGGCGAACGGCGACGGCAGGATGTCCGTCCGGATGTGGCGCCCCGCCGACGGCGGCCCCGTGCATGCCGCGGCGGTGGTGCCGCGTGCGGTGATGCAGATGAAGTACGGCAAGTACAGCGCCCGCATCAAGGTCACGAAACTCGCGCCCGGCTACAAGTCCGCGTGGCTGCACTACGGCGGAGGCTGCGAGATGGACCACCCCGAAGGCGAGTGGACCGGCTCCCTCAGCTCCTTCCACCATCCCTGTGGTGGCGGTGAGCAGGGCTACTTCCCTGGAAGCGACGACTGGACGCGGTGGCACACCGTGTCCACCGAGTGGACTCCGGGCCACGTCCGGTTCTTCGTCGACGGCCGGCAGACGGGTCATGACACCCGTGACGTGCCGGACCGTCCCCTGTCCTGGGTGCTCCAGAACGAGAGCGCTCTGGAGGGCCCGGGGGCGGCACCGGGAAGCAGCGCGCAGCTCGACATCACGTGGGTCGCGGCATATGCGTACGGCTGGAAGTGACGGGTCGGACAGACGGGTTGATGAGTTCGTCGGTGATCCACCGGGCGACGTGGGCGGGGTAGGGCGACGGCAGGCCGAGAACTATGTGGGTGAAGCCCGCCTCGATCGCTTCGGTGATCGCGTCGCGGGTGACGCCCGGACGGTCGTAGGAGACCGGCAGGTGGATCGAGCGGGTGATCTCGGCCGGGTCGCGGCCGAGCTCCGCGCAGTAACGGTCCAGCAGGGCGCTGCGCCGGATGACGTCCGCGATGTCGCCGCCAGGGATGTTCCACAGGTCTGCGTGTTCGGCCGCAATGCGCAGGGTCGCGGACGAGCGGCCGCCGATGAGGATCGGGGGGTGGGGGCGCTGGACCGGTTTGGGGTTTCCGAAGGCTCCGGTGAGGTGGTGGTGGGTGCCGTGGTGGTCGAAGGGTTTCTCCTCGGTCCACAGTCGCTTGATCAGCGTGCAGGCTTCCGCGAGGCTGCTCACCGCTTGCGCGGAGTCGTGGAAGGGCAGGCCGTGGGCTTCGTACTCGCGCCTGGCCAGGGGGTGGTCGGGCCGGGAGCCGACGCCGATGCCGAAGTCGAGCCGGCCACCGGAGACCACGTCGACGGTTGTGGCGATCTTGGCCAGCATCGCGGGTGGCCGGAAGCGGTTGCTGGTCACCATGACGCCAAGGCGTAGGCGTCGGGTCTGGGCTGCCAGGGCCGCGAGGAGGGTCCAGCCTTCGTAGGCCGGGCCGTCGAGATCGCCACCGATCGGCATGAGGTGGTCGAAGAGCCAGGCGTGCTCGATGGCGGGGATGGTGTCCGCCTCGCGCCAGACCCGCAGGATGTCGTGGTAGTCGACCTGCATGGGGGCGGTCATGATCCCGAAGCTGGGCGGGGGTCGGTACGGCATGGGCGGTGGGTCCCTTTCGTCCTGGGGTCTCCCCCGGTGGTCAGCGGCGACGCAGTGACGGGTCGAGGAGCGCGGGCGGGGTGTCGTACTTCTCGTCCGGGGCCAGGTCGGTGCCGGGGGCGACGATCTCGTCGATCGCGTCGAGCACGTCGTCGGTCAGGACGGTGTCCGCGGCGGCGAGTTGGGCGCGCAGGTGGTCGACCGTACGGGGGCCGATGAGGGCACTGGTCACGCCGGGGTGCGCGGTCACGAAGCCGAGGGCGAGCTGGATGAGCGTGAGACCGGCCTCCTCGGCGACCGCGGCCAGCCGCTCGACGGCGTCGAGCCTGGTCCGGTTGGCGGGGATCGTGGTGTCGAATAGCGCGGGCAGGAACGCCGAGCGGTGGGTGGTGATGTCCCGGCCCGCGCGGATCGCGCCCGACAGCCAGCCCGAGGCCAGCGGGCTCCACACCAGTACGCCGAGGCCGTACTCCTGGGTGACGGGCAGGACGTGGGTCTCTATGCCGCGCTGGAGGATGGAGTAGCTGGGCTGTTCGGTGACGTAACGGCTCAGGCGGTGCTCATGGGCGGCCCACTGGGCCTGCACGATGCGGTGGGCGGGGAAGGTGGAGGAGCCGAAGTAGCGGATCTTTCCGGCGCGTTGCAGGTCGGTGAGGGCCGACAGCGTCTCCTCGTCGCCGGTGGTCGGGTCCCAGCGGTGGATCTGGTACAGGTCGACATGGTCGACGCCGAGGCGGCGCAGGCTGGCGTCCAGTTCGGTGACCAGCCAGCGGCGTGAACTGCCCTGGTGGTTGCGCTCGTTGCCGATCGGCATGCCGGCCTTGGTGGCCAGCACGATGTCGTCGCGGCGGCCGGCGACGGCCTTGCCGACCATCTCCTCCGACTCGCCGTCGCCGTACATGTCGGCGGTGTCGATGACGTTGATGCCGGCCTCGAGAGCGGCGTCGACGATCGCGGTGGCCTCGTCCTGGGTGGTGTGACCGATCGAGCCGAAGTTCATCGCGCCGAGCGCGAGGGCGCTGACCTGGACACCGGTGCGGCCCAATGTGCGGTACTGCATGAATGGTCCTCCGTGACGGGTGAAGCCGTGCGCCATGGGATGGCAGGGCATGACTTGGTCGCCGGGGCTCCGCTCTGCCATCATGGGCAAACGGAACCTCGTTCCGGAAACGATACGGAACACAGTTCCGTTTTTGCAAGGAGACGGAGGAAGCGGCACGGTGAACGACGACTCGGAGCGCGCGGCCCCACGCCGGAAAGACGCCCGGCGCAACAAGGAGACCCTGCTCGACGCGGCCGCCACGGTGTTCGTCACCAAGGGCGTGGAGGCACCGGTGCGTGACATCGCCGCCGAGGCCGGTGTCGGACTGGGCACGATCTACCGGCACTTCCCCACCCGGTCCGACCTGATCATCGCCGTCTACCGGCACCAGGTCGACGCCTGCGCCGAGGCCGGCCCCGCCCTGCTGGCGAGCAGCGCGACGGCGCATGCCGCGCTGGAGCAGTGGATCAGCCTCTTCGTCGACTTCCTGGTCACCAAGCACGGGCTCGCGGGCGTCCTGCAGTCCGACAACTCCGGCTTCGAGACGCTGCACGCCTACTTCCTGGACCGCCTCGTGCCCGTGTGCACCCAGTTGCTCGACGCCGCGGCCGCAGCCGGTGAGATCCGCTCCGGCATCGGGGCGTACGAGTTGATGCGCGGGGTCGGCAACCTCTGCATCGGTGCGGACAGCGATCCCGACTACGACGCGCGGCGGCTGGTCGGGATCCTCATTGCGGGTCTGCGTCTGCCGGGCTGACGCTCCCCGGCGGGGCGGTGAGCACGCCTCCGCCTTGAGAGACGTGGTGGTGGCCTGCCTGCGGCACCCCGTTCTTCACTTCCGCCCGTCAGCCCACATCATCCTGGCGTTCCGGAACGCATCAGTGCGGGTCCGGCAGTACCGCCCGCCCCGCCGCCCGGTGTTCCGCCGCCGCGGTCGGGTCCGTCTCGTCGAGGATCGCCGCGATGCCCTCGTGGGCCAGGGCCTCGGCGTGGCGGTGGCCCAGCTTCGGGGCCAGTTCCAGAGCCTGGTGGTGCAGCGCCAGGGCCTGGTCGGACAGGCCTGCCAGGCGGCAGGTCTCGCCGTAGGCGCTGAGGAAGTGGATCTTCCAGTGGTCCTCGAACAGTTCCTCCAGCAGCGCGAACGCCTGCCCGTGACGGGTCAGGGCTTCGTCGTAACGGCCCATCCGACGCAGCGCGACACCGAGACAGTTCAGGCACCAGGCCTCGTTGTGCTTGTGGCCGTCCTCGCGGGCCAGCGCGAGCGCCTGGTGGAGGTGGCCGACGGCCTCGTCGGGGTCCTCATGGGCGATGGCCACGCCCAGCGTGATCAGGGCCGTCAGGGTGGGCGGCCATGCTCCGTCGGCGGGTGAGGTCTCCAGCGCCGTTCGGGCCAACTGCGCCGCTTCCTCGCGGTGTCCCAGTTGCAGCAGCGCCCAGGCCTCGTACGCGGTCGCGTGGGCCGTGCCCATCGGGCTGTCGGCGTCCGCGTACAGCTTCCCCGCCAACCGGAACAAGGCCAGCGGCTCCTCGACGTATCCCTCGTCCCACGCCAAGTAGCCGCGCCGCATGGTCAGTTCGGCCTCCGCGCGGATGTCCCCAGCCTTCGACGCCAGCGGTGCCGCCGCCTCGTACGCGGCACTCGCCTCCGCCATGCGGCCCGCGTTGTAGCGGGCGAATCCCAAGTCGCTGTGTGCCTCGGCCAGTTGCAGGGGGTCACCGAGGCGTTGCGCGGCGGCCAGGGACCGTTCGAAGAGGCCGTTGAGCATCGTGGTGCCGCAGCGCCGGGCGAAGTACGCCCGCATGAAGCGCGGTAGTTCGCACAGGTGCCGGTCGGCCCCGGCGTCCTCCGCCGCCTCGAAGGCGGCCAGCAGGTTGAGGTACTCGGTGCCGAACCAGATGAGGGCCGCGATCTTGTCGTTGAACTGGGGCGGTTCGGCCGGTGGGCGGTCCACGGTGGCCTCGCGGCTCAGGGACAGGAACGGCATCGCGGCATCCGCCGCTGCCGCCGCGTGCACGTAGTAGTCGAGCACCCGGGTCAGCGCCCGGTCCCGGTCCGCCGGGGAGTCCTGCTCCATGGTGGAGTGGCGGGCGTGCTGGTGGACCAGGTCGTGCAGGCGGTAGCGGCCGGCCGCGGGCTGCTGGACGAGGTGCGCGTCCAGCAGGTCCTCCAGCATCTCGCGGGCGCTGCGCAGCGGCACGTCGGCCAGGGCGGCTGCCACGTGCTCGTCGAACGACGACCCCGGCAGCAGGCCCAGCAGACGGAACAGCCGGGCCTTGGCGCGGTCCAACTGCCGTACGGACATGGCGAACGCGGTGTCGAACTCGCTGGCTCCCTCCGCCATTCGCTCGACGAGGATGCCGACGGTCCAGCCCGGCCGGTGCCGCAGCCGGGCCGCGGCCAGCCTCAGGGCCAACGGCAGACGGCCGCACAGGCGCAGGACCTCGGCCGTGGCCTCGGGGTCACGGGCCAGGCGCCCCTCGCGGCCGTCGGCCTCGCCGCTGGCGCGGACCAGCAGCTCGGCGCTCTCCTGTTCGGTCAGCACGTCCAGCGATACCGGAGGGACCTCGTCCAGGCCGAGCAGCCGGTTGCGGCTGGTGATGAGGGCGACGGAGGGGCCGGCGCCGGGCAGCAGCGGGCGGACCTGTTCGGCGTCGGCGGCGTTGTCGAGAACCACGACAGCCCGCCGGTGGGCCAGTTCGGATCGCCAGCAGGCGGCCAGCTCCTCGACACCGCCTTCCTGCGGGACCTTCTCGGAGGGCACGTCGAGGGCGGCGAGCAGGGTGCGCAGGGCACGGTCGGGGTCGAGCGGCTTGCGGCCCTCGGTGAAGCCGTGCAGGTCCAGGTAGAGCTGGGCGTCCGGGTAGTCGGCGGTGAGCCGGTGCGCGGCGTGCACGGCCAGGCACGTCTTGCCGACGCCCGCCATGCCGTCGACGGCGATCACACGGCTGCCGCCCAGCCCGTCGAGCACGGCCGTGAGCTGGGCCTCGCGGCCGGTGAAGTCGGGCACGTCGCGCGGGAGGTCGTTACGGGGCGGGCGCGGGGCACCGGCGGGCGGCGACGGCGGGTGAACCTGGCGGCTGGTCTTCGGCGGTGCCGGCAGGGGGTTGGAGGCCCGCTCCCACAGCGGGCGCAGTGGGCGGGGGTCGCGCTGGACGAGGCGGCACAGGGCGATCACGGCGGGCCACGGCGGAACCGTCTGGCCGCTGAGGTAGCGGGACAGCGACGACGAGCTGAGACCAGCGTCCCGTGCGAGGGCCCGTACGCCCCGCTTCGACAGCTCCTGGAGCAGCCGCAGCCGGGCAGCCAGCTCCTCCTGCGGGTCTCCGCCCACCGTCCTGTCGTGCTCAACCACTGCTCCCCGCCCCCCTGTCCCGCCCCGGCCGAACTCTTCCAGGCCGGATCGTGCCTGGTCAAGGCCGTTTCAGCTGTCCCACGATGTCCCACGGCCGTCGTCCTGACAAGCCCTCTCGGCTGAGATGGAATCACGCCCCGACGGACGGGGCACAGCCCGACAGAGGAGAGATTCCTGATGCAGTCCCGTATGCAGAACCCCGCCGTCGTCCTGTCCGGCGCGATGCAGCCCATCCAGCAGCTCTTCAAGGCCGTGCACTCCGGTGGGGTGGACGGGCAGACGCTGGAGCTGGTGCATCTGCGGGTCAGCCAGATCAACGGCTGCAGCGCCTGTGTCGACGGCGGCGCCAAGACGGCCCGTAAGGCAGGAGTGAGCGACGAGCGGCTGGCCACGGTCGCCGCATGGCGGGAGGCCCCCTACTTCACCGAGGAGGAGCGGGCGGCGCTCGCGCTGGCCGAGGCGGCGACGCGTCTCGCCGACCGTCCCGACGCGGTGAGCGACGAGATCTGGGACACGGCCGCCACCTACTTCGACGAGAAGCAGCTCGCCGCGATCGTCCTGATGATCGGCGTGACGAACCTGTTCAACC
Organism: Streptomyces doebereineriae; assembly: GCF_031845645.1. Lineage (NCBI taxonomy): Bacteria > Bacillati > Actinomycetota > Actinomycetes > Kitasatosporales > Streptomycetaceae > Streptomyces > Streptomyces doebereineriae. Next base: position 338,513 of record NZ_JAVREZ010000010.1, read on the forward strand.
GGCTCAACGCCACGACCCGGCAGATCGCCGGCGCGTGGGGGTGAACGGCGGGGCAGTCCGGCGTGAAGATGTCCCCGACCATCCGTAGACCAGGAGGAACCGTCATGGCGGCCAGTACGAGGAAGACGACCAGGAAGACCGAGACGTTCACCGATGAAGAGCGCGCCGCGATGAAAGAGCGCGCCCAGGAGGTGAAGGCGTCGGCGCGCCGCGGCTCGCGTGCCGACAAGGCGGCGGAGGACGAGGCCGCCGTGGTCGCGAAGATCGCCGAGATGGAGGACGCGGACCGGGCCATGGCCGAACGGATCCACGCCGTGGTCAAGGCGAGCGCGCCCGGCCTGGCGCCGAAGCTCTGGTACGGGATGCCCGCGTACGCCAAGGACGGCAAGGTCGTCTGTTTCTTCCAGAGCGCGCAGAAGTTCAACGCGCGGTACGCGACCTTCGGCTTCAACGACAAGGCGAACCTCGACGAGGGCACGATGTGGCCGACCGCCTTCGCGCTCACGAAGCTGACCGCGGCCGACGAGGCGCGGATCGGGGAACTCGTGAAGAGGGCGGCGGGCTGAGGCGCCCCGGGGCTGCGAGCAGGAAGAGGTGCACAAGGTGGAGCCGACGAACAGCCGACGGTCTCAAGGGCTGTTCGTCGGCCTGTGTACGGTGGACGTCATTCAGCTTGTGGACCACGTGCCGGGCTCCAACGAGAAACTGACGGCTCGTGAGCAGGTGGTGGCCGCGGGCGGTCCGGCCGCGAACGCGGCCGTGACCTTCAGCCATCTGGGTGGCGGGGCCAGGCTGCTCACCGGGATCGGTTCCCATCCGCTGGGAGCCGCGGCAGCGGCGGATCTGCGGAAGCTGGGGGTGAGCGTGTCGGACCTGGCCGCCGATTCGGCCGACCCGCCCGCCGTGTCGTCCATTCTGGTCACCGAGTCGAGCGGGGACCGCGCCGTGGCGTCGACCAACGCGACCGGCTCCCGGCTCACGCCGCCCGCCGATCTCGACGCGCTGGTGGCTGCCTGCGACATCGTCGAGTTCGACGGCCACCACATGGAGCTGGCGACGACGATCGCCCACGCCGCGCGTGCCGCCGGCCGGAGGACCGTTCTGGACGGGGGAAGTTGGAAGGCCGGTACGGAGGAGCTGCTGGCGTCGATCGACGTGGCCGTCTGCTCGGACGACTTCCGGCCTCCCGGCACGCACACCCCGGCGGACGTCCTGCGGTTCCTGAGGGAACACGGGGTTGTCTGGTCAGCGGTGAGTCGAGGAGCGCGGCCCATCGAGTGGGTGAGCCCCGAAGGGGGTGGCACCGTGGACGTACCTGCGGTCCGGGTCGCGGACACACTGGGCGCCGGTGACGTCCTCCACGGGGCGCTCACCCATCACCTCGCCGCTCAGGGGGACTTGACCCCGTACGGCTTCGGCGAAGCCCTGCGCGCCGCGGCGGCGGTGGCCGCACGGGCGTGTGCCTCGTTCGGCACCCGGGCCTGGATGCATGGGCAATGAGGAACATCGGATCTATCCCGTTCCATTGACGCACAGCAACCCCATCTCTATGTTGCAACGCGGGATAGCTCCGATGATTCACCCTTGCTGAGCCCGCTTGGAGGCACCGTGTCCAGCTCCTCCGCGCCCGATCCGTCCAGACGCGCCGTGCTCGCCACCGGGTCCGCCCTCGGCGGCACACTCCTGGCGTCGGGTCTGCCTCTCACGCAGGCGACAGCGGCCGACCGCACCGAGACCGCACCGCCGGCCGGCGGCGACCCCTGGCGCACCGTTCTCGACGACGCCGACCTCGTCTGGCAGCGGATGCCGACCGCCTGGTACGAAGGCCCGTTCCTCGGGAACGGCCTCCTCGGTTCCGGGATCTACGCCGAACCGGGAGCCGCCTCGACGGCGGTGCGCTTCAACATCCAGCACTCCGAAGTGCAGGACCACCGCCCCGAGTTCGGTTCACTCTTCGGGCTCGCCCGGCTGCCGATCGGGTACTTCACACTGGAGCCGGTGGGCGCGATCACCGGGCTCGACTGGCGGCTGTCGCTGCAGGACGCCGAGTTGACCGGCACGCTCACCACCGACAAGGGCACCTTGGCCGTGCGCGCCCTGATCCACAACGACCGCTCGGTCCTGGCCGTGGAGGTGACCGCGAGCGAGGGCGAGCGCGGTTTCCGGTGGGTGTTCCATCCGGCGGACGCGATCAGTCCGCGGGCCGCCTTCAAGCCGCTGCCGGACGGCTACCAGGGCAATCCGCCCGCCCAGGTCGCCGACCACGACGGGATCACCGCCGCCGTGCAGCCGCTGCTGGCGGGCGGGCAGCACGTCACCGCGTGGCGGGAGCGGACCAGGGGCCGGACCCGGACGCTGTACGCACACGTCGCGCACTCGTACCCCGGGACCACGGCTCTGGGCCGGGCCCTCACAGCGGTCCGCCGGACGGCACAACTCCCCTACTCCGCCCTGGCGGTGGACCACCGCGCGTGGTGGCACGCCTACTACCGCAAGAGTTTCCTGTCCCTCCCCGACGCCCGTATCCAGCGCTTCTACTGGATCCAGCTCTACAAGGCCGCCTCCGCCGCCCGCCGTGACGCCCCCGTGATGGCGACGAGCGGTCCCTGGCTGGAGCCCACGCCCTGGCCCAACACCTGGTGGAACCTGAACGCCCAACTGGAGTACTGGCTCATCCACGGCTCCAACCATCTCGAACTGGACGCCATCACCCGGGCGTTGAGCGAGTTCCGGGACAACCTCGCCCAGGAGACACCGACGCCGTACCGCGCCGACTCGCTGGGCATCCCGCGCACCACCGATCCCCAGCTGGTCAACGGCGCGGCCAGCACTCTCATGGGCTACGGCGTCGGCGTCCCCGGCCAGGACCCTCCCACCCCCGAAGTCGGCAATCTGACCTGGGCGTTGCACAACGTCTGGCTCAGCTACCGGCACACGATGGACAGGTCGATCCTCCAGGACGTCCTGTTCCCCCTGCTGCGCAAGGCGATCAACTACTACCTGCATTTCCTCGAGCCCGGCCCGGACGGCAAGCTGCACCTGCCCGCCACCTTCTCCCCGGAGTACGGCGGCGACTCGCGTGACTGCAACTACGACCTGATGCTCCTGACCTGGGGCTGCCGAACCCTTCTGGACTCCGCCGAACTCCTCGGTATCGACGACCCGTTGGCGCCCCGCTGGCGTGAGGTGCTGGCGAAAAGGGTGCCGTATCCGACGGACGCCAACGGCTTCATGATCGGCGCGGACATCCCCTTCGCGAAGTCGCACCGCCACTACTCCCACCTGCTCGCGGTCTATCCGCTGTACGAGGTCACCGGCCGTACGCCCGACGAACGCGCCCTGATCGAGCGGTCGTTGGCGCACTGGGTGGGCTTCGAAGGAGCCCTCCAGGGCTACACCTTCACCGGCGCCGCCTCCATGTCGGCGCTGCTCGGCAAGGGCGAGGACGCGCTGGAGTACCTCGGCGAGCTGATGACCCGATTCATCCAGCCCAACACCATGTACCAGGAGTCCGGGCCGGTCATCGAGACACCGCTGTCGGCGGCACAGTCACTGCACGACATGGTGTGCCAGTCGTGGGGCGGTGTCATCAGGGTGTTTCCCGCGCTGCCCGCCGCCTGGGCGGACCTGGTCGTGCACGACTTCCGTACGCAGGGCGCCTTCCTGCTCGGCGCGCGGCGTGAGAACGGCGCCACGCGCTGGGTGCGGCTGGTGAGCGAGGCGGGTGCACCCTGCGTCGTACGGCACGGGATCGCGGGTGCCGTCGACATACGCGACGGACGGGGACGCCCCCTCCATCACGTCGACGTCGGCGACGGTGCCGTCCAAATCACCCTGCGCAAGGGCGAGTCGGCGCTCATCACCGCCAAGGGCGACCGTCCCGACCTGACGGTCGCGCCCGTGCGTCCGAACGAGGACGCGCCCCGCTGGGGGCTGCCCCGCATCTGACGGTTCTCACCGTCGGCGGCTGCCCACGGACCAGCCGCTTCCGATACCGGCCACGTGCAGGGCGAGCACCATGAGACCGAGCAGCATGATGTTCGTCGAGCTGAAGGTGTCGTTGGTCGAGATGTCCGCAGCGTTGATCAGAAAGGAGATGAAGAACAGGACCGCGGAGATGATGGCGAGCATGGTGCCCATCCCTTCGATTGTCTGAGGTAGTCACGCTGGGTACAACCCGGATGCCCCCAACTCCCGGGTACATGTGGGGAAAACGTAACGTTCGACCAGTCGGACATCGTTCGAAACCTCTTGACGTCCCCGTAGGACGCGATTGACACTCTCGCAACACGACGTCACACAGCCGAAACGGCAGGGTGCCCCCGCCGAGGCCCCGCCACGCCTCAGCAGGGAACCCCACATGACGTACTTCGCACGTCCGCGCACCCGCGCGAGACGCCGGGCAGGCCACCTCGCCGGTCTGACCGCCGCGTCACTGCTCCTGGGCCTCGCCGCACCCATGGTCCCCGCCCAGGCGGCGGACACCGCGGATGTCACCGACGGACTGGCCCTCTGGTACAAGCTGGACGGCGCCTCGGGCAGTACCGTCGCCGACGTTTCCGGCAACGGCCGCGACGGCACGGTGAACGGAACCGCCGACTGGTCGGACCCCGCGCAGGGGCTCGCCTTCAACGGCTCCGACACCTCCATCAAGGTGCCGGACGACGTCATGAAAGGCATGGACTCGATCACCGTCTCCACGGACGTGCTGATCGACTCCGCACAGACCACGCCGTACTTCGTCTACGGCTTCGGCAACTCCAGTGGCGGCAACGGCAACGGGTACCTGTTCGCCACCGGCAACTCCCTGCGCACCTCGATCGCGACCGGGAACTGGTCGACGGAGCAGACCACGAAGCCCTCCGACTCGCACAACCTCACCCGCGCGGTGTGGAAGCAGCTCACCTACACCCAGAGCGGCAAGACCGGTGTCCTGTACGAGGACGGTGTCGAGGTCGGCCGCAACACGGCGGTCACCATCACGCCGGGCGCCATCGGTTCGGGAACCACCACCGCCAACTACATCGGCAAGTCGGTCTACTCCGGCGACAAGCTCTTCAAGGGCCGGATCCGTGACTTCCGGGTGTACGACCGGGCCCTCGCGGCCTCCGAGGTCGAGCAGCTCTCGCTCCCCGTCGCCGTCCAGGGTGTCTCCGACGACAAGGCCGCGCTGAGCCTCGGCGACACCAGCGCCGTCACGGCCGACCTGGACCTGCCGAAGACCGGCACGGCCGGCGGGTCCACCATCACCTGGGCCACCGACAACACGGATGTGGTGAGCGGCTCCGGCAAGGTGACCCGCCCCGCCGCCGGTGAACCGGACGGCCGCGCCACGCTCACGGCGACCCTGAAGAAGGGCACCGCGACCGACACCAAGAGCTTCGACGTCACGGTCCTGCCCGATTTCGACGACGCCACGGCCACCGAGCGGGCCGCCCAGTCGCTCACCGTGCACAACCTCGACGACGTACGCGGAAACCTGACCCTCCCGGCAGCGGGCGACTACGGCACCACCGTCTCCTGGTCCTCTGCCGACGAGAAGGTCATCGAGGACGACGGCGTGGTCCACCGCCCCGCGCACGGCGACGGCTCCACCACGGTCGCGCTGACCGCCACCGTCACCAAGGGCGAGGCGAAGGCGACCCGCACCTTCACCGCGAAGGTTCCCGAACTCCCCGCGAACGAAGCCCTCAAGGGCTACATGTTCAGCTACTTCACGGGAGAGGGCACCTCGGACGGCGAGCAGCTCTACTCCGCCCTGAGTAAGGGCAACAACCCTTTGAAATGGCGGGAGTTGAACGACGGCAAGCCGGTCCTGACCTCCACGCTCGGCGAGAAGGGCCTGCGCGACCCGTTCATCATCCGCTCCCCCGAGGGCGACAAGTTCTACCAGATCGCCACCGACCTCAGGATCTACGGCAACGGTGACTGGGACGCCGCCCAGCGCTCCGGCAGCAAGTCCATCATGATCTGGGAGTCCACCGACCTGGTCCACTGGACGAACCAGCGGCTGATCAGGATCTCTCCGGACAGCGCGGGCAACACCTGGGCGCCGGAGGCGTTCTACGACGCGAAGCTCGGCGAGTACGTGGTCTTCTGGGCGTCGAAGCTGTACGACAACGAAGCGCACTCCGGCGACGCGTACAACCGCATGATGTACGCGACCACCCGCGACTTCTACACGTTCAGCGAGCCCAAGGTCTGGATCGACCGCGGCTACTCGGTCATCGACTCCACGATGATCCAGAACAACGGCACCTACTACCGTCTGTCGAAGGACGAGCGGAACAACAGCTCCTCCACGCCCAACAGCAAGTTCATCTTCGAGGAGAAGAGCGACTCGATCCTGAACCCGTCCTGGACCGCGGTCGCGGAGGGCATCGGAAAGGGCGCGATGAACGCCGCCGAGGGGCCCTTGGTGTTCAAGTCGAACACCGAGGAGAAGTGGTACGCGTTCCTCGACGAGTTCGGCGGGCGCGGCTACATCCCCTTCGAGACGACCGATCTCGACTCCGGCGACTGGACCCCGGTCGCCGACTACGACCTTCCGGCCAAGCCGCGCCACGGCACCGTCCTGCCCGTCACGCAGGCGGAGTACGACCGGCTGCTGCGTGCCTACCAGCCCGACCAACTCGTCCAGAGCGTCGAGGCCGTGAAGGTGAAGACACGGACCGGCCAGGCGCCGGTCCTGCCGGCCACCGTGATCGCGAAGTACGCGGACGGCGTCGACCGGCCCGTCGCCGTCACCTGGGAGGACGTCCCGGCGTCGAAGTACGCGCAGGCCGGCACCTTCACGGTCACCGGCAGCCTGCCCGACGGCGCCGCGATCCCCGTCCAGGCCGAGGTGACCGTGTCCGAGGAGGGACCCGACGTCCCGGCCGACCTTCTTCTGCACTACGGCTTCGACGAGACCGGCGGCAACATCACGGTCGACTCCAGCGGGCACGGCTACCACGGCACCTATGTCGGTACCCCCGGCTTCGGCACGGGCGTGCGGGGCGGCTCCTTCAAGATGTCGGGAGACGCGACGGGTTCGCCGTACGTCAAGATCCCGAGCGGTGTGCTGAAGAACGCCGACAGCGTGACCGTGTCGACGTACGCCAAGTGGAAGGGGGGCAACAGCTTCCAGTGGCTGTTCGGGCTCGGTCCGGACAGCGACAGGTACCTCTTCGCCACCCCCTCCAACGGCGGCAACAGCCTCTACTCGGCGATCACCAAGGCGAGTTGGTCGGCGGAGTCGAAGCTGACGGCCGGCTCGCAGCTCAAGCCCGGCGAGTGGCAGCACGTCACGGTCACCCTCGACGGGGCGAGCGGCACGATGGTCCTCTACGTCGACGGCGTCGAGGCGGCCCGCACGACGACCACCATCAAGCCGTCCGAGCTGTACGACGCGAACAAGGACTACAGCGGCTACATCGGCAAGTCCCTGTACGCGGCCGACCCGTACTTCGGCGGCGAGGTCGACGACTTCCGCATCTACGACCGGGCCCTTTCGGCCGCGGAGGTCATGGAGCTCAGCGGCAACACCGCGGGCATCGCCAAGGCCACGCACCCGGCGCTGAAGGTCGACGCCATCGTCGACAACGCGGACGGCAAGGTCACGCTGCCGATGCGGGAGGGCACCGATCTCACCGCGCTGGCACCGGAGTTCACCCTCGCCCACGGAGCGGCGATCAGCCCCGCCTCCGGCAGCGTGCAGGACTTCAGCAAGCCGGTGACGTACGAAGTCACCGGGTCCGACGGCCAGAAGCGCACCTGGACGGTGTCGGCGCTCATCATGAGGAGCCCGGTTCTGCCGGGGCTCAACGCCGACCCCAACATCGTGCGGTTCGGCGACACCTTCTACATCTATCCGACGACCGACGGCTTCGAGGGCTGGAGCGGCACGCAGTTCAAGGCGTACTCCTCCACCGACCTGGTCCACTGGAAGGACCACGGCGTCATCCTGGACCTCGGTCCGGACATCTCGTGGGCGGACAGCAGGGCCTGGGCGCCGACGATCGCCGAGAAGGACGGGAAGTACTACTTCTACTTCTGCGCCGACGCCAACATCGGTGTCGCGGTGTCCGACTCGCCGACCGGTCCCTTCAAGGACGCACTGGGCCGACCGCTGCTCAAGGCGGGCCAGTTCAGCGGCCAGATGATCGACCCGGCCGTGTTCACCGACGACGACGGTCAGTCGTACCTCTACTGGGGCAACGGGCACGCCTACGTGGCGCCGCTGAACGACGACATGACGTCCGTCGACCTCACGAAGATGAAGGACATCACGCCCAGCGGCTACAACGAGGGCTCCTTCGTCATCAAGCGCAAGGGCACCTACTACCTCACATGGTCGGAGAACGACACCCGCGACGAGAACTACCGTGTCGCCTACGCCACCGGCCCCTCCCCCACCGGCCCCTGGACGAAGCGGGGCGTGATCCTGGAGAAGGACCTCTCGCTCGGCATCAAGGGCCCCGGTCACCATTCGGTGGTCCAGGTGCCGGGCACCGACGACTGGTACATCGCCTATCACCGGTTCGCCATCCCCGGGGGTGACGGGATGCACCGCGAAACGACCGTCGACAAGCTGGAGTTCGACTCCGACGGCCTGATCAAGAAGGTCGTGCCCACGCTGACGAGCATCGACCCGGTGAGCATCGTGCACACCGGCGAGGACGTCGGCGGGACGGAGGGCGACGCGATCGCGCTGCACGGCACGATCTCCGGTGCGGGCAGCCCGAAGTGGACCCTTGAGGAGGGGGCTCCCTGCTCCTTCGCCGACCCCGGCTCGGCCGCGACGACGCTCACCTGCACCGACAACGGCACCTACACGGTCACCCTCACGGGCGGGCGCAGCAAGGACACGGCGACGGTCGAGGTGGCCAACGCGGCGCCTGCCGTCGTCTCCGCCACAGGTCCGCAGTCCCCCGTGCCGGTCGGCAAGCGCACAGTCGTCACGGCCGAGTTCACCGACCCGGGCACGAGTGACACCCACACGTGCGTGGTCGACTGGAAGGACGGGAGCGCGCCGCAGTCCGGCACGGTCACCGCGTCCGGCTGCCGCGCCGAACACCCTTACACCCAGGCAGGAATCCGCCGTCCGGTGATCACCGTCACCGACGACGACGGCGCCTCGGACAGCAGGACGCTTCCCGAGCTGATCGTCTACGACCGCTCCGCCGGTCCGGCGCTCGGCACCGGAGTCCTCGGCTCCCCGGCCGGCGCCTACCCCGCCAAGCCGGACCTGACGGGCAAGGCCGCCTTCTCCTTCGCCGCGGCCTACCTGCCGGGAGCCTCGGCACCCGTCGGCGAGGCCTCCTTCGACTTCGGCCCGGCCCGGCTGAAGTTCCGTTCGACCGGCTCCGACTGGCTCGTGGTCACCGGCTCCCGGGCCGTCTACCAGGGGTCGGGCACGGTCGAGGGTAAGAGCGGATACGGCTTCCGGATCACCGCCACCGACGCCCCGGACACCTTCCACCTCAGGATCTTCAAGAAGTCCGGCGGTGAGGTCGTCTACGACAACGTCACCGGATCGAAGATCACCGGCGTCATCGCCGTCGGCTGGAACCGCCGGTAAACCCAGTACCGCCTCCTCGCCGAGCCCCGCCGACAGACACCACGTCGGCGGGGCTCGGCGTTGGCATCTGTTCACGGACATGGCCCATTAACCGCTGCGCAACCTCTTTCGCGCGGAAGAACCTCGTGGCATGCTCACCGCCCAACGCAGTTATGAACGTCGTTCACATCCATGAAAAGCGCATGGGAAGGGCGAACGGACATGAGCAATGCGCACACGAGCCCCACGGGTCCTCGAAATGTCATGGGCATGACCAGGCGAACGCTGCTGGGAAGCGCGGTCGCCGTGGCAGCCGGAGCCGTCACCGCGCCGCCCGCACAAGCGGCCGAAGTCCCGGCGCTGTGGCGGGAGTTCAGCCGCACTCCTCTCACTCATCCGCAGATCCCGTACGTCGGCCGCGCCGGGTGCCACGGCGGGGCGACACGCTTTCCGCGCCACCGAGTAGTCGCCGACGTACGCGACTTCGGCGCCGTGGCGGACGGGACGACCGACTCCGCGCCCGCGATCAACCGTGCCATCGCCGCTGCCGGAAGGGCCGGCGGTGGCATGGTCACCATCCCGCCGGGCACGTTCCGCATCGACGACGTGATCCGCGTGGACCGCTCGAACGTGGTGCTCAAGGGCGCCGGCAGCGGTCGTACGACGTTGTACGCGACGAAGAACCTCACCGAGCTGATCGGGACCTACGGCTCCCGCTACGGAGGGGACAAGTCGTCCTGGTCATGGGCGGGCGGGCTGATCTGGCTGGCGCCCGGGGCCCGTTGGGATTCGCTCGTCGCCGCGATCAGGGCCAAGGCGTGGCCCTTCGAGGGCTGGACCGGCAACCGGCGCGACGAGTGGCGGACGCTCACCGAGCTCGCCCCGGCACGACAGGGCTCCTGGACGGTGACAGCCGCCGACACCCGCTCGCTGCGGCCCGGTGCCCTGGTCCTCCTCCGGCTCGCGGACGACGCGGACCACACCCTGCTGGAGCACATGTGCGGCGGCGGGCCCGGCCCCGAGGACTACGTCTGGGACGACAAGACCAAGCTGACGTCGTACGTGCCCTACGAGTGGCCCGTCCGCATCGCCCGCGTCCACGGCCGGAAGGTCACCCTCGAACGCCCGCTCCCGCTCGACCTGCGCCCCGAGTGGTCCCCACAACTGTCCACACACGTGCCGGAGTTGAGCGGATCGGGCGTCGAGTGCCTGACCCTGGAGGCGCCCGAGACCCCGCAGCAGCCGCACCTGCTGGACAAGGGGCACAACGGCGTCGTGCTGCAGTGCGCGTACGACTGCTGGGTGGACGACGTGACGGTCCGTCATGTCGACAACGGCTTCGGTCTGGTGGCCGCCTCCGCCTGTACTCTGCGCCGGACGCGCGTGGCCGGCCGCGGCTCCCATCACCCCTACTTCTGCCGCGAGGGGTCGCACGACAACCTCGTCGAGGACTTCACGATCGAGGAGCGCACCAGCCCCGCGCCCACCGGCACCCAGCTGCACGGCATCAACGTCGAGGGACTGTCGTCGTACAACGTCTGGTCGCGCGGCGACATGCGGATGGGCACCTTCGACAGCCATCGCGGCCTGCCCTTCGCCAATGTCCGCACCGACATCACCCTGAACAACAACGGTCGCCACGGAGGTGACGCGAGCGCGGGACCCCTCTTCGGCGCCCGGTTCACGCACTGGAACATCCGCGTCACCAACGGCCGCGCGGGGCTGGTGAAGATCGACGGTCTGGCGCCGCACTCCGCGACCGTCGGCATCGACGAGGTCAGGGAGTTCGACCAGATCGACGTCCCCGACTTCACGGGCGATCTGCACACGCGCCTTGAGCTGTACGGCAGTTCGGAGGCGGTGCGGCCACGGAACCTGTACGAGGCCCAGCGCCGGATGAACGGTGTGGGCCGATGAGCGGGCGGTCCCGCTGGTGGATCGTCCTTCCGACGGCCCTGGCCGCGCTCACCACAGGGCTCTGCGCACCGGTCGCGGCACAGGCCGCGCCCCCGCCGCACACCACGGTCCTGGACGGCACCCGTCTGCAGCAGACGAAAGCCCGGCTCGATCATGGCGATCCGCAACTCCGGAGCGCGGTGCGGGCGTTGACGGTCCGCACCGACAAGTGGCTGGACCAGGGCCCCTGGACCGTCGTCGACAAGCCCAGGCCGGCTCCCGGCGGCGACGTCCACGACTACCTCAGCCAGGCCCCGTACTGGTGGCCCTCCCAGACCCCCACCGCCGACAACCCATGGGGCTGCCCGTACGTCCAGCGTGACGGCGAGCGCAATCCCGAGGTCGACTCCGGCACCGACCGTCAGGACGTCGAGAAGGTCTTCGACTCGGCGTACGACCTCTCCCTCGCCTGGTACTACACCGGCGAGAAGCGGTACGCACGCAAGGCCGGGCAGGTGCTGCGCACCTGGTTCCTCGACCCGGCCACGAGGATGAACCCCCATCTGGACCACGCGCAGTTCATCCCCTGCAAGTACGACGGACGGGCCATCGGCATCATCGACTTCTCCCAGTCGTACACCAGCGTCCTCGACGCGCTCGCCCTGCTGGACACCGGTGCTCCGGGCTGGAGCAGAAAGGACCGCACCGAAATGAGGGAGTGGAACACCGACTTCCTCGGCTGGCTCAAGGACAGTGACTTCGGCAAGCAGGAGGCGGCCGCCGCCAACAACCACGGCACTTTCTACGACATGCTGCTCGCCGGTCTCGCCCACGCGACCGGCGACAAGGCCCTGGCCCGCCGTACGGTCCTGGACGCCCGCGGCAAGCGCATCGCGCCGCAGATCGCGGCCGACGGCAGCCAGCCCCAGGAGCTGACCCGCACCCGGAGCTGGCACTACTCGACCTTCGACCTGGTCGCCTACACCCGGCTGGCGGCCATAGGCCGGCATGTCGGGGTCGATCTGTGGGCGTACCGAGGCCCGGACGGGCAGAGCCTGTTCAAGGCGGTCGACTATCTGCTGCCCGCCGCGACCGCAGCCGCCGCGTGGCCCCATCCGGAGCTTGAGTTTCTCAGGTACGCGGCGACCGACGTCGTGCACGCGGCCGCCGACGCGGGCTACACACGGGCGCGCAGGGCTGTCCCGTCGCTGGAGGCGCCGCCGGGCGGCGACCTGTGGGCTCTGCGTCCGGCGGCGGAACAGCTGGACTCCATCGCGGGGTGAGGGCCCACGTCAGGCTGCTGCGGCGCCCGGTAGTCCCACACGGGACGTGGTCCGGGCCGAGCGCCCGCACCTCGAAGTGGGCGAGTCCGCGGGCGGTGGGGGTGAAGCACCATGTCCGGGCCGATCGGTGCGCCGCCGGATCGGTCAGGGTGCCCAGGCGCGGATGAAGCGCACGAGCGGGTTGTAGCGCTGGATGAGGGGGTCGGCCGTCTGGACGACTCCCGTCCGCCAGGTGTCGTCGCCGGTCAGCCGCCAGGCCCGGCCCCATGACACAGGGGGCAGGGCCGGAAACCGCCGCCCCAGTCACCGAGGAAGCGCCGGTCACCGCGACACCGGTCGCCGTGACCGGCCCAGTACGGCGGGAGGTCACCCGCTCTTGCGGCCGACCCCCGCGTACACCCAGTACTCCGACGGGTTCTCCGGGATGTCCTCGCTCTCGTCCGGACGCCACAGGGGTACGTGGACCAGGCCCGGTTCGGTCAGCTCGAAGCCGGTGAAGAGGTCCTGGATCTCCTGGTGGGAGCGGACCGTGACCGGGGAGGTGGCCCGGGATCGGTACAGCTGGGTCACCGCGGCGGCCGTGTCGGGGCGGTCCTGGTTGGTGGCGTGGGACAGGGCCAGCCAGCTGCCCTCGGGCAGGGCGTCCCGGAAGGCGGCGACGATTCCGGCCGGGTTTTCCTCGGGCGCGACGAAGTGCAGGATCGCGACCATGAGCACGGCGACCGGCTGATCGAAGTCGATCAGCTCGCGCACCTGCGGCGAGGCCAGGACGTCGGCCGGCCGCCGGATGTCGGCGTCGACGATGTCGGCGTACGGGTTGTCGGCGAGCAGGGTGGTGCTGTGGGCGACGGCCACCGGGTCCTTGTCGACGTAGACCACGCGGGCCTGCGGACTCGCCGCCTGCGCCACCTCGTGGACGTTGCCCTGCGTCGGAATCCCCGAGCCGAGGTCGATGAACTGCCGGACACCGGAGTCGGCCAGGAAGCGCACCGCCCGCCCGAGGAAGGCGCGGTTGGCGCGGGCCAGCGTGCGCGCCTGGGGGTCGATGGCCGTGACGGCCGCCACCGCCTCCCGGTCGATGGCGAAGTTGTGCTCCCCACCCAGCATCGCGTCGTACATCCGGGCTACGCTCGCCTTGTCCGGATCGGTCCCTGGCGGCAGAGCATCCGTGTCGGTCACCAGAACGTCCTTTCCCAGCAAGGTACTTGACGATCCATCATATAGTTGCCCTCGACGCCTGGCGATCAGTTGTCCCCCGCCGGGCGCCCGGACCCCCACCCGGAAAGGCACCACGACCCTGCGGAACGAACCGCACAGCCGCTCCGACGACACCCCCGCCGCGGTGCCCCCGCCCCGTCGGTCGGCCTTCTCCCCCGCGGCCGACGTCATCGGCTCGGAACTCGACCTGGGGCTGACCGGCAGCCATGTCGTGCACGCGCTGACGCCCGGCTTCTGTGACGCGGCGTCCCTCTATCTGCTGGAGCGGTGGCGGCGCGAGGAGACCACGTACGCTGGCGCGGACCCCGCTCAGATCGAGGCCCGCAGACTGGCCCTGCGCGTGGGCACGGACGCGGCCGAGTCCTGGGAGCGCACCCTGCCGGTGGGCGAGGTGCTCGTTTTTCCCCGCGAGACGCCGTACGCCCGCGCCCTGGTCGACGGACACGCGCAGTTGCTCGACTCGGTCGACGACCACACCGCCGAGCGGCTCGCCGCCTCCGTCGGTGAGGACGCGCGCATCGGCGAACTCCTCAAGACGCGCTCCTTCCTCGTGGTGCCGCTGCGGCTGCGGGGCGGGGCGATCGGCTTCGTCGCCTGCTCCCGCGGACCGGACCGCGGGCCGTTCCTGACCGCGGAGATCGCGGCCGTCGAGTCACTGGCCGCGCGGGCCTCGGTCGCCCTGGACAACGCGCGCCGCTACGAGTACGAGCGCCGCACCGCCCTGGCCATCCGGGGCAGCCTGCTCCCGGGCACGATCCAGGAGGTCGAGGGCTGCCGCATCGCCCACGGCTCCCTGCCCGCCGGGCAGGGTTCGATCATCGGCGGTGACTGGTTCGACGTGCTGAGACGGCCGGACGACCGGGTCAGTCTGATCGTCGGGGACGCCATGGGGCACGGCCCGGAGTCGGCCGTGGCGATGATCCAGCTGCGCACCGCCGTACGCACGCTGGCCGGTCTCGACATCCCCGCCGTCGATCTCATACGACGGCTCGACGCGCTCGCCAGCGACACCCCGGGCGCGTCCTTCGCGACCTGCATCTACGCCGAGTGGGACGCCCGGCACGGCACCTGCACCCTCGTGGGCGCCGGTCACCCTCCGCCGCTGCTGCGCGGGCCGGACGGCCGGACCGCTCCGGTCACGCTGGTCGGCGCGGGCCTGCCACTCGGCCTCGGTGCGGGCGCCTACGAGCCGACCGTGCTGAGCATCGACGAGCCCGCGCTGCTCGTGCTCTACAGCGACGGTCTGGTCGAGTCGCGGGACGCCGACATAGACCACGAGATCGCCCGCCTCGCCCGGGCGGTCGACGCGGCCGCCCTCGACCACGACCCGCTCCCCTCCCTGTGCCGACGGCTGCTCAACGCCCCCTCCGATCCGGCCGGCGCGGACGACCGCACCCTGCTCCTGGCCGAACTCACACCCACCCAGGGCTAAGGCCTGTCCGGCGGATCATCCCGGCGTCGCGGGCTCTGCTCGGCCGGTCCGCACTGTTTCTTTCAGCCGGCCTGATCCGCCGGACCGGCCCTGGTTCAGGCCGACAGGTTCGCCCATACCGCGTTGCCGCCGGTGAGTCTGGAGCGGTCCACCCCCCAGGTGTCCGCGAGCTGCTCCACCAGGAACAGTCCGCGCCCTCCCTCGTCGTCGAGACCCGCCCGGCACCGGCGCAGCGTGGGGCCCGAGTGGTCGTGGTCGTGCACCTCCAGCCGGAGGACCCCGTCGGCGACCAGCCCGATGCCGCACAGGATGCGCACGCTGAGGGTGTGGCACACGGCGTTGGTGGCCAGTTCGGACAGGAGCAGCACCGCGTCCGAACACAGCTCGCCCGGCAGGCTCCAGGCCTTGAGCCGGGTGCCGACGGAGCGCCGGGCGACACCGACGCTGGAGCGGTGGGCGGGAAGTTCGATCCAGTGGGTTCGTTCCTGGTCCACGGCGTCTAACAGCTGCGGGGACGAGGTCGTGTGGGGGGACACGGTGTTGGCCTTCCGTGGGGGCGGCGGCGCGGCCGGGCGAGAAGCATCGGGGGCGGGGGATGCCAACGCGCCGCAGGGTGGGGACGGTTGGCGGAACCGTGCTCGCGTTCGGCGGCACGGTTCACACAAGTCACTATGCTCGCACCCAAGTTCAACCTGCAACCAGCTCCCTGATAATTTCAGAAAGCCGATATCCGTCTGGTGGCGTCACCAAGTCGCTGTCAGACTCGAGCCGGTGACAGCCCCTCAGGAGGTCAGGACGTGAGCGAAGGCCGTACGAGCGCCGGTGGCACCAGTGCTCCCACCGTGCTGCGCATGATCCTGGGCCGCCGTCTGCAGGAGCGGCGCCAGGGCGCGGGGGCCTCGCTGGAGGACGCGGCCAGGGCCCTGAGGGTGACGTCCCTGACCATCCGCCGCCTGGAAAAGGCCGAGGTCGCCCTCAAGCCGCTCTACGTGGAGAAGCTGCTGGAGACCTACGGGGCCGACCAGCAGGAGATCGACGAGTTCGTCGTCCTGGCCGAGCAGGCCAACGAGCCCGGCTGGTGGCACACGTACCGGAACGTCCTGCCGAACTGGTTCAGCGCCTACGTCAGTCTGGAGGCCGGGGCCAGGACCCTGCGCACCTACGAACCCCACTACGTCACGGGGCTGCTCCAGACCCACGCGTACGCGCGCGGCGTCCTGCGCGGCGGGTTCCCCAACGAGGCCGACGAGGACCTCGGGCGGCGCGTGGACCTGCGGCTGCGCCGCCAGAGCCTGCTGGAGAGACCCGACGCGCCCACACTGTGGGTGGTGATGGAAGAGGCCGTACTGCACCGGGTGGTCGGCGGCCCCGAGGTCATGCGGGAGCAGATCGAACGGCTCCTGGAGGTCTCTGAGTTGGAGCACGTCAGCGTCGACGTCGTACCGTTCACCGCCGGTGCCCACGTGGGCGCGTGCGCCCCGTTCACCTACTTCCGCTTCGAGGAGCCGGAGCTGCCGGACATCGTGTACACCGAGGTCCTCTCCGGCGCGATGTACCTGGACCAGCGGGCGGACGTGTCGGCGCATCTGGAGGCGCACAACCGCATGTCCCTGCTGACCTCGGACACGGACAGCAAGGCGCTGCTGAACCGCATGCGCAAGGAGTACTCATGACCAGCACCGACTGTCACGTCTACAACGGGATGCCGGCCACCGACCTGGGCGAGCAGGGCTGGGAGTCCCCGTGGAGCGGACCCAACGGCGGCCAGTGCGTACAGACGAAGCTGCTGGCCGACGGCCGGGTGGCGCTGCGGCAGTCGACCGATCCGGCCGGACCCGCGCTGATCTACACCCCGCAGGAGATCGCCGCGTTCGTCGCGGGCGTCAAGCGGGGCCTCGCCGACCATCTCACGGCCGGCTGAACCCACGACCCGAGCCGGACCTGCCCCGGCAGCGACCTGCCCGACACCCCCACGCACACCACCTGAAAGGGACAGGATGACCAACTCCCACGCCGCGCGGGAGATCGACACCAGTCGGCCCCACTCCGCCCGGATGTACGACTACTACCTCGGCGGCAAGGACCACTTCGACGTCGACACGAAGGCGGCCGAGACCGTCGCGGCCACGTACCCCGGCATCTTCACGTGCGCCCGCGAGATCCGCTCCTTCATGCACCGCGCCACCCGCGTCCTCGCGCGGGAGTACGGCGTGCGCCAGTGGCTGGACATCGGCACCGGCATCCCCACGGAGCCGAACCTGCACCAGGTCGCGCAGTCCGTGGCTCCCGAGGCTCGCGTGGTCTACGCCGACAACGACCCCCTGGTCCTCAAGTACGCCGAGCGCCTGATGCGCAACACGCCCGAGGGACGGACGGCTTACGTCCAGGGCGACTTCACGAACCCCGAGGCGATCCTCGGCTCCCCCGAGCTGGCCAGGACCCTGGACCTGAACCGGCCCGTGGCCCTGTCCCTCAACGCCATCCTGCACTTCGTCCCGGACGACTGGGACCCGTACGGCATCGTCTCCCGCCTCCTGGACGCCCTGCCCTCGGGCAGCGCCCTGGCCGTGAGCCACTGCACGGGCGACTTCGCCCCGGAGCTGTGGGAGAAGCTCGTCGGCATCTACGCCGCCGCCGGCACCCGGGCCCAGGTCCGCAGCCAGCAGGAGGTCGCCCGCTTCTTCAAGGGCCTCGACCTGCTCGAGCCCGGTGTCTCCCTGACCCACCGGTGGCGCCCGGACGACCCTCAGGGCTCCGGCCCGGAGCTCACGGACGCCGAGGTCAGCGCGTGGGCCGGGGTGGGCATCAAGCCGTGACCGGCGCCGGCCGTGCGGGAGCGAGTGCCCGCACGGCGGCCCGGACGGTCCACGGCCGTCAGCGGACCAGCAGGTCGATGACTCCCGTCAGGTCTTCCTCCCCGCTGCCCTCGGCCAGACGGCGGCGCATCAACTCGAAGTACGGGCTGAGCAGTTCGGTGCTGACACCCTGCTGTTCGGCGGTGCTCAGGAAGGCCGGTGTGCCGGCCACCTGCATGGCGAGGTTGGAGACGACACCTTGGGTGTAGTCGCCGCTGCGCAGCTGGTCGGCGGTCCGGTGCACGGCCGGGGCCATCGCGGCGAGCCAGTCGGCGAGCAGCGGGGCGAGCGACGCGGGGTCGATGTCCTCCTTGCGGATCAGGGCGAAGGCGTGGGCGGCCCCGGCGAACATCCCGTACATGGCGCTGAGCAGGGCCATGTCGTACAGCGCCGCGAAGCCCGCGTCGCGGCCGACGTAGACGGTTCCGGCCGGGACGACCAGCGTCTCCCGGTGCCGCTCGAACAGCTCCCGCGAGCCGCTGTAGAAGACGTAGCCGCCGGACTCCGGGACACCGATCATCGGCGGGACGGCCATGATCCCGCCGTCCAGGTAACGGGCACCGCGCTCGCGGGCCCACTCGGCGCGGGCGCGGGCCTGGGCAGGGGTACTGGTGGTCAGGTTGACCAGGTCCCTGCCGGCCAGGTCGGTGCCGGCCAGCGCGCCCTCGACCGAGGCGTCGTCCAGCAGGCAGACGACGACCAGGGCGTTCGCGGTGACCGCGGCGGCAGCGCTGTCCGCGACCTTGGCGCCCTCCGCGGCGAGCGATGCGGCGCGGGCCGGGGTGCGGTTCCAGACGGTGAGCGGGTGACCGGCTGCAAGCCAGGTACGAGCCAGGGCGGTGCCCATCGCGCCGAGGCCCAGCAGCGTGAGGGAGTTCTTCTCAACGGCGTTCTGTGTCATACCGGTTAGGCTGGTCACAGGCCCGTGGATGATCAAGTACGCACTTCGGAGTGGGTGGTTACCCCGAGGTGAGCGAGCACGTCGGAGGGGTAGGGCATGACAACGGTCAACTACCCAGCGCTAAAGCGCCGGGCTTGCACAACGGGCATCACTGGCAGTGATGGTGCGTTTGCGTCCAGTCCCACCCCGAGGTGTCCGGGGCGGGGCAGGGGCCGTTGACTGGGCCCCGCATCTCCACAACTCCCACGCTCTGGCGCGGATGTTGCGGGAGCTGTTGCGGTCTGCGTGATCAACGAATCCGCAGCTCCGGCACGCGAACCAGGCCTGGGAGACGCGGTTCGCCTTGTCGATGTGGCCGCATTCAGCGCAGGTGCGGGAGGTGTACGCGGATCGACGTGCATCACCGGCACCCCCGCCCTGCGGGCCTTGTACGCGATGAACTGCCCCAGCTGGTGGAAAGACCAGCTGGAATGGGTGGCCCGTTGGGGCTTGCGAAGCCGTACCCGCTCGCGG
>NZ_JAVREZ010000011.1:0-328704 GCF_031845645.1 Streptomyces doebereineriae
CCTTGGCCAGCACCAGCGAGGTACCGAGGGCGTCCGTGCCGTGCAGGTCGTCGTCCTCGACGTGGACGGCCTTGTCGGCGCCCATCGACAGCGCCTTGCGCAGCGCGTCCTTGGCGTCCTCGGGGCCCACGGTCAGGACCGTGACCTCGACGTCGTCGTCGGAGTTCTCAGAGATCTGCAGCGCCTGCTCGACCGCGTACTCGTCCAGCTCGGAGAGCAGACCGTCCACGTCGTCACGGTCGACGGTCAGGTCATCGGCGAAGTGCCGGTCGCCGGTGGCGTCGGGCACGTACTTCACAGTGACAACGATCCTCAAGCTCACGCCGGCTCTCCTACTGCATCGTCATTTTTCGGCTGCCTCTTGCAGGCAGCATAGGCGCCCCAAGCGGCCGATCCCGGTCGGGGCGGGCTGCGCTCCGACCGCAATATTACTCACCAGTACATCCAGTTCCTGCCCGCTAAGCAAGCGCTTTGAACTGTGACCTTCGCAACGCAGCGTAATCGGAACTCGACGGCCGCGCACCACAGCGGAAGGGGCCGATGAGCCGATCAGTCGCGCAGGCCGCTGAACCGGCCCTGGTGGTAGAGCAGCGGTCGGCCGGCGCCGGCGGGGTCGCCGAGCCGCACCTCGGCCAGCACGACGCGGTGGTCCCCGGCGGCCACGCGCGCGACGACCCGGCACACCAGCCAGGCGAGGACGTCGTCGAGGACGGGCACCTCCTCGGGCCCCTCCCGCCAGGCGGTGGGCGCGCCGAAGCGGTCGGCACCGCTGCGGGCGAAGGTGGCGGCCAGTTCCTCCTGGTGCTCGCCGAGTATGTGGACGCCGACGTGCTCCGCCCGGGATATCGCGGGCCAGCTGGAGGCGCCCGTGCCGATCCCGAAGGAGAGCATCGGCGGTTCGGCGGAGACCGAGGCGAGGGACGTGGCGGTGAAGCCGACCGGACCGGCCTCTCCGTTCGCGGTGATCACGGCGACCCCTGCCGCGTGCCGCCGGAAGACGGACCGCAGGAGGTCGGGAGAGGCGAGTCGAGGGGCGCCGAGGTCGGGCGTGGCCGTCATGGGGATTTCCTTCTGCGAGGAGTGTCGAGCTGGACCGTGGCTGCTCAACAAGCCGGACAGCGCGCGCTCGCGGTACGGGCGAGGTCGACGTGGACCCGCCCGAACAGAAGGAGTTCCGTAGGCATACGGTCAGGCTGACGATAGGTGCGGTGCACAGTCAAGTACGTTCCGACATATGGGAGATGCCTCACCGTGGGCGCACCCGGTGTCAAACCGCCTCCCCGACCGCCGCGATGACGTCCGCCTTGCGCGGCTGTCCAGTGGCCCGCCGTACGACCCGGCCGTCGGCGTCGAGGACCAGTACGGTCGGCGTCTTGAGGATGTCGAGTTCGCGGACCAGGTCGAGATTCTTCTCGGCGTCGATCTCGACATGGGCCACGCCCGGGACCATGCCGGCGACCTCGCCCAACACCCGCCGGGTCGCCCGGCAGGGCGCGCAGAAGGCGCTGGAGAACTGGACGAGCGTGGCGCGTTCGCCGAGTTCCTCGCCCAACTCGGCCGCGCCGAGCCTCTTGCCGTCGTCGCGCCCGCGCACCCGTACCCTCCCGCTCCGCCGCCGCTGCAGCACCCCATAGGCGCTCGCCGCCGCGAGCACCGCCACGCACACCACAAGTCCGGTCATCACCTGCACAGCATTCACGAGACTGCAAAGATTCCCGCCTCCCCCAAGTCTCCCCGTTGCGGAATGCTTGATTCATGGACATCGATGCAAGGGGGCCGCGCTTCGGCGCGGCCGTGACGACCGTCGTGCTGGCGGCCGTTCTGATCACGGGCAGCGGGTGGCTGCTGGCCTGGCAGACACTGGCGTTCGCTCTGGGCGCGGCGGGTGGAGTGGGTCGCTCGCCGTACGGCTGGCTGTTCCGCAAGGCCGTACGCCCACGGATCGGGCCTCCGACCGAGTTCGAGGCGCCGGAACCGCCGCGGTTCGCGCAGGCGGTGGGACTCGCCTTCGCGGGTCTGGGACTCGTGGGCTACGGGATCGGACCGGAGTGGCTCGGGCTCGCGGCGACCGGAGCGGCACTGGCGGCGGCCTTTCTCAACGCCACGTTCGGGTACTGCCTGGGATGCGAGATGTACCTGCTCGTGCGGCGGGTGACGGTACGCGCGGAGTAAAGGAGGCTTAAAAGCCCAAGGTGGATCACAGGGCGGAAGTGACGAGAATCTCTCGCCGGGCGGGCACCAAGACTGGCTCCCCGCCCGTTCTTGGGGCACGATCTGCGAGATGCCGTAAACCTACGGCTGCGTAACTTAATGCCGGGACCATCCCAGGCAGAGCAGGAAGGGCTCACCCCGCCCATGGCAGAGCTTGTCTACCGCCCCGTCGTCGGATTCGCTCAGGCGCTGTTCAAGGCCTGGGACCTCAAGATCGACTGCCGGGGTTCGGAGAACATCCCGCGCTCGGGCGGCGCCGTGCTGGTGAGCAATCACATCAGCTACCTGGACTTCGTCTTCAACGGCCTGGCCGCGCTCCCGCAGAAGCGCCTCGTGCGTTTCATGGCGAAGGAGTCCGTTTTCCGCCACAAGGTCTCCGGTCCGCTGATGCGCGGGATGAAGCACATCCCGGTCGACCGCACGCAGGGCGAGACGGCCTACGCCCACGCCCTGGAGTCGCTGCGGTCGGGCGAGATCGTCGGGGTCTTCCCGGAGGCGACCATCTCGCAGTCCTTCACGCTGAAGAGCTTCAAGTCGGGTGCGGCGCGGATGGCGCAGGAGGCGGGTGTCCCCCTGATCCCGATGGCCGTCTGGGGTACGCAGCGGCTGTGGACCAAGGGGCACCCCCGCAACTTCAAGCGCAGCCACATCCCGATCACCATGAGGGTGGGCGAGGCGATCGAGGCTTCTCGGGACAAGTACGCCGGGGCCATCACGCGGCAGGTGCGGGAGCGGGTCAACGAGTTGCTGGAAGCGGCTCAGCGGGCCTATCCCGTGCGCCCCAAGGGGCCGGACGACACCTGGTGGATGCCGGCGCATCTCGGGGGTACGGCGCCCACGCCCGAGCAGGTGCGCGAGGCCGACGCCCGGTAGCGGGTTGTCCGGGTCGAGGGCTACCGCGACGCCGTGGTGATCTGCGCCCCCGGACTGAACTTCTCCAGCAGTTCGGCCAGTTCGGCGGCCGCCGTCTCCATGTCGGCGAGCGGCATCGGGGCCATGCCCTCCAGCAGGAAGACGGCCGAGACCGTCTCCTCCGTGAGCCTCGTGCGGGGGCCCTGGCGCCAGTTCCAGCGGCGGCAGGTCACACCTTCCTCGTCCCGCCAGATCACCTCGCCGGCGTCGGGATGCTCCACGGCCTCCTCTCCTCCGGCCACCGTCACGAAGTCCTCGTCGCCGGTGGCCCGTACGAGCCGCATCCCGCCCCGGATGCGGTCGAGGTCCTCGCCACCGACGGGGACGAGGTGCGCGACGCTGATCGCGTTGTAGAGGTCGACCAGGAGGTTGATGCGGGGCAGACCCGCGTCCGACAGAGCCCTCTTCGCCAGCGCCTCCGCCGAGTTGCGGGTGCGTGACGGCTTCGAGCCGAACGCCGTGTAGACCTCCCGCCAGGCCGCCATGTGCGGGTCCTCGTGCGGGGCGCGCCCGTCCAGACGTACGGCGAGACGGCGGGCCGCGTCGTCGAGGAGTGCCGAACTGGCGTCGGTGCTGGGCCCGTTGACGAGGCCGTGGGCCTCGATGGCGAGGTGCCTGAAGCCGGGTGCGAGGGCGCGCACTTCGTCGGACACGGTCAGGGAGAGGGTCATCGGGTGCCTCAGAGTGCGGTGGGGAGTGTCTTCCAGAGGTACAGCCGGTCGGGGGCGGCCTTGAGAGCGCTCAGAACGGCCGAGTGTGGTTCAGCGTACAGGACCGGGTAGTCCATCTCGTTGGACTCCGGTTCGGGCGTGAAGGCCAACCGCTCGCCGTCGAGGGAGAACTGGGCGTCCACTCCGGGCTTGTTGCCCCGGGGGTCCTGGCGGTGCCAGGCGCCGTTGAACCGCACGGCGACCAGGCCGTGCACCACGTCGAACTTCTGATAGCAGAGTGCGGTCGGGATGTCCTCGGCGCGCAGCAGGGCGGCCAGCGCGTGGGCCTTGGCGTAGCAGATGCCGGTGCCCTGCTCCAGGACGTCGGACGCCCGCCAGGTGACGCGGGGATCGCCGGAGTCCTGGGAGTGCGGGATGGTGTCACGGACGAATTCGAAGGCCAGTCGCGCATAGGCATACGAGTCGACCGCTTCCTTGGCGAGACGTGCGGCCACTCCTCTGACGACCGGGTGGTGGTGGTCGATGACGTCGTCGGCGGCCAGGTATGCGGAAAGGTCGGGGGTGTTCTGGATCAGCTCCATGCCCGCAGAGCATAGGAAAACGATCACCCTGGGTCAATCAATTTACGAAGGTCAGTATATTTATGCAGCGTAGCAATGTACGGCGACCACCTGGGACGGGCTCCAGCGCTGTTCGACCGTGGCCAGCCTCGTCCAGCCCAGCCGTTCGTACAAGGCCGCCGCGGCGGTGTCGGACGCGACGACGTCGAGCACCGGATGCAGGCCGTGGTGCTGGGCCTCCGCCACCGCTCTGCCCATCAGCAGGGCACCGATCCCGTGCCCTCTCGCTCGCGGGGCGACGAACAACCGGCCGACCACCGCGGCCTGTTCCCCGCTCGTGCCGTTCCGCTCGCTCCACAGGACAGGGGCCAAGTCGCCCTCGGCGCTGCGGGAAAGGCTGACGTGGCCGGCGACACGGCCGTGCAGCTCGGCGACCCAGCTGCCCAGTGCGGCCTCCTGCGACAGCCACTCACCGGGCCGGGCAGGCCAGTTCACCGGATAGCCGTCGCGGCGGTGCACCTCCGCCAGCACCCGCACGCATGCCTCGACGTCGTCATCGGTCCTCGGCCGGACCCGGCGCTGTGTCTTGTCCACACCGGCATGCAAGCACAGACCGCCTCCGGTTCGGTACGCGCCTCAGCGCGCCATCTCTTCCTTCAGCGCCGCCACGAAGGCGTCCACGTCGTCCTCGGTCGTGTCGAAGGCGCACATCCAGCGGACGACGCCGGCGGCCTCGTCCCAGAAGTAGAAGCGGAAGCGCTTCTGGAGGCGCTCGCTCACGTCGTGCGGGAGCTTGGCGAAGACGCCGTTGGCCTGGACCGGGTAGAGGATCTCGACACCGTGGACGGCGCGGACACCCTCCGCCAGGCGCTGGGCCATCTCGTTGGAGTGGCGGGCGTTGCGCAGCCACAGGTCCTTGGCGAGCAGGGCCTCCAACTGCACTGACACGAAACGCATCTTGGAGGCGAGCTGCATCGACAGCTTGCGCAGGTGCTTCATGTGGGAGACCGCGTCCTGGTTGATCACCACGACCGCCTCGCCGAACAGGGCGCCGTTCTTCGTCCCGCCCAGGGAGAGGATGTCGACGCCGACCGCGTTGGTGAACGTCCGCATCGGGACGTCGAGGGAAGCGGCCGCGTTGGCTATGCGGGAGCCGTCCAGGTGAACCTTCATGCCGTGCGCGTGGGCGTGGTCGCAGATCGCGCGGATCTCGTCGGGCGTGTAGAGGGTGCCGAGCTCCGTGGACTGGGTGATCGAGACGACCTGCGGCATAGCGCGGTGCTCGTCCTCCCAGCCCCAGGCCTGCTTGTCGATCAGTTCGGGCGTGAGCTTGCCGTCGGGGGTGGGCACGCTGAGCAGCTTGAGGCCGCCCATGCGCTCGGGGGCACCGCCCTCGTCGACGTTGATGTGCGCGCTCTCGGCGCAGATCACCGCGCCCCAGCGGTCGGTGACCGCCTGGAGCGCGACGACGTTGGCGCCGGTGCCGTTGAAGACCGGGAACGCCTCGGCCGTGGCGCCGAAGTGGCTGCGGACGACGCCCTGGAGGTTCTCGGTGTAGTCGTCCTCGCCGTACGCGACCTGGTGCCCGCCGTTGGCCAGTGCCAGGGCGGCGAGCACCTCCGGGTGGGCCCCGGCGTAGTTGTCGCTGGCGAAGCCGCGGACCTGCGGGTCATGATGACGACGAGCGTCGGTCTTCGGAGGGTTCACGGCTTCTCGGTCAGCCACAGACGGTTTCCGTTCACTTCGGCGGCGGGCTTGTCCCAGACACCGGCGATGGCCTCGGCCAGGTCCTGGACGTGCGTGAAACCCGCAAACTTCGCGTTGGGCCGGTCGGCGCGCATGGCCTCGTGCACCAGTGCCTTCACCACCAGGATCGTAGCCGCGGACGTCGGCCCACCGGCGCCACCGGCCTTGCGGAAGGCGTCCGCGAGAGCGAGCGTCCAGGCCTCGGCGGCGGCCTTGGCGGCGGCGTACGAGGCGTTGCCCGCGCTCGGCTTCGTCGCACCGGCGGCGCTGATCAGGACGTAGCGGCCGCGGTCGCTGCGCTGCAGGCCCTCGTAGAAGGCGAGCGAGGTGTGCTGGACGGTGCGGATGAGCAGCAGTTCCAAAAAGTCCCAGTCGTCCAGGCTCGACTTGATGAAGGTCTCGCTGCCGCGCCAGCCGCCGACGAGGTGGACCAGACCGTCGACGCGGCCGAAGTCCTTCTCGATGTGCTCGGCCCAGTCGCGGGTGGATCCCAGGTCCAGCAGGTCGACCGGCTCGCCGGTGACGCTGGCGCCGCCCGACGCGTAGCGTGCCGCGTCCACGGCCTCCGCGAGCCGCTCCGGGTCGTTGTCCGCGCCGACGACGGTCGCGCCCGCCTCGGCCAGCCGCAGCAGTGCCGCGCGGCCCGCGGGTCCACCCGCGCCTGCAACAGCGATCACCGCACCGCTGAGAGCTCCGTTCCCCGCCATGTTCTTCGCCTCCTGAGCAGCCGCCTCGGCGGCCTGTGCAGTGTTCCCGGTGCCGCGATCGCTCACGCGGCGACCCGCTCGGCGTTCTCCGCCGTGATACCTCGGGTCGAGGCGATCACATGGCGAAGCTTCTTGGAGAGGGCCTCATAGAACATGCTCAGCGGAAACTCGTCCGGAAGCACGTCGTCGACGAGTTTCCGGGGCGGCAGCGACAGGTCGAGGGCGTCCGGACCCTTGGCCCACTTGGAGCCCGGGTGCGGGGCGAGGTAGGTGGAGACCAGCTCGTAGCCGGCGAACCAGTGGACGAGCTTCGGGCGGTCGATGCCGTCGCGGTAGAGCTGCTCGATGTCGGCGCACAGCTGGTTGGTGACCTCGGGGGCGCGCTGCCAGTCGATGAACAGCTTGTTGTCGGTCCAGCGGACGACGTCGTGCTTGTGCAGGTAGGCGAAGAGGAGCTGGCCGCCGAGCCCGTCGTAGTTGCGCACTCGCTCGCCGGTGACCGGGAAGCGGAACATCCGGTCGAAGAGGACCGCGTACTGCACGTCACGGGCCTGCGGAACGCCGTCCGCCTCCAGCTTCACGGCCTCCTTGAAGGCGGTGAGGTCGCAGCGCAGCTCTTCGAGGCCGTACATCCAGAACGGCTGGCGCTGCTTGATCATGAACGGGTCGAAGGGCAGGTCGCCGTGGCTGTGGGTGCGGTCGTGGACCATGTCCCACAGTACGAAGGCCTCCTCGCAGCGCGTCTGGTCGTGGACCATCGCGGCGATGTCCTCGGGCAGCTCCAGGCCCAGGATGTCGACGGCCGCGTCGGTGACGCGGCGGAAGCGGGCGGCCTCGCGGTCGCAGAAGATACCGCCCCAGGAGAAGCGTTCCGGCGCCTCGCGCACGGCGATCGTCTCCGGGAAGAGGACGGCGGAGTTCGTGTCGTAGCCGGACGTGAAGTCCTCGAACTTGATGCCGCAGAACAGCGGGTTGTCGTAGCGGGTGCGCTCCAGTTCGGCCAGCCACTCGGGCCAGACCATGCGCAGCACGACCGCCTCCAGATTGCGGTCCGGGTTGCCGTTCTGCGTGTACATCGGGAAGACGACCAGGTGCTGGAGGCCGTCCGCGCGGTTCGCGGCGGGCTGGAAGGCCAGCAGGGAGTCGAGGAAGTCGGGCACCTCGAAGCCGCCCTCGGACCAGCGCCGGAGGTCCTTGACGAGGGCGGCGTGGTAGTCGGCGTCGTGCGGCAGCGACGGCGACAGCTCCTGCACCGCGTCGACGACACGCCGTACGGCGGCCTCGGCGTCCGCGCGCGCGGGCGCGCTCTCGGCCTCGAAGTCGATCGACCCGTCCTTGGACTGCCATGGCCGGATCCGCTCCACGGCATCCTTGAGCACGGGCCATGCCGGGTGCTCCACCACCCTGGTCACGGGAGGAACCTGGTCCCCCGAAGCCGCCTGCACAAGAATTTCCGTCATGTCCCATCCTCCACGGGAGAAACTCGCGTATGAAGACCGTATACATACGAGCTTCCGTCCAGCAAGAGCAGACTCGGGAAGTTATCCTGCCCACACCAATGGTCACCGAACTTTTTCCTGTCGAGGGCCATAAACACGGGGATTCCGGGTAAGCGAGATCACTCCCTCGCAGTTCACCGCGATCCCTCGTGTACGTACGGGTTCATCACACGGCGTAGCCGTTAGGCTGCGGCTTTGCACCGAGCCGCCGTCGACGGAAGCGAGTTGAACCTTGAACTTCCTTACCATCGGTCATCGCGGAGTCATGGGTACCGAACCCGAGAACACCCTCCGTTCCTTCGTCGCCGCCCAGCAGGCCGGCCTCGACCTGATCGAACTCGATCTGCATCTGAGCAAGGACGGCGCCCTCGTCGTCATGCACGACACCGACGTGGACCGCACGACCGACGGAACCGGCCCGATCGCCGAGAAGACCCTCACCGAACTGCGCGCCCTGGACGCGGGCCGCGGGGAACGCGTCCCGGTGTTCGAGGAGGTCCTGGACGCCGTGCGGTCGCCGCTCCAGGCCGAGATCAAGGACATCGCGGCGGCCCGGGCGCTGGCCGAGGTCATGATCCGGCGGAATCTGGTCTCCCGGGTCGAGGTGTCCTCGTTCCACGACGAGGCGATCGCCGAGATCGGCCGCCTCGTGCCCGGTGTACGGACCGCGCTGATCGGCAGCCGGTTCGGCCCCGACATCGTGGAGCGCGCCGTCGAGGCCGGTGCGGGAACGGTCTGCCTGAACATCCGCCGGCTGACCCTGGAGGTCGTCGAGGCGGCCCGCAAGGCGGATCTGAAGATCATCGGCTGGGTGGTGAACACCCAGGACCATCTGAAGCTGGTGCGGGCCCTGGAACTGGACGGCGCGACGACCGACTACCCGGAGATCAAACGCACCGGGCGCTTCACCGCGTGAACCGGGACAGGAACGTCACACCAGCGGCTTGACCAGCAGCTCGAACTGCAGATCGTCGCGCTGCGGAACGCCGAAGCGCTCGTCGCCGTACGGGAACGGTGTCATCTGTCCCGTACGGCGGTAGCCGCGCCGCTCGTACCAGGCGACGAGGTCGTTCCGCACCGAGATCACGGTCATGTGCATCTCGGTCACGCCCCAGGTCTCCCGGGCGATCCGCTCCGCCTCCGCGATGATCACCTTGCCGAGGCCGCCGCCCTGGAGTGCGGGACTGACCGCGAACATCCCGAAGTACGCGTGCGTGCCCCGGTGTTCGAGCTGGCAGCAGGCAACGACCTGGCCGTCCCGCTCCACCGTGAGCAGCCGGCTGTCGGGCGACTTGATGACCGCGAGCACACCCTCCGGATCCGTCCGCTGCCCCTCCAGGATGTCCGCCTCGGTGGTCCACCCGGCCCGGCTGTCGTCTCCGCGGTACGCCGACTCGACCAGCGCGACGAGCGCGTCCACATCGGCGTCGGTGGCGTCACGGAAGGTGAGGCCGGCGGTGGTCTCCATGGGGCGCGTCTCCACTTCAGGGGCACGACTGGGGCAGGGTCGAGACTAACGCCCCGGTTAGGCTCGCCCGCATGGTGCACGTACTGAGCGGCCGCGTCCTGCTGCGCCCCACGCATCCGGAACGTTCCCGAGTCTTCTACGGCGATCAACTGGGCCTCGCCGTGTACCGCGAGTTCGGCACGGGCCCGGAGCGGGGCACCGTCTACTTCCTCGGCGGTGGATTCCTGGAGCTGTCGGGACGGTCCGAGGCTCCACCGGCCGCGGGCGTCCGGCTGTGGCTCCAGGTCGCGGACGTGACCGCGGCGCACGAGGAACTGGTGGCCAAGGGCGTCGAGATCGTACGGCCCCCGGTAAAGGAGCCATGGGGGCTGGTCGAGATGTGGGTGGCGGACCCGGACGGCACACCGATCGTGCTGGTGGAGGTGCCGTCGGACCATCCGATCCGGTACCGGCCCGGAATCTGAACACGGCGTCTGCCGACCGGCATCACACGTGGTGCCGGCCGTTTCGCCGACTTGGATATGCTCCGCCGACCGCCGTGGCCCCGAGGGCGTCGAGCAGTGGAGGAGCACATGAGCGTGGACCTGAACGCCCCGGCCTGGCACGGGCAGCGATGGGCGGCCAGGACCGCCCTGGCGGCGGCCGCCCTCGCGGTGCTGCTCCCACTCGGGTACGGCGGTCTCGACGGCGTACTGCTGCTGGCGGCCGGGCTCACGGGCGGGGCCGTCACCGCTGCGGCGGTGTGGTGGACGCTGACCCGGCGCGGCCCGGCACGCTGGCTGGCGGCGGTGCTCGCGGCCGTCACCCCCACCGTCGTCGTCGTTCTCTTCGTGGTCACCCTGGGATGGGTGCTCGTGCTGTCGCCGGTGCTGTGGGCGGTGGCCGTGTGGAGCGGGCGGTACGCGCTGCGCAGCACCGGCAAACGGCCCAGGCGTATGAAGGAGCACCGGGCGCGGTCCGTGCGGCGGCCCTTCCTGCTCATGAACCCCCGCTCCGGAGGCGGGAAGGTGGAGCGGTTCGGGCTGCGGGAGAAGGCCGAACGGCTGGGCGCGCGGGTCGTGCTGCTCGACCCGGAGGAGCACCAGGACGTGACCGCGCTGGCGCGGGCGGCCGTGGCGGAGGGCGCGGACCTGCTGGGCGTCGCGGGCGGTGACGGCACCCAGGCACTGGTCGCCGCCGTCGCCGCGGAGCACGACCTGCCGTTCCTCGTCGTCTGCGCCGGTACGCGCAACCACTTCGCGATGGACCTCGGCCTCGACCGCGCCGACCCCGCGGCCTGTCTCGACGCGCTCACCGACGGCGTGGAACTCCGGGTGGATCTCGGCTTCGCCGCGGACCATCCCTTCGTCAACAACGCCTCGTTCGGCGCGTACGCGGCGGTCGTCCAGAGTCCCGCCTACCGCGACGACAAGATCGGCACCACTCTGGAGCTCCTTCCCGACCTGCTCACCCGGCAGCGCGGCCCCCGTCTGACCGCGCGGATCGACGCCACGACGCTCGACGGCCCGCAAGCCGTGCTGGTGAGCAACAACGCCTACCGCACCGGCGACCCGGTGGGCCTCGGCCGCCGCGAGCGGCTCGACTCGGGGCTGCTCGGCATCCTCGGCGTCAAGGTGGACAGTGCGGCCGAGGCCGCGGCGCTGCTGCTCGACCCCGATCCGGAGGGTCTCGCGGTCCTGTCCGCGCGGGAGGTGATCGTCGACGCCGACCGGCCGGAGATCGAGGTCGGCGTCGACGGCGAGGCCCTGCTCCTGCCCACCCCGGTCCACTGTCGTATCGTCCCCGGGGCGCTCCGCGTCCACGTCCCGAGGAAGCGACCGGGTGTACCGGAGGCGCAACCCCGCCTGAACTGGCGCCAGTTGCGCAAGCTGGCGGCTACGGCCGGGCGGGCGTGAGGCGGTTCCCTCGTCAGCGGGTACGCAGTTCAGCCCCCGTGGGGGCGAGCGGTGTCACCGTGACCTGGTCGATGACGGGGGCGTGGGCGGAGCGTTGGCCGAATGCGTTCCTGGTGTCGCCGGCGAAGTCGGGGATTTCGTCGGACGTGAACGTGATCGTGTTGAGGCCCGGGCGCAGGGTGACGGGCACGGAGAGATTCCAGAAGTTGTTGAAGTGGAAGGTGGTGGGGAACAGGACGCGGTGCGCGGGGCCGCCGTTGACGCAGATGTCGGCGTGGCGGCAGACCGGGTCCGGGTTGTAGTGGGTGGAGGGAGGCTGCTCGCCGTTGGAGTAGCGGATCGTCAGCGCGTGGCGTCCGGGGCGGCCCGCCGTGACCGTCAGGGTGAGCGCGTTCGCGGACCCGGCGCCGATGCCGTCAACTGCCTTGCCACCGACGGCGTACGGGTATCCGGTCACCCTCGCCGTGCCGGTCAGGACGCCTTCCTCGGCGGCGTACGCGGTGCTGGGCAGGAGGCCACGTGAAGGGGCGATCCGCAGCCGGTCGACGATCAGCCGGTCCGAAGTCCCGGTGACCGTCACCTTGTTGACGCCCCCGGCCAGGAAGAGCGGTACGGCGCCGCGCTCGACGCGCCCGAGCTCCTCGCCGTTGACGCTCCACACGCCCTCTCCGGGCCCGAGCAGGTCGACGGTCACGGAGGCCTCGCCGTCGCCGGCCGCGTACGTCCAGAAGGTGACGGTGCCGCCTCGTGGGAGCACGGCGACTCCGGGCCCCGAGGCGCCGCGGTGGGCGTGACTGACCCGGGCGCCGCCACCGAGGTCCGCGAACTCGGCGTCGTACAGGGCGGTTTCGTCCTCGCTCCGGAGCAGGAGGTCCAGCTTGTCGACGACCGCGTCACCCTTGGTGACTCCGAGGTCGGGGTCCTGGGCGGCGAGGGTGATCCGGTGCCGGCCCCCGGTCAGCTCCACCCGGGTGTCGGTGTGTCCCCACACCGCCCGCTTGTAGCCGAGCGGCAGCCGCAGTTCACGAGGATGCTCGCCGTCGACGCGCAGGAAGACGTTGGTGGGGCCCTGCTCGCGCACCAGGTCGGCGAGGTTGTGCGAGCCCGCGAACACCGCGAGGTCGTACGTCCCGTCCTGCGGCACGTCGACGTCGAAGGCGAGCACGCCGTCGGAGCCGGTGCGCAGACCGCCCACGTGGTAGCCACCGGAGGTCGCGAACCGGTCGACGGCGGACGGGGACCCCTCGGGTCCGTTCTTCGAGTAGCCGTCTCCCGTGTAGGTGGCGTCCTCGGCCTCGTACGTCCGCCTCCAGCTCACCGCGGGCGGCAGGGCCACGGCCCCGTTGCCGCCCGGCGACAGGATCACCTGGTAGGCGGACATCGCGTCGAGATCGGTGAGACCGAGCGTCACTTTCCCGTCCGTGAGCGGCAGTTCCTCGTCCCGCAGCCGCAACGGCTGTTCTGCGGCGCCCACTTGCCCCGTCCAGGGAATCTCCATGAGACGGGCGTGGACCACGGCACCGAACACCTCCGCGTCCACGCCCTCGAAGACGATGTCCGCCGAGCCGTCCGCTCCCCCGAACAGCGCCCGCGCCTGTCGCTTGTCCCGGTCGAGGGTGGCGACGCCCTGGAGGGTGTACTGCACGTTGGGGTGCGGGGCGAGCACCCGGACGGTGTTGCCGGTCAGCTGCCCGTAGGCGTTGTAGAGCCACCACTGGCCGTTGGCCTTGTTCGCCTCGACCGCCGAGTCGTTGAGGTTGCCGGCGATGTTCCAGTAGGCGATGTCGGCGTCGACCTTCGACTCCTCGATCGCGGCGATCCACTGGATCATCTGTCCGGGGACGGAGACGTGGTAGTTGTGCGCGTACTCGTTGATGTTGACGGGCAGCGGGCCGATGCCCAACTCCCGTTCCAGATCACGGTACTTGGCGATGTTGGTGCGGACCTCGGCGGGCGAGGACAGCTCGTGCCAGGTGACGATGTCGGGCAGCACGTCGTGCGACGTCGCGAACTCCAGGAAGTCCCTGACCTCGGGGTACAGAATGCAGGTGTTGGGTCCGGCCACGCGCGCGTGCGGGTCGAGGTCCTTGATGAGGCGGTACGCGGCTTCCCAGGCGGCGAAGTAGTGGTCCGGCTCGGTCCGCCAGGAGACCTGGTCGTAGCTCCACTCCCCCTCGCCGAACATGTTGCCCTCGGGTTCGTTGAACGGCACGTACACGACGTGTTCCTTCAACTCCCCCAGGGTCAGGACGTGTTCGACCTGACGGCGGATCACGTCCAGATGTCCGGCGAGCCGCTCCTCGCCCGTGGCGCCCGGCCACTCGTACGGAAAGCCTCGGTAGAAGTCGGGCAGATAGACGTAGACGTCCTTGCCGCCCGCCGCGACGAAGGCGGGCAGGATCTCCAGGGCGTCGCCGCCGGGATGCTGGGTGCCGTCCTGGGCCTTGGTGGTCACCGTGCGCGGGTACATGCCCTCGACCACGCCACGGCTGGGCACGCCGTCGCCGTAGAGCCCGTAGAGCGTGCCGCTCGCTCCCCCGTGGAAGGGTCCGGTCTCGGTCCCGAGATCGATGGTGAGCTTCTCGGGGGCGGGGCCTTCGGCTGCCACGGCATCCATCCTTCGTTCGACATTCCGTACGACAGTCGATGATCCGCACCGACCTGGACGAACGTAGAAAGCGCGGATGGACCGCGTCAACAGGCAGCGGGCTTCGAAACTTCCGAAACCGCAGGTCGGAGCCGTCAGGCGCGCAGCACTCCCAGGCTGCCCTCCAGCAGGCCGAGCAGCTCCCCCAGCCGGCCGGCGAGTTCGCTCCGCGCCTCGGGGGTCAGGACGGACAGCACGGCCGTCTCGTACGCCAGTTGCTCCGGCAGGATCCCGTCGACCAGGTCGCGGCCGGCCTCGGTGAGCCGGACGTGGGCGACGCGGCGGTCGCGGGTGTCGCCCCGGCGCTCCACCAGGCCCCGCTCGGTCAGCTGCTTGAGCCGCTTGGTGACGGCGGCGCCGGAGGAGAAGGTCTCGCGGGCCAGGTCGCCGGGGGTCAGCTCGTGGCCGGTGCGGCGCAGGGCGCCGAGCAGGTCGAACTCGGGACGGCTGAGTCCGGCCCGGCGCAGGGGAGCGTCCTCGGCCTGCTGGAGCAGGGCCGCGCAGCGGTTGACGCGGCCGATGATCTCCATGGGGCCGGTGTCGAGGCCGGGGTGGACGGTCTGCCACTGCCGGACGACGGCGGCGACGGTGTCGTGCCTCGCCGGTTCCTCCGGTCGTCCGTTCGGTGCCGTCATGGGCGTGCGCCCTCCGCTCTGTGGTGCCGGATCGTCGCGGCGAGCGTACGGTGTCCGGCCTGTTCGGCGCGTACGACCCTCTCCTGGGGCAGGGCGCGTTGCCACCATTCGCCGGAGGCGGCCTCGACGCCGGCCCGCAGGTCGACCAGGGCGGCGGCGAGGACGCGGTGCGCGGCGTCCAGGCTGCCGGGAACGGGGTGCGGCTCCGCGAGAAGGCGGGCGGCACGGGCGCGGGCGCGTTCCACCGCGGCCAGCGCCTGCTCGACGCGATCGCCCGCGCGCCGGTTGGTGACGGCCATGGCGGCGACGAATCCGACCAGCGCCCCGACGAGGGTGTCCACGACCCGCTCGGTGATCAGCCGGCCCGGCTCCTGGTACCCGGCGAACTCGGTGATGAGCAGCGCCATCGGCGTGACGCAGATGCTCCCGAGCCAGTAGTTGCGGCCCATGAGCGCCTCGGCGCCGAAGTTGAAGGCGAGGCAGCACAGGACGAGGGCGGCCGGGCCGAGGTGGGCGAGCGGGACCACGGCGGCGAACACCAGCACCCCGACGAGGTTGCCGACGACGCGCTGGACGCCCCGGCTCCAGGTGAGGGTGACGTTGGCCTGGTAGAGCGAGGCGGCGGTGACCAGCGCCCAGTAGGGGCGGCCGATGCCGAGCGCGAGGGAGGCGTAACCGGCGAGGGCGCAGCCCAGCGCGGTGCGCATCGCGATCGGGGCGAGCGGCCCGAGGGCACGCCACCACCGGCGGGCCCGGGCGGCGAGTTCGGCCTCCACGCCGAGGAGTTCGCTGTCGTACGCCGTCCGCGGGACCGGCCCCGTGCCCCGCAGTTCGCGGGCCCAGGCGCGCAGGCGGTGCGGGTCCGCGTCGGCGGGAGCGGCGAGGGCGACCTCGGCGCGGACGACGAGACGTTCGAGGGCCCGCCGGGTCTCGGAGCGGGCGCCGGCCGAGAGGAGGGTCTGCCAGGCGGCCTGCACGGCGGCATGGGCGGTTCCGCTTGCGTGGGGGCGGCGGTTCTCCGCGTACGCGGCAGCCGCGTTCAGCGCATGGGCGGTGGCCCGTCGTTCCGGGCCGTGCGGCCGGAACAGGCCGGGTGCCATGCCGACCAGCCAGGCCCAGGCGCCCGCCGCCAGGGCCAGGGCGAGGTGGCCGGGCACCTGGGCGAGGGTCTGCGGGGCGAACAGGGAGGCGGAGCTGATGAAGGTGAGGACCACATGACCCGGCGGGCCGATCCGGGTCGCGTCACAGAGCGCTTTCTGTACGGCGGCCACCAGTGCGCCGACGGCTACCAGCACCACCGCGCTGCCGGTGAGCGAGGCGGCGACCAGGCCGACAGCGAGGCCGGCGACCATGCCGAGCACCACCCCGGCCAGAGCGCGGGCCCGGGCGGCGTAGGGCCGGTGGTGGGCGTACAGCGCACACAGGGACCCGGCCATGGTGTACATCGCCAGGTCGAGTCGGCCGAGGGCCAGGAGGATCAGGTTCGGCGGGGCGACGGCGACGACCACACTCAGGGCGGGCTTGAACCAGATGTCGGAGGGCCTGCCGAGGCGCAGCACACCGGCCAGGGGGAGACGGCGGACGCGCGGGGTGCCGGCAAAGGGGGTCGCACTGCTCATGAGTCAATACTTTAGCAGGTGTTTTACTCGTAAACGATAGGGGTGCGATTCCTCTGACCTGCTGTGCTCCGTCGCACGCTCCCCGCGTACACCCTTGCGCTCGATTGCGCGCCGCGTGGCCCGGGCATTTCTTGACCGACGTCGAGCGGGGAGGTGGGCGTGCACGGACCGGCTTCGCCCGGCTGGCTGCTGGTGGCGCTCTGCGCGGCGACCGGGGCGTACTGCCTGCTGCGGATGCGCAGCAGCGTCGAGGAACAGCGCCGGGCCGCGGGTGGCGAGGCGCTGATGGGCTTCGGGATGGCCGCGATGGCCGTACCCGCCGCCGTGTTCACGCCACCGTCGTGGGCCTGGCCGCTCTGCGCGGCCGTGTTCGGCGGGGCCGCGCTGCGCGCGCTGTGGGCGGCGCGCACGAGCACCCATCATCTGCACCACCTGGTGGGAGCCGGGGCCATGGTCTACATGGCGGTGGTGATGGCGGCCTCTCCCGGGCACCACGGCGGCGCGGGAGTCCCCGTGGTGACGGGCGTACTGCTCCTCTACTTCGCGGGCTACGTCCTGAGGTCCGGCGTCCGCCTGATACCGGCGACCGCCGGTGGCGCAACCGTCGGCTGGGGCGATCGTCCCGAACTCGCGCGCGCGTGTCGGCTGTCGATGGGCATCGCGATGGTGGCCATGCTGCTGACCCTCTGAGGCGGCCGGGCGGGACGAGGGGGCGACGTACGCCACATACGGCTCGAACTCGACGAGAACCGGGACGTGTTCTGCCTCCGCACCGCCCCGGAATTGGCCTCAAGCCGCACCGGTCGGCGAGGATCGCAGTATGCACACGCCGTCCGTCGACTCCCCGCCCCGCCCCCCGGAGCACCGGACCGCCGCCCGCGCGACCGGTGTCCTCGCCCTGTGCTCGGTGCTGCTGCTCGTCCTGGTCGCGGTCGAGTGGCATCCGTTGCTCACCGTGGACGGCGACATCGCCGACACCACCCACCGCTGGGCGGTCGACGAGCCGGGGGTGACCCACGCCTTCCGCATCCTCACGGACTGGGTCTGGGACCCCTGGGCGATGCGCATCCTGGCTGCGCTCGCGGTGCTGTGGCTGGTGTGGCGGCGCAACGCCCGGTGGACCGCCGTTTGGCTGGCAGCCACATGTGCGCTGGGAACACTGCTCCAGCAGATCCTGAAGGCCGCGGTCGACCGCCCGCGCCCTGTCTGGCCCGACCCGGTCGACACCGCGCACTTCGCGGCCTACCCGTCGGGACACGCCCTGACGGCCACGGTCGTCTGCGGCCTCCTCCTGTGGCTCCTCCACCACTACGGCGCCGGCCGCGCCCTGTGGTTCACGGCCCTGACCCTCTCCGCGATCTCCGTGGTCGGCGTCGGCCTGACCCGTATCTGGCTCGGCGTCCACTGGCCCTCCGACGTGTTCGGCGGCTGGCTCCTGGGCGCGATGCTGGTGACACTGGCGGTGACGGTCCACCAGCGGTACCGGCCGTGAACGACAGCCCGAGCCGGGTCTACGGCTATGTGGGCCCGCCCGAGCTGCGCTCGACGGTACGGCCGGACAGCGAGGGGCGGATCATCCGTTCCGCCGCCGACCTCGACGCCTGGCTGTCCGGGCGCGGGCCGGCCGAGACCTCGGAGCCCTTCACGTTCGTCGTCGCCCTCGACGGCCTGCTGCGGCTCGCTCCCCGCAGGAGTGAGCACGTGGCCTGCGCGGGCGGCGCGGATGTGACGGCCGCCGGCGAGATGGGATTCGCCCGGGCCGCCGGCCGCTGGGCGGTCCACGAGGTCACCAACCACTCCACCGGCTACTGCCCGGACCTCGACTCGTGGCAGGCGGTCGGGCGCGCGGTCGACCGGGCCGGCGTCGAGCACCCCGGCCGGTTCACGCACGAGGTGGTGTTCCGGCGCTGCGAGGAGTGCGGGGAGCGGTCGATCGTGCGCGAGGCGGATTTCGTCTGCGTGTTCTGCGGGGGCGAGCTCCCCGTCGAGTGGAACGCAGGCCCCTAAGATCATCGTATGACTGCCGTCCTGTTCGACTTCTCGGGAACGCTCTTCCGGATCGAGTCCACCGAGTCCTGGTTGAGGGCCGCTCTCGACGAGGCGGGACTTGCCCTCGCCGAGGCGGAGTTGGCGCTGGCCGCGCTGGAGCTGGAGAGGGTGGGAGCGTTGCCCGGCGGGATGGCGCCCCGGGCGCCGATGCCGGACGAGGTCGCCGCCGTGTGGGGAATCCGGGACGAGAGTGCCGAGCTGCACCGGGCCGCGTACACCGGGCTCTCGCGACTGGTCCCGCTGCCGGATCCCGCCCTGCACGACGCGTTGTACGACCGGCACATGTCCCCCGCCGCCTGGCAGCCGTATCCCGACGCCGCCGAGGTCCTGCGCGCACTGCGGGAGCGCGAGGTCGGGGTGGGTGTGGTCAGCAACATCGGCTGGGACCTGCGACCCGTCTTCCGCGCGCACGGGCTCGATCCGTACGTCGACGTGTATGTGCTGTCGTACGAACACGGCGTCCAGAAGCCGGATCCCCGGCTGTTCAAGACCGCCTGCACGGCGCTCGGTGTCGAGCCCCGGGACGTCCTGATGGTCGGCGACGACCGGCGGGCGGACGGCGGTGCGGCGGCCCTGGGCTGCGGGGTGCACTTCGTGGATCATCTGCCGGCGGCGCAGCGGCCCGACGGGCTGCGACCGATCCTCGACCTGGTGGGCTGAGGCCCGGATCGGCACGCGGGGTCCACACCCGGAATCGACTCCAGAAAAGTGTCCGAAAACCGGGTGGTCACCCCGCCGGAGTGGTCGCCTGAGGACACCATTGGGGCGTTTACCCGCCCACCCTGGACGATCCCCCGCGTCGCCCAGAGCAGGCGGCAGCCCCGACCAGGCCTTTCGCGGGCCGGTCCGGACGCATTTGAGTATAGTTGGCTGAGAGCCAGTCAACGCAGGAGTTACAGCATGTCCCCGCGCAGCGCCTCGGTCAACGAAGAGTTGCGCCGTCGTTCCCGGGAGCGGCTCCTGCAGGCGGCGGTCGAGCTGGTCTCCGAGCGCGGTTACGAGGCCACGACCCTCGGCGACATCGCGGACCGGGCCGGTTCGGCACGCGGTCTGGTGTCGTACTACTTCCCCGGCAAGCGCCAACTCGTGCAGTCCGCCGTGCACCGGCTCATGCACCGCACGCTGGAGGAGGCGCTGGAGCGCGAGCCGCGCACCGAGGACGGCCGGGAGCGGATGGCCCGGGCCATCGACGCGGTCCTGGGCCTGGCCCGGGACCGGACCGTACTGATGCGCCAGCACATGGCGGGCCTGCTGGACACCGACGGCTTCGTGCAGTGCCCGGAGCAGCAGCGGCTCGCCGAGCTGCTGCAGGACACGATGGAACGGCACGGTTCGCAGACGGTCGAGACCGACTACCCGATGCTGCGCTCGCAACTCATGGGCGCGGTCTACGCGATGGTCGTACCGAACGTCCCGATGTCGATGACGACGCTGCGCGCCGAGCTGTTCACGCGCTACCGGCTCGACTGGGAGCAGGGCGTCCCGCCGGGCACCGAGGCGCCCGACGGGACGTACGACAGGGATCTGTCGCGTTTCTTCGAGACGGGCCCGGAGTCCGGGGATCAGTCGAAGTAGTCCGGCTGCGTCTGTACGTTGAGCTCGCCGAGCCGCACCTTCTTGGCGGGATCCGTGCGCCGGTCGCTGAGCTTCAGGACATCGAAGCCCTTGGCGATGTCGTTCGAGTAGATGTAGCCGTTGTAGTAGTACGCCGACCACGCGCCGCCGCCGACCAGCTGCTCGGTGCTCAGCGGACCGCGCTCGAAGTAGGCGATCTCCCTGGGGCGGGCCGAGTCGGTGAACTCCCAGACGGAGACACCACCCTGGTACCAGGCCTGGACCATGATGTCCTTGCCCTTGACCGGGATCAGCGAGCCGTTGTGGGCCACGCAGTTCTCGGTGTCCGCCTGATGGCGGGGGATCTTGTAGTAGCTCTTGAAGACGAGCTTGCGCTTGTCGCCCTTGCCGACGATGTCGTAGATGCCGTCGGCACCGCGGTTCGGTCCGATCGCCGCGTTGCAGGTGGCCGCACCGCCGCCGCCCAACTCGTCGGTGAAGACGACCTTGTTCGCCTTCTGGTTGAAGGTGGCCGAGTGCCAGAACGCGAAGTTCACGTTGTCCTGCACCCGGTCGATGACCTTCGGGTTCTCCGGGTCCTTGATGGAGAACAGGATGCCGTCACCCATGCAGGCACCCGCCGCCAGGTCCTTGTCCGGGAGCACCGTGATGTCGTGGCAGCCGGTGGTCTTGGAGACACCCGGGTTGGTGGGCGCACCCGGGTTGCCGCCGCCGTCGGGGCCCTCGCCGGGGAAGAGCACCGGGAAGTCCACGACCGCCGCCTTCTCGGGCGCGTTGCGGGGCACCTTGATGACGGAGATGCCGTCGTGCGGTGGCTGGCAGTCGGGGTAGGTCGCGTTCGGCGAGTACGAGGAGACGTAGAGGTAGACGTTCCTGCGCTCGGGCACCAGCGTGTGGGTGTGCGAGCCGCAGGCGGTCTCCACTGCGGCCACGTACTTCGGGTTCGTCTTGTCGCTGATGTCGAAGACCTTCATGCCCTCCCACGACGACTTCTCGGTCGCGGGCTGGGTGGTGCTGCTGCAGCTGCTGTCGCTGCGCGAGGAGTCGGTGGACAGGAACAGCAGGTTCCCGGAGACGGAGATGTCGTTCTGCGATCCGGGGCACAGCACCTGGGCGACGGTCTTGGGCGCCTTCGGGTTGCTGATGTCGAAGATGCGGAAGCCGTCGTAGTTGCCGGAGAAGGCGTACCTGCCCTGGAAGGCCAGGTCCGAATTGGTTCCGGGCAGTGCGTCCTTGGGGACGTTGACGAGGTGTTCGATGTTGTCGGAGTGGACGATCTCGTCCTGACCGGGTATCTCGCCGTCGGCGATCGCCGCCTTCACCTCGGCCTCGGTGCTCTCGGACACCCCCTTGCCCGCGGTCGGACGGTCCCCGGGGTCGGGGGTCGCGACGGCCGGCCCTGCGGTCAGCAGAGCGGCCAGGAGACCCGCGGCGGCCGCCGCAACTCCCAGGCGTCTGCGCCGGGTTCGGGACTCTTTCAACAGGATCACTGTTTTCCTCCCTGTGCCGTTCATGTGGAACGGTTCACGCGTCACCGCAGTATCGTCTTCACCATGCACAGATCAACAGAGGGCAACGAACCTGTAATGAAGGGACCATGGGCGGCCACTGTGCTTTTCCGCCGTGCACCCCTGCTGACGGCGGCCCTGGTCGCCGTGGCAGCCCTGGCCCTCGGGGGCTGCGACTCCGACGCGGATCCCAAGTCGGCGTCGGGGTCCGGGCCTTCGGTGCTCGCGCCGGGCAAGCCGGGCGAGGCGAACCGCACGCTGTCCGCCCAGGACGCCGAGGAGCAGCGGGCCGACGACGACACTCCCAACTCGGCGGACGTCTCGTACGCGCGGATGATGATCGAGCATCACGCCCAGGCACTGGAACTGACCGAACTGGCCCCCGACCGCGCCGGATCGGCGAGGCTCGAGGCACTCGCCGAGCGGATCTCGGCCGCCCAGGGGCCGGAGATCGCCGCGATGAGGGCCTGGCTGAAGGAGTACGACCAGCCCGAGAAGAGCGACGACCACACGCACGCCACGATGCCCGGCATGGCGACCGATGCCCAGCTGAGGAAGCTGCGCGCGGCGAAGGGGAAGGCGTTCGACGAGCTCTTCCTCACGCTGATGATCACTCACCACGAGGGCGCGATCACCATGGCGACGGACGTGAAGGGGCAGGGCAACAACATCCGGATCGAGGAGATGGCCGACGACGTGGTCGCCCAGCAGACGAGCGAGATCAACCGGATGCGGAACATGCTCTGAACGGGGCGCTGCGGTGAACTTGCTTGTTCAGAGCCTTGCGTGACGTGGCGCCAGAAAGCCCGCGTCGCGTGCCTGGGAGATGAGCCGGAGCGATGTGCGGCGGCTGTGCCCGGTCGCGCACATCACCGCGAGGACCGGGTCGACGCCGTCCTCCTGGGCGGCTCGGTACTCCTGGGCGATCAACCAGCGCTCTTCCATGCCGCGCGGCCAGGCGGGGCGGGCTCGGCTGACCAGCTGCTCCGCGGCACCGGAAGGCGCCACTCCACAGGCCTCGAAGAGCGGGCCCTCGATCCGGTCGGCGAGGGCTCCCAGGTCCTCGAGCGACAGCGCCGCCTGCGCCCGCACGTCCTCCAGGGACACGCCGCCTTAGGCCACCACCGCGAGCGTGTCCACCCCGTGATCATGTGGTTACGTTGCGTGCGTGCTGGAAGCATCCTTTCTTCAATCTGATCGTCGTCCGGCGGACGGCAGCTGTCCGTGTGGCCCGGGTGGGAAGTGCGGGAGGGCGGGGGCACGATGGCGTGGTTCCATGTCCGGCTGGCCTTCGCCGACGCTGACCCTGTCAGCGGAGCGGTGGCGGTGCAATCCTGGAAGCATGCGTGTCGCCGTCGTCGGCTCCGGGCCCAGCGGGTGCTACACCGCCCAGAGCCTCGTCCAGCAGGATCCCGACGTGCTCGTCGACGTCCTGGACCGGCTGCCGTGCCCGTACGGCCTGGTGCGCTATGGCGTGGCTCCGGACCACGAGAAGATCAAATCGCTGCAGAACAACCTGCGGACGGTCCTGGAGCACGAGCGGGTGCGGTTCCTGGGCGGCGTCGAGATCGGCCCGGGCGGGGTGCCGACCGCGCGGCTGCGCGAGCTGTACCACGCCGTCGTGTACTGCGTGGGCGCCGCGACCGACCGGCATCTGGGCATCCCGGGCGAGGATCTGCCGGGCAGCTGGTCGGCGACGGAGTTCGTGTCCTGGTACAGCGCACATCCCGACTCCACGGCCGACGGTTTCGTGATCGGCGCCCGGTCGGCCGTGGTCATCGGCGTGGGGAACGTGGCGGTCGACGTGACGCGGATGCTGGCCCGTGGGCTGACGGAGCTCAGCCCGACCGACATGCCGCATCCGGCGCTCACCGCGCTGGCCGCCAGCCGGGTGACGGAGGTCCACATGGTGGGTCGGCGGGGCCCTTCCCAGGCCCGCTTCACCACCAAGGAGCTGCGCGAGCTGGGTTCACTGCCGGACGCCGAAGTGGCCGTGGACGCGGCGGAGTTGGCGCTGGACCCGGCGTACCTCGACCCCTCTGCTCTGGCGGCGCCGCAGCGCCGGAACGTGGAGGTGTTGCGCGGCTGGGCGGCCGCGGAGTCACGACCGGCCTCCCGCAGGATCTCGTTGCGCTTCTTCCTGCGTCCCGTCGAACTCCTCGCCGACGGCGGCCGCGTGGGCGCGGTCCGCTTCGAAAGGACGGTGCCGGACGGGCGCGGCGGCGTGCGCGGCACCGGTGAATTCGAGGAGATCGAGGCCCAGTTGGTGCTGCGCTCGGTGGGCTACCGGGGCATGCCGGTGGAGGGACTGCCGTTCGACGCGGAGAGCGGCACAGTGCCCAACGTCGACGGGCGTGTCGTGCAGGGCTGTTCCGCCGTCCCGGGAGAGTACGTGGCCGGCTGGATCAAGCGCGGCCCGACCGGCGTGATCGGCACCAACCGCCCGGACGCCAAGGAGACGGTGACCTCGTTGCTCGAGGACGCCCCCACGCTCGTACACAAAGATCTGCCCGAGGACC
Organism: Streptomyces doebereineriae; assembly: GCF_031845645.1. NCBI lineage: Bacteria > Bacillati > Actinomycetota > Actinomycetes > Kitasatosporales > Streptomycetaceae > Streptomyces > Streptomyces doebereineriae. The sequence continues at coordinate 24,222 of NZ_JAVREZ010000011.1, forward strand.
CACTCGACGCGCTGCGGGCAGCGGGCGCCGAACCGGTGGAGTGGGCGGGTTGGTGCGCGATCGAGCGAGCGGAAGTGGAGCTCGGTGCGTCCCTGGGCCGGGGCGTGGTGAAACTCCCGGACTGGCAGTCCCTGATGAACGCGGTGCACGGCAATGTCTCTTAGGGGCGCGTGCACCCCCTGGCCCGCACCGGGCAACGAACCGGCAACACCCCCGCAATCAACAAACTGTTCAACACGCCTACGGTCTCGGACATGGCTCAAACCACCCCTGTGCACCCCGTAGACGAAGTACCCCCGGTACGGCAGCTCGCCGCCTTCGGCCTCCAGCACGTCCTCGCGATGTACGCGGGCGCCGTGGCCGTCCCCCTGATCGTCGGCGGTGCGATGAAGCTGTCGCCCGCGGATCTGGCGTATCTGATCACCGCCGACCTCCTGGTGTGCGGTATCGCCACGCTCATCCAGTGCATCGGCTTCTGGCGTTTCGGCGTACGGCTCCCGATCATGCAGGGCTGCACGTTCGCCGCCGTGTCACCGATGGTCCTGATCGGCACGACGGGCGGCGGACTCCCGGCGATCTACGGCTCGGTGATCGTCGCGGGCCTCGCGATCATGCTGCTCGCACCCGTCTTCGGCAAGTTGCTCCGCTTCTTCCCGCCGCTGGTCACGGGCACGGTGATCCTGATCATCGGCATCTCGCTGCTGCCGGTCGCCGGCAACTGGGTCGCGGGCGGCGTCGGATCGGCCGACTTCGGCGCCCCGAAGAACATCGCGCTCGCCGTGTTCGTCCTGGTGGTGGTGCTGGGTGTGCAGCGGTTCGCGCCGGCGTTCCTGAGCCGGATCGCGGTACTGATCGGCATCGGGGTCGGTTTTGCGGTGGCCGTCCCCTTCGGGTTCACGGACTTCGAGGGGGTCGGTGACGCGGACTGGGTCGGGATCAGCACGCCCTTCCACTTCGGGGCGCCGACCTTCGAGTTCTCGGCGATCGTGTCGATGCTGGTCGTGGCACTGGTGACGATGACCGAGACGACCGGTGACCTGATCGCGGTGGGCGAGATGACGGACCGCAGGATCGAGCCGCGCTCCCTCTCGGACGGCCTGCGCGCCGACGGCCTGTCGACCGTGCTCGGCGGCGTCTTCAACACCTTCCCTTACACGGCGTACGCCCAGAACGTCGGTCTCGTCGGCATGACCCGGGTACGCAGCCGCTGGGTCGTCGCCACGGCCGGCGGCATCCTGGTCGTGCTGGGCCTGCTGCCCAAGCTGGGCGCTGTGGTCGCGGCCGTACCGGCTCCGGTACTGGGCGGGGCCGGCCTGGTGATGTTCGGGACGGTCGCGGCGAGCGGTCTGCGGACTCTCACCCGGGTGGACTTCAAGGGCAACAACAACCTGACCGTGGTGGCCGTCTCGGTGGCCATGGGCGTGCTGCCGGTGGGCGTGCCGACGATCTACGAGAAGTTCCCCGACTGGTTCCAGACGGTGATGAACAGCGGCATCAGCGCGGGCTGTCTGACGGCGATCGTGCTGAATCTGCTCTTCAACCACCTGCCCGGTAAGGCGGGTTCAGCCGCTCCCGAGCCGGACGGCCTGGCGGCCGGCGGCGCCGAGGAGGGCATCGAGAAGTCCCGGGAAGAGGTCGTCTAGGTCGTCCCGGCGCAGGCCGTTCATCTTGGCGGTGCCCCGGTAGACCTGCCGGATCACTCCGCTCTCGCGCAGCACCCGGAAGTGGTGGGTGGTCGTCGACTTGGTCACGGGCAGATCGAAGTGCGAACAGGAGAGCTCGTCGCCGACCGCGGCGAGCTCTCGCACGATCTGCAGACGCATCGGGTCGGAGAGGGCGTGCAGGATGCCCTCCAGCCGGATCTCGCCGCGCTCGGGGTGCGGGAGAGCACGACTGCTGACGGCGGGGGAGGTCACGGCGGCTCCACTTCTCCGGGTTTCCCGAGGGCTCTCCGGACTCGGGGACCGGTCCTCGGGAAGCCCATTGTACGAGACCTTTCGTAGTTTGACATTCGACGTACTACGATGCCTATCGTACGAGCCCACCACCACCGGTCTTGACGGATGGAGCCCGCCGTGAGCGCACTCTTCGAGCCCTACACCCTCCGTGACCTGACGATCCCGAACCGGGTGTGGATGCCGCCGATGTGCCAGTACTCGGCCGCTCCTGATGGTCCCGAGACCGGCGCCCCCAACGACTGGCACTTCGCGCACTACGCGGCGCGCGCGGCCGGCGGCACGGGCCTGATCATCGTCGAGGCCACCGGCGTCAGCCCCGAGGGCCGTATCTCCCCCTACGACCTCGGCATCTGGAACGACACCCAGGTCGAGGCGTTCCGCCGCATCACCCGCTTCCTGGTCTCCCAGGGCACGGTCCCGGGAATCCAGCTCGCCCACGCCGGCCGCAAGGCCTCCACCGACCAGCCCTGGAAGGGTGGCGCGCCGCTCGCCCCGGACGCGCTGGGATGGCAGCCGCTGGGCCCCAGCGCACTGGCGTACGACACGAAGCACCCGGTACCGACCGAGCTGACGGCTGATCACATCACCGAGGTGGTGGGCCAGTTCGCGGACGCGGCCCGTCGTGCCCTCGCCGCGGGTTTCGAAGTCGCCGAGATCCACGGCGCGCACGGCTATCTGATCGGCAACTTCCTCTCCCCGCACAGCAATCACCGCACCGACGAGTACGGCGGCTCCTACGAGAACCGCACCCGCTTCGCGCTGGAGGTCGTCGACGCGGTGCGCGAGGTCTGGCCCGACGACAAGCCCCTCTTCTTCCGCATCTCGGCGACCGACTGGCTGGAGGAGGGCGGCTGGACCCCGGACGACACCGTCCGCTTCGCCCGCGACCTCCAGGCCCACGGCATCGACCTCCTGGATGTCTCCACCGGCGGCAACGCGTCGGGCGTCCGCATCCCGGTGGGCCCCGGCTACCAGGTTCCCTTCGCCGCCCGCGTCAAGGCCGAGACCACCCTCCCGGTCGCCACGGTCGGCCTCATCACGGAGACCGGACAGGCCGAGAAGATCCTCTCCAACGGCGAGGCGGACGCGGTGCTGTTGGGCCGCGAACTGCTCCGGAACCCGTCCTGGGCGCGGCATGCCGCGCGAGAGCTGGGCGGGGAAGTGCGTGTGCCGGAGCAGTACCACCGGTCGGTCTGACGAGCAGAGTCTGCCGCGGCTCCCGGTGGGACGCCGGCACACTGTGCCCGCGTCCCACCTGAGGACCACGATGGACGGTGCTCAACTCGCCGTACAGGTCGCCCCGTTGAGTGTGAACGCACCCGGCGCCGCACTGTTCCCGCCGTGATTCGCCTGGTACCCGATGCTGACGCTCGCGTTGGGCGCGATCGTCCCGTTGTACGTCGCGTTCGTCGCCGTCACCGTGCCGGAGGACGGCGTGTACGTGGCGCCCCAGCCGTTGGTGATGGTCTGGCCGGTGGGGAGGGTGAAGGCCAGCTGCCAGCTGTTGATCGCGGTGGTGCCGGTGTTGGTGATCGTCAAAGACGCCGTCAGGCCGGTGTTCCAGGCGTTGGTCGTGGCTGTCACCTTGCAGGCGCCGGGCTGGGGTTGGGGGGCGGGGCCCGAGCCGTCGAGGCCGAAGAAGGTGAGGGCGCGGGAGGCCATGCCCCAGGCGTAGAGGTTGTGGCCCACGCCCTGGAGGCTGATCGCCTCGACGGGGGCACGGTCACCGGTGGCGCCGTAGCGGGTGCGGGTCCAGCCGGAGACCGGCGAGTCGGTGGCGGCCGGCGTCTGGCTGACGCCGAGGACGTTCGTCCACTGCTTGATCTCCTCCCCGAAGTTGGGGTAGCGCAGCACGTCGTCCTCGGTGCCGTGCCACACCTGCATGCGCGGCCGGGTGCCGGTGTAGCCGGGGTAGGCGGCGCGGACCAGGTCGCCCCACTCCTGCGGGGTGTGGGTGATCGTGCCGCCCGAGCAGGCACTGTTCCACTCCGAGCCGTCGGTCGTCGCGAAGCAGCCGAAGGGGACGCCCGAGAAGGCCGCGCCCGCCGCGAACACGTCCGGGTAGTCGCCGAGCAGGACGTTCGTCATCATCGCGCCGGAGGAGATACCGGTTGCGTAGATCCTGCTGGTGTCGGCGGAGTAGGTGCTCACCGTCCAGTCGATCATCGACTTGATGCCGACCGGGTCGCTGCCGCCGCCCCTTTTCAGTGCCTGCGGCGAGGACACGTCGAAGCACTTGCTCGACCGGGTGACCGAGGGGTAGATCACCACGAAGCCGTAGGTGTCGGCCAGTTGGGCCCACTCGGTGCCGTTGTACATGGCCGGTCCGGAGCCGGTGCAGTAGTGCACGGCCACGACGACCGCGGGGTGCGCGGTGACGTTGTCCGGCACGTACAGATACATCTGGAGATTGCTGGGATTCGTACCGAAGTCGGTGATCTCGGTGAGGGTCGCCGTGGGGGCGGCCTCCGTGCGGGCCGATGCGGTGGGGGCGGCGAAGAGCACCGCCGCGACTAACAACAGCAAGGCCGGCAGCACCGACCTCAGCGGTCTCCTGGGGGTGATGGACATGTCCTTGCCCCTTTCGGTCAGCGGTATCAGCAGGAGGAGTTCGTCCAGGTCAACAGGTCAGGTGCCAGGGCAGTCGGGAGCAGCTTCCGCTCCAACAATGAACGCGTTCGCCTCGGTGTCGGCCAGATCGTGCTCGCCAAGCCCCACCGACAGAAGTCCAGCCGGCAACCCGAGCCCTTGTGCTTCGTGAGGACCGGGGGCCGACTGTCGAAGAGGGAGCGCGGCGCGCTCCAACTGCCCGGATGGGCTGGGTCCTTGGTCGAGAGGACCACGCCCAGGAAGGTCAGGGGCGCGTCGGCTGCCCGTGCTGCACGTAGACGAACGGATGGCCGGCGTCCGGTTTGGGGCCGATCAGTGGGCCGGTGGAGGACCCTCCGAAAGAGTCCGGCAACGGGCCGGCACACCCGCCCGCCACCGCCGGCCCGGGGGGCGAGGACAGCGAGTCCCTGGGTGAGCAAGTTGAGCACCAGGCAGCTGATGAACGTACGCATAGGTGGAGTCACCACCGACTCACCCCTCTCGGAAGTCCTCGGGAATCTCTCGGAAGGGAAGCGTCCGGCGAGCATCGTGGCATGCACATGGCTGCCATGGAAGCGCTCCCACACGTCGAAAGAATTCGCTCACCCCTGCCACCCCTCCCCCACCTGGGACGGCCGAATGTCTTCTGCGCAAAGCGTTGACCAGAAAGCGCTTACCCTCTACGTTCCGTTCAGCGATGTGACCGGCTCGCACCCACAGGGCCATACATTGCCGCTCCGCACTGCGTACGTCGTTCAACATGGCGAACGATGTTTACGTACATGACCGACCAGGCACCATGCAGGCACCACGAAGGGACGCACCCCGCATGCGTACTCGCCCCCCACGTACACACGCGCAAAGATCCGCTCTGGCCGCCGGTGCGGCCGCGCTCGCGACGGCGGTCGCCCTGGCCGTTCCGCAGCCGGCCGGGGCCGCCGAGACCTCCCCCATCGGTTTCGGCGCCGGAACGACCGGCGGCGGCAGCGCCTCCGCGGTCACCGTCTCCACGCTGAGCGCCTTCAAGACGGCCGTCACCGGCAGCACGGCGAAGGTCGTCAAGGTCAACGGCCTGATCTCGCTGAGCGGTACGGTCGACGTCGGCTCCAACACCACGGTGCTGGGCGTCGGCTCGTCCTCCGGGTTCACCGGCGGCGGGCTGCGGCTGAAGAAGGTCACGAACGTCGTCGTCCGCAACCTGAACATCAGCAAGCCCCTCGCGCCCGCCGACGGCATCGAGGTGCAGGCCTCGACGAAGGTGTGGATCGACCACAACTCCTTCTCGGCGGACCGTGATCACGACAAGGACTACTACGACGGTCTGCTGGACATCAACCACGGCTCCGACAACGTCACGGTGTCCTGGAACACCTTCAAGGACCACTTCAAGGGCTCGCTCGTCGGCCACAGCGACAACAACGCGAGCGAGGACACCGGCCATCTGAAGGTGACGTACCACCACAACTGGTTCAACAACGTCAACTCGCGCATCCCCAGTCTGCGCTTCGGCACCGGGCACTTCTACGACAACTACGTCGTCGGCGCCGAGACCGCGGTGCACTCGCGCATGGGCGCCCAGATGCTCGTGGAGAACAACGTCTTCCGGAGCACCGGAGTCGCTGTCACCACGAACCGGAGCAGTGACGTGGACGGCTACGCCAACCTGCGCGGCAACGACCTCGGTGGAGCCGCCACCGAGGTCTCCCGGGTCGGCACGTTCACCACCGCTCCGTACAGCTACACCGCCGAGCCCGCCTCCTCCGTCGTCGCCTCGGTGACCGGCGGCGCGGGCACCGGAAAGATCTGACCACCCCCAACCCGTCCACCCCCCGACATGGAAGAAGGAATCGGGACATGACTTCTTCGTTACGTCCACGCGCGCGTACCCGCGCACTGACCGGCGCCATGGCCGCACTCGGCCTCTCGGTTGGCATGATCATGACACTCAACGCACCGACGGCCAGCGCCGCCACCTGGCCGACCGCGAACGGCAGCCAGGCGGTCTCCTCGACCATCCAGCTGTCCGGCACCAAGGACTACGGGATGAAGCGCCTGTACGGCACGGGCGACCTGGGCAGCGACAGCCAGGACGAGGACCAGGGGCCGATCCTGAACCTGGCCGCGGGCACCGTCCTGAAGAACGTCATCATCGGCTCTCCCGCCGCCGACGGCATCCACTGCGCGGGCAGCTGCACGCTGCAGAACGTGTGGTGGGAGGACGTCGGCGAGGACGCGGCGACCTTCCGCGGCTCCTCGTCGTCGAACGTGTACACCGTCTCCGGCGGTGGCGCGAAGTCGGCGAGCGACAAGGTGTTCCAGTTCAACGGCGCCGGGACGCTCAACGTCTCCAACTTCGCGGTGCAGAACTTCGGCACCTTCGTGCGGTCCTGCGGCAACTGCTCGACGCAGTACAAGCGGACGATCAACCTCAACACCATCGAGGCGACCTACTCGGGCAACAAGCTCGTCGGCATCAACACCAACTACGGCGACAGCGCGACCCTGAAGAAGATCACGATCGTCGGCGACTCCAGCAAGAAGATCGTCCCGTGCCAGAAGTACATCGGGAACAACACGGGCAAGGAGCCGACCACGAACGGCTCCGGACCGGACAGTACTTACTGCAAGTACGCGACGTCCGACATCACCTACAAGTAGCCGCTCGATAGGTGAAGGCGGCCGTACGAAGCGTCCCCGCACGGCGCTTCGCACGGCCGCCGTGTCATGTGCGGAGCCGGCTCTGGGGCACGGTGTCCGCCAGCTCCCCCTGATAGGCCGCGTATGCGGAGCGCAGTTCCGCGCCCGGCCAGTCGGGCGGCAGGAGCTCGGGCGGCAGCACCGGGTCGGTCAGCAGATGCCGTACGACGGCCGCGAAGCCGGTGAGCCGGTCCGCGGGCCGGTCCGCGCGTGTGACATGGGCGAGCAGCGCCCGGGACCGGGCCGCCCAGCCGCCGAGGGACCACAGCTCGGCGGCCAGCTCCGGTCCTGGGCGACCGGGGCGGGCCGTGTAGCGCTGGGCGACCGCATCTAGGTCGTCCGGAAGCGATCGGAGCAGGTTGGCGGGGCGCAGCCAGACGCCCTCACGGAGTTCGGCGAGCCGGAGGGCGGTCAGCCGCGCGCGCAGCTCGGCACGTTCGGCCGGTCCACGGCCCGTCGCCGTGATCACGACCATCTCCCAGTCGCCGTTCCACGCGCGCGTGCGAGGGTGCACGGAGTCGTCCTGACGGCGCTGCCGGGCGAGCAGCCGGTCACTGAGACCGTAGACGGTATCGGCGCGTCGCAGGTCACCGGCGCTCACCATCCGGCTGAGCGCGGCACGCAGCGTGGAGCCGCCGACGCCGAACGGCTCCACCGCGCGGACCAGGTCCTTCACGGGCATCTCCGGCGGATGCGCGCCGAGCAGCAGGCTCAGTACGACGGACCGCGCGGACAACGGCCGCAGGTCGACCTCGTCAGGCTGCTCCGCCACGTTCCTCCGCATGGTCACGTACTGTACGACTCCCCTGATGTTGCACTATTGCTACGACCGCAGCTGGAGTGCAACATGGGTCCATGGTCTACCTACCCGCGCCTGAACAGGCCGCCACCCACGCCGTCACCAACCAGCCGCCTCCGCTGACTCCGTACGACGCCTCCGACGACCCCGTCCTGCTGGAAGGGCTGCGCCGCGAGGGCGCCGGCTGGGCCGAGGAGGGCATCCGGCGGCTCGGTCTGCGGGCCGGGAGCGCCGAGGCCCAGGAGTGGGCGGATCAGGCCAACCGGCACGAGCCGGTACTGCGCACGCACGACCGGTACGGCAACCGCGTCGACGAGGTCGACTTCCACCCGAGCTGGCATCACCTGATGAGGACGGCCGTCGCCGAGGGGCTGGCCGGCACCCCGTGGTCCGAAGACCGGCCAGGCGCCCATGTCGCTCGCACGGCAGGCGGGTTGGTGTGGGGACACACGGACGCGGGCCACGGCTGCCCCACCTCGATGACGTACGCGGCGATCCCGGCGCTGCGCAAGGGGCCGGAGCTGGCGAAGGTCTACGAGCCGCTGCTGACCGGCCGCGAGTACGAGCCCGAGCTCAGGGTGCCGGCCGAGAAGCGCGGTCTGCTCGCCGGCATGGGGATGACCGAGAAGCAGGGCGGCTCCGACGTCCGCACGAACACCACGGTCGCGACGCCCACCGCGGAGTCGGGCGTGTACACGCTGCGCGGGCACAAGTGGTTCACGTCGGCGCCGATGTGCGACGTGTTCCTGGTGCTGGCGCAGGCGCCCGGCGGGCTGTCGTGCTTCCTCGTCCCGCGCATCCTGCCGGACGGCAGCCGCAACACCTTCCGCATCCAGCGCCTCAAGGACAAGCTCGGCAACCGGTCGAACGCCTCCTCCGAGCCCGAGTTCGACGGGACGGTCGCCTGGTTGGTCGGTCCCGAGGGACAGGGCGTCAAGACGATCATCGAGATGGTCAACTGCACGCGGCTGGACTGCGTGATGATGTCGGCGACCCTGATGCGCAGGACGCTCGTCGAGGCGGGACACCATGCCCGGCATCGCAGCGCGTTCGGCGCCCGGTTGGTGGACCAGCCGCTGATGCGCAATGTCCTGGCCGATCTGGCGCTGGAGTCCGAGGCCGCCACCGCCCTCACGCTACGGCTCGCGGGCGCCGCCGACCGGGCGGTGCGCGGGGACGCCGACGAGCAGGCGTTCCGCCGTATCGCCACCGCCGTCGGCAAGTACTGGGTCACCAAGCGGGGCCCGGCCTTCACCGCGGAGGCCCTGGAATGCCTCGGTGGCAACGGCTACGTGGAGGACTCGGGCATGCCCCGGCACTACCGGGAGGCACCCCTGCTGTCGATCTGGGAGGGCTCCGGGAACGTCAACGCCCTCGACGTCCTGCGGGCATTGCGCCGTGCGCCGGACACCGCCCAGGCGCTGTTCGGCGAACTCGCCCTGGCCCAGGGATCGGACGTCCGCCTGGACGCGGCCGTCGCCCGGCTCAAGGACCTGTTGGCCACGACCTCCGAGGCGGGCGCCCGCCGGCTGGTGGAACACATGGCCCTCACCCTCCAGGCCTCCCTCCTCGTCCGGCACGCCCCGTCCGCGGTCGCCGACGCCTTCTGCGCGACACGACTCGGTGGCGACTGGGGGCACGCCTTCGGCACCCTGCCCGACGCGGCGGACGTGGAGGCGATCCTCGACCGAGCACTGCCTGGCCGGAACTGATCCCTCCCCCGGTGTCGGATCAATACGGGCAGTACGGCCGACGCGTCTCCCTGAACGGACCCAGCGCTTTCGCCGCGCGCTCCGCCCCCGAGGATCTCCGGGGAAGGGGAGTTGCCGCGTCGGTCCTGCGGGCGGGCTGGACGGAGAACCGCACACGCGCCGGACCATCACCGCCTGCCTGACCGCCCTGGTTCCTGCCGGAGCCCCCTCCACGACCTCCGTCGTACGGAACTGGCGGCCCGGCGACGGCTTCCGGCATCACCGTCCGGTGGGTACGGCAGCCGTGACGTGTTGGTTCACTCCACGCGGCCCCGCCTGCCGGTGTTACCTCCCGTCGGCCCTCCTTCCGCCCCACAGCGGTCCGAAGTGCGCCCAGTCCGTGTCCCACTGGTCGAGGCGGCGGCGTTCCATACGGCCGCGGAGGACCCGACCGCCCACGAAGGGGACGGCCGCGGTGCTGAAGCCGACCAGGACGCCGATCATCGCGGCCCGGATCCGGGCCTGGCCCTCGGTGGCGGGCTGGGTCATCAGACGGCCCCTGGCGTCGGTCCAGACGGTGACCGGGGTGCCCCGGGTGCTGCCGGGATCGACGCGGACCTGGCCCTCGTGGGCCGAGCCGTCGGCCCCGGTCCAGGCCACCTTGCCCCACACCCGTTCACCACTCGACGTGCCCGGGTCGGCCGTACCGGGCGCCTGGTCGACGAGACGGGCCACGACGGGCCGCCACTCGACGCGCTCCAGCGCCAGCTGGTGCTCGACGGACCGGCTCACCCCCACACCGGCCAACACCCCGGCCAGCACGGTGAGCAGCCAGGCACCGAGCACGACCCACGCCTCGACGGTGTCGGCGCGACGTCTGAGTGGATTGCGCCGCCAGCGCCACAGCCAGACCTTGGGACCACGGAACGCCATCGAAGGCATCCTCCTCATGAGCGACGGGCGCACGAACATGCCGGACCGACCTCCCATACGGGGGAGCCGTCCTCGATGCTCACGGCTCACGGCGAGTTCTCCGTCACGACGGTCGCACCGGGCCGCCCGCCGCTGCGGGCATCTTGCCGAAAGCCGCCCGTCAATCGCCGCAGCCGGTTACCATCCCCGCCCTGACCTGCGGTGAAGGCCTTTCCAGAGGTGACTGTCAGTGGCGGGGTGCAGACTGGCCGGTGTCTGGGACAAAGACGTCGCGGAGGTGATCGGTATGACTGAGAAGTTGCTTGCCGTGGGGACGCGCAAAGGTCTGTTCATCGGGCGTGGGCGCGGCGGCACCTGGGAGTTCGACGAGAGCCCGTATTTCAACGCGCAGGCCGTGTACTCGGTGGCCATCGACACCCGGGGCGAGCGTCCGCGGCTGCTGGCCGGCGGTGACAGCGCGCACTGGGGCCCCTCCGTGTTCCACTCCGACGACCTGGGCCGCACCTGGACGGAGCCGGCCCAGCCCGCGGTGAAGTTCCCGAAGGACACCGAGGCCTCCCTGGAGCGGGTCTGGCAGCTGCACCCGGCGGCCGCCGAGCCGGACGTGGTGTACGCGGGCACGGAACCGGCCGCGCTGTACCGCTCCGAGGACCGCGGGGAGAGCTTCGAGCTCGTCCGTCCGCTGTGGGAGCATCCGACCCGTTCGAAGTGGGTGCCGGGCGGTGGCGGTGAGGGACTGCACACCGTCCTGACCGACAAGCGGGACCCGCGCGCGGTGACGGTGGCCGTCTCCACCGCCGGGGTGTTCCGCACCAAGGACGGCGGCTCGAGCTGGGAGCCGTCCAACTCCGGTGTCTCCGCGGTGTTCCTGCCCGACCCGAACCCGGAGTTCGGCCAGTGTGTGCACAAGGTGGCCCGGGACGCGGCCGATCCGGACCGGCTGTACCTCCAGAACCACTGGGGTGTGTACAGAAGCGACGACGCGGGGGCGCACTGGACGGACATCGGCGAGGGGCTGCCGTCCACCTTCGGCTTCGCGGTGGCCGCCCATCCGCACCGCGGTGAGACGGCGTACGTCTTCCCGATCAACGCCGACGCGGACCGCGTCCCGGCCGGTCACCGATGCCGGGTCTTCCGCACGGCGGACGCGGGCAAGAGCTGGGAGCCGCTCACGGCGGGTCTGCCGCAGGAGGACCACTACGGCACGGTGCTTCGGGACGCGATGTGCACGGACGACGCGGACCCGGCCGGCGTCTACTTCGGCAACCGCAACGGCGAGGTGTTCGCCTCGGCCGACGACGGCGACAGCTGGCGGCAGCTGGCCGCGCATCTGCCGGACGTGCTGTGTGTGCGGGCGGCGGTGGTCGCGTGATCCAACCCTGCGACGAGGTACGGGTACTGATCGTCGGTCAGGAGGCCTGAACGTCTGGAACGCTGAACGTCGGCGATCATCTCGCGCCCCTGCACCGGAACCCGTCAACCCGTCCCGTACCCACCGCCCGACAGGGTCCGCAGCGCCGAGGTCACGGCATCGGCCATAGCCCGGCGCGCCGCGGTGAGGGCGGGCCGGGGATCGACGGCCGCGGGCGCCGCGGCGAGTGTGTCGCGGACCGCGCCCGTGAAGGCGGCATTCAGCGCCGTACCGATGTTGACCTTGACCATGCCGGCCGCCACCGCCTGCCGGAGCTCCTCGTCGGGCACACCCGTCGAGCCGTGCAGTACCAGCGGCACGGGGACCGCCTTGGCGAGGCGGGCGATGAGACCGTGGTCCAGCCGGGCGGTGCGTGTGGTCATCGCATGGGAGCTGCCGACCGCGACGGCCAGTGCGTCGACCCCGGTGGCGGACACGAAGTCGCGCGCCTGGTCGGGGTCCGTACGTGCCGAGGGTGCGTGCACTCCGTCCTTGCCGCCGATCTCGCCGAGTTCCGCCTCCAGCCACAGGCCCTGGGTGTGCGCCCACTGCGCCGCCGCGCGCGTGGCGGCGACGTTCTGGGCGTGCGGCAGCGCGGACGCGTCGAACATGACGGATCCGAAGCCGCAGTCCGCGGCGCGGCGCAGCAGCTCTTCGTCGGTGACGTGGTCGAGGTGCAGCGCCACGGGGACGGTGGCCGTCTCGGCGAGCGCTGCGGTGGCGCGGGCTATCGGGGCGAGCCGGCTGCCGTGGAACCGCACGGCGTTCTCGCTGATCTGGCAGATGACCGGGCGGCCCGCGGCTTCCGCCCCGGTGACCACGGCCTCGGCGTGTTCCAGGGTGATCACGTTGAACGCGCCGACGGCCCGTCCGTCGCGGTACGCGGAGCTCACTACGTCGGCGGTGGGAGTCAGCGGCACGGACGGCCTCCAGTCGCGGCATGCGAGGACCGCGACAACGGCAGCGGCAGCGGCAGCGGCATGGATTTGCGGGGAGTGCAGGGTTTTGCTCGTTTGGCGACCATAAAGCACCCAATCATGCGCTGTGGTTTCATTGAGGTGCGCACTTCGCGGCGCACATCACCGACAGGGAGTTGTGAGACATGGCGGCACCGCAGGCCCGGTGGAGCGCGCTGCTGGAGATGCTGACGCGCGACGGGCGGATCGAAGTCGAGCCGGCTGCCGAGGAGTTGCGGGTCTCCGCCGCGACCATCAGGCGCGACCTCGACGAGCTGGCCCGCCAGCAGATGGTCACCCGCACGCATGGCGGAGCCGTGATCAACGCCATCGCCTATGACCTGCCCCTGCGCTACAAGGCCGCGCGCAAGGCTCCGGAGAAGGAGCGGATCGCGGACGCGGCCGCCGGGCTGGTGAAGGCCGGCGCCGTGGTGGGGCTGAACGGCGGCACCACGACCACCGAGGTGGCACGAGCCCTGGCCACCCGCGCCGACCTGAGTTCCGGCGGCGCGGAGACGGCGGTCACCGTGGTGACCAACGCCCTGAACATCGCCAACGAGCTGGTCGTACGACGCCACGTCAAGCTCGTGGTGACCGGCGGGGTGGCCCGGCCCGCGTCCTATGAGCTGATCGGACCGCTGGCCACCGAACTGCTCGCGGAGATCGCACTGGACCAGGTCTTCATCGGAGTGGACGCCATCGACGTGGCCCACGGGGCGACCGCCCACCACGAGGGCGAGGCCAGCATCAACCGGGCGCTGGCCCGCCGCGCGCAGCAGGTCGTCGCGGTCGCCGACTCCTCCAAGCTGAACCGGCGGGCCTTCGCCCGCATCTGCCCGGTGGCGGACATCGACGTCCTGGTGACCGACAAGGCCGCCTCGGACGAACTGACCGAGTCGTTCGAGGCGGCCGGTGTGGAGGTCATCCGCGCCTGACACCGCGCGCCGCTCCGGTATCGGCCCTCGCGACGGCCCCGGCTCCGACGCGGATTCCGGCGTCATCCGCGCACGCCGCCCGCCGTCAGGCCGGCGACGAGGTAGCGCTCCACGAAGACGAACAGCACCACCACGGGCACGATCGCGACGATCGAGGTGGCGAACAGGTACTGCCACTGCTCGTGGTACGAGGTGACGAAGCCGGGGATCGCCCTGGTCAGCGTCATCCGGTTGCCGGACGAGGTGATCGTGAGCGCCACCACGTACTCGTTCCACGCGCCGATGAAGGTGTAGACGAGCGCGGTCACCACACCGGGCATCGCGAGCGGCAGGATGACACGGGTGAGGGCGCCGAACCGTCCGGTGCCGTCGAGCCAGGCCGCCTCCTCGAGCTCCTTGGGGATGCTCGCGAAGTACGCGTTGAGGATCCACACGCAGAACGGCAGGTTGAACGCCGCGTTCACCAGGATGAGGCCCTCGGCGGTGTCGGTCAGGTTGAGGCTGACCATCTCCCGGTAGATGCCGACCAGCAGCGCGGTCGGCGCGAACATCTGGGTGATGAGCACGAGGATCAGGAAAGCGCCGCGCCCGCGGAAGCGGTGCCGGGCGGTGTAGTACGCGGCGGGCAGCCCGACGGCCAGGGCGAGCAGCGTCGACGCCCCGGCGACGTACAGCGAGAACAGCAGCGCCTCCCCGACGCGCGGGTCGGTGAGCGACCAGATCTGCGTGAAGTTCGACCACTGCCAGTGCGAGGGCAGATAGGACGGCGGGGACTCCATCAGTTCGGGCGTCGGCTTGAGCGCCGTCAGCAGCATTTCCGCGTAGGGCGCGAGAAACGCGAGCGCCACCAGCCAGCCGGCCGCGGTGAGCAGGACGGTGCGCAGTTTCATCGGTCGTGGCCGCCTCCTGCGCGGCGCGGAGGTGCGGGGACTGACGGCGGTTCTGCTCACGCGGTGTCCTCCTGTCGGCGGACGACGCGCAGATAGACCAGCACCACGGCGAGGACCAGCCCGAAGTTGACGACGGCCATGGCGGCCGACTCCCCCACCGACTGGTTGTCGAAGGCGAGTTTGTACAGGTAGGTGGTGGTCGTGTCGGTGCTGAAGCCGGGGCCGCCGCGCGTCATGGCCCAGATGATGGGGAACGAGTTGAACACGTTGATGACGTTGATGATCGCGGCGACCACCAGCGAGGGCCGCAGCAGCGGCAGGGTGATGGCCAGGTAGGCGCGGACCGGTCCTGCGCCGTCCACCCGCGCCGCCTCGTACACCTCGCCGGGGATGCTCTGCAGACCGGCCAGCAGGACGAACGAGGTGAACGGCAGCGAGACGAACACCGCCACGCCCATCATCGCCGCCAGGGCCTGCCCCGGATGGGCCAGCCAGTTGACGGGGGCGTCGAGCACCCCGATGTCCATGAGCAGCCGGTTGATCACGCCGTAGAAGTTGTTGAGCATCCAGCGCCAGATGAGCGCCGTCATCAGCACGGACGAGGCCCAGGGCACGATCATCGCCCACCGCACCAGCCGGCGCCCCGGGAAGCTCGCGTTCAGTAGTTGGGACAGGGCGAGGGAGACCAGGATCGTGACGGTGACGACCCCGATGACCCACACGACGGTGCGCAGCAGCACTCCGGGCAGGTCACCCTCGGCGAACAGGTCGGTGTAGTTGCGGAGGCCGGCGAATCCCTCGGAGAGTCCGGTGGAGCTCACCTTCGTCAGGGACGTACGGATCATCTCGATGATGGGCCAGACGACCATGGTCAGGATGAGGAGGGTCGCGGGCCCGAGCCACAACAGGGGCTCGAGCGCGCGCCATGACCTGCGACGGCGGCGCGGCACAGGCGGCGCCGGCGCCTCCGGGGCCGGGTGTTCGGCCCCGGTGGCGCTTGCGGTGACATCGTGTACGGCCACCGAAGTCAGTCGCCCTTCTGCGCGGTCTTCTGGATCTCGCCCAGGACCTTCGCCGGGTCACCGCCCGCGACCCCCGTCCCGATGCGCTGTTTCACCGCACCGTCGACCGCGGCCCACGCAGGATCGTCGGTGGGGGCGAACTCGGCGCTGGAGAGGGCGTCGACGAACGGCTTGTAATAGGCGGCGTTCTGGCTGTCGGAGCTGAGCACCTGACCGGCCGACTCGGTGACCGACAGGAACCCCTCGGTGGAGACGAACTTGGCGGCGTTCTCCTTCTGGTAGAAGAAGTCGAGGAACTTCTTCACCGCCGCCTTGTTCGACCCGTCGCTCTTCTTGAACGCGACGAGGTAGTCCTGCACGCCGAGCGTCTTGTGGGTGCTGCCGTCCTTGCTGGGCAGGGCCGCGACGCCGTAGTTCAGTTTGGCGTTGACGGGGTCGATGAAGCCCTTCCGCATGAAGACCGCCCCGTTGAGCATGCCGATCTTGCCCTGGGCGAACTGGTTGAAGACGTCCTTGCGGTTGGTGGCCTCCGGGTTGGGCTGGGTGACCTTTTCCTTCGTCAGTTTCCGCAGATAGCTGAGCGTGTCGACGTTGGCCTGCTGGTCGACCGTCCACTTGCCCGAGGAGTCGGTCCAGCCACCGCCGTTGTTCATCGCCCAGATCTGGAACTCGGCCTGCGCCTCCTCGGGGCCCAGGGGCAGCCCGAGGCCGATGTAACCGGCCTGCTTGATCTTCTTGGCGTCGGCCTCGACCTCGGCCCAGGTGGTGGGCGGCCGGGCTATGCCCGCCTTGGCGAAGATGTCCTTGTTGTAGAAGAACAAGCGCGCGCTGGAGATGAAGGGCAGGCCGTACTGGGCCCCCTTGTACTGCGCCTTCTGCCGGAACAGCGGGAGGAAGTCGGCCTGCACCTTGGGCGAGACGACGTCCTGTGCCTTGTAAACCAGGCCGTCGCGGGCGAAGTCGGAGAACTTGTTGTAGTTGAGGATGTCCGGTTCCTGCTTGGTCTGGACGTACGTCTTGACCTTGGAGTCCATCTGCTCCCAGTCGACGACTTCGAGGTTCACCCGGTAGCCCGGGTTGGCTTTTTCGAAGTCCTTGATCAGCGCGGTCCAGTAGGCCTGGGTGTCGTCGTCGTACTTCGCCGCGACGAACCTGATCGTCTTGCCGTCGGATCCGCCGCTGTCCGAGGAGCTGCCCTTGCCGCAGCCGGTGAGGGCCAGTGCCAGGGCCGTACCCCCGGCGAGGCCCGCGAGGTGCCGTTTCACGGAGTACCTCTCCGCACGCATGGCGTGCTTGGTCAAGCGCGTGCTCGCCTGATTGCGCGCCCGCTTGCTTGTTTATGCTCGATTGCTGGTGCTATCAATCATCGAACGACATGATGCTCAATGAAACGCGCACAGTGTCAAGGGCCGTCGCATCACGTATCGGTCACGCCGTGCGCCCGAGAGGGGAGTCCCCGATGAGTCAGACCGACATCGAGATCGCCACCCAGCCCGACTGCTGGAGGCAGGCCGTGGCACTGGCCCGGCGGCCCGACGGTCCCGTCTCCGCCTCGCTGCCCCGGCCCGGCGAGCGGGTGGCCGTCGTCGGCTGCGGGACGTCCTGGTTCATCGCCCAGGCGTACGCGGCACTGCGGGAGTCGGGCGGCCATGGCGAGACCGACGCCTTCCCCGCCTCCGAGATGCCGGGCGGGCGGGCCTACGACCGGGTGGTCGCGCTGACCCGGTCCGGCACCACGACCGAAGTGCTGGAGCTGCTCGGCCGACTGCGCGGGCACACCCGCACGACCGCGGTGACCGCGGTGCCGCAGTCACCGGTGACGGGGCCGGCGGACGCCGTCGTCGTGCTCGACTTCGCCGACGAGACCTCGGTCGTCCAGACCCGGTTCGCCAGCACCGAACTGGTGCTTCTACGGGCCCACTTGGGCGAGGACCTGGAGCATCTGCCGCAGCAGGGGCGCTCTGCGCTGGACGAACCGCTGCCGGCCGGGGTGCTGGAGGCCGAGCAGTTCACCTTCCTGGGGCAGGGCTGGGCCTACGGGATCGCCCAGGAGGCGGCGCTGAAGATGCGTGAGGCGGCGGGCGCCTGGACCGAGGCCTACCCGGTGATGGAGTACCGGCACGGCCCGATCAGCGTCACCGCACCCGGCCGCGTGGCGTGGTGGTTCGGCGACCCGGCGGCCCTGCCGTCCGGTCTCGCCGACGAAATCGCGGACACCGGCGGGCAGTTGGTGGCGCTCGGCCGGGACCCGCTGGCAGATCTCGTCGTGGTGCACCGGCTGGCCTCCGCCCTCGCCTCGGCACGCGGGCTGGACCCGGACAATCCGCGCCATCTGACCCGTTCCGTGATCCTGGCCTGACCGGGCCTCCCCCCGGGAGGATCTCGGGGGCCACAGAATTTACATGTCCGTTACGAACGGTTTCCGGGCGCGCCGAGGCCGGTCGGCGGGTCCCGGGACCGACCGCCACCAGGAACAACAGCCGCTCCACGGCAGCCCTCGGGGCACTCGGGACGCCGTGTGCCCCGCATGTTGACAGGTGGCGATTCCCGCAAGAGCATGTGCGAAATCGCTTCGAATCTTGCATCTGCACGCAGAATCAAGCAGACCGCAGCCCTGGCGGGCACCGCGCTTCTTCGTGACCGTGCGCTCCGCACGCCACCGGCACCACGCACCGCCGCTCCTGAGCCACCGTCCTGTCCGACAGGAGGACACGAGTGCACGCCCGATTGAGCAGTCCCGGCGGCCTGTTGCTCGCTGCCGCACTGACCGCCGCCATGCTGATGGCGCCCCTCACCGGCTCCACCGCCGCGGCCACGGCCGCCGCCACCGCCGGTCCGAAGGTGACCCGCACCGCGAACGCCGTCACGGTCTCCGTGCCGGCCTCCGCCAACACCCCCGGCTACACCCTCGACGTGGCCACCGACGAACTCGCCCTGACCACGCGCCGCGCCGGGAAGACCGTGCTCGCCACCGCCTCCGGCGACACCGGCGCCCTGCGCTTCGCCACGGCCGACGGCACCTGGCAGCACGCGACCGGCGTCACCGACTGGACGTGGAAGAACGGCGTCCTGACCGTCACCGCCGACAGCACGCTCGACGGCGCCACGGTGGAGGCCCGGATCACCCCCGGCGCCGACCGCTACCAGCTCGACTGGGACGTCCGAGGCGGCGCACCGAAGCAGCTGGGTCTCACCTACGACCTGGCGTCGGCCGGCCACTGGTACGGCCACGGCGAGGCGGAGACCCCGCAGGGCGGCCCCGGCACCGACCAGCCCTGGCCGCTGGACGCCGGCGAGGTCGACCACCCGACCTTCGGCCCGGCGTCGTACCACATGATCGACCCGTTCTGGTACACCTCCAAGTCGACCGGTCTGCGCGTCGACACCGGGAACGTCATGGACGTGGCGCTCAACAAGGGCAAGGACGGCCTCGGCACCTTCGTCGTCGAGTCGCCCGACACCTACAAGGCCACCGTGTTCGTCGAGTCGACCCCGCTGGGGGTCTACCGCGACTACATCGGCATCGTCGGCAAGCCCACCAAGTCCGACGCCACGTACGAGCAGTACGCCAAGCCGCTGTGGAACTCCTGGGCGCAGTTCTACACCAAGGTCGACCAGGAGAAACTGCTCGACTATGCCACCGACCTCCACGACAACGGCCTGGACGGGCACACCATCCAGCTCGACGACAAGTGGGAGTCGAACTACGGCAATCTGACCTGGGATCCCAAGACCTTCCCCGATCCCAAGGGCCTCTCCAAGAAGATCCACGACATGGGGTTCGACTTCGGCGTCTGGGTCACCCTGTGGATCAACCTGGACTCCGCCAACTACCAGTACGCGGTCGACCACGGCTATCTGCTCATGGACGCCAAGGACAAGACCAAGCCGTGCGACGTGACCTGGTGGAACGGCGAGGCGGGGATCATCGACCTCGCCAACCCCGAGGCCAAGGCCTGGTACGAGGGCAACCTCAAGTCCCTCATGGACACCTACGACATCGACGGGCTGAAGTTCGACACGCGCTTCTTCGACGAGAGGTGCGCGCCTCGCGAGGGCTCGCAGGTCACGGACTACCAGAAGCTCGGCACGCAACTCGCCGACGAGTTCGACCTCCAGGGCGCCGGGATCCGGGTGCACTGGAACAAGACGGCTCACGAGGCCGGCTTCGTCACCCGCCAGGTCGACAAGGGCACCGGCTGGGACTCCCTGCGCGCCTCCGCCTCCCAGAACCTGGCCATCTCCACCATCGGCTACCCGTTCGTCGAGTCCGACATGATCGGCGGCTCCGGCGGCCAGCCCGCACCGACGAAGGACGTACTGGTGCGGTGGGCGCAATCCGCCTCGCTGATGCCGCTGATGTACGTCTCGACCTCGCCGGTGGACACCAACGACACCACCACCGGGCAGAAGGTCGACTACGACCAGGAGACGGTCGACCTCTACCGGCAGGCGATCAAGACGCACGAGAAGCTCGCTCCCTACATCTGGGATCAGGTGCAGAGCACCCTGAAGACCGGCGATCCGATCATGCGGCCGCTGTTCTTCGACTTCCCGAAGGACGAGGCGAGTTACACGGTCGCCGACGAGTGGATGCTCGGCCCTGCCGTGCTGGCGGCGCCGAAGCTGAGCACCGGAGCCACCCGCTCCGTGCATCTGCCGCCGGGCACCTGGTACGACGTCAACCAGGGCACGGTGATCCGCGGTCCCCAGACCCTCAAGGGGTATGCGGCGCCGCTCGGCGTCACCCCGGCCTTCGTCAACCTCAAGGCCAAGGGCGCCGACAAGGCCATCAGGGCGCTCAAGCGCGACGACGCTCCGGCCGCCGCCGTCCTGATCACCCCGGACGCCCCGGCCACCGACGCCGGCAAGCCGTTCCAGGTGACCACGGACGTGACCAACTGGAGCACCGGGACCCTCACGAGCGTCAAGGCGGCCCTCGACCTGCCCGGCGGCTGGAGCGCCAAGGCGACCGGCCCGACCACGGCGAGCTCCCTCAAGAACGGCGCCGCACTCACCACCACGTGGACGGTGACCCCCGCCGCGGACGCCCGCTGGGGCAGCCACGACCTCACCGGCACCGCCACCTACAACGGCTCGACGAAGGTGTCGGACACCGTGCAGGCGCAGGTGAAGGCAGCCCCGGGCAGTGTGCAAGCGCCGTACCTGACGACCGACACCACCTCCGAGGACCCCCAGTACGCCCAGGCCGGTGACCAGTTCGCCATCTGGGCGGGCGGCCAGGACCTGTCCGGCTGGAAGGACGAGAAGGGCGTCATCTACCGCGACGAAGTGGCCGGCGAGAAGTCCACCGTGCAGGCCCAGCTGGTCTCACAGAACAGCACCTCACCGGTCGGCAAGGCGGGCATCGCCCTCGCCAACGACCTGACCGCACCCGAGAAGGGCGGCTACGCGGTACTGGCCATGACCCAGAGCTACGGACTGGAGTTCATGACCGACAGCGACGGCGACGGAAAGCTCGACACCTGGGCGGGCGGCGGCGCCACCTACCACCCGGCGTATCTCAAGCTGACCCGGGACGGCACCACCTACACCGCGTACGCCAGCAAGGACGGCCAGACCTGGTCGCAGGTCGGCACCGCCGAGGTGCCGTCGGCCGCCGGCACCGAAGACGCCGGGATGGTCGCCAGCGCGGCCAACGTCAACTACCCCGGCCAGAACATCGAAGCCGTGTTCAGCGGATTCACCGTCACCTCCTGACACGTCGGTATCACCGGCACCCCCGGTTGCCCGGCAGGCCCCCCTCCCCCCTTGGGCCTGCCGGGAACCATCCCCGCTTCCCGTGCAGGACTCCCGCCCCCCCGTGGGAGTCCGCCGGGGACCACTCCCTGCACCTCCGTGAGAGAGGGAACCCAGCCCCATGGCACGTACGTCCTCACTCGTCGCCGGCTTCGTCGCCGGCGTCGTCGTGGCCGCCAGCACCACCGCGATCGCCGTCACCGGTACGGCGACCACCAGCACCGACCTCAACTCGAAGGCCACCACCACCTGGCTGACCGTCAAGGTCGCCGACGCCATGGGCACCAGGGACACCATCACCTGGGTCCCCACCGGCTCCTTCGCCGGCTCCGCGGAAGAACGGGTCCCGCGCTACCCGATGACCCCCATCCAGGGCAAGGACACCAAGGAGCTGAAGCTCTCCGCCGTGCGCAACGAGCAGGTCTCGGCGCAGTTGGCGATCGCCTCCGGCAAGAAGCTGGACGACGTCAACGCCGTGGTCGGCGACCTCACCGGGCCCGGCGGCGCGAAGCTGTCCGGCGCCGACACCCAGGTCCGGTTCGTGAAGTACGTGCCCGTGCAGCGTTCCAAGAGCGAGGTCGACTGGTCCGCCACCATCGACCAGGTCAGTTCCGGCAAGGAGGTGTCCGGCGACCGTAACCCGGACGTGGTCGGCGACCCGCTGGAGGAGGGGTCCTCGGTGGACGTACCCGCGTACGCGGCGCAGCCACTGTGGTTCACCTTCCACATCCCCAAGGGAGCCAAGCCCGGCACCTACACCGGCACGGTGAAGGTCAACGCCGACGGCCGTACCCAGAGCACGTACCCGCTGACCATCGAGGTCGCGGACGCGAGCGTGCCCGACC
The DNA here is from genome assembly GCF_031845645.1 of Streptomyces doebereineriae. Lineage (NCBI taxonomy): Bacteria > Bacillati > Actinomycetota > Actinomycetes > Kitasatosporales > Streptomycetaceae > Streptomyces > Streptomyces doebereineriae. The sequence goes on from NZ_JAVREZ010000011.1 coordinate 46,708, forward strand.
CGAAGGACTACAGCTTCTTCCTCGACGTGTGGGCGCAGCCGGAGACGATCGCCAAGAACCACGGCGTCAAGCTCTGGTCCGACGAGCACTGGAAGCTGATCGACAAGTACGACCGCGACCTGGCCTCGCGCGGCCAGAAGGTCATCAACACCACCATCGTCGACAACCCTTGGCACCACCAGTGGTCGCTCGGCACCCGGGAGTCGCAGACCGCCACGCCGTACACCAGCATGGTGGGCTGGGCCTGGAACGGAAAGACGTTCTCCTTCGACTTCACCCGCTGGGACAAGTACGTCGAGACCGCCAGACGTGCCGGACTCGGGCCCGACATCGGCGCCTTCTCCATGCTGGCCTTCCAGGACCAGGAGCACCTCACCTACACCGACACCACCACCGGCAAGACGGTCTACGAGAACGTCGACCTGGGCGGCGACCGCTGGCGTCAGGCGTGGGGAGCCTTCCTCCCCGCCTTCGAGAAGCACGTGAAGGCGAAGGGCTGGCTGGACCACACCTGGCTGTCCTTCGACGAGCGGCCCATCGACACCATGACCGTCGTCAAGAACTTCGTCCACGAGGTGGCGCCGGCCTTCGACAACCGCATCTCCGTGGCCGGTTCGATCAACACCGAAGGCGTCGCGTCCAACCTGTCGGTCGACTGGGGCGGCATCGACGCGATGACGAAGGAGAAGGTGGAGGAGCGGCGCAAGGCCGGCAAGATCACGACCTTCTACGTGTACGGCTCGCCGGCCCACCCGAACACGCTGTCCTACTCGCCCGCCGTCGAGTCGCGGATGCTGCCCTGGATCTCCGCCCAGCGGGATCTGGACGGCTTCCTGCGCTGGTCGTACAACAGCTGGACCAGTGATCCCTTCAAGCAGCCGGTGCACATCTTCACGCAGGGCGACGAGTACCTGGTCTACCCGGGCAAGGACGGCCCGATGTCCAGCATCCGCTGGGAGCAGCTGAAGGAGGGCATCGAGGACTACGAACTCATCGCCCAGCTGCGGAAGAAGGACGGCGGCACCGACAGCGACGCCCTGACCGAGGCCCTCACCACCGCCACCCGGAACCTCGACGGCCGGACGAAGGACGTCAACGACATCGAGACCGCCCGGGCGGCAGTCGTGAAGGGGCTGACGTCATGAGGGGCAGGTGGAGATCTCTGCTGCTTGCCGGAGCGCTGACTGCCATGTCCCTGTCCGGCGCGGGTGTCGTGACACCGGCCCAGGCGGAGCAACAGACCCCGGCGCGGCACACCGTCACCTACGACCAGCACTCCGTACTGGTCGACGGAAAGCCCCTGTACATCTGGGGCGCCGAGTTCCACTACTTCCGGCTGCCCAGCCCCGACGCGTGGCGCGACGTCCTGCAGAAGATCAAGGCGGGCGGATTCAACGCGGTCTCGCTCTATTTCGACTGGGGTTACCACTCCTCCAAGCCGGGCTCCTACGACTTCACCGGCACCCGTGACGTGGAGCGGCTGCTCGACGAGGCCGAGCGCGCGGGCCTGTATGTGATCGCCCGACCGGGCCCGTACATCAACGCGGAGGTCTCCGGCGGCGGCATGCCCGCCTGGCGGTCCACGCAGGCCGGCGTGAACCGTACCTCCGAGCCGGAGTACATGAAGGCGGCCCGGGAGTGGATGAGCCGGATCAACCCGATCATCGCCCGCCACCAACTCACCCGTGGCACCGGGTCGGTGATCCTGTACCAGATCGAGAACGAGTACCAGGGCGGTCGCCACGACGCCGACTACATGCAGACCCTCATCGACTGGGCGAAGGAGGACGGCATCGATGTGCCCACCTTCGTCAACGACGGTGGCGCCAACCAGAACTGGGTGAGCGGCAAGGGTGCACCGGACATCTACGGCTTCGACGCCTACCCGCAGGGCTTCGACTGCAAGGACCCCGACACCTGGAAGAACCTGCCCGACTATTCGTACGTCAACGAGTGGAAGCCCGAGTCCCCGCTGATCATCCCGGAGGCACAGGGCGGTGCCTTCGACCCCTGGGGCGGCACCGGATACCAGGACTGCGCGAAGCTCACCGGCACCGACTTCACCCGGGTGTTCAGCAAGATGAACATCGCCGCCGGCGTGAGCGGCCAGTCCTTCTACATGACGTACGGCGGCACCAACTGGGGCTGGCTCGCCGACCCCAACGCGGTCTACACGTCGTACGACTACGGGGCGCCGATCAACGAGTCCCGCCAACTGACGGACAAGTACCAGGAGTTCAAGCGCCTGGGCTACATGGTCAACTCGGTGACCCCGCTGGCGCGCACCGACAAGGCCGAGGCCCCGACCCCGACCGACGACGCCCTGCGCATCGACCGGCGCGTCAACCCCGACGACGGCACGCAGTTCTTCACCGTTCGGCACGCCGACACCCGTGTGAAGGACAAGGACGAGACCACCCTGTCGCTGAAGGGCGCCGACGGCGACTACCCGCGTGTACCGCAGCAGGGAGCGATCACGGTCGACGGCCGGGACGCCAAACTCCTCGTCGCCGGTTACGACTTGGGCGAGAACCAGCGGCTCGTCTACTCCACCTCGGAGATCATGACGCACGCCAAGATCGGCGACCGGGAGGTGGCGCTGCTGTACGGGCGTGCGGGCGAGGCCGGCGAGACCGTGCTCCGGTACGCCGAGCGCCCCGAGGTCAAGGTCCTCGACGGCGATGTCACCACCACCTGGGACGCCGAACGTGGTGACCTCCGCCTGAACTACACGCACAAGGGCCTGGCCCGGGTGCTGGTGAACGGCATGGAACTGCTGATCGCCGACACCGCGGAGACCGCTCACTGGTGGCGGCAGGACACCGCCGCGGGCCCGGTCCTCGTACGCGGTCCGTCCCTCGTCCGTACGGCCGAGCAGGCGGACGGCACCCTGAAACTGACCGGCGACTCCACCAAGGCCGCGAAGATCGAGGTCATCGCGGACGCCAAGAAGGTGACCTGGAACGGCCGCGATGTCGCCGTCACCCAGGCGCCGCTCCCGGTCGGACTGCCCAAGCTGACGACGTGGAAGTACAAGGAGGAGGCGCCGGAGTCCGCTCCCGGCTTCTACGACGCCACCTGGACCACCGCCGACCACCTCACCGCCAACAACGCGGCGCTGGCCGGGTCGCTGCCGGTCCTCGCGATGGACGAGTACGGCTTTCACCACGGCAACGTCTGGTACCGCGGCCGGTTCAAGACCACCGGTGCCGCGACCGCGCTCGCACTCGACGCCAAGACCGGCAACACGGGCCAGTACGCGGTCTGGCTCAACGGCCGCTACCTCGGCGGCTCCGGTGACGGCGCGCACAGCTTCGACATCCCGGCGGGCACGCTGAAGGCCGCCTCGGACGGCGGGGACAACGTCCTCTCCGTCCTCGTGGAGAACGCGGGCCACAACGAGGAATGGGGCCACGACTACTCCAAGGAGCCGCGCGGGCTGCTCAGTGCCGAGGTGATCGGCGGGGCCTCCACCCTCACCTGGAAGATCCAGGGCAACCGCGGCGGCGAGGACCCGGTCGACACCGCCCGGGGCCCGTACAACAACGGCGGGCTCTACGGGGAGCGGGCCGGCTGGTCGCTGCCGGGCTTCCCCGACGGCAGCTGGAAGAGCACCACTCTCTCCGGGCAGGCAGCCAAGACCGAGCCCGGCGTGCGGTGGTACCGCACCTCCGCCCGGCTCGACCTGCCGCAGGGCCAGGACAACGCGCTCGCGCTGGACCTCGCCGAACCCACGGGCGGCAGCACCGGCTATCGCGCCGAGATCTTCGTCAACGGCTGGCTGATCGGCCGCTATCTGCCGGACACCGGACCCCAGACCCGGTTCGTCATCCCCAAGGGCCTCCTGCGTGAGCAGGGCGACAACACCATCGCCCTGGCCGTGTGGTCCACCAAGGCCGGCGCGGGCCCCGGCTCGGCCAAGCTCGTCGACCTCGGCGCTTCGGCGGGCGGGATCAAGGTCGGTACGGTTTCGGCGCCCTCGTACGACGCCAAGACCTACGCGATGCCGACCGCGGGCGCCCGGGTCACCATCGACGCCGACCCGTTCCTGGCCACCGGCACCGCGACCAAGGTCCCCGTCACCCTCAGCGTGCCGAAGGACGCGCCGACGGCCTCGAACGTCGCGCTGGCGCTGAAGGTCCCGGACGGCTGGACCGCGACCACCGACGACCCGACCCGTTTCGACCAGGTCCGGCCCGGCGGCACCGTGACCGCGGACTACGCGGTCACCCCGCTGGGTGACCCGGTCCACTACGCGGTCCTGTCCGCGACCGCCAAGCTCACCCAACCCGGCCGTCCGGGGACCGTCACCGGTGTGCGCGCCGTACAGGTGCCGCCGCCCGCGCTGTCCGCCGACGCCTATGTGAGCGACCTGACCCTGGTCAAGGCGGTCAACGGCTGGGGTCCGGTGGAGAAGGACTCCTCCAACGGGGAGGACGCGGCGGGTGACGGTCGTCCCCTGAGCATCGGCGGCACCACGTACGCCAAGGGCCTCGGCGTGCACGCGAACAGCCAGGTCCGGGTCTATCTAGGCGGTGGCTGCACCCGCTTCACCGCGACCGCCGGGGTGGACGACGAGGTCGGCGACGGCGGCAGCGTCACCTTCCAGGTGATCGCCGACGGCCGCTCTCTCATCACAACCCCGGTCGTGCGGGGCTCCGACGGAGGCACCGACATCGACGTGGATGTGACCGACGCCCGTTGGCTGGACCTGTTGGTCGACGGTGCCGGCGATGTCTCCTCGGACCATTCCGACTGGGCCGACGCCAAGCTGACCTGCGCGGGAGGCTCCTCGTGAACCTCGCCCGAGTCGGACGGCTGAGAGCCCTGCTGTCCGCGGCGCTGGCTTCCGTACTGCTCGCGGTCCTCGCCGCCGCGGTGCCCGCACACGCCACGGTCCCGGCTGAGGCCGCGGCAGCCAAGCCCACGCCCCACACCGTCAGTTACGACAAGTACTCCGTCAAGGTCGACGGCAAGCGGCTCTTCGTCTGGTCCGGGGAGTTCCACTACTGGCGGCTCCCCAGCCCCGACCTGTGGCGTGACGTGCTCCAGAAGATCAAGGCGAGCGGCATGAACGCCGTCTCGATCTACTTCGACTGGGGCTACCACTCCCCCGCGAAGGGCCGTTACGACTTCACCGGGATCCGTGACGTCGACAAGCTCCTCGACATGGCCGAGGAGGCCGGGCTCTATGTCATCGCCCGGCCCGGCCCGTACATCAACGCCGAGACGGACGGCGGAGGGTTCCCCGGCTGGCTGATGACGCAGAAGGGACAGGCCCGCTCCAGCGACCCCGAGTACCTCGACGCCGCCCGCGAGTGGCTCAAGCAGATCGACAAGATCCTCGCCCGCCACCAGGTCACGAACGGCACCGGACCGGTGCTGCTCTACCAGGTCGAGAACGAGTTGTACGACCCCGAAGGCCGCGACTACATCGTCGATCTCTCCAAGCAGGTACGGGCCGACGGCATCACCGTGCCCCTCGTCGGCAACGAGCCGATGCCGCAGTACGCGGGTGGCGAGGGCCTGGACTTCGTCGGCGAGCTGGACCAGTACAACTCCTTCTGCAAGGGCGAGTGGTGGCTGCCCGCCCTCGAGCGGCAGCAGGACGACGCCCCGCTGTCGATCTTCGAGGCGGGCACCGGCTGGTTCCAGACCTGGGGCGACACCGGCTACGAGAAGTGCCCCGAGAAGATGGGCCCCGCCTACCAGAAGATCGTCAACAAGCACGAGGTCATGCAGGGCACGACGATCGAGAACCTGTACATGACCTACGGCGGCACCAACTGGGGCTGGCTCGCCGACCCGCGCCAGGTCTACACCTCGTACGACTACGGCGCACCGATCAGCGAGCCGCGCCAGACCGGCGCCGACTACGACGAGATGAAGCGGCAGGGCCTCTTCTACACCACCACCGCCCCGCTCACGGCCACCGATCCGGCCGACGCCCCCGCCTCGTCCAACGACGCCGTGCACATCGAGGCGCGTGCCAACCCGGACACCAAGACCCAGTTCCTCTACCTCCGGCACAGCGACCCGATGGCCGACGCCGACGCCACCACCACCTTCGACTGGAAGACCCCGGACGGCACCTATCCGGTCACCGCACGGCTCAACGGCAAGACCGGCAAGATCCTCGTCGCCGGCCACGACCTCGGTGGCGGCCAGCGGCTCGTCTACTCCACCAGCGAGCTGCTGACCAGCGCGAAGACCGGTGGCCGTACACAAGCCGTGCTGTACGGCGGTGAGGGCGATCCCGGACAGACGATGCTCCGTTACTCCGCCAAGCCCAAGGTCACCGTGCTGGACGGCAAGGCGGACGCGACCTGGGACGCCGAGCGCGGCGATCTGAAGCTGGACTACACCCACTCCGGACTCACCCGAGTCCTCGTCCAGAGCGCCGGCCGCCCCGACCTGCTGCTGCTCATCGGCACCGACGACCAGGCCGCCGGCTTCTGGCGGCAGGACACGGCAGCCGGTCCGGTCCTGGAACGCGGCACCGAACTGGTCCGCACGGCGTCCGTCACCGGCCTGGGTACGACGCTCGCCCTCACCGGCGACGCGAAGAAGACGGGCCCGCTGGAGGTGTTCGCCCCGTCCGGCGTACGGAACGTCACCTGGAACGGCGCACCCCTGAGCGTGAAACCGACCTCCTCCGGCAGCCTGCTGGGCACCGTGCCCGGCCCCAAGGACGTCAAGCTCCCCGAGCTGACCGGCTGGAAGACGTCCGCCGAAACACCTGAGGCCGCCCCCGGCTTCGACGACTCGTCCTGGACCTACGCCGACAAGCTGACGACCGACAACCCGACCAAGCCCGGGACTCTGCCGGTGCTCTACCAGGACGAGTACGGCTACCACTACGGCTACGTCTGGTACCGGGGCCGCTTCAAGGCCACCGGCACCGAGAAGTCCCTGTCCCTGACCGCCTACGCCACCAACCCGGACACCGGCTCGGCGGCGGTGGGCGCGTACTCGGTGTGGATCAACGGGAAGTTCGCCGGGACGAGTCAGACCGGCCGCAAGACCTTCCCCATCGCCGACGGCCTGCTGCACAAGGGCAAGGAGAACGTGGTCTCCGTCCTGGTCGGCACCATGGGCCACAACGAGGACTTCACCTGGAACAGCGACGACCACAAGCAGCCGCGCGGCCTGACCACGGCGTATTTGGCCGGGTCCGACGCGCAAATCACCTGGCGTATCCAAGGTGCACGGGGCGGCGAGAAGCCCCTCGACCCGGTGCGCGGGCACATGAACAACGGCGGTCTGTACGGGGAGCGTTCGGGCTGGACCCTGCCCGGATTCCCTGACGGGTCGTGGGACGCGGCCACGCTGCCGACGAGTGACACCGCTCCCGGTATCGCCTGGTACCGCACCACCTTCAACCCCCAGCTGCCCAAGGGCCAGGACGTCTCCGTCGGCGTCACGATCACCGACAACCCCGACCGCAACTACCGCGCCCTCATCTATGTCAACGGCTGGCTGATGGGCAACTACGTCAACGACACCGGCCCCCAGCACACCTTCCCCATCCCCAACGGCATCCTGCGTGGCGACGGCAAGAACACCATCGCCATCGCCTCGTGGAGCGAGGACGCGAAGAGCGGCGGCCTCGGAAAGGTCGGCCTCACCACGCTCGGGAATGTCACGTCCTCGCTGCGGGTCGCCGATGTGGCCGCCCCGGCCTACGACGCCGCCACCTACGCCGACCCGGCCACCCCGGCGCGGGTGACCGTCGACGCCCCCGACACCGTCGAGCCGGGCAACAGCTACCAGGTCACGGCGACGGCCTCCGTACCGGGCAACGGCAAGACGCTCAACGGTCTCACCCTGAGCCCGAAGCTGCCGGAGGGCTGGACCGCGACCCCGGGCGACCCGGTGGAACTCGGCACTCTCGAACCGGGTGCCTCGGCGAAGGCCCAGTGGACCGTCACCGTACCCGCCGACCAGAAGACCGCCACCGTCGCGATTCTCCGCGCCACCGCCGACTTCACCCGGGGCGGCAAGCCCGGTTCGGTGACCGGGGAACAGGTGATGGCGGCGCAGCCACCGCCACTCACGGCCGGCGAACACTACGTCAGCGATCTGCCGTTCGCCTCCAGCAGCAACGGCTGGGGCCCGGTCGAACGCGACCAGTCCGTCGGTGAGAACGCCGAGGGCGACGGCCTGCCGCTCACGCTTCACGACACCGTCTACCAGCAGGGCCTCGGCACCCACGCCGCCAGCAGCGTCCAGGTGTGGCTCGGCGGCACCTGCACCACCTTCCACGCCTCGCTCGGCCTCGACCAGGAGACCTACGGCCGGTCCGACGGCCCGGCCACCGTCACCTACACCGTCCTCGCCGACGGAACGCCCGTCTACGAGAGCGGCACCGTCGACCGGGACACCGCGACGAAGAACATCGACGTCGACGTGGCAGGCGCGCGGCGGCTCGAACTCGTCGTCTCGGACGCAGGGGACGGCAACGCCCTCGACCACGCCGACTGGGCCGACGCCAAGCTGACATGCGGCGGCGGTGCTTGATGTCGCCTACGGTGAAACGAACCGTCCGCTGCGGCGCGGCGGCGCTGACCCTGGCCGCCCCGCTGCTCGGTACGGCGCCGGCTGCCGCCGGCTCCGGGCCGGTCACCGTCACGACACCCGCCTACGAACTGCGCGTCGCCACGGAGCGGTTGACCGTCACCACCGTACGGGCGGGCCGGACCGTTCTGGCCACCGCGCCCGCGGCGTTCCGGTTCCGGATCGGCGCCGACTGGCACATCGTCCGGGAGGTCACCGGCAGCACCCGTGACGGCAACACCTTGCGCGTCACCGCCGCCACCGACCTGCCGGGCGTCACCGTAGATCTGCGGATCACCCTGCGCTCCGACCGGTACGACGTGAACTGGACCCTGTCGGGCGCCCGGGCCGACGCGCTCAGCACGGCGTACGACCTGAGCAGCGCCGGGCACTGGTACGGGCACGGCGAGAACAGCGACCAGACGGTCCAGCCGTGGCCGCTGGACTCCGGGCAGGTGGTGGACACCGGGTTCAGCCCGGCGTCGTACCAGGTGGTCTCCCCCTTCTGGTACACCTCCAGCGCCACCGGACTGTGGGCGGACACCAGCGACCCGATGGACGTGCGGATCAACTCCGGCGGCAACGGGCTCGGCGAGTTCACCGTCACCGGAGACCGACCCGCCGCCTCCACGGTGTTCGTGGAGGACACCCCCGCCGAGGTGTACCGGGACCACATCGCGCTGGTCGGCAAGCCCGAACGCTCCGACACCCCCTACGAGCAGTACGCCACCCCGCTCTGGAACTCCTGGGCGCAGCTCTACGGTGAGCAGACCCAGGAGAACGTCCTCGCCTGGGCCCGTGCGCTGGCCGGCGCCGGGCTCGGCGGGCACGCGGTGCAGATCGAGGAGAGCGTGATCGCCGCGGACTTCGGCGAACGCTTCCCCGATCTGCCCGCGCTGTCCAGGAAACTCGGCCGCCTCGGCTTCGACCTCGGCATGTGGACGGGCCTGTACATGCCCGAGACCGCCGCCAACTTCTCCGAAGCCGTCGACAACGGCTATCTGCTGAAGGACCCGTCCGACCCGTCCAAGCCGTGCCTGTTCACCTGGTGGAACGGCCGCCAGACCGGGCTGATCGACCTGGCAAACCCGGCCGCCCGGCAGTGGTACACCGACGATCTCAGGGCCCAGACAAGCGAGTTGGGGGTGGCGGGCTTCAAGTTCGACACCGCCTTCTTCGACGACCGGTGCGCCCCCTACCCGGGGGCCACCCGCGCCGACTACGTGAAGTACGGCACCGAGCTGGCCGACCAGTTCGACCAGCAGGGGGCGGGGTTGCGGGTCGCGTGGAACGCCGCGCAGGCCAAGGGCTTCGCCACCCGCACGGCCGACAAGCCGACCACCTTCGCGGGGCTGCGCGCCGCGGTCTCGGCCAACCTGGCGGTCTCCACGATCGGTTACCCGTTCGTGGAGACCGACATGATCGGCGGCTCGCTCAGCTACCCGCCACCCACCAAGCAGGTACTGGCCCGCTGGGCACAGGCGGCCTCCCTGATGCCCCTGATGTACGCCTCCACCTCCCCCACCGGCGTACGGGACGCGACGACCGGCGAGTGGGTCGGTTACGACCGCGAGACGGTCGACCTCTACCGGCAGGCGATCAAGACACACGAGAAGCTCGCCCCCTACATCTGGGACCAGGTGCAGAGCACCCTGAAGACCGGCGATCCGATCATGCGGCCGCTGTTCTTCGACTTCCCGAAGGACGAGGCGAGTTACACGGTCGCCGACGAGTGGATGCTCGGCCCGGCCGTGCTGGCCGCACCGAAGCTCGACGAAGGCACCACCCGGGACGTCTTCCTGCCCACCGGAACGTGGCGTGACGTCACCAACGGCAAGGTCGTCCGCGGCCCCGTGACGCTCAGGGGATACGCGGCGCCGCTCGGCGTCACCCCAGCGTTCGTGAACCTCAGGGCCGAGGGCGCCACCAAGGCGTACCAGGCGCTTGCGCGCACCGGCGCGGAACAGCAAGCGGAACAGTAAGGGGCGTCAGATGCATGGGATACGCGGCAGGCTCGCGGCGTTGCTCCTGGCGGTCTCGGCCGTCGTGGCCGGGACGGTGGCACCCGCCGAGGCCGGTCAGCAAGGCGACGGGCGCGGCTGGACGGGGACCTGGGCGACGGCGGCCAGTGAGCACTACACGGTCTCGGGGATGTCCGAGGTGACGGTACGGATGCCGGTGCACACCAGCGTCGGCGGCTCGTCCGTGCGCATCCGGCTGACCAACGCCTACGCCACCGACCCGGTGACGATCGGGCACGCAACGGTGGGCCTGCGCGACGGCGGCTCCGCCGTGGCGCGCCCGTACGACCTGCGGTTCGGCGGGAAGCGCGGGGTCACCATCCCGGCGGGCGGCCAGGCTGTGAGCGATCCGGTCGGACTCGCCGTGCCGGCCCTGACCGACCTGGTCGTCAGTCTCCATCTGCCCGGCCAGGTCACACACATCACCGATCACTGGTGGGCGCAACAGACCGTGTACTGGACCGACTACGGGGCGGGCGACCACGCCGCCGACACCTCCGGCGACGCCTACACCTGGACCACCACAAGCTGGCCGTTCCTCAGCGGCGTCGACGTGACCGCGCCGAGGACCGGGGCGGTGGTGGCGCTCGGCGACTCGATCACCGACGGGTCCTACTCGACGGCCGACACGAACCAGCGCTGGCCCGATCTGCTGTCGGCCCGCCTCAACGCCTGCCTGCCCGGCGCCGGAGTGCTCAACGCGGGCATCACCAGCAACCGGATCACCGCCGGGACCGAGACCAACCCCTCGGCGCTCGACCGGCTCGAACGGGACGTGCTCTCCCAGCCGGGCGCCAGGACCCTGATCCTCTTCGAGGGGATCAACGATCTCGGCGGGGCGAGTGCCGAGCGGATCATCGCCGGGATGACGGAGATCGCCGACCGGGCGCACCAGCGCGGGATGCGGGTCGTGGGCGCCACGATCACCCCGTACAAGGACTTCACCTGGGGCGGCTGGAGCGAGGAGACGGAGGCGCGGCGACAGCAGGTCAACGCGTTCGTCCGGGGCTCCGGCAAGGTCTTCGACGACTACGCCGACTTCGACCGGGCGGTCCGGGATCCGGCGGATCCGCAGCGGCTGGGCGCGGCCTACGACTCCGGTGACCATCTGCATCCCAATGACGCCGGCATGAAGGCATTCGCCGACTCCATCGACCTGACGTCGCTCGGCCTCGGCCGCGGCTGTTCCTGAGGAGGGACCGTGTCCAGACGGCTTGAACACCTGCGGGGGCACCGAAGATTCGCGGTCCTGGCCACGGCGTTGACTGCCACCGTGGCAGCCCTGCTTCCGGTGGCGCCGGCCGCTGCCGAGACCGTACAGCCGGGTTGGACGGGGACGTGGGCGACCGCCCAGCACGCCGCGTACGACCCGGGCACCTCCGAGGTGACGGTCCGGATCCCGGTACGGGTGAGTGCGGGTGGGTCGAGCGTGCGCATCCGCCTGACCAACGACTTCACCACCGAGCCGGTGACGATCGGACACGCGACGGTCGGACTTCGTGATGGCGGTTCGGCCGTCGCGAAGCCGCAGAAGCTGCGGTTCGGCGGGAAGAGCGGGGTGACGATCGCGGCCGGCGAGCAGGCGGCCAGCGATCAGGTCCAGCTCACCGTGCCCGCCCGCAGCGACCTGGTCGTCAGTCTGTACTTCCCCGGCCGGCTCACCCACATCAGCCAGCACTGGATGGGCCTCCAGACCGTCTACTGGACGCCCGACGGAGGCGGCGACCACGCCTCGGACGCCGACGGGGACGCCTTCACCAAGACCGACTCCACCTTCCCGTTCCTCACCGGCGTCGACGTACAGGGCGGAAACGCGGCCGGCTCCGTGGTCGCGCTCGGCGACTCCATCACCGACGGCGCGGCCTCGACTTCGAACGCCAACCGGCGCTGGCCCGACTACCTGGCGGGCCGGCTGTCGGCCTGCTCGACCACCGCCGGGGTGCTGAACGAGGGCATCAGCGGCAACCGGATCACGGCCGGTGTCGACGGCAACCCGTCGGCGCTGGACCGGCTGGAGCGCGATGTGCTGTCGCAGCCGGGCGCCCGGACGGTGATCCTGTTCGAGGGTGTCAACGACCTCAGCTGGGGCGGCGCCACCGGTGATCAGGTGATCGACGGCATGAAGGAGATCGTGCGCCGCGCCCACGAACGCGGGCTGCGCGTGATCGGCGCGACGGTCGTGCCGTATCGCGGCTGGGGCGACTGGTGGACCGAGGCCAAGGAGGCCGACCGGCAGAAGGTCAACACGTTCGTACGCGACGGCGGCGTCTTCGACGGCTACGCCGACTTCGACAAGGCCGTACGGGACCCGGACGACCCCACCCGCTACGGCGCCGCCTTCGACTCCGGTGACCATCTGCACCCCAACGACGTCGGGATGAAGGCCTTTGCCGACGCGGTCGACCTCGCCGGACTGCGGGTGGCCCGGGACTGCCCCTCGGCTCGCGTCCGGCTCACGCCGTACCGGCCGACCCTGCAAGCCGGTGGCGACGGCACAGAGATCACGTCGACCGTCACCAACACCGGTCCCAGGGCGGTGACTCAGGTCAGCACCCGCCTCGATCTCCCCGACGGCTGGTCCGCCGAACCGGCCGACAGCACGCGGACCCGCTCCCTCGCTCCGGGCGAGAGCGCCACCGTCACCTGGACGGTGACCCCCGCGGCCGACACCACCTGGGGCACTCACGAGATCGGCGTACGCACCTCCTTCGTCCAGGACGGCCGTACCCGGCGCGACTCCGACAGCGTGGACGCGACGGTGACCCCCGCTCCGTCCGAGGTCCGGGCGCCGTATCAGACGACCGCCACCACCACCGAAGAGGCCCAATACGCGCAGAACGGCGACCAGTTCGCCATCTGGGCGGGCGGCCAGGACCTGTCCGGCTGGAAGGACGAGAAGGCGGCGGTCTACCTCGCCGACGCGGCGCCGCCGTCCGGCACGGTGACCGCCCGGGTCGTCGGTCAGACCGGCAGCGGCCCGTCCGCCAAGGCGGGCATCGCCGTGGCCAATGACCTCACCAAGCCCGAGGCCGGCGGCTACGCGCTGCTCACCATGTCCGCGCAGTACGGCCTGGAGTTCCTGACCGACAGCGACGGCGACGGAAAGCTCGACACCTGGGCAGGGGGCGGCAGTTCGTACCACCCCGCCTGGCTGAAGCTCGTCCGCGACGGCACCGCCTACACCGCGTACGCCAGCTCCGACGGCACCGCCTGGCAGCAGGTCGCCACCGCGACCGTTCCCTCCGCGAGCGGTACTGGCGACGCCGGTCTGGTCGCGAGCGCGGTCAACCTCAACTACCCCGGCCAGATCACGACAGCACTCTTCGACTCCTTCTCCACGCACGCCTGAGAGGCACATTCATGGCAGTCGACCGCAGACACTTCATGACCACCGCGGCCGCCCTCGGCGGCGCGGTGCTGCTCGCCCCGCCCGGCACCGCCCAGGCGCTCGCGCAAGGGGCCACGTCCGGGGCCCCGGGCATTCCCGACTACCAGGCCACCAAGGCATCCCTCGACACCCACCCGGTGCCGCGCTGGTACAAGGACGCCAAGTTCGGCATCTTCGTCCACTGGGGCATCTACTCGGTGATCGGCGGCGCGACACCGAGAAGCGCCTCCGAGTGGTACCTGTGGTACCAGAGCACCAAGGACACCGCCGAGTGGAAGTACCACCGCGACACCTACGGCGAGAACGTCAGCTACGACGACCTCATCCCCCAGTTCAAGGCCGAGAAGTACGACCCCGACGCCTGGGTGAAGCTGTTCGAGCAGGCGGGCGCCGAGTACTTCGCGCTGACCAGCAAGCACCACGACGGATTCGCCCTCTACCCAAGTCAGGTGACGGACCGTCACTCCGTGGCGTACGGCCCGAAGCGTGACCTGGTCGGCGAGTTGATGACCGCGGCCCGCAAACGTGGCACCGTGCGGCCCGGGCTGTACTACTCGCTCGGCGAGTTCTTCAACCCGGCGATCGGCCGGCCGATGCGCAACTTCTACACCGACCAGGAGATCCCGATGACCGGCTACAAGCCGGTCCAGGACTACGTCGGCGACTACGAGCTCAAGCAGCTGTACGAGATCATCGACCGCTACGACCCGGAGCTGCTCTGGGCCGACGGACAGTGGTTCCGGCCCACCGGCAACCCGCCGTGGCGCAGCGAAGAACCCATGGCCCACTACTACAACCAAGCCAAGAACCGTAAGTACCCCAAGGGTGTCGTGATCAACGACCGGTTCGACACCCACTTCGACTTCGCGACGTACGAGCAGCGCACCAACCCCACGATGGACCCCCAGAAGTGGGAGTGCTGCATGACCATCGGCTACTCCTGGGGCTACAACAAGCACGAGCCGGACGAGGACTACAAGACCTCCGAGTTCCTGATCCAGTTGCTCGCCGACGTGGTCAGCAAGAACGGCAACCTGCTGCTCAACATCGGCCCCAAGCCGGACGGCACGATCCCCGAGATCATGCAGGAGCGGCTGAAGGACATCGGCGCCTGGCTGAACGTCAACGGCCCCGCGATCTACGGGTCGACGCCCTGGGTGCGGGCGGAAGAGGAGGGCACGCCGCTCGGCATCCGCTACACCGTCTCACCCGGCAAGTTCAACATCATCGTGCTGGGCAAGCCCAGCGGCACCCTCTCGGTACCCGGCGACATCCCCATCAGCGCCATGTCCCGGGTCCGGCTGCTCGGCACGAGCGGGAGTCTGCGGTGGACCCGCCGTGACGGAAAGATCAACATCACCGTCCCGTCCTCCGTGCCCAGCGACATCGCCAATGTCTTCACCGTCGACTGGGCCCGGTGAGCGGCATGGGAATCAGCAACGGTACCCAGTTCGACACCCTGGGCCCCACCCTCACCGTCACCACGCAGCCGGCCGAGCCGGCCGGTGGTGACACGGTCACCGCCACCGCGGTCCTCACCAACGACTGCCCCTTCCCGCTCCGCAACGCCGTGCTCCATCTGATCAACCCCGGCGCCACCACGGCGGCGAAGACCATCCCGCTCGGCGACCTGGGGCGCGGCGCGAAGACAACCCGGCGCTGGGAGACGGCGATGCCGGCCGACGTGGCCGGGGACGTGTCGTTCACCGCGCACCTGGTCTTCGACGTCGACGACAACAGCAGCGACTGCGCGCGGTCCGTGAAGACGTTCACGGTGCCCTACGAGCCCAATGAGGTCCGGGACCCGTACCGGACGTTCGCCACCACCGACGACGTCAAGTTCGGCCAGTACGGCAGCCAATTGGTGATCTGGGCGGGCGGCCGCGACTTCTCCGGCGGCACCGACGAGAAGGGGGGCATCCTCCTTCCCGGATCCGCCGCCGAGTCGAGCGTGGTGCAGGTCGAGACGGTCAGCCTCACCGGCAGCGACAACCCCACCGCCAAGTACGGGATCGCCGTCGCCAACGACCTCACCGCCCCGGAGAAGGGCGGCTACGCCGTGCTCACCATGTCGAAGTCGTACGGCGTGGAGTTCATGACCGACAGCGACGGCAACGGCCACCTCGACACCTGGGCAGGCGGCGGCGTTTCCACCCACCCCGCCCTGCTGCGCCTGGTCCGCTCCGGCACCGCCTACACCGCGTACACCAGTATCAACAACGGCCTCTCCTGGAACGAGATCGCGAGCGCGACCGTGCCCTCCGCGAGCGGCGCCCTGGACGCGGGCGTGGTGGCGAGCGCCGTGAACCTCAACTACCCCGGCACGACGGTCCAGGCCGTGTTCGACCACTTCACCGTGGAGGCGTCGTGATCGCCTACCGTCCCGAGGAGGACTTCCTCTCGCCGCCCGTCTCGCTCATCGTGACCCCGGCCGCACCCGAGGCCGGCAAGACCGTGACCCTGACGGCCACCCTCACCAACTCCACCACGATCGCGCTGCGCGGCACCGTGCTCTATCTCGCCGTGGACGACTCCGCCGAACAGGACGGCCTGGGCGACCTCGCCCCCGGACGGTCGGTGACCCGCACCTGGCGGACCCGGCTTGCCGACGACGCGGAGGGCCGGGTCGTGTTCACCGCGCACGCCCTCTTCGACGTGCACCGCCACGGCTCCGACTGCACCCGTGCCACCACCCCCGTCCTGCTGCCGTACCGCTCGCTGTCCAAGGCGTTCGACAACGCAGGGATCTCCTCCGCCGACGACCTCACCGCCGCGAACATCGACGGCTCGAACTCCAGCCTGTCCGCCGATGCGCTGGCGTCGGTGGGACTGACCCCGGGTGCCACGGTCACCTACGGAGGGGTGCCCTTCACCTGGCCGGACACCCGGCCTGGCAGCCAGGACAACGTCGTCTCCTCCGGCCAGACGGTGCTGCTGTCCGGCTCCGGTTCCCGGTTGTCCTTCCTCGGCACCAGCACCTGGGGCGACGGCAAGGGTGACGGCAAGGTCGTCTACGCCGACGGCACCGAGCAGGCGTTCTCGGTCGACGTCCCCGACTGGTACGGCGCGAACTCCTCCGCCGCGGTGGTGTTGCCCTACCGCCACATCAGCTCCGGCCGTGACGACAACCCCGTCAGCCTGTTCACCTTCGGGGTCGATCTGACAGCTGGGAAGGAACTGCGTTCCGTGGTCCTGCCCAAGGTCAGCGACGGCATCCAGGCGGGCGCCGCCGCCCTGCACATCTTCGCCATGACGATCACGACGATCAACTGAGCTCGGCCGGAAGGACGTTCATGCACGACAACCGAGGCGACATCGACCTCCCAGGCGTCACCCGCAGACGGATCCTCACGGGCGCGGTGGTGCTGGGCGGTGCCGCGTTGCTGCCCTTCCCGCAGGGCGCGTACGCGGCGGGCGGAGCCCTCTTCGACACCGCGCCCGCCGCGGCCGCTGTGAAGCGGCTGCTTCCCGACCACTACCGGCAGCTCACGCTGCGGGCCGTCGCCGACGGCACCGACCGCTTCCGGGTCACCGGCCGGGCAGGGCAGATCACGGTGGAGGGCACCAGCCCCGCCGTACTGCTAGCGGGCCTCCACACCTACCTGCGGCGGACCGCGCACGCCTCCGTCTCCTGGACCGGCGAGCAGTTGAACCTGCCGCGCACCCTCCCCGCGCCCGCCGCGGAGATCACGGGAACGGCCAACGTGCCGCACCGCTTCGCCTTCAACGACACCAACGAGGGCTACACCGGCGCCTACCGCGACTGGGACGCCTGGCAGTACGAGCTGGACGTGCTGGCCGTACATGGGGTCAACCGGGTCCTCGTCTACATGGGCGGCGACGCCGTCTACTACGACACGTTCCGTCAGTTCGGCTACAGCGACGCCGAGATGCGCGCCTGGATCCCGGCCCCCGCCCGCCAGCCCTGGTGGCTGCTGCAGAACATGTCGGGCTTCGGCGGGCCCGTCTCCCGGCAGCTCATCGAGAAGCGTGCCGTGCTCGCCGAGAAGATCATCGACCGGGTACGTGACCTGGGCATGACGCCGGTCCTGCCGGGCTACTACGGCAGCGTCCCGGACGACTTCCCCGCCAGGCACGGCGGCGACGCGGCGGTGGTGGCGCAGGGCACCTGGGGCGCCTTCAAACGCCCCGACTGGCTCGACCCGCGCACCACGGCCTTCGAGGACGTGGCCGCCGCTTTCTACCGTGCCCAGAAGGAGCGGTTCGGCGGGAGCACGATGTACAAGATGGACCTGCTGCACGAGGGCGGCAACGCCGGTGACGTGCCGGTGGGCGAGGCTGCCAAGGCCGTCGAGGTGGCCCTGCAGAAAGCCCACCCGGGGGCCGTCTGGGCGATCCTCGGCTGGCAGAACAACCCGGCCAAGGAACTGCTCGACGGCGTCGACAAGAGCCGGATGCTGATCGTGGACGGCCTGTCGGACCGCTACACCACCGTCACGGACCGGGAGAGCGACTGGGGCGGCACCCCGTACGCCTTCGGCAGCATCTGGAACTTCGGCGGCCACACCCCGATCGGCGCCAACGCCCCGGACTGGGTGGATCAGTACCCCAAGTGGCGTGACAAGAAGGGCAGTGCGCTCGCCGGTATCGCGGCGATGCCCGAGGGGGCGGACAACAACGCGCCCGCGCTCGCCCTCCTCACCGACCTGGCCTGGACGCCCGGCACCGTGGACCTGGACGACTGGTTCGCCGCGTACGCGCTCTCCCGCTACGGCGGCCCCGACCGGCATGCGGCGGCGGCCTGGCAGACGATCCGCGACACCGCGTACAACATGTCCCGCGCGGACTCCTGGAGCGAGGCACCCGACGGCCTGTTCGGCGCCCGTCCGAGCCTGACGGCGAACAAGGCCGCCGCCTGGGGGCCGGAGAAGGACCGCTACGACACCACGGCGTTCGACGCCGCGCTCACCGAACTCCTCGCGGTACGAGCGGAGTTGAGGGACAGCTCGGCCTACCGGTACGACGTCGTCGACGTGGCCCGGCAGGTCCTGTCCAACCGCAGCCGGGTCCTGCTGCCGCAGATCAAGGCCGCCCACGATGCCGGGGACAAGGCCCTGTTCGGCAAGCTGACCAAGACCTGGCTGAGCTGGATGGACCTCCTCGACGACCTGCTGGCGACCTCCGGCCCGCATCTGCTCGGGCGGTGGCTCGCCGACGCGCGCTCCTGGGGCGCCGACCGGGCCGAGAAGGACCGCCTCGAGTACGACGTCCGCTCCCTCATCACCACCTGGGGCGGACGCGAAAGCAGCGAGGAGGGCCTGCACGACTACGCGAACCGGGAGTGGTCCGGACTGGTCGGCGGCCTGTACCGCACCCGCTGGCAGACGTATTTCAACGCGCTCGCCACGGGAAAGGACCCGGCGACGATCGACTGGTTCGCCCTGGAGGACCGCTGGGCGCACGCCCACGAGACGTACCCGACCGATCCCCACGGCTCCCCCTACGCCCTGGCCCGCAGCGTGCGCGACCTGCTCGCCGGCACTCCCTACCAGGCGGCCCTCACGGCGGGTGTCGACCGGGGAGCGGTGGCCGAGGGCACGCCCGCGACGGTGACGGTCACCTTCACCAACAGGAACGGCTTCACGGCGGCACGCGGCGTGACCCTTTCCGTCACCGCCCCCGAGGGCATGGCGGTGAAGCCGCTCGATCCGGTGAGCAAGGCGTCGGTGGCATCCGGCGAAACGTTGGTCGCCCGCTTCGAGGTCTCGTTGGCGGGTGCGCCCACGGAACTGGTCGGCACGGTCGTCGCGGCGGCGGTGTACGCGGGTGGCGGAAAGGTGGTGGCGCCGGTACGGCTGATGGCCGCGGCCGGGGTCGGTGACCCGTACCGCACGGTCTCCTACAACGACGCGGTGTTCGGCCAGGCCGGCGACGAGATCGCCATCGAGGGCGCGGGGGCCGACCTGTGGGGCGGCACCAACGAGTTCGGGGCGGCGTACCGGGCGGGCGGGTACAAGGACGGAACGGTGGCCCAGGTCACGGTCACGTCCCAGGACGCGTCCGGGGGCTGGGCACGAGCGGGCCTCATCGTCCGCAACGACCTGGGCACCCAGGGGTCCGCGGGCTATGTGAACCTGGCGATCACACCGTCCAACGGCTGCGCGCTGAGTTGGGACGCGGACGGAGACGGCCGTTTCGACTCGATCGAACTGTCGGGCTCCTTCACCGCGCCGGTGCGGCTGCGGCTGACCCGGTCCGGCGCCTCATACACCGGTGAGGCGAGCACGGACGGCGTCAACTGGACGACGGTGGGCACGGCCACGCCGTCAGGCGCGGCCGCCGCACAGGACATCGGGGTCTTCATGACCGCGGCCAACGGCTGGACCGACGGACGGGGCATCGCCACGTTCGACGGATTCACGGTGACCTGAATCGCGGTGACCGCGACGCCCCCTCCACCGCGCGGTGGAGGGGGCCTACGGCAGTCGCCAGTCCACCGGCTGGGCACCCTGCCGCAGCAGCAGATCGTTGGCCCGGCTGAACGGACGCGAGCCGAAGAATCCGCGGTCCGCCGACATCGGCGAGGGATGAGCGGACTCAATGGCCGGAAGATCCCCCAGGAGCGGCCGCAGATTGCGCGCGTCACGCCCCCACAGGACCGAGACCAGCGGCTTCCCCCGAGCGGCAAGCGCCCGGATGGCCTGCTCGGTGACCTCCTCCCAGCCCTGGCCGCGGTGCGCGCCCGGCTTGCGCGGGGCCGTCGTCAACGCCCTGTTGAGCAGCAGCACTCCCTGCTCGGCCCACGGGGTCAGATCGCCGTTGGACGGCCGGGGCAGCCCCAGGTCGGAGTGCATCTCCCGGAAGATGTTCTCCAGGCTGCCCGGCAGGGAACGCACCTCGGGCGAGACCGCGAAACTCAACCCGATCGCCATCCCCGGCGTCGGGTAGGGGTCCTGACCGACGATCAGAACGCGGACGTCGTCGAAGGGCTGCTGGAAGGCCCGCAGGACATTCGCCCCGGCCGGCAGGTAGGTCCGGCCCGCCGCTATCTCGGCCCGGAGGAAGTCCCCCATGGCGGCGATGCGTTCGGCCGCGGGCTCGAGAGCCTTCGCCCAGCCTGCTTCAACGAGTTCGTGCAAGGGTCGTGGTGCCACGGCGTGTCACTCTACTGGCAGGCACCGGGGCCCGGCACACACAGAAGCCCTCGCACACGGGCGCCGCTCCCGGCGCTATTCTTCCTCCTCGTCGAGATCTTGGAGCCGGTCGAGCAGACCACGCATCGGTCACCGGGAAGGCGGGGAGCTTGTCACTTCACGGGACCGGTACGGGGAAAGGGTTCCTCGCCGTCGACTCCGGCGGCTCCGGCCTGCGGGTCGTCGTCGGCGCGCCCGGCCGGGGGCACACGGCCCCGCGGGAGTCCCGGGAGCCCGTGCGGACGGGTGCGCGCGGGATCGACCCGGGGCACCTGATGGAGCAACTGACGCCCATGGTCAGGGCGTTGCTGCCCGAGGCGGGGGTGACCGGACTGGACACCGCCGTCGTCGGGGCGGCCGGTCTCGCGACCCTGGGGGATGCGCTGCGGGCCGAACTTCCCGGCGCGCTGGAAAGGGAGTTCGGGGTCCGGACCGTCGCGCTCGTCGCGGACGCGGTGACGGCCTACACCGGCGCTCTCGGTCCGCGCCCGGGTGCGGTCGTCGCGGCCGGTACCGGTCTCATCGCGATCGGCACCGACCTCGAGTCCTGGCGCCGGGCGGACGGCTGGGGTCATCTGCTGGGCGACTGCGGGGGCGGCGCGTGGATCGGGCGGGCCGGGCTGGAGGCCGCGCTGCGGGCCCACGACGGGCGATCCGGGGGCTCGGCGGCGCTGCTGGCCCTGGCCGAGGAGTCGTTCGGACCGGTGCGGGAACTGCCCGGCAGGTTGTACCCGCGTACGGACCGGCCCGCCGTGCTCGCCTCCTTCGCGCCCCAAGTGGCGGCCTGCGCCGGGAGCGACCCGGTCGCCGAGAGGATCCTGCGCGAGGCGGCCCGGCACATGGCGGACTCGGCGGCCGCGGTCTGTCCCGGAGAGGGCGAGGCACATGTCAGCCTCACCGGTGGCTTGTTCAGGATGGGTGCCGCCCTCGTCGTACCGCTGGAGGAGGAGTTGAGGCGGCGACTGCCGCACGCCCGGCGGGTCACGGCGGCGGGCGGGCCGCTGGAGGGATCCGTACAGATCGCCACAGAACTGGCGCGAGGCTCGCTCACTCTTCCGAGGGACGAGTCGATGTTGTACGTCGTGACCCCAAAGAGGGGCTGAAGCGGACGTAACTCATCAGACAAAACCGGACGGATACCGCTCACCTGCACCCTCCCCGAACAGGGGAGCCCCGGAAGCCAGTAACATGCGTCGCCATGAGCTCCCCCACTGGGCCCGCGTCCGGCCTGCCAGTACGAATGCCGCGACCTCGCCAGCCCGGGCGGCACCGCCGACCCGAGCCTTTGGCGGCTCCCGAGGGCGCGCCCGCGCTCGTCCTCGCGGTTCCGGGCACGCCCGCGGCCGCCACGCGCAGCCTCGCCGAGGAGGTCGTGAGCATCGCCCGCTCCGAGCTCCCCGGCCTCGACGCGCGGATCGGGTACCTCGACGGGGACGACTCGGAGTTCCCCACGCTTCAGGCCGTCCTGACCCATGCCGCCGAGGAGCGCACCGCCCGTTACGAGCAGGCTAAGGCCGCCGGGATGGACGTCAAGGAGCCCGACGGCCCCGTCGCCGTCGTGGTGCCACTGCTCGCCGGTCCGGACAGCGCGCTGCTGCGCCGGATCCGCCAGGCGGTGATGGACAGCCGGATCGCGGCCGACCTCACCGATGTGCTGGGCCCGCACCCGCTGCTCGCCGAGGCGCTGCATGTACGTCTGTCGGAGGCCGGGCTGGCCCGTGCCGACCGCGCTCGCCTGTTCGCCGTGACGACAGCCGCGGACGGCATCATCCTGGGCGCGGTGGGCGGCGAGGAGGCCGTGCAGGCGGCCGGGATCACCGGCATGCTGCTCGCCGCGCGTCTCGCCGTGCCGGTGATGGCGGCGGCGCTCGACCAGGACGGCTCGATCGCGTCCATCGCCGATCAGCTGCGGTCCTCCGGTTCACAGCAGCTGGCGCTCGCGCCGTACCTGATAGGGCCGGAGATCGATCCCGCCGTGATCGAGGAGGCGGCCAGGGAGGCCGGCTGCTCCGCCGCCGAGCCGCTCGGTCCCTACCCGGCGATCGGCAAGCTCGTCCTCGCCAAGTACACGACCGCGCTGGGCATCGCCCCGCAGCAGGCGCAGGGCGCACCGGTGCGCTGAGCGCGCCCCCTGCGACCGTGTCACCGAAAGGGCCCGCTCCATCCGTCGGAGCGGGCCCTTCGGTGTGGCAGGCGGCGGATCAGTCGAAGACCACGCAGGACGCGGCCGGGACCTCGACCGAGCCCTCGTACCTGGGCAGTCCGGTCGCCGGGTCCACGGCGAACCAGGTCACCTCGCCGGAGCGCTCGTTGGCCACGTACAGGAAGCCGCCGGACTCCGTGAGGGCCCTGGGCCAGCGGCCGCCGCAGATGACCGTGCCGACCAGCCGCAGGTCGTCGCCCTCGACGGCGAACGTGGACAGGACGTCCTCGCCCCGGGTGGCGGTCCACACGAAACGGCCGTCGGAGGACGTGACGACGCCCGACGGGTAGGCGTCGCCCTCCGGGGCGCCCGCCAGCACCGGGATCTCGCTCAGGGGCTTCAGGGAGCCCTCCTCGGCGTCCCAGCGGCAGGTGACGAGGGTCGGGGTGAGCTCGTTGAGGACGTAGGCACGGGTCCCGTCGGGATGGAAGGCCAGGTGGCGGGGGCCCGAGCCGGGGCGCAGGGCGACCTCGCGGTGTATGTCGAGCGCGCCGTCCGTCAGGGTGCACACCCGCACGGAGTCCGTGCCGAGGTCGACGCTGACGATCCACCGCCCGCTCGGGTCGGGCTGCACCTGGTGGGCGTGCGGGCCCTGCTGGCGGGGCGTGTGCGGGCCCGAACCGGTGTGGCGCAGCACGCCGGAGGGGGCACCCGCGAGGGAGCCGTCGGCGCGCAGGGGCACGGTGGTGACGCTGCCGGAGCCGTAGTTGGCGGTCAGGACGTGTCCGGCGTGCACGGCGAGGTGCGTGGGCCCGTTCCCGTCGACCGGCACCGGCGGGCCGGCCGGCTCGGGCCGGTCGCCGCTCACCCGGTACGCGGCCACCGCGCCCTCGGCCGTCTCGCTGACCGCGTACAGCACGTCCCCGTGGGCCGACAGAGCCAGATACGACGGATCGCGTACGCCGTTCAGGCCGCTCAGCACCTTCAACGCACCCGTGCCCGGGGCCACCGCCGCCGTCACGATGCCGGGGCCTCCCGCCGCCGTGAACGACCCGATGTAGGCCCGTCCCCGCCCGCCGCCGTCTGCCACAGTCGTCCCCTCTCGGTCTGTGCCGTTCGGGGCGACGGTAGCAGTCGATCAGCACCGGTCTAGACCAGAGCCGGTAAAAATTCACGGGCCGGTCGCGGACCTGGCGGGGTGGGTTCAGGCGCCCACCAGCGGCGAGCCGGTCGGCGTGCGCAAGGGCGCGGCCAGCTCCGCGAGCGCCCTCTCCAGTCCGTGCAGATGGGCCAGTGCGGGTTCCTCGGCGAGGGGGCGGTCTGCCACCGGGAAGTCCCTGCCGTCGGTGAGGGCCTCCACAGCGGCCTCCACCCGTCGGCACGCGGCGGTCAGGCGGGCGTCGTGCGAGGCCTCGGGGTCGGCCGCGACGGTGACCAGGCCCCGGATCTCCCGGGCGCAGTCGTCGAGGAGGGCGAGGACACGGCAGGCGCGGCGCTTGCGGGCCGGCATCGGGTTGAGGGGGTGGACCAGCGGGGCCACCGAGAGGCGGACCCTGCCGAGCAGTTGCTCCAGTTCGGCCACGCGGACGGCCGGGTCCGCGCCCGGCACTCCCGCGAGGCGGGCGGCGGCCTCGGCGGTGCAGGTGCGGACGCAGCGCAGGGCGCGCTGGATCCAGGCGTCGGTGACGGTGTGCGTGGTGATCGGCAGGACGAACAGCACCGCGAGGACGGCCCCGACCGCGCCCACGCCGGTCTCCGCGAACCGCAGGGCCAGCAGTCCGGGGTTCAGGACGCCGAGAAGGCCGTAGAGGAGCTCGGCGAGCAGCGTGACCCAGAGCATCATCCACGTGTACGAGACGGCGGCCGTGTAGAAGATGCCGAAGACGCAGACGGCGAGCAGGACGGCCGTGGGCGTGGGCGCCCCGTGCAGCGGTACGGCGACGAGCAGGCCGAGACCGATGCCGATCACCGTGCCGAGGACCCGGCGGAAGCCGCGCACCAGGGTCTCGCCGCGCGAGGTGGTGTTCACGAAGATCCACCAGGTGGCGCCGACGGCCCAGTACCAGCGCTGCCCGGAGATCAGCTGGCCGACGACGAGGGCGAAACCCGCGCCGGCCATGGCCTGGACGGCCTGGCGGGTGGTCGCACGGGCCAGGCCGGTCCCGGCGGGCGGGGCGGGCACGGGGGCCGGGGGAAGCCGGCGCTCGTAGCACCACAGGCCGAAGCGGACCGCGGCGGCGGTGAGCAGGGACAGCAGGACGGCGGCGTAGAGCTCGGGCAGCTGGTCGGGGGTCGCGTGCAGGAACTGCGCCACGAAGAAGGTCATGAACGCGAAGACGCCGAGGCTGTGCCCGCGCGGGCCCCAGCGCCGGGCGTACACGCCCGCGCCGACCACGGCGAGCAGGACGAGGTCGCGGGCGACGGGGTGGTGGTGGAGCCCGGCCGCGACGGCGAGGACGGGCAGGCCGACCGCGGGCAGCAGGGCGGTGGTGAGTGCCTGCCCCCGGACGGTGGCGTCCGTGACGGTGAACAGGGCGAGCAGCGCGGCGAGGCCGCCGGTGACGGCACCGGCGAGCGAGTGTCCCGCGAGACCGCACACCAGGACCGCGAGGCTGATGCCGAGCACCGCCCGCGCGGCGAAGCGCAGCCGGGCCCGGCCCGGGTCCGCCGCCATGAACACCCTCTTCAGCACGTACCGCCCCCTGAAGCTCTTGGACACCGGCTGGACACCGGCATGGAAAAGGCGCCGCGGGGTCCGCAGCGCCATCGACGGGCTCATTGCAGCATCCTCGCCGCTGTCGGCTCAAGTGAGGTCGAATATGCTGAGCCATCGGCACAGTGAAAGCGGTCCTGGGGCGTCCACCGGCGGGCCAACGGACCATCGACGAGGAGGCCGTACGCCATGGCCGTGGACGAGCTCGACACCCGCATCCTGCGACTGCTGCTGGAGCGGCCACGGACGAGCGTGCGGGAGTACGCGCGGATTCTCGGCATCGCGCGGGGCACCTTGCAGGCGCGGCTCGACCGGCTGGAGCGGGACGGCGTGATCACCGGTACGGGGCCCTCGCTGTCGCCCGCCGCGCTCGGTCATCCGGTGCTGGCGTTCGTGCACATCGAGGTGACCCAGGGGCGGCTCGACGATGTGGGGGACGCGCTGGCCGCCGTGCCGGAGATCGTCGAGGCGTTCTCGATCGCGGGCGGCGGGGATCTGCTGACGCGGGTCGTGGCGCGGGACAACGCGCATCTGGAGGACGTGATCCAGAAGGTGATCAGCCTGCCGGGAGTGGTGCGGACGCGCACCGAGGTGGCACTGCGGGAGCGGGTCGCGTACCGGCTGCTGCCGCTGGTGGAGTCGGTCGGGCGCGCTGCCCGGAGTTGATCTTTGACATCCTGGGGGCCATGAGCAGGCTCAGCGGCATATCGGTCATCTTCGATCTCGACGGAACGCTCGTGGACAGCGAGCCGAACTACTACGAAGCGGGTCGGCAGACGCTCGCCGAGCACGGCGTCCCGGACTTCACCTGGACCGACCACGAGCGGTACGTCGGGATCAGCACGCAGGAGACGGTCACGCGGTGGAAGTCGCTGTACGGGCTGCGGGCGTCCGTGCCGGAACTCCTCGCGGACAAGAACCGGCGCTACCTGGAGCTGGCCGGCACCGCCACGCGCGCGTACCCCGAGATGCGGAAGTTCGTGGAGCTGCTGGCCGGTGAGGGCGTGCCGATGGCGGTCGCCTCGGGGTCCTCTCCGGAGGCCATCGCCGCGATCCTGGCCGTGACGGGCCTCGACGTGTATCTCCGTACGACCGTCTCGGCCGACGAGGTCGCCCACGGCAAGCCCGCGCCGGACGTCTTCCTGGAGGCGGCCCGCCGGCTGGGTGCCGACCCTGCCGACTGTGTGGTCCTGGAGGACGCCGCCCCGGGCGCCGCCGCCGCGCACGCGGCCGGGATGCGCTGCATCGCGATCCCGTACGTCGCGGCGCAGGCCCACGCCCCCGAGTTCACCCGCGCCGGGCTCCTCCTGCGGGGAGGTCAGGAGGAGTTCACGGCACGGGCGGCTCATGACTGGCTGGTGCGGAACCGGAGCTGACGGCACGGCGCCCGTCCCCGGCTCCGCCGAGCGACCGTCCTACGGCCGCGCCCCGTGCGAGGGCTTCGGTGCCGGCTGGATGTTCTGGTTCAGGCGGAACACGTTGTCCGGGTCCCGGTCGGCCTTGATGCGAGCCAGGCGGTCGTAGTTGCCGCGGTAGCTGGCGCGGACGCGTTCCTGCCCCTCGTCCATCATCATGTTGACGTAGGCGCCGCCCGCCGAGTGCGGGTGCAGGGCGTCGAAGTAGTCGACGGTCCACCGCTTGACCAGCTCGGCGTTGGCCGGATCGGGGTCGACGCCGGCGAAGACGGAGGCCCAGTTGGCGTGGCGGTAGGCCCAGGGGGTCTCGTCCTGGCCCACGTCGTGGGCAGCGCCGTCGATCGGGTAGAGGTGCATGGTCGACTGGACGGTCGGCACCTCGGCGCCGAACTTGGCGTGCAGCTGGACCGCCTCGTCCGGGACGGTCTCGACGAAGTCTGCACGCCAGTACCACTGGTGGCCGGGCGGGTAGAGCCCGTCGAACGCGGACTGGATGTCGGGGTGTTGCATGGGCATGGGGGCGTGCAGCAGCGGTTGGGGCAGGGCGTCGAGGAGCGGGGCCATCTCGCGGGCGGCCGCCTCGGGGTCGGCGCCGGCGTAGCACCACACCACGCCCGCGGTCTTGCGGAGCTGGATCTCCTCGGGGAACGGCGGGGCAGGCGGGACGGTGCCGTGCAAGAAGAACCCGCCCAGCTCGCGGGGCGCGTTCAGGATGAACTCCCGGTAGGCGGAGAGCACCTCGGCACTGTCCTCGACGGCCCAGAAGGTCGGTCCGGCGATCACCGTGCTGATCTCGTGCAGCCGGAAGACGAACGAGGTGACGACGCCGAAGTTGCCGCCGCCGCCCCGGATCGCCCAGAACAGGTCGCTGTTCTCGTCGGCGCTCGCCCGTACCCGGCGGCCGTCGGCGAGGACCATGTCGGCCTCCAGCAGGTTGTCGATGGTCAGCCCGCAGCTGCGGGTGAGGTGACCGAGCCCGCCGCCGGTGGCGATGCCGCCGACACCGGTCGTGGAGACGATGCCACTGGGCGTGGCCAGGCCGTGCGCGTTGGTGGCGCGGTCCACCTCGCCCCAGACACAGCCGCCGCCGACCCGCACGGTGCGCGCTTCGGGGTCGACCTGGATGTCCTTCATGGGTGACAGGTCGGCGACCACTCCCCCGTCGACGGTGCCGAGTCCGGCGCCATGGTGCCCGCCGCCCCGCACGGCGAGGGGAAGGCCCTGGGCGCGGGCGAAGGCGATCGTGCGGGACACCGCGTCCGCGTCGGCACA
This sequence comes from Streptomyces doebereineriae, assembly GCF_031845645.1. NCBI lineage: Bacteria > Bacillati > Actinomycetota > Actinomycetes > Kitasatosporales > Streptomycetaceae > Streptomyces > Streptomyces doebereineriae. Next base: position 75,370 of record NZ_JAVREZ010000011.1, read on the forward strand.
GCGGGCGACGAGGGCGGGGCGTTTGTCGATCATCGCGTTGTAGACGGTACGGGCCTCCTGGTAGCCGGCGTCCTCGGGGCCGATCAGCTCCCCGGTGAATCCGGTCAGCTCACGACGTGCGGCCTGGGCGGGCGTGCTGGACATGAAGTCCCCCGTTTCCGAATCGGGTAGATTCGTCCGTTCTACTCGCGTCACACCGCAGCGGATATCCGTGACCGTCACCCAGCTCGGCGCTCCGGGATACCTAGGTTTCGGAGCCGCCGGGCAGCAACCCGAGCTCCGCCGCGCGCACGGCGGCCTGGCGGCGGCCCGGTGCGTCGAGTTTGTCGAGCACCGCCCGCACGTGGTTGTCGATCGTGCGGACCGACACGACGAGCCGGGCGGCGATCTCCGCGTTGGTGAGCCCTTCGGCGAGCAGCCGTATGACCTGGAGCTGCCGGTCGGTGAGGCCTGCGGGGTTCTCGCGGGTCGCGGCGAGGGGGCCGCGCGGGACGTGGCGCACGCCGAGCTGTCGTAGCTCGACGCGCAGCAGGTGGGCCGCCGGTTCGGCGCCCAGTGTGTCGAAGGCGGCCAGTGCCTCCAGCTTGGTGGCGGCATCCGGGCTCTCGGCGAGCGCGGCGGCATGTTCGTAGGGACAGCCCGCGGCCTGCCAGAGCGCGGCGGCCCGGCGCCACTGCCCGCGCGCCTGCAAGGCGTACGGATGGTCGGAGTCGTCCGGTGGGACGAGATGACCCGCCTTGGTGAGCCAGTAGCCGAGTTCGGGCCGGTGGGGGGCTCCCGGCAGCCGGCTCACCTGGGCATGGACGGGCGCAGCCGCCTCGATCACCCCTTTCGCGTCCCCGCGCAGCCAGGCCGACTCCGCCCGTGCCAGCGCCACCGGTCCGGTGCGCTGCAGTTCCTTCGTCCCTACGGCGATCTCCCAGGCCTCGCTGAGGAGATCGTCGGCGCCGGGGCAGCCGCGGCGGATGCGGATCCGGGCCAGGACGGTCAGGGCGGGACAACGGGCCGGGATGAAGTCGTGCATGCCGTACTCGGCGTGCTTCTCGGCGTCGTCCCAGTCGGCGGCGGCGAGCCTGCGCATGGCGAGTTCGACGTGGAGGTAGTTGAGGAATCCCAAATGCTCGGCGCGGTCGGCGAGTTCCATCGCCGGGGGCAGGAACGTGTCGGCCTCGTCGTACTGGAGGTTGTCGAGCAGGGTCCAGATGATGTTGGCGTAGGAACGGCAGGCGTGCTCGACCTCGCCCGCGGCGAGCGCGACGTCGAGGCTCTCCTCCAACTCGGCCCGCCCGTCGGGGTCTCCGGAGCGCCAGCGGGCGGTGCCCACGTTGTTGAGGGCGTGCGCGAGGATCGCCGGGTCGTTCGCCTTGCGGGCCAGGACGATGGCGCGCTCGCCGTGTTCGACGGCCTCGGCGTAGCGCTCGGACAGCATGCGCAGCTGGGCGGTGTTGCTGACGGCGAGTGCCAACAGGCGGTCGTCGCCCGCGTGTTCAAGCACCGCCACCGCCTCTCGGGCGGCCTCCTGGGCCTGGTCGGCGTTGCCGGCCCACCAGTGGATGCGGGACAGCCAGCGCAGGTCGGCGCCGAGGGCGAGGGTGTCGCCGAGGGCGCGGCGCAGGGCGACGGCCTCGCGCTGGGCTGCGACGGCGGCGGCCGAGTCGGCGATGGTGTAGCTCTCGACGGCGTAGCGTTCGAGCAGGTCGGCGAGTTCGGCGGGGGCGTAGCGGTGCCGTTCGCGCAGTACGAGCCGGAGCTGGGCGGCGGCCTCGCGGTGGGCGCCCGTGGCGGCGGCGTCCTTCGCGGCGTCGGGGCCGTAGCGGGCGACGGCGTCCTGGTCGCCGGCCTGGGCCGCATGGTGGACGATCCGGGCGGCGTCGGATCCCGGCCGGGCGACGAGAGCCGCGAGAACGGCCCGGTTGAGGCCGATGCGGCGGGCGGCGGGCAGGGAGTCGGCCACGGCCCGGCGGATCAGCTCGTGCCGGAACGCCACCCGTTCCGGGGTGACGGTGAGCAGACCGCGCTGCTCGGCGGCGGCCAGGACGGACACCCCGTCGGTGAGCGGGCCGTGCTGGTCCACCGGGGCGGACACCCCGGTCGCGAGCGGGCCGTTTTCCTGCGGCGCCGCCAGGTCGGACGCCCGGTCCGTGAGCAGCGCGTCGACCAGCGGGCGTTCCACGGCCGAGGGAACGACGGCCAACTGCTCCAACGCGTCCACGGTGGCGCCGGGCAGGCCTCGCAGCCGGGCGAGCACGGCGTCGACGACGGTCGGAGGGACCCTCCCGGTGCCACCGGCGGCAACGATCTCGGCGACGAAGAAGGGGTTGCCGTTCGTGACGGCGTACACCTGGGCGGGGTCGACGCGGCCGGCGCTGAGGGTGCGTACGGCGTCCAGGGACAGGCGGGCCAGGGGCAGCCGGTGCACGCGGGGCGCCCGGGACACCTGGCCGAGCAGATGCCGTAGGGGGTGCTCACGGCTCAGCTCGTCGTCGCGGTAGGTCAGGACGATCAGGGCGGGCAGGCGTTCCATCCGCCGGACCAGGAAGCGCAGGGCGTCCAGGGAGGCCTCGTCGGCCCAGTGGACGTCCTCGACGACGAGTACCGCTCCGCGTAGTTCTTCGAGCAGCGCCTCGTGGACGCGATGGCGGTCGCCGCCCTCCGTCACGGCACCGGCGAGTTCGCCGCCGACGCTGCCGATCAGGTCGCGGAAGGGGCCGAGGGGCCTGCGGGTGGCGAGGTCGTCGCACTCGCCGACGAGGATCCGGGTGCCGTCCGGCAGATGGTCGGGAAGGGCCTTGACCAGGCTCGACTTGCCGATACCGGCCTCTCCGAACACGAGCACCACGGATCCGGCCCCGTCCGCCGCCTCCCGCGCGGCCGAGGCCAGTCGCGCCAGCTCGGGCTCCCGCTCGAGGATCCCCCAGTCCACGCGCCCGATTCTGCCACCGGGAACACCGGAACGCCCCTGCTCCACTGACGGCGGGGCGTATTGACGTACGGCGTCGCCGTGGGGGCGCCCGGTGCGGCTGAGGCGGGACGCTCTCGTGGTGAATTGGCCGCTCCGGACCCGTTGACCCGTGCCCGCCTCCTCCCTATCGTCTGGTCGATCACTCGCACACCGTTCGAAATACCGATCACTCTGACGCGAGCGACTCATGGAGGAGCACCCATGGCACCGCCCCTCTCCAGACGATCCCTTCTGCAGGCCGCCGCCCTCGCGGCCGCGACCCCCGCCATCACCCACGCGGCGACCGGCCGGGCCGTCGCCGCAGCTTCGGAGGCACCGTCCGTGTGGACCGCCCAGCCCTTCGCTCTCGATGATGTCGCCCTCGGCCCGGGCCTCTTCGCCGACAAGCGGGAGCTCATGCTCGACCACGCCCGCGGCTACGACGTGAACCGGCTGCTCCAGGTGTTTCGCGCCAACGCCGGCCTGTCCACGGGCGGTGCGGTCGCGCCCGGCGGCTGGGAGGGGCTGGACGGCGAGGCCAACGGCAATCTCCGCGGCCACTACACCGGGCACTTCCTGACCATGCTGTCTCAGGCGTACGCCGGCACCGGCGAGCAGGTCTTCGCCGACAGGATCGCGACCATGGTGAGCGCGCTGACCGCGGTCCGCTCGGCCCTGCGCACCGACCCGAAGATGCTCGCCGTGACCGGGAGGTTCGGGACCGCCCAGGAGAACGTGCGCGGCTCCTACCAGTACGTCGACCTGCCGGCGGCCGTCCTCGGCGGAGCCTCCGCGATCACCCTGTCGGCGTGGGTCAAGCCCACCCACGCCGACAACTGGGCCCGCGTCTTCGACTTCGGCAACGACACCACCAAGTACCTGTACCTGGCCGCCCGCAACGGCTCGGGTGTGCCCCGCTTCGCCATCACCGCCAACGGGGCCGGCGGCGAGCAGGGGCTCAACGGCACCGCGGCTCTGCCGCTGAACCAGTGGAGCCACCTGGCCGTCACGATCTCCGGCACGACCGGCACGCTGTACGTCAACGGCACGGCCGTCGCGACGAACACCTCGATGAGCCTGAACCCGGCCGCACTCGGCGCCCTGGCCCACCACTGGCTCGGCCGCTCCCACTACTCCGGCGACCCCGTCTTCGCGGGCGCCTTCGACGAGTTCAACGTCTGGTCCCGGGCACTGACCGCCGCCGAGATCACCATGCTGCAGAACAACCGGGCCTCCGCCACCTCCGCCGGACGCGGCACCCTGGCGTCGTACGACTTCTTCGAGACCACCGGCGGCACCTTCGCCGACGCCTCGGGCCGCGGCCTGACCGCGACCCTGCGCCGGACGTGGGGCGGGCCGAGCCATCCCGGGTTCCTGGCGGCGTACCCGGAGACGCAGTTCATCCAGCTGGAGTCGATGACCGGCAGCGACTACACCAAGGTGTGGGCGCCCTACTACACCGCGCACAAGATCCTGCGGGGCCTGCTGGACGCGTACACCGCCACGGACGACGACCGGGCCCTCGACCTGGCGTCGGGCATGGGCGACTGGATGTACTCCCGGCTGTCCGTGCTCCCGGAGGCGACCCTGCAGCGGATGTGGGGCATCTTCTCGAGTGGCGAGTTCGGCGGCATCGTCGAGGCGATCGTCGACCTCCACTCGCTCACCGGAAGGGCCGAACACCTCGCGCTGGCCCGCCTGTTCGACCTGGACAGGCTGATCGACGCGTGCGCCGCGAACACCGACACCCTGAACGGGCTGCACGCCAACCAGCACATCCCCATCTTCACGGGCCTGCTGAGGCTGTACGACGCGACGGGCGAGCAGCGCTACCTCACCTCGGCGAGAAACTTCTGGGGCATGGTCGTCCCGGCCCGGATGTACGGCATCGGCGGCACCAGCACCGGGGAGTTCTGGAAGGCCTCCGGGGTGATCGCGGGCACGATCGGCGGCGCGACGGCGGAGACGTGCTGCGCGTACAACATGCTGAAGCTGAGCCGGACGCTGTTCTTCCACGAGCAGTCCCCGAAGTACATGGACTACTACGAGCGGGCCCTCTACAACCAGGTGCTCGGCTCCAAGCAGGACAAGGCCGACGCGGAGAAGCCGCTGGTCACCTACTTCATCGGGCTGACGCCCGGTCATGTACGGGACTACACGCCCAAGGAGGGCACCACCTGCTGCGAGGGCACGGGCATGGAGAGCGCCACCAAGTACCAGGACTCGGTGTACTTCAAGGCCGCAGACGGCAGCGCGCTGTACGTCAACCTGTACAGCCCTTCCCGGCTCACCTGGGCAGAGAAGGGAGTGACGGTCACTCAGACCACGGGCTACCCCAGCGAGCAGGGCACCACGCTCACCTTCGGTGGCGGCAGCGCGGCCTTCGGGCTGAAGCTGCGGGTGCCGTCGTGGGCCACCGCGGGTTTCCAGGTGACCGTCAACGGCGCTGCGGTGAGCGGGACTCCGGTGGCCGGGTCGTACTTCACGGTGTCGCGGACCTGGAAGGCGGGGGACATCGTCCGCGTCACCGTGCCGTTCCGGCTGCGCGTCGAGAAGGCCCTGGACGATCCGGCCCTGCAGACCCTGTTCCACGGCCCGGTCAACCTGGTCGCCCGCAACTCCGCCACCAGCTATCTGCCGTTCGGGCTGTACGCCAACGCGGCCCTGTCCGGCGATCTCCTGCCCACGTTGACCCCGGTGAGCGGCAAACCCCTGCACTTCACGCTGAACGGCACCGAGTTCGCCCCCTTCCACGAGGGGACCGAAGACCCGACCCACGCCTACTTCCGGCGCTCGGAACCCGAGGTCGTCTTCGGCGGACTGGACTCAGGCGTGGCCAACCCCGTTGAATCCGACGGCACTTCACTGCTCGACGAGATCTGGGCCGGGGCCCCCTTCGCCACGAAGAGCGCGCTCGTCGCCCGGGTGCAGTCGACGGTGGACTCCTGGGTGGCGGCCGGGTCGCTCACCCGGGCGAACGGCCAGACGGTGGTGAACACGGCACAGCAGGCCACGTACGTCTCCTGACCTCCCGAGTGAACTCCCCGAGGGCGCGGGTGCCTTACACGGCGCCCGTCACCTTGGCGACGAAGGCGGCGAGGTTCGTCACCGTCCGCCGGATCTTCTCGTCCAGGGTGAGCGTCTCGTGCAGCCGCGCACCGGCGCCCGCGTCCTTCTTGCCCCGCACATACAGCGAGCAGGCGAGGTCGTCGCACATGTAGGCGCCGACCGAGTTGCCCTGCTGCCCCGCCTTGCCCGCCCTCCGCGCGACCATCAGGGAGACCCCGCCGGAGTGGGTGGTCAGGCACAACGAGCACATGCTGCGCCGGGTCTGCCAGGAACCGGCGGCGGAGCCGCGCAGCGCGAGGGCTGTCGGGCGGCCGTCCAGCACCGCCACCAGGTAGGCGCGGTCGGGCGCCTGCGGATCGCGCCAGCCGAGGTAGTCCAGGTCGTCCCACGGACGCTCGGCCAGATCACGCGGTACGGACAGCCGCTTCGCCTCGCCCTTGGTGCAGTTCACGAAGGCGGCACGGATCTCTTGCTCGGTCAGCGGTTCCATAGCCTCACGCTAGTTTGCCTAAAAGCTTTAGGCAAATGCATAATTGTTTCGGGCAAACGAGAGGACTGCTATGGCACGAGTAGGGCTGACCACGGAGCGACTGGTCCGGGCGGGCACGGAGCTGGCCGACGAGGTGGGCTTCGAGCAGGTGACCGTCTCGGAGCTCGCCCGGCGGTTCGGCGTCAAGGTCGCCAGCCTGTACTCGCACGTGAAGAACTCCCAGGACCTCAAGACCCGGATCGCCCTGTTCGCCCTGGGGGAGCTCGCCGACCTCTCCGCCGACGCGGTGGCCGGACGGGCCGGCAAGGACGCCCTCACCGCCTTCGCGAACGTCTACCGCGACTACGCCCGCGCACACCCCGGCCGTGCCGCCGCCGCCCGGCTGAGGCTCGACCCCGAGACCGCGGCGGCCAGCGCCGGCGTACGGCTCGCGCAGATGATGCGGGCAATTCTGCGCGGCTACGACCTGCCCGAACCCGACCAGACCCATGCCGTACGGCTGCTGGGCAGCACCTTCCACGGCTACGCGAGTCTGGAGGGGGCAGGAGGGTTCAGCCACAGCTCCCCCGACTCCGAGGAGTCCTGGACGCGGATTCTGGACGCCCTCGACTCGCTGCTGCGCAACTGGCCCACCCCTCCTTCGACAGGCTGAGGACATGCACGACTGGATCACCACACCCGTCACCGCCGACCTGCTGCGCGGCGCCCTCGATGTGGAGCACACCGAGCACGGGGTACTGCCGCACCGGCTGCCCGCCCGGGCGCGCGCCCAGAACACCGACGGGCAGCTGGCGATGGCCGAGTCCCAGCCCGCCGGGGTACGGCTGGTCTTCCGCACCCGGGCCACCGCGGTGGAGCTGGACGCGCTGCCGACCAAGCGGACCTACGTGGGTGCGCCGCCCCGGCCCGACGGCGTGTACGACCTGGTCGTCGACGGCCGGCCGGCCGGGCAGGGCAGTGTGCTCGGCGGCAACGTCATCACCCTTGACATGGCCGAGGGGACGTCCGAGGTGCGGCCCGGGCCGCACGGCACCGTCCGTTTCGACGGGCTGTCCGGCGAGGTCAAGGACGTCGAGATCTGGCTGCCGCACAACGAGACCACCGAGCTGATCGCCCTGCGCACCGACGCCCCCGTCGAGACCGCGCCGACCGCTGATCGCCGGGTGTGGCTGCACCACGGCAGCTCCATCAGCCACGGCTCCGACGCGGCGAGCCCCAGGAACACCTGGCCCGCGGTCGCCGCGACGCTGGGCGGGGTGGAGCTGATCAACCTGGGCCTGGCCGGGAGCGCGCTGCTCGACCCGTTCACCGCGCGGGCCGTACGGGACACGCCCGCCGACCTGATCAGCGTCAAGATCGGTATCAACATCGTCAACCACGACGTGATGCGGCTGCGCGCCTTCGGTCCCGCGGTTCACGGCTTCCTCGACACGATCCGCGAGGGCCACCCGGACACGCCGCTGCTGGTCGTCTCGCCCATCCTGTGCCCGATGCACGAGGACACACCGGGGCCCTGCTTCCCGGACTTCAGCGAGCTCGGCGAGGGCCGGCTGCGGTTCAGGACCCTGGGCGACCCGGCGGAACGCGCGAGCGGGAAGCTGACCCTCCAGGTGATCCGCGAGGAGCTGGCCCGGATCGTGAAGCAGAGGGCTGCCGAGGACCCGAACCTGCACCACCTCGACGGGCGCGAGCTGTACGGGGAGAGCGACTCGGCGGAGCTGCCGCTGCCGGACGACCTGCACCCGGACGCGGCGACGCACCGGCTGATGGGGGAACGGTTCGCGGGGGTGACGTTCGGGGCCGACGGGCTGTTCGGCAGCGACTGAAGCAGCGAGCCGCGTCTTCGGGTCCAGGCGGACCGCCGGGGCGACTAGCCCCTGCGCTTCGGCTTGCCGCGTCGGGCGCCCGCGCCCTTCGAGCCGCCGGACCCGCCGCGAAAACCCTTGGCCGCGCCGGAGGACCCCCGCGCCGCGCCCTTCCCGGCACCCGACGCGGGCTTGCGGCCGGCGCCCTTCTCCGGCCGTTGCTTGCGCTCCGGCTCCGGCTGGGTGCGACCCCGTGAGCTGTTGACCGTCCGCCCCCGGACGATGCCGATGAAGTCCTCCACCATGTCCGTCGTGGCGTCCTCCCGCCAGGACAGGGCGATGTCGGACTGCGGGGCGTCGGTGACCGGGCGGTAGGTGAGGTCACGGCGGTGGTGCAGGCGGGCCAGGGACTGGGGGACGACGAGGACGCCGATGTTCGCCGCCACGAGCTCGATCGCGTCCGCCGTGGTGGCGGGGCGTTCGAAGGCCGGTTCGCCGGGCGGCCGGTCCCAGCCGATGACGTCGTCGAGGGGGTGGAGGACGACCTCGTCGGCCAGGTCCTCCAGGGTCACCTCCTCCGCCGCGGTCACCACGTGGTCCTTGGGGACCACGACGACCGACGTCTCGCTGTAGAGGGGGATCGCGCTGAACACCGTACGGTCGACCGGCAGCCGCACGAGACCGGCGTCCGCACCGCCGTCGCGCAACACGTCGGAGGCCTCCGCGGCGCTCACCTGGAGGAGCTCCAAGGGGATGTCCGGCAGCCGCTCGTGCCAGATCCGCACCCACTTGGCGGGCGTCACCCCGGGGACGTACGCGAGCCGGAAGGAGGGGGGTTCTGGCGAGTCTGTCACGCGGCAAGGTTACCCACTGTGGTCGGAGGCCTCGTGCGCGGCCGATAGTCTGGACTCCATGAAGTCGCACCAGAGCACCCAGACGATGAAGCCCGCGACCGCGGCGAAGAAGCTGGGTGTGTACCTCCCCGCCACCCCCTCGGAGTTCCAGGAGGGCGTGGTCTCGCGCGCCGAACTGAACGAACTTCAGGCCAATCCGCCGCAGTGGCTCCAGGACCTGCGCCAGAACGGCCCGCACCCCCGCCCGGTCGTCGCGGCCAGGCTGGGCGTCTCCATCGCGGGCCTGGCGCGCGGCGGGGTCACCGAAGCCCTCACCACCGAGCAGATCGAGGCGCTGCGGGAAGACGGTCCCGAGTGGCTCGAGAAGGAGCGCGCCACGCAGGCGGAGGTCCGCAAGGAGGCGGCGCGCATCAAGGAGAAGAAGCAGGGCCAGGAGTCCTGACCCGGACCCGCGGAAGACCGGGGCACCGAAAACTCCGATGCGCCGGGTCGAACACCTCTGCGACCATTCCGGAATGGTCCACCGTCTGGAACGCCTGGTCATCCGGCACACCCTCCGTCTCCCCTCCCCCGCGGGTCCCGTCGGGGAAGGCGCCGTCGCGGCGCGGCAGTTCGACGCCGCGCTGATGTCCGTCGGCTTCAAGCTGTCGGCGGACGCGCTGAGGCGACTGTCGGGGCTGTCGGAGGCCGCAGTCGTCGACACCGCGGTGCCCACGCTCGCCGCCGTCCGTGAGATGGCCGGCGACCATGTGCGGCACAACGTCTACTTCAAGGACTTCCCGGCCAACGTCCCGGACACCTTCGAGTTCTGGATGCGCTGCGTGCGCGAGGCCCTGGAGGACGGCAAGGCCCGCTCCGGCGTCCTCACCCAGCTGCGCAACGGCGTGATCAACCTGCTCACGCTGCCGTCGTACGGCAACTACCAGCACACGTACGACGAGATGCTCGCCGCGCACGACGAGCTGACGGCCGCGGTGGGCGACCGGCTGACGGTCCTGCACCTGGGCGGCGCCCTGGACGACGAGGTCACCGCCCTGTACCTGGCGCTGGCCGGCAGCACCACGCCGCTCGGCGACGAGCACCTGGCCGACCTCAAGGTGCTCGCCGAGCACTGCGCCGACGGGCCCCAGCCGGACGAGATCCCGGTGCGGGAGAACCGTGCCGTCGTCAACGAGGCCCGGCTGAAGGCGGGTTCGGGTCTGCTGCTGGACACCGTCACCGATGTGCTGCGGCTCGCCTGCGCGTTGTCGGGCGGAGATGTGTCCCTCCAGGAGCCGACCCGGTTCCGCGCGCTGTCGCGGCCGGCCCGCCGTGCCCTGCTCGCGGGGCTCGACTCGGTCGTCGCGGCGGCCCCGGCCAAGCTCGCCGACGTCCTCGCGCACCGCGAGGCCTTCAAGCGGCTCGGCGAGCGTCTGCACCCGCACGAGTACCCCCAGTGGCCGCGTGCCGCCGAGGTGTTCGCCGTCGCCCGGGGCGAGCAGAAGGCGTACACCTTCGACGCGCGCATCGAGGCACTGCTCGGTGCGGACGACGTCACCGGGGCTGCGGAGCTGCTCAAGTCCGCGCCCGGCAGGCTCTTCCGCGCGCTGGACCGGCTGCTGCGCACCGCGCGCACGCAGGAGGAGCGGGACGCGGTGGTGGCCGCCGTCGAGCAGACCGCCCCGGAGGTCTCCGGGCGGGTCGTGCTGTCGGTGCGTGAGTACCTGCACAACCGGGCCGCGAAGACGGGCCGGAAGCGGGTGTTCATCAACCGTCTGGGCCGCGCGCACGTCGCCGACGACGCGCGTACGGCCGTACCGGAGACGGACCGGGAGCGTCTGATCGCCGCGCTCGACGCGGAGATCGGCCGCCGACTCCCGTCCCCGGAGCGGCTGTTGGTGGGCCCCGACGTCCTCGACGTGGCGCTTCCGCTCAGCGGCCGGGCCACCTCGGCCGGACTCGGTGTGCTGCCCCGCGGCTCCGTCTCGCCGGTCGACGGGGAGCTGCTGCGGTTCTTCGTGTACTGGAAGCAGGCGCAGCGGGTCACCGACTACGACCTGTCGGCGCTGCTGCTGGACGCGAAGTACGACACGGTGTCGTGGCTGTCGTACACCAATCTCCGCGAGGTGGAGGGCGAGCACTCGGGTGACATCACCAACGCCCCTGACGGCGCTTCGGAGTTCATCAATCTGCGGCTCGGTGCGGTGCGGGGCACGTACATCGTCCCGCAGGTCAACATCTACTCCGGGGAGGGGTTCGAGGAGGCCGAGGAGTCGTTCTTCGGGTTCATGCTGCGCGAGGGCGAGCAGCAGGGGCGGCCCTTCGAGGCGCGCACCGTGCGGATGAAGTCGGAGCTGCGCGGGCCGGGCCGGGTGGCGCTGCCGCTGGCGTTCCGGCGTGCGGAGGACGGGAGTTGGCACGCCAAGTGGCTGCACCTGTACCTGAAGGGGCATCCGGCGTACAACCGCGTCGAGGGCAACCGGGTGTCGGTGGCGACGCTGCTGCGCGCCGTCGTGGAGCGCGAGCAGCTCACGGTCGGGTATCTGACCGAGCTGATGGCGAACGGCGGTACGGACGTGGCTCCTTGGGACGCCGAGTCGGTGCCGGACGTGCCCGTGACCTACATCGGCCTGGAGCGGCCCGAGGGGCTGCACCCGGACTCGGTGGTCATCACCCCGGAAAATCTGCGCGACTTGATCCCCGAGTGACTGTTACCGTTTGTCTTGGCGAGGCCATGAAGGGGCTTCCTTCTCACCGGCTGCAAACCGGGCCTCCAAAGCTCCAGCCCCTTCGCTTTCCTCGCCGTCGACATCGCACCGGGCGGCACCCGCGGGTCACCGCGGCCGTACCGCTCGTGGCGAGGCCATGAGGGAGCTTCCTTCTCAGCGACTGCCTCTCGGGGCGTGAAATCAGCTCCTTCGCTTTCCTCGCCCGCGATGTCACACGCTCAGGCGGCCCGGACCGGTGTACTCACCGTTCCAGGGCCGCCTTCGCCGTGCTGAGGGCCTGTTCCGCGAATCCCCGTCCGAACAGCACGGCGTGCACCAGCAGGGGGAACAGCTGGTGGAGCGCGATGCGGTCGGACCAGCCGTCGGCGAGCGGTGCCACCTGTTCGTAGCCGCGCAGCACCTCGTCCAGGTGCGGGCAGCCGAAGAGGTGGAGCATCGCGAGGTCGGTCTCGCGGTGGCCGCCGTGTGCGGCCGGGTCGATCAGCCAGGCGTGGCCGTCGGCGCCCCACAGCACGTTGCCGTTCCACAGGTCGCCGTGCAGCCGGGCGGGCGACTCGGCGGGGCCCGCGAGGTCGGGCAGCCGCGCGCAGAGCCGCTCGATCACCTCTGCCTCCGGGATCCTGATCGTGCCGTCGTCCACCGCGGTCCGCAGATACGGAAGCACCCGGTGCTCGGCGTACCACTCGGGCCAGTCGGCGCCTTCGACGTTCCGCATCGGGGCTCGCCCGATGTAGGCGTCCCGTGGGCCACCGGGCGGCGCCGAGCCGAAGGCGGGTGCCCCGGCGAGGTGCATCCCGGCCAGCGCCCGGCCCAGGTGGAGCGCCGCCTCCCGGCTGGGCCGCCCCCGGGCGATCTGGTCGGTGACCAGCCAGTGGCCGTCCTGGCCGTACACGATCGGTACCCGGACAGCGTCGGCCCCGGCCAGCCAGCGCAGGCCCGCCGCCTCCGCCCGGGCCTCCTCAAGACCGTCGGCGCGCTTGACCATCACCGTCCGGCCGTCGTCGAGGACCACCTCGGCCAGCGCGCCGGACAGCGGGCGCTCATCCCTCGCCGTACGGCCGGTGAGCCGCGCCGCCGCCGCAGCCGGGCCGTCGCTGTCGTCGTACACCTGTGTCTCCCTGATCACTCACACCGCTGCTTTCGCACCAGCGTGCCCGAAGGGCTTGTGCACAGCCTCTGTGAAGAGTCTCAGCCATGTCTTGACATACGGAAGAAACAATCCGTAGCTTGGCCGATCATTTAGATTCGTGAAGCGAGTTCACGGATATGAACGGAGTGTGTCCATGGGCGATCGCCGACGACGACGCCGCCTGGCCGCGGCGGCCACCGTCGCGGGATTGATGTTCGGAACGGCCGCCTGTGGCTCCGGCTCCGACAGCGCGGGCAGCAGCGATCCGAACACGCTGGAGGTCTGGACCCGGAGCAATCCGGACTCGGCCGCCACCTACGACCGGGTCTTCGCCGCCTTCACCAAGAAGACCGGCATCAAGATCGACTACCAGCCGGTCATCAACTTCGACCAGCAGCTCCAGAGCCGGGCGTCCACCAAGGACCTGCCGGACGTCATGATCAACGACACGGCCCTGATGGGCAGTTACCAGAGCCAGGGCCTGCTCAAGCCGATCGACCCCGCCTCGATCGCGGGCGGCGAACAGATCACCGACAAGTCCTGGTCCTCCACCGTCGGCATCGACGGGAAGCACTACGGCATCCCGTACTCCCGTCAGGCCCAGACCCTGATGATCAGGACCGACTGGCTGAAGAAGCTCGGGCTGAAAGCGCCGAAGACCTGGCAGGAGATGCTCTCCGTCGCCAAGGCCTTCGCCACCGAGGACCCGGACGGCGACGGCAAGGCCGACACCTACGGCATCGTCGCGCCGGCCAGCGCCCAGAACGGCTACGCCACCTGGTGGGGCGCGAGCTTCCTGTGGCAGGGCGGTGCGCAGATCATCGCGCCGGACGGCAAGGGCACGTACACCCCCGCCATGGACTCGGCCGCCGCGATCAACGCCGTGACCTGGATGAAGGACAACCTCTTCTGCGGCAAGCAGGGTGTCGTCCAGCCCGGCGCGATCACCGCCGTCACGGCGACGGCCACCAACTTCCAGGACGGCAACGCCGGGATGTACATGACCGGCCCGTACAACATCACCACCTTCGACGCCACGCCCGGCAAGGACAAGTACGAGGTCGTCCCGGCCCCCGCCGGCCCGGCCGGCGGCGATGTACTGGCCGACGGCGAGAACGTCTACCTCGGCGCCAAGACCGGCAAGGACCGACAGGAGCTGGCGCTGGCCTCGTTCCTGGTCTCGGCCGAGGGCCAGAAGATCGCCATGACCAGCGTCGACGGCCACCAGCCCGTCGTCCGCATCCCCGTGAACTCCACGCTGGACGCGGCCGAGGTCAGGAACGACGCCCGCTGGAGTGTCGTACAGAAGGCCTACGAGCACGCCTCCGAGCAGTTCCCGAACGCGCCGGACTTCGCCCCGATCAAGCAGGACACCGCCGACGCGCTGAACTCGATCTTCACGTACTGCGGCGGTGACGTCCGCTCGCAGCTCAAGGAGCTGAACGACACCCTCGCCGGTGACCTCAAGGACCAGGACCTGCTGAAATGACCGCTACCGTTCCCGCCCCCGCGGCGCGCAAAAGCACCGGCAGGAGGGCCCTCGACAAGAAGGCCGTCGTCCCCTGGCTCTTCCTGGCTCCGGGGCTGCTGCTCGCCCTCGTCTTCAAGTTCTGGCCGATGGCCAAGGGCATCTGGCTCAGCTTCTTCGACGTCAGGCCCTTCCTCGGCGACAAGTGGATCGGCCTCGAGAACTACAGCCGGGTCCTGACCGACCACCGCTTCCAGGACGCCATCGGGCACACCCTGATCCTCGGCATAGGCCAGTCGGTCGGGGCGATCCTGCTCGGGTTCGCCCTCGCGCTGCTCCTCGAGGGCCAGGCCCGCTCGCTGAAGTTCCTCCGTACCGCGGTCTTCCTGCCCGCCGTCACGGCCACCGCGGTGGTCGGCGAGCTGTGGCGGCTGATGTACTACCCGACCTCCGACGGCCTGCTCAACAGCGGGCTGCACTTCTTCGGACTCGGGACCGTCCAGTTCCTCGACAACCCGGACATCGCGCTGTACTCGACGATGGTGATGGGCATCTGGATCTGGGCGCCGTACAACATGGTGATCTTCCTCGCCGGTCTCGCGGGCGTGGACCGCTCGCTGTACGAGGCGGCGGCGATGGACGGTGTCTCGCTGTGGCAGCGGCTGCGTTACGTCACGCTTCCCGCGATCCGCCCGGCGCTCATGATCGTGCTCACGCTCGCCACGATCCGCGGACTGCGCGTGTTCACCGAGGTCTACGTCCTCACCGGCGGCGGCCCCGCCGGGTCCACCGACGTCTGGATGACCCGCGCCTACACCCTGGGCTTCACCCGCAACGACATCGGCGGCGCCTCGGCGGCCTCGGTCGTCCTGCTCTGCGTGACGCTGCTGCTCACCGTCCTGGTCAACAACCTCCGCAAGAGGGGAGAAGCGCGATGAGCGCCCCCGTCATCGACCCCGTCCGGCCGGCGGCACCTGACACCCCGGCCGGACGGACCACCAAGGCGCAGCGGACCACCCCGGCCCGCTTCGACACCGCCCTCGGCTGGAACGACCGGCCCGGTCTCGCCTGGGCCCTGCGCATCCTGCTCTGTCTGATCGCCCTCGCCGTCTTCGCGGCGCCGTTCCTGACGATCTTCTCGGGCGCCTTCACCACCAACCCCAGCGGATCCTCGCTGTCGTTCCTGCCGCACGACAGCACGCTGCTGAACTTCAGGGTGGCGGGCGAGCGCGGCATCTGGGACTACCTCGGCAACTCCCTGGTCATCGCGGGCGGCGGACTGCTGCTCCAGCTCGTGGTGTGCACGCTGGCCGCGTACGCGCTGGCGCGGCACCGGTTCCGTGGCCAGGCGCTGATCATGATGCTGTTCATGATGACGCTGATGCTGCCCGAGGAGGTCATCGCGATCCCCCTGTCCCTGGTCCTCGGTGACGTGCCGGTGGTCCACCTGGACCTGAAGGGCACGGTCTGGGGCGTCATCCTGCCGCTGGGCGCCTGGGGATTCTCGGTGATGATGCTGACCGAGTTCATGCGGGACATCCCCGCCGAGATCGAGGAGGCGGCCCGCCTCGACGGCGTCGGCGAACTGCGGATGCTGTGGCAGATCATCCTGCCGCTGTGCAAGCCCGCGCTGGGCGTGGCCGGGGTGCTCGGCTTCATCATGATCTGGGACCAGTACCTGCTGCCCCTGATCGCCTCCAAGGACCCCACCGACTACACGGTCACCGTCGCCCTGTCCATCCTGCGCACCGACCCCGAGGTCGGCTCCGGGGTGGTCCTGGCCGGTGCGGTCATCGCCCTGATACCCAGCCTGATCGTCTATCTGCTCCTCCAGCGCTCCCTGGTCACCGGCATCGCCGCCGGTGCCACGAAGGGCTGACCCCGACCCCCCACGTTTGAGGGAGACATGAAGTTCCAAGGAGTGCTGTTCTTCCCGGTGACGCCGTTCGCCGCGGACGGCTCGCTGGACGAGGAACGGCTCGCCCAGCACATCGACAGCGGCGTCGCGGCCGGTGCGGGCGGCGTGTTCGTCGCCTGCGGCACCGGTGAGTTCCACGCGCTGACGCCCGACGAGATCGAGCGGGCCACCCGGGTCGCGGTCGAGACGACCGCGGGCCGGGTGCCCGTCCTGGCCGCGGCCGGCGGCCCCACCCCGGTCGCCCGCGACCAGGCCGCCCGCGTGGCGCGGGCCGGCGCCGACGGCATCCTGCTGCTCCCGCCGTACCTCGTGACGGCCCCGCAGCAGGGTCTGGTGCGCTACGTCGAGGAGGTCACGGCCGCGAGCGAGCTCCCGGTGATCTTCTACCAGCGCGGCACCGCCCGCCTCACCGAGGCGACGGCCGCCGAGATCGCCGCACTGCCCAGGGTCGTCGGCCTCAAGGACGGCCTCGGCGACATCGAGCGGATGCACCGCATCGTGCGCGCGGTACGTGCCGTGCCGGGCACGGAGGACTTCCAGTTCTTCAACGGCCTCCCGACGGCGGAGATGACCGCGCCCGCCTATCAGGGCATCGGCGTCCCGCTGTACTCCTCCGCCGTGTTCGCCTTCGCGCCCGAGATCGCCCTCGCCTTCCATCGGGCCCTCGCCGCGGGCGACCGACCGCTTCTCGACACCCTCCTCGACGAGTTCTACGGCCCCCTCGTCCAGCTCCGCGACGAGGTGCCGGGGTATGCCGTGGCGCTCGTCAAGGCGGGCGTGGCCCTGCGTGGACTGGACGTCGGTGGGGTACGGGCGCCCCTGGTCGATCCGGCCCCGGAGCACATCGCGCGCCTGTCCAAGCTCATCGACCACGGCCTGGAGGTGGTCGGCACATGAGCGACCCGACTCGGATCAAGGAGCTGATCGTCACCCCGATCGCCTTCCGCGACCCGCCGCTGCTCAACTCCAACGGCGTCCACGAACCCCTCGCCCTGCGCATCATCCTCCAACTCGTCCTGGAGGACGGCACGGTGGGCCTCGGCGAGTCCCCCGGCGGGGTGGCCCGCCTGGAGCGACTTGAGGCCGCCGCGAAGGTCGTCGCAGGCATGGACGTGTTCGACACGACCGCCGTCGGCGCCGCGATCGATGCCGCCCTGCTCCCGACCGTGCCCAGCTCCCACGAGCGCGGCTGGACCACCTCGGCGGTGGAGGTGGCCTGTCTCGACGCCCAGGGCAAGCTGCTCGGCCGCCCGGTCAGCGACCTGCTCGGCGGAACGGTCCGGGACTCGGTGCCGTTCGCCGCGTATCTCTTCTACAAGTGGGCCGAGCACCCGGCCCTCGACGGCCGCGCCGCCGTCGGCGACGACTGGGGCGCGGCCCTGGACCCGGCCGGCATCGTGGAGCAGGCCCGGCTGATGCAGGAGCGGTACGGGTTCAGGTCGTTCAAGCTGAAAGGCGGTGTCTTCCCGCCCGACGAGGAGATCGCCGCGATCAAGGCGCTCGCGGAGGCCTTCCCCGGGCAGCCGCTGCGGCTCGACCCCAACACGGCCTGGACGGTGGAGACGTCCAGGTACGTGGCCCGTGAACTCGACGGTGTCCTGGAGTACCTGGAGGACCCGACCAAGGGCATCGAGGGCATGGCGGCGGTGGCGAAGGACGCGCCGATGCCGCTGGGCACCAACATGTGCGTGATCGCCTGGGAGCACCTGAGGCCCGCGATCGAACAGAACGCGATCCAGGTGCTGCTGACGGACCACCACTACTGGGGCGGTCTGCGCCGAACCCGTGAACTGGCCGCGGTCTGCGAGGCGTTCGGGCTCGCCCTGTCCATGCACTCCAACTCGCACCTGGGCATCAGCCTGGCCGCCATGACCCATGTGGCGGCGGCGATCCCGAACCTCGACCACTCCTGCGACACGCACTACCCGTGGAACTCGGCGGACGACGTCGTCCTCCCCGGTGTCCTGGAGTTCCGCGACGGCGAGGTCAAGGTGCCGACCGGCCCCGGCCTCGGTGTGGAGCTCGACCACGAAGCCCTGGACCGGCTGCACCGCCTCTACCTCGACTCCGGGGTACGCAGCCGCGACGACACCGGATACATGCGGCGGTTCCAGCCCGACTACGAACTCAGGCTCCCCCGTTGGTGACAGGACCCCCATGAGACAGGGCGCCCGGCGAACCCGGGCGCCCTGTCTTTGCCGCTGGTCCTGGGGGCCGAGGGGGAGCCGAGCCCAGGGGCGACGCTCCGAGTCCGATCACCTCCCGCTGAAGATCCGCCGGTGCTTCAATGTCACTCCCCGGGTGGAGGAGCGACGCATGGGTGCGGAGTCGGGCAGCGTCCTGGTGACCGGCGGCAGCGGTTTCGTCGGCAGCCATCTGGTACGGCGGCTGCTGGAGCGGGATCACGAGGTGCACGCCACCGTGCGCAGTCTCGCGAACGCGGCGAAGGTGCGGCCGCTGCGGCAGATGGAGGCGGAGTTCCCGGGCCGGCTCACGCTGTTCGAGGCCGACCTCCTCAATGAGGGCTCCTTCGACGTCGCGATGGCGGGCTGCCGCGTCGTCTTCCATGTCGCCTCGCCGTTCTTCATGCCGGAGAAGATCAAGGACGGCCGGAAGGACATGGTCGACCCGGCCCTGACCGGCACCCGCAATGTCCTGGCCGGCATCGAGCGGACCCCGACGGTCGAGCGGCTGGTCTTCACCTCCACGGTCGGCGCGATCTTCGGCGACTACTCCGACGTGCGGGACATGGACGGGCAGATCCTGTCGGAGAAGTACTTCAACACCAGCAGCACGGTGGAGAACAACCCGTACCACTACGCCAAGACCGTCGCCGAGCGCGCGGCCTGGGACGCGGAGGCCGCACAGGACCGCTGGCGCATGGTGTCCGTCAACCCCGGCCTGATCCTGGGCCCTTCGCTCGCGCCCGCCTCCGAGTCCGGCAGCCTCTTCCTCCTGGAGGAACTCTTCAAGGGCTACTTCTTCTACGGCGCCCCGGACTTCAGCTTCACCACGGTCGACGTCCGTGACGTGGCCGACGCGCACATCGCCGCGGCGGAGAAGCCCGACGCGAAGGGCCGCTACATCCTGGCCGCGCCGACGATGACGTCGTTCCACGAGATGTCCCGCATCATCCGCACCCGCCATCCCCGCGGCCTGCGCATCCCGCGCACCGCGCTCCCTCACTGGCCTGTGCGCATACTCGGCCCGGCCTTCGGACTGACCCAGGACTACATCCGCAAACACCTCGGCATCCGGTTCGAGGTGGACAACAGCCGCAGCGTGAACGAACTGGGCCTCGTCTACCGCCCGGTCGAGGAGACAGTCCTCGATCACTACGAGGCGTGGCTCGCTCACCAGGGAAAACGCTGATCCGCACCGACAGTACCGGCTCCACGCGACGAAGGTCACAGTTACATCTCACACTTTTCACACTTCAACCTTCACGGGAGCCTCACAAGTTGGCTAAGTTGACGGCGAGCAGCACGACGGAAGGGGCACGTCTTTCATGGCGCCGGATCGAACTTCGCGCAATGGAGGGTTCAGCCTCCCGGCCAAGCGCAACTCCGCACTCGCGACGGCCGCCATCGCCTCCGCGGCCCTCCTCTCGCAGACCGGGAACGCCGCCGCGGACGAGGGGCCGAGCCCCGACGAGGTGAGCCGACGGGTCACCAATCTCTACGACCGGGCCGAGGACGACTCCGGTACCTACAACGCCACGCGCGCGGCCGGAAGGGCGTCGAGCACCCGCGGCCGTACCGCTCCGGCGACCGGCGGCGGGCGCGGTACCGGCGGCGACCCCGCCCTCGACGACATCGCCAAGCAGTGGTACGGCATGGCCCGCGCGAAGACGGGCCCGATACTCGAGGCGACCCTGCCCGCCGACCGCGTTGCCGCCCGCCCTGCCGAGACACGTCGCCAGCGCCCGTCGGACGCTCCCTCGGCACGCGAACCGAAGCCGGCCGAACGCTCCATGCCGGAACTGACCGCCGCGCCCATGCGCGCCCTGCCGAGCGCACCGGAGACGACACCGGCCGCGCTCACCGCCGCGCCGGCCCAGTCACCTTCGTGGGCACCGGAACCGGCCTCGCAGAACCTGACCGGCACCGGCGAAATGCCCGCCTTGGGCAGCGCCCAACTCGTCACCGGGGTCCCTGAGTACACTCCGCAACTCGTCACGGGGGTCCCCGACTACACCGCCCAGCCTGCGACCGGGGCCCCCGAGCACCCCGCCCAGCCCACCATCGGCTTCCCGGAGTACACCCCGCAACCCGCCACCGCGATCCCCGACCACACCCCGCAGCTCACCGCCGGAGTCCCCGAGTACACCGGACAGTTCGCCACCGGCTTCCCGGAGTACACCCCGCAGGTCAGCGCGGGATACCCCGAGTACAACCCGCAGGTCAGCACGGGGATCCCCGACCACACCGGGCAACTCGGCACGGGCCTGCCCGAGTACACCGCACACACCACCGCGGGATTCCCGGACTACAGCGGCCAACTCAGCACCGGGATACCTGAATACGCCGCACAAGCCAGCACCGGGTTCCCCGAGTACAGCGGACAGACCACTACAGGCTTCGCCGAGTACACCGCACAAACGGCCACAGGCTTCGCCGAGTACTCCGCGCAACCCACCACGGCATACCCCGAGTACTCCACACCCCTCACCGCCCCCCTCGCGGCGATCGCGCCCCCGCCGGCCGACACCCTCCAGAGCAACGTCCCGGCCATCCCGGCCCCCCGCGCCCCCGAGCCGGACTGGCAGGCACCCCAGCCGGCCGCGGCACCGAGCGCCGATCTCCCCACCGTCGACCCCGGTTACGACTCGAAGGTCATCCAGGTGCTCGCCTTCGCCCGCTCCCAGATCGGCAAGCCCTGTGTCTGGGGCGCCGCGGGCCCGGGATCGTACGACAACTCCGGCCTCACCCAGGCCGCCTGGAAGGTCGCCGGCGTCTCCCTCCCCCGCACCGCCCTCGGCCAGGCGAGCACCGGCACGGCGGTGTCCCTGTACGCCATGCAACCCGGCGACCTCGTCTTCTTCCACGACGACTTCAGCCACGTGGGCCTGTGCACCGGCAACGGCATGATGATCCACGCACCGGGCCCGGGTGCGTCCATCCGCGAGGAGTCGATCTACCCGACCGGCGAGTCGATCATCCGCGGCGCGATACGGCCCGTCTGACACGTCACGAGAGCACATCACGGCACTCCCTTCACGCACACCTCTGGACGCCCCGCGAACACCTCGCCTAGGGTTCCGGAGAAAGCGCTTTCTGGCCTGACCATGCCAACCAGGGGGAGCGTCTCGTGCCGCACCAGCAATGGACCCGCAAGTCCTTCCTCCGGGGAATGGCCGCCGTCGGCGCGGCCCCCTTCCTCCCCGGCCTGATCCCGACCAGCGCTCACGCCGCTCCCTCGGACCGCCCCGCCTTCCCGCTGGCGGCGGGCGGCACGGCCGTCGGCATCTTCGTGGACGCGGCGGACGACCCCGCCGTCGTCCGCGCCGCGGGCGACCTCCAGTCGGACGTCGAACGGGTCTCCGGGGCGAGACCCGACCTGCTCCGCACGCTGCCGCGGAGCGCCCCCCTGCTCGTCCTGGTGGGCACCCTCGGCGCGAGCCCCGCCATAGACCGCCTCGTCTCGCAGGGCCGCCTGGACGTCTCCCGGGTGAAGGGCCGCTGGGAGGCGTCCGTGACGCAGGTGATCGAGCGTCCGCTGCCCGGCGTGGACCGCGCCCTGGTGATCGCGGGCAGCGACCGGCGCGGCACGGTTTACGGGATCTACGACACCTCCGAACGCATCGGCGTCTCCCCCTGGTACTGGTGGGCGGACGTCCCCGTCGAGCGCCGGGACACCGTGACGGTCCCCGCGGGCCGCTTCGAGCGCCGGGAGCCGTCGGTCCGCTACCGGGGCGTCTTCATCAACGACGAGCAGAACCTGACCACTTGGTCCCACCGCACGCAGGAGACCGACAAGAACATCGGCCCCGAGACGTACAAGCGCGTCTTCGAGCTGCTGCTGCGCCTGAAGGCCAACTACCTGTGGCCTGCGATGCATCCGTACTCCGACTTCTTCAACAAGTACCGGGAGAACCCCGAACTCGCCGACCGCTACGGCATCGTGGTCGGCTCCAGCCATCCCGAGGCCCTGCTGCGCAACGGAGTCCACGAGTGGGAGCCGTGGATCGCCGAACACCCGAACGCCGACGGAAGTGCGCCGGTCTACGACTACACGGTCAATCCCGCTGTCATCTCCGACTACTGGAGGGCGCGGGCGAGACAGAACGCCGCGTACGAGAGCAGCTGGACGCTCGGCATGCGCGGCCTGCACGACAGCGCGCTGGAGACGAAGTACGCCACCACGATCCCGGAGAAGGTCGTGGTGATGAACGACATCATCGCCGACCAGCGCCGGATCCTCGCCGAAGAGGTCGGCTCCGCTGCCGAGCCGCAGATCTTCATCCCGTACAAGGAGGTCCTGGACCTGTACAACGCGGGTGTCCAGGTCCCCGACGACGTCACGCTGATCTGGCCGGACGACAACCACGGCAACATGCGCCAGCTGCCGAACGAGGCGGAGCGGGCGCGGTCGGGCGGAAACGGTATCTACTACCACCTCTCCTACTGGGGCCGCCCGAAGAGCTACCTGTGGCTGGACACGACCCAAGTGGCCAAGGTCTGGCAGGAGTTGCGGCGGGTCTACGAGCACGGCACCGACCGCATGTGGATCTTCAACGTCGGTGACGTCAAGTCGATCGAGACCGGCCTGTCCTTCGCGATGGACATGGCCTGGGACGTGGACCGCTGGGAGGCCGACGAGGTCGAGGGATTCCTGGCGGAGTGGGCCGGGAGGCAGTTCGGGCGACGCCACGCCAGGGAGATCGCCGCGATCCGCACCGAGTACTACCGGCTCGCCGGGGAGCTGCGCCCCGAGTTCATCGCCGCGGGCCTTGTCTCCGTCGTCCACCACGGCGACGAGGCCGGGCGCCGGATGGCGGCGTACGACCGGCTCCTCGCGCGGGTCCGGGCGGTGGGCGCCGACCTGCCCGACGCCTATCGGGACGCCTTCTACGAACTGGTCGAATATCCGGTGCACGGCGCGTACTTGATGAATCTCAAGTACTACTGGGCGGACCGCAACGCGCTCGCCGCCCGGCAGGGCCGTGGGGCCGGCACGAACCGCTTCGCGGACCTCGCGCTCGCCGCGCACACGGCGGAGGCCGCTCTCACCAGCCGGTACAACACCGAGGTGGCGGGCGGGAAATGGGACGGGTTCGTCAATCCGTACCCGTCGCAGATCCCGAAGGCGCCGGGGCGCCCGACCGTCACCAGGGTGACCCGGCAGGAGACCAGCGGGCTCGGGGTGGCTGCCGAGGGGAACGAGACCGGGGCCGGCCGGCCGCTGTCGTTCTCCTCGTACACCCGCGACCGGCGCTTCGTCGACGTCTTCAACACCGGGTTCCTGCCCCTGGACTGGGCGGCCGAGGCAAGTCACCCGTGGGTGAAGCTGAGCACGGCCGGTGGCTCGCTCACCGAGCAGCGGCGGGTGTGGGTGGAGATCGACTGGGAGCGTGCGCCCGAGGGTGCGCAGGAGGCCACCGTCACCTTCACCGGCCCGGCGCAGCGCTTCGACGTGCCGCTGCGGGTGGTCAACGGCCGCCGACGGGCCCGTGGCTTCGTCGAGGCCCACGGATACGTGTCGATCGACGCGGCGCACGCCGACCGGCGGGTGGGCCGAGGCGGCTGCCGCTGGCGGACCGTGCGGGGCCTCGGACGTCGTACGGGAGCCGTCGAGGCCGTTCCTTCCACGGCGGCTCCGATCACCGGTGACTTCGCCTTACGTGCACCGGAGTTGCGATACCGGGTGCGGTTCGGCAGCACCGGCACCTTCCCCGTCACCGTCTTCAGGCTGCCCTCGCTGGACGAGCGCGGGCAGCGGCGGGTGGCCGTCGGACTCGACGACCAGCCGGTGACCGTCCTGTCCGGGCAGGCCGTCGCCACAGGGAACCGGGGGGACGCCTGGGCCCGCCAGGTGGAGGACGGCGTCGAGCGGCTGACCGCCACCGTGACGGTCGCCGAGGCCGGGGAGCATGTGCTGAGGATCTTCATGGTCGATCCGGCGATCGCGGTGGACCAGATCGTGATCGACACGGGCGGCCTGCCCGCCACCTACCTCGCGCCGCCCGAGAGCTACCACCCGGTGTTCAACCCGGAGCCTGCGCCGGGCCCGGGTCTGGAGGCGCCGGAGCAGTAGACCGAGGGCTTCGTGCGGGCCGCCGGTCCCCCGTGCCGGCGGCCCGCACGCGTCGCGGCCGGCGCTGCCGTCCCCGCGGGGAGACAGACGTATCCGACGGGCCGCCCTCCCCCCACTGCGGCCCGCCGGAGCTTCAATGTGCTGGAGTACATCCGAGAACGTCGATGTTGCTCGGATGAAGTGTGGGTCAGCGAGGTACTACGCCGGTATGGGTACAACTGCGTATGAGCGGGTGCTGGCGGTCGCCGTGGCCGCGCTCCACGAACGCGACCCTGAGCGACTGTGGCCCCTGCTGGCGGCCGAACTGCCGGTCCTGTGCGGTGGGGACGCCCTGATCTACAAGCTGGACAACTGGAACGAGAGCGAGGGCACACTCGGTCTGTCCCCCGATGCCACCGCGGAGTTCGTCGCGCTCGGGGACGAGGAGACCGCGCTGCTGCGCTCGGGATTCCCGTTGGCCCGGCACTACGCGGGCAGACCCGACCGGGCGCCGGTCACGGCCCGTCGGGTGGCCGGACGTTCCTGGTCGGGAAGCGCGACCGCGCAGCTCCTCGACGGCCTCCTGGACGTCGACCATGTGCTGGGCATTCCGCTGCCGCAGTCGACCACCCCGGTCACCGGGTGCATGGTGTACCGCTCCGGGCGGGACTTCACCGACGACGAACTGCGCCTGGCCGAGCAGTTGCAACCCCTGCTGGCCGCCGTCGAGCAGCAGCGGCAGCTCCTGCGACGGCTCGACGCCCCTTCCGAGGAGGCTGCCGACGTGGCGCTCACGCCCCGGGAGACGACTGTGCTGCTCCTGCTCGGCGACGCCCTGACCGCCGTGTCGATCGGCCGCAGACTCGGGATATCCGAGCGTACGGTCCACAAGCACATCGCGAACATCTACCGCAAGCTCGGCACGCACGACCGCGTCAGTACGGTGCTGCACGCCCAGCGGCTCGGGCTCGTCCCTAGGGCACCGGCGGACCGCCCTTGAGGCGTTCCAGGTCGGAGGGGCGGACCTGGATGACCACGACGGCGATGAGCGCGGCGACCACCGTGAAGATGGCGGCCATCACGAAGGCGGCAGAGACACCGGCGGTGAGGACCTCGTCGCCCCAGGTGCCCGGGAGTTCACCGGTGCGTTGGAACAGACGGCGCTCGGCAGGGGTGGCCTGGGCGAGGAAGCGCGGGACCTGCTTCTCCGCCTCGTTGGTGCTGGCCGTGCCGAACATCGTGACCAGGATGGACAGCCCGAGCGAACCGCCCACCTGCTGGGTGGCGTTGAGGAGCCCGGAGGCCGCGCCGGTCTCCTCGGTGGGCACGTTGGAGAGCGCCATCAGGGTCAGCGACACGAACTCCATGCCCATGCCGAGGCTGAAGACGAGCATCGGCCCGAGGACACTGCCCGCGTAGGTGGAGTGGATGTCGGTCAGGGTCAGCCAGGCCAGCCCGGCCGCCGCGAGGATCGCGCCACCGACCATGAAGGGCTTGGGCCCGTAGACGGGCAGGAACCGCGAGGCGAGACCGGCGCCGATCGCGATGACCGCACTGACCGGCAGGAACGCGAACCCGGTCGCCAGCGGGCTGAAGTCCAGGACGTTCTGTGTGAAGAGGGTCAGGAAGAAGAACATGCCGAAGATCGCGGCCGCGAGGCACAGCATGATGCCGTAGGTGCCCGCGCGGTTGCGGTCGGCGAACATGTGCAGTGGGGTGATCGGCTGCCGGGAACGCTTCTCGATCAGCACGAACACCACGAGGAGGACGACCGCCCCGGCGAACGAGGCCAGCGTGAGCGCGTCCCGCCAGCCTTCCTGGGCAGCCCGGATGAAGCCGTACACCAGCAGCACCATGCCCGCGGTGGCGGTCAGCGCACCGGCGATGTCGAAGTTGCCGGGATGCCGCTCCGACTCACGGATCCAGCGGGGCGTGGCGAGCGCGATGAGCAGCCCGATCGGGACGTTGACGAACAGCACCCACCGCCAGTTCAGCCACTCGACGAGCACCCCGCCGGCCAGCAGCCCGATCGCGCCGCCGCCCGCCGAGACCGCGGCGAAGACGCCGAACGCCCGGTTGCGCTCGGGTCCTTCGCGGAAGGTCGTACTGACCAGGGAGAGGGCGGTCGGGGACGCGATGGCGCCGCCGACGCCCTGGAGGGCGCGTGCGGCGAGGAGTTGGGCCTCGTTCTGGGCGAGCCCACCGAGGAGCGAGGCGAGCACGAACAGCAGTACTCCGAAGACGAACACGCGGCGTCTGCCGAGGATGTCGCCTGTCCTGCCGCCGAGCAGCAGCAGCCCGCCGAAGGTGAGGGTGTACGCGTTGACCACCCAGGCCAGGCTGGTGGTCGAGAAGTCGAGGGAGCGCTGGATGTCCGGGAGCGCGATGTTCACGATGGTGATGTCGAGCACCACCATGAGCTGGCAGGACGCGATGACGAGCAAAGCCATGACGTTTCCGCCGCCGCCGGAGTCCGGTGGGGTTGTCCGTGGTGCAGAACTCGCCTGCGGGTCGCTGCTCATGGTCTCCGTTCGACGGTACGCCCCCGTCCTGGCCGTCACCACTCGAGGACGTGGCACCCCCAGCCCTCCAGGGACACGAACAGACCGCAGTCGGACAGTTCGCCTCCGTCACGGTCGTACAACGCCCCGGTGAGCAGGTCGGTCGCACGGCACACGCGGCCCCGCAGGTCGTCCCACGGCAGCGGCAACCTCGCCTGGGCCGGGCGTTCGGAGTCGTTCACGACGACCAGGTGGCGGGCGTCGGCGTGCGTCCAGGTCCAGGCCAGCAGGTCGCGGTGCGTGTCGTTGTCCGGCCAGACCGTCGGTGTCAGCGGCCGCCAGTCTCCCCTGCGTACGGCGGCAGCGGCGGGCAGCAGTCGGCCGTAGAAGGCCCGCAGGGGCTCGTCCACCGGCTCCTGCGGCCTGCGCCTCAGGAACACGGGCGGCCGCACCCGGCGGCCCTCGAACTGGCCCTCGTGCCAGAGGGTCGCGCCCGGCAGGGTCGCCACGGCCACGGCCGCCGCCCGGCCCCGGTCGCCGGGCAGCGTGGCGGCGGCCCGGGGCTCGTCGTGGTTCTCCAGGAAGCGGACGAGACCGCGCTGGTGGGCGAGGTCGGCGCCCAGATGGGCGCGGACGGAGTCGGCGCTCTCGTGCAGCAGCCGGTCGTAGAGCCGTTTGTCGTAGCAGTGGTCGAAGCCCTGCTGCTGGAGGGCCCCTTCGAGGTCCCAATAGGCCTCGGCGACGAAGAGGAGATCGGGGTGGCGGGCCCGCACGCGCGGGATGACGTACGGCCAGAAGTCCTCGGCGGGGGCCGTGCCCGCGCGGTCTCCCCAGGTCTTCCCGAAGATGTCGTTCATCAGCAGCATGGCCATGTCGCACCGCACGCCGTCGGCCTGGTCGCCGATGGACACGAGGGTGTCCACCGTCGCCTTGCGCAGCGCGTCGCTGAAGGCGTTCAGCTGGACCACGTCCGGCCAGGGCGGGAAGTAGGGGTCACGGCCGCGGGCGTAGACCTCTCCCCCGGCCTCGATGAAGTCGGCCGGGGCGCGGGCCAGGTCGTCGGCGGTGCCCCGTACGAGACGGTCGGGGCCCGACGTGAGCCAGGGGTGGTCGGGAGCCACGTGGTTGGGGACGTAGTCGAGGATCAACCGCAGTCCCCGTGCGGCGAGTTGGGTGCGGGCGGCGGCCAGCCCTTCGGGTCCTCCGAGGGAGGCGTCGACGACGTAGTCGCGTACGCAGTACGGCGATCCGGCGATGTCCGCGTCGGTGACGTCGGGCAGTGCCTCGCGGAAGGAGGCCCTGAGCCCCTCGTCACGCAGGGCGATCTCCAGTCCGGCCGGACTGCGCTCCCATACGCCCATCAGCCAGACGGTGTCGACCCCGGGCAGCGCGACGGAGTCCCAGACCTCGCCGGGCACGTCGCCGAGGGTGACGAGACGGCCGTAGCGGCCGCTCAACTCGGTAAGCCAGACGAGGGTGTTGATCTCGTAGATCACCGTCATGACAGGGGCTCCTCCCGGTCGCCCGGCGGCCGGAGCGACTCCCGCCCGCCCCGGTGCCAGTCCTCCTCGCTGATCGAGTGGAACAGGGTCGCGGTGGCCGCCACCAGGCCCGTCCAGCCGGTCTGGTGGGAGGCCCCGAGACCGGCGCCGTTGTCGCCGTGGAAGTACTCGTAGAAGAGGATCAGGTTCTTCCAGTGCGGGTCCTTGGCGAACACGGTCTGGGCGCCGTGCACCGGGCGCCGGCCGTCGGTGTCGGGCAGGAAGGTCGCGGTGAGCCGGTCGGAGATCTCGCGGGCCACCTCGTACAGGTTGAGCTGCCGCCCGGAGCCGGTCGGGCACTCCACGGTGAAGTCGGGGCCGTGGTAGCCGTGCAGGTTCAGCAGGGCTCGGATCAGCAGGATGTTCATCGGGAACCACACCGGGCCGCGCCAGTTGGAGTTCCCGCCGAACATGCCCGAGTCGGACTCGGCCGGCAGATAGCCGACACCGAACGTCCGGCCGTGCACGTCGAAGGTGTACGGGTGCTTCGCGTGGTACCGGGACAGGGACCGGATGCCGTGCGGGCCGAGGAACTCGTCCTCGTCGAGCATCCTGGCCAGGATGCGGCGCAGCCGGTCCTCGCCGAACAGCGCGAAGAGGTAGCGGCCGTCGGTGGTGGGGCCCGCCTTCGCGTGCTGCGAGACGAAGGCCTCCACGGCCGGATGCCGCCTGACGAAGTTCCTTGCTCCTTCGACGAGTTCGGGGAAGGCGCGGTTCGCACGGCCGCCGATGACGCTCGTCGCCGCAAGCGGTATCAGGCCGACCAGGGACCTCACCTTCAACCGGGTCGCGGTGCCGTCGGGCAGCCGGAGGACGTCGTAGAAGAAGCCGTCCTCCTCGTCCCACAGGCTGGCGTTGTCCTTGCCGATGCGGTTCATGGCGACGGCGATCCAGGCGAAGTGCTCGAAGAGCATCTGTGCCTGCTCGACGTAGACCGGGTTGTCGACGGCGAGTTCGATGGCGATGTCGAGGAGGTTCTGGCAGTACAGCGCCATCCAGGCGGTGCCGTCGGCCTGGTCGAGCTGACCGCCGGTGGGCAGGGGTGCGCTGCGGTCGAAGACGCCGATATTGTCGAGACCGAGGAAGCCGCCCTGGAAGACGTTGTTGCCGTCGGCGTCCTTGCGGTTGAGCCACCAGGTGAAGTTCTTCATCAGCTTCAGGAAGGCGTTCTCCAGGAAGGCGCGGTCACCGTGGCCCGTGCGGTGCTTCTCCAGTTCGTAGACGAAGAGGACGGCCCAGGCGTGCACGGGCGGGTTGACGTCCCCGAAGTTCCATTCGTAGGCCGGGATCTGGCCGTTGGGGTGCAGATAGAGGCGGCGCAGCAGCAGCTCCAACTGGCCCTTGGCGAAGCCGATGTCGACCATGGAGAGGGCCAGGGTGTGGAAGGCGAGGTCCCAGGCCGCGAACCACGGGTACTCCCAGGTGTCCGGCATCGACATGATCTCGTCGTTGACCATGTGGTACCAGGCGCTGTTGCGGATGCGCGGGTCGGCGGAGAGCGGGTCGACGCCGTGTTCGGCGAGCCAGCGCTCCACGTCGAGGTAGTAGTACTGCTTGCTCCAGAGCATTCCGGCGAGGGCCTGGCGGACGAGGCGCTTTTCTTCCTCTCCGGTGGCGGGCGGTGTGATACCGGCGTAGAAGGTGTCGGCCTCGGTCCGGCGCGCCTCCATGGTGGCCTCGAACTCGCCCCAGGGATCCGCGAGTTCGGTGTCGGTCAGGCGCAGGCGGATCCGGGCGCTGCCGTTGGCGGGGATCGTCAGCTCGTGGTGGACGGCGGCCTTGGTGCCGGTGCGCGCGGGGTTGACGGCTCCTCGCACGCCGTGGACGACGTAACGGTCGATGCCGTCCTTCACGTACGGCGTGCTGTTCGGGATGCCGAAGATCCGCTCGTTGTTGGTCTCGTTCTCGGTGAAGAGGGCCTCGGCGCCGTCGAAGTAGAGCCGGCGGGTGCCGAGCTCCTCATGATCGGCCCGAATCGCGCTCTGCGTGAGAGACAGGTTCGGGACCGCCACACCGCCTGCCCAGGACCAGGTGTGCCGGAACCACAGAGTCGGGAGCACATGCAGTACCGCTTCGCCGGGCCCCCGGTTGTGGGCGGTGATCTCGATCAGGAGGTCTTCCGGGCCCGCCTTGGCGTACTCGACGAACACGTCGAAGTAGCGGTCCTCGTCGAAGACACCGGTGTCGAGGAGCTCGTACTCGAGGTCCTCGCGCCCGCGGGCCTGGTTCGTGGTGACGAGGTCACCGTAGGGGAACTCGGCCTGCGGGTACTTGTAGAGGTACTTCATGTACGAGTGGGTGGGCGTGTTGTCGAGGTGGAAGTAGTACTCCTTCACGTCCTCGCCGTGATTGCCCTCCGCGTTGGTCAGGCCGAACATCCGCTCCTTGAGGAGGGGATCGCGGCCGTTCCACAGGGCGAGCGCGAAGCACAGCCGCTGTTTGTCGTCGCTGACACCGGCGATGCCGTCCTCGCCCCAGCGGTAGGCGCGGGAGCGGGCCTGGTCGTGGGTGAAGTACGACCAGGCGTCGCCGTCGTCGCTGTAGTCCTCGCGGACGGTGCCCCACTGACGTTCGCTCAGGTACGGGCCCCAGCGTCGCCAGGGCACCGCACCCGCGTCGGCCTCCGCCAGGCGCCGCCGTTCGGCGTCCGGAGCGCTGCTGTCGGTCTCCATCGCCCGTCCTCCCGGCCGCCCGGCACATGGGTCCAGACTCGAACGGGTCCGACGTGACCGCAATGGCAATGACCCGTCCGGAAACGGGCGTCACCGTTCCGGCTCAGGCGATCTCGACCAGCAGGTCGCCACCCTCCACCTGCTGGATCTTGTTGATGGCGAGCCGGGACACGCGACCCGCCTTCGACGCGGTGATCGCGGCCTCCATCTTCATGGCCTCGATGGTGGCCACGGTCGCCCCGGCGTCGACCTCGTCGCCCTCGGCGACCGCCAGCGTGACCACACCGGCGAACGGGGCGGCGACATGGCCGGGGTCGGAGCGGTCGGCCTTCTCGGTGGTCGGGATGTCGGAGGAGGCCGCGCGGTCGCGGATCTGGATGGGCCGCAGCTGGCCGTTGAGCGTGGACATCACCGTGCGCATGCCCCGCTCGTCGGCCTCGCCGATCGCCTCCAGCGCGATGAGGAGCCGGACGCCGGGTTCCAGGTCGACGGCGTACTCCTTGCCCGGCCTGAGGCCGTAGAAGAAGTCCTTGCTGTCCAGGAGGCTGGTGTCGCCGTAGGACTGCCGGTGTGTCTCGTACTCGCGGGTCGGGGCGGGGAACAGGAGCCGGTTGAGGGTCGAGCGGCGGTCCTTCTCCAGGCCTGTGCGGTCCTCGGCGTTCAGCTCCTCGACGGGCTTGGCGTCGGCGCGGCCCTGCAACGCCTTGGTGCGGAAGGGCTCGGGCCAGCCGCCGGGCGGGGTGCCGAGCTCGCCGCGCAGGAAGCCGATCACCGAGTCGGGGATGTCGAAGCGGTCCGGGGTCTCCTCGAACTCCTTCGGGGTGACCCCGGCGCCGACCAGGTGCAGGGCGAGGTCGCCGACCACCTTGGAGGACGGGGTGACCTTCACCAGGTGGCCGAGGATCTTGTCGGCGGCCGCGTACATCGCCTCGATGTCCTCGAACCGGTCGCCGAGGCCGAGCGCGACGGCCTGGGTGCGCAGGTTGGAGAGCTGGCCGCCGGGGATCTCGTGGTCGTAGACCCGCCCGGTCGGGGAGGCGAGGCCCGCTTCGAAGGGCGCGTAGATCTTGCGGACGCTCTCCCAGTACGGCTCCAGGTCGCCGACGGCCCTGAGGTCGAGGCCGGTGGGCCGGTCGGAGTGGTCGGTCGCGGCGACGATCGCCGACAGGGAGGGCTGCGAGGTCGTACCGGCCATGGAGGCCACGGCACCGTCCACGGCGTCCGCGCCCGCCTGGATCGCGGCCAGGTAGGTGGCGAGCTGGCCGCCCGCGGTGTCGTGGGTGTGGATGTGCACCGGGAGGTCGAACTCGCGGCGCAGGGCCGACACCAGCTTCGCCGCGGCGGGGGCGCGCAGCAGGCCCGCCATGTCCTTGACGGCCAGGACGTGGGCGCCCGCGTCGACGATCTGCTCGGCGAGGCGCAGGTAGTAGTCGAGGGTGTACAGGCGTTCGTTCGGGTCGGACAGGTCCGAGGTGTAGCAGAGGGCGACCTCGGCGATCGACGTGCCCGTGGCCCGTACCGCCTCGATGGCGGGGCGCATCTGACTGACGTCGTTGAGCGCGTCGAAGATGCGGAAGATGTCGATGCCGGTGGCTGCCGCCTCCTGCACGAAGGCGTCCGTCACCTCGGTCGGGTACGGGGTGTAGCCGACGGTGTTGCGGCCGCGCAGCAGCATCTGGAGGCAGATGTTGGGGACGGCCTCGCGCAGGGCGGCCAGCCGCTCCCAGGGGTCCTCGGCGAGGAAGCGCAGGGCGACGTCGTAGGTGGCACCGCCCCAGCACTCCAGGGACAGCAGTTCGGGCAGGGTGCGGGCGACGGCCGGGGCGACGGCGAGCATGTCCTTGGTGCGCACGCGGGTCGCGAGCAGCGACTGGTGGGCGTCGCGGAAGGTGGTGTCGGTGACGCCGATGGTCGGCGACTCGCGCAGCCAGCCGGCGAAGCCCTCGGGGCCCAGCTCGGTGAGCCGCTGCTTGGAGCCCGCCGGCGGCTCCGCCCCGGCATCCACGCGGGGCAGCTTGGTGACCGGATCGATCACGTCGGGCCGCTCGCCGTGCGGCTTGTTCACCGTCCGGTCGGCCAGGTAGGTGAGCAGCTTGGTGCCGCGGTCGGCCGAGTGCCGGGAGGTCAGCAGGTGCGGGCGCTGCTCGATGAACGACGTGGTGACGTTGCCCGCCTGGAAGTCCGGGTCGTCGAGGACGGCCTGCAGGAACGGGATGTTGGTGGCCACGCCCCGGATGCGGAACTCGGCCACGGCACGCCGGGCCCGGTTGACCGCGGTGGTGAAGTCCCGGCCCCGGCAGGAGAGCTTGACCAGCATCGAGTCGAAGTGGGCGCTGATCTCGGTACCGGCGTGGGTGGTGCCGCCGTCGAGGCGGATGCCGGAGCCGCCGGGCGAGCGGTAGGCGCTGATGCGGCCGGTGTCGGGGCGGAAGCCGTTGGCGGGGTCCTCGGTGGTGATACGGCACTGGAGGGCCGCGCCGTGCAGCTGCACCGTCTCCTGGGACAGTCCGAGGTCGGCGAGGGTGGCGCCGGCGGCGATGCGCAGCTGGGCCTGGACGAGGTCGACGTCGGTGACCTCCTCGGTGACCGTGTGCTCGACCTGGATGCGCGGGTTCATCTCGATGAAGACGTGGTTGCCCTCGCGGTCGAGGAGGAACTCCACGGTGCCCGCGTTGCGGTAGCCGATCTCGCGGGCGAAACGGACGGCGTCGGCGCAGATCCGGTCGCGCAGGCCGGGGTCGAGGTTGGGTGCGGGGGCGAGCTCGATGACCTTCTGGTGGCGGCGCTGCACCGAGCAGTCGCGCTCGTAGAGGTGGATGACGTTGCCGTGCCCGTCGGCGAGGATCTGCACCTCGATGTGGCGGGGCTCGACGACGGCCTTCTCCAGGAAGACGGTCGAGTCGCCGAAGGCCGAGGCCGCCTCACGCGCGGCCGCCTCGATGGACTCGCGCAGCTGGGCGGGGTCCTCGACCCGGCGCATGCCGCGTCCGCCACCGCCGGCGACGGCTTTCACGAACACCGGGAAGCCGACGTCCTCGGCCGCCCTGACGAGCTCGTCCACGTCGGTGGAGGGTGCCGAGGAACCCAGGACCGGTACACCGGCGGCGCGGGCGGCGGCGACCGCGCGGGCCTTGTTGCCGGTCAGTTCGAGGATGTCGGCGCTGGGGCCGACGAAGGTGATGCCCGCTTCCTCGCACGCGCGCGCGAGCTCGGGGTTCTCGGAGAGGAAGCCGTAGCCGGGGTAGACGGCGTCGGCACCGGCCAGGCGGGCGGCACGGATGATCTCGTCGACGGAGAGATAGGCCCTCACGGGATGGCCCGGTTCGCCGATCTCGTAGGCCTCGTCGGCTTTGAGTCGGTGCAGTGAGTTGCGGTCCTCGTGCGGGAAGACGGCGACCGTCCTCGCGCCGACCTCGTAGCCCGCGCGAAACGCGCGAATCGCGATCTCACCACGGTTGGCGACCAGTACCTTGCGGAGCATTCCCGTTCCCTTCGGCCTGCCGGTGACGCCCCCATGGTCTCGGCAAAGCCCGTCGGTGGCCATGAGAGTCAGGTCACGTGTCGCTGACGGTTTGGGGGTGATCTGCGCAGGTACAGCGGTTGTACGACCTCCTGCGGGCAACTCTGGTCACTCCACCGTCCCGGTGAAGGGGGTCACCGGCCGCTCCAGGCGCTCACCGTCCACGGTGATGTCGACGGCTTCGTTGAAGAACGCGAGGAACCCCTTGACGGCGGCCACGGCGGGGAGCGGGTCCGGGTAGCTCCAGACGATGTTCGCGTGGCCGCCCGTCGACCAGTACTCGGCGGTGCCCTTGTAGGGGCAGTCGGTGTGATGGTCGGTGGCTTCGAGCAGGTCGGGACGGATGTCCTCGCGCGGGATGTAGTACCGCGTGGGCAGACCTGTCTCGAAGAGCAGGACGGGACGGTGGGTGTCGGCGACGACCGTCCCGTCGATCTCGACCCGGACATGGCGGCTGCTGGGCATGGCGTCGACCCGTTTGTGCGGGTCACGGGGGTGGACGAAGATCTCTTCCTCCTCCTCGTACCAGTGGTCGAGGCCGGTGCCCCAGCGCCGGAACCACGCGAAGGCGATGTGGCCGGCCAGGTCGGCGGCCGGAAAGGTCCAGGCGGCGTTCTCGACGAGCTCGCCGTCGACCTCGAGGTCGTAGAAGATCCGCGATCCGGTGTGGGTGCCGGTGGCCGGGTTCTTCGCGGGCCGGAGCAGGTCCTCGCGGACGTCGGCGCGCGGGAAGGCGTACAGCGGGACGGGGAAGTCCGGTTCCCAGACGAGGACGGGATGCCGGCTGTCGACGACGGTGACGTCTCCCTTGCGGCCGCGCACCCAGCGCTCGCTGGGCTCCCACAGCAGGCCTTCCGGGGTGGTCCGTACGTCTGGTGCGGTGGGGAAGGTGGTCATGAGCGTCTCTCCTTCACCTCTTCAGGAAGTCGGTCAGTCCCGTCAGGAGCCGGTCGACGTCCGGTGAGTCGTTGTAGGGGGCGAGGCCGACGCGCAGGCCGCCGGTGTCGCCGAGGCCGAGGTGGCGGGAGGCCTCGATGGCGTAGAAGGAGCCGACCGGAGCCTGGACACCACGCTCCGCGAGGAAGCCGTACGCGTCGGCCGTGTTGTGGTTCTCGAAGGTCAGCAGGACGGTCGGGGTGCGGTCGGCGGCCCTGGAGTGGACGGTGACACCGTCGAGGGCGGCGAGCCCCTCGTCGATCTGGGCGCGCAGGACCCGTTCGTGGGCTTCGAGCGCGGCGAACCCGGCGGTCAGCCGCTCTCGCCGGGTCCCGGTGGCCTTTATGTCCAGCCGCTCGGCGAGGAAGTCGACCGCAGCCGTCGTTCCGGCGAGGAACTCGTAGGGCAGCGTGCCCAGTTCGAAGCGCTCCGGGACGGCGTCGGTGGAGGGCAGGAGCTTGTCCGGGTGCAGGGTCTCCAGCAACTCCGGGCGGGCGGCGAGGACTCCGTGGTGCGGGCCGAGGAACTTGTACGGGGAGCAGACGAAGAAGTCCGCGCCGAGCGCTTCGAGATCGACCAGGGCGTGGGCCGTGTGGTGGACGCCGTCGACGTGGACGAGCGCGCCGACCTCGTGCGCCGCCCGGGCGATCGCGGGAATGTCGGGGCGCGTACCGATCAGGTTGGAGGCCGCGGTGACGGCGACGAGCCGGGTTCGCTCGGACAGTACGGCCCGGATGGCGTCGACCGTCAACTCACCTGTCTCCGGGTCGAATTCGGCCCACCGTACGGTGGCACCGGACTGGACCCAGGGGCGGATGTTGGCGTCGTGGTCGAGGCGGGTGACGACCACCTCGTCGCCGGGTGACCAGGTCTTGGCGAGGGTGCGAGCGACGTCGTAGGTGAGTTGGGTGGCGCTGCGGCCGAAGACGATCCCCGAGGGACTCGCCCCGAGCAGGTCGGCCATCGCCCGGCGGGCCCCGGTGACGAGGGCCTCGGCGTTGCGCTCCCCCACGGTCACCTGTCCCCGGTTCGACAGGGGCTGCGCCAGGGCGTCGGCGATGGCTCGGATGACGGGCTCGGGGGTCTGGGTGCCGCCCGGGCCGTCGAAGTGGGCGATACCGGCGGCCAGGGCCGGGAAGTGGGAGCGGATGGCGGCGATGTCGTACGTCACGTGGGGCTCCTCGGTCCGGCCGGTTCCAGGTGATCTCAGCCTGTCACGCCGTTCGCAGGGTCTCGCGGTGAGCCCGGTTCGTGGCCATCAGCCCGTCGAGGGCGTCCCGGGTCCGGATCAACTCCTCGATGTGGTCGGAGAGCCGGTCGCGTTCCTCGGCCATCCGCTCCAGCGCGGCGTCGGACGTCTCCGCGCTGGGCGAGTCGACGCACGGCAGGAGTTCGGCGATCGTACGGCTGGACAGACCGGCCGCGTACATTCGCTGGAGGAAGGTCACACGCTCGGCCGCGTACTGTGTGTAGTGCCGCTGCCCGCTCGCGCTGCGCGTGCTGGTGAGCAGGCCCTGCTCCTCGTAGTAGCGCAGGGCCCGGACGCTGACCCCGGCCCGTGCCGCCAGTTCCCCGATGCGCACGCGTTTCTCCCTCGCGGACTTGACCCTCACGTCGACGTCAGGTTTTAGCGTACCCGCGTGCCCGGCAAACGGGTGCGACGGATCACGAAGGAGAGATGACGTGACGACCCTTTTCACCGGCTTCCGGCTCGGCGGACTGCGGCTGCCCAACCGGGTGGTCATGGCCCCGATGACACGGGTGCGGGCCGCCGAGGGCGGTCTGGCGACGCCGTCCATGGCGCGCTACTACGCCCAGCGCGCCACGGCGGGCCTGATCGTCACCGAAGGGGTGCAGCCGAGCCTGATCGGGCAGTCCAATCCGGGGACGCCGGGGCTGTACACCGACGAGCAGGTGGCCGCCTGGCGCCCGGTGACCGAGGCCGTGCACACCAACGGGGGCCGGATCTTCGCGCAGATCATGCACGGCGGCCGGGTCTCGCACCCGGACACCACCGGCCTGCGGCCCGTCGGCCCCTCGGCCGTCCCCGCCACCGGCGGGGTGTTCACGCCCACGGGACCACAGCCCGCGCCGGTTCCGCGGGCGCTGGGCACGGAGGAAGTGCCCGAGCACGCCGAGTCGTACGCCGGGGCCGCGCGCCGCGCCGTCGACGCCGGGTTCGACGGGGTGGAACTGCATGGCGCAAACGGGTACTTGATCTCGCAGTTCCTGTCCTCGAACGCCAATCTGCGCACGGACCGCTACGGCGGTTCGGTGACCAACAGGATCCGGTTCGCCGTCGAGGCGGCGGCCGCGACCGTCGACGCCGTGGGTGCCGAGCGCACCGGGATCCGACTCTCACCGGGCGGCACGTTCTGGGGAGTTGAGGAGACCGAGGTCGTCGAGCTGTACACCGCGCTGCTGACCGAGCTGTCCGGTCTCGGACTGGCCTACGTTCATCTGGAGGCCACCGCCCCCGAGGAGACCCTCCTGGACCTGCGGCGGGCCTGGCCCGGTGCCCTCGTCATGAACCCGGTGCTGCCGTTGGGCGCCAAGCGGGCCGGCCGCTCCGAGGCCGACCACTGGCTCGGTCTCGGCGCCGAACTCATCAGTTTCGGCCGCGCGTTCATCGCCAACCCGGACCTGGTCGAGCGGCTGCGCACCGATCTGCCGATCGCCCCCGCCGACGAGGCCACGTACTTCCAGGGCGGGGACAGCGGCTACCTCACTTATCCCGCATTCCAGTACACGGCATGACGTCCTGACGGCGAGGACACCACGAAAGGGTAACGAAGGTCAACCGCAGGCAATGCCGGGTGGTCTAGCCCAGCATGAAGATCTCTTTCCTGCTCCACAACGCCTACGGGATCGGAGGCACCATCACCACCACCTTCAATCTGGCCCAGGCTCTGGCCGAACGGCACGAGGTGGAGATCGTCTCCGTGCTGCGGCACCGCGAGCTGCCCAACTTCGTGCTGGATCCGAGGGTTTCGCTGCGGCCGCTGGTCGATCTCAGAGAGGAGAAGGAGCACCCATTACATCTGAGACCGGCGCGGGTGTTCCCGCGCTCCGAGTACCGGTACGGGCAGTACAGCGAGCTGACCGACCAGCGCATATCCGAGGCCCTCGCCGTCATCGACGCGGACGCGGTGATCGGCACCCGGCCTGGGCTCAACGTGCATCTCGCGGGTCAGGCGCCACCCCATGTCGCCCGGATCGGGCAGGAGCACCTCACCCTGGACAACCACTCGCCCCGGCTGCGCACCGCCCTGCGGCGGGCCTACCGGGGGCTCGGCGTGCTCACCACGGTCACCGAGGCGGACGCGGGGGCCTACCGGCGACGGATGCGGCTGCCCGGCGTACGGGTCGAGGCCCTTCCGAACAGCGTGCCGGATCCCGTACTGCCTGCGGCTGACAGTTCCGCGAAGGTGGTCGTCGCGGCCGGTCGACTGGTCCCGGTGAAGCGGTACGACCTTCTGGTCGAGGCCTTCGCCGCGGTCGCCGCCGAGCATCCGGACTGGCAGCTGCGCATCTACGGCAAGGGGGAAGAACACGACCGGCTTCGGCAGCTCGTCAACGACCTCGGACTGTGGAACAACGTCTTCCTGATGGGCGCCGCGGCTCCCATGGAGGCGGAGTGGGTCAAGGGCTCGATCGGGGCGGCCGCCTCCAACTTCGAGCCCTTCGGCATGACCATCGTCGAGGCGATGCGCTGCGGGCTGCCCGTGGTGAGCACCGACTGTCCGCACGGCCCCGCCGAGATCATCGCGGACGGGGTCGACGGGCGGCTGGTGCCGGTCGGGGACCGGGACGCCATGGCCGCGGCCCTGCTGGAGCTGGTCGGGGACGACGAGCTGCGCCGCCGTATGAGCCGGGCGGCCCTGGAGAACGCGCGGCGGTTCGCTCCCGGGCCAGTGGTCGAGCAGGCCGAGCGGCTCATCACCGAGGCGGTCTCGGCGCGGCGGGCGGGACGGCCGGTCGTGCGGGAACGCCGGAGCACACATCTGGCCGCCCGGGGCTTCGCCGCCCGGGACACGGCTCTGGTCGCGGCGAGCGGCGCGCTGCGCATCGTACGAAAGGGGCGGCCGTGACGACGACACGCGCCGGGTGCGCGATAGACGCGGACGGCAGGATCATCTTCGAGGTGCCTCAGGCCCACGGCCACCGGTTGCTGCTGCGGCTGCGTCCCAAGAAGGGGCTGCCCGAGGAGACTCTGCACGTCCTTGACCTGAACTCGGCCGACGAGGGGCGCGCGCGTGCCGTGCTCGGGGCCGATCCCGTGCTCACGGAGGGCCGGTGGGACGTGTATCTGCTGGACGGGTCCGAGCGCACACGGCTGCGTCCGGGCCCGCGTGACCTGCGGGTCCTGGTCGACGGACACCTGCGGGACCGGCACGCGCCGCTGGCCGTCCGGGTCCCCTACGTCACCAAGGACGGCTTTCTCGCGGTGCGGACCTGGCTGCGGCCCGCGCACGCGGAGGTCGACCGCGTGGACTTCACCGGCGGGGCACTGACGGTCTCGGCCCGGCTGCACGGTGCCTCGCTGCCGGCCGGCGCCGAGGTGCGGCTGCGGCTGCGGCGGGACAGAGAGACCCTGCGCACGCTCGAGCCGCAGGTCGGACAGGACGGCCGGAGCTTCTCCTTCACGGTCGCCGACGAGACCCTGGACAACGGCGTCTGGGACATGTTCGTACGGCCCGCTCCCGGAGCCCCGATGATCCGGCTTGCCCGGCTTCTGGACGACGTGGCGGACCGTAAGCAGGTCTTCGTCTACCCGGGTGCCACAGCAGGGGGGATCGTCGTGCGGCCGTACTACACGGTCGACAACGACCTGTCCCTGGACGTGAAGCAGGCCGGCTGAGCGGTCACTCCCAGACCACGACGTTGCGCCGCACCGGCACCGTCGTGGCGTCCGCGGCGAACAGTTCGGGCGAGTGGGCGCGGATGCGTTCGATGTCGTCGAAGACGGCCCTCAGGTGCGTGCGCATCGCGGTGCGGGCGAGCGGCACGTCACCGCCGACGACGGCGTCGAAGATCTCGTGGTGCTGGACGGCGAACACGGCAGGGGACACGTTCTCGTGGAGGCCGAGCCGCCGTGCCCGGTCCAGGTGACCCTTGGCCGCGGCGACGGTCCTCCAGACCTCGCCGTGGCCGCTCAGCCGCATCAGGCCCTGGTGGAAGGCCTCGTCCAGCGCGAAGAACTCCTCGAGACCGAGGTCTTCCCGCTGCTGGCGCTTCAGGTTGTCGCGCAGCTCCTCGACCACTCCGGAGTCGAGCTCCGCGGGCAGGTCCTCCAGCGATGCCAGCTCGACCGCCTCCCGCAGGAACTGCGCGTCCGCGACCCGTGCCGGGTCCACGCGGGACACGA
Organism: Streptomyces doebereineriae; assembly: GCF_031845645.1. Lineage (NCBI taxonomy): Bacteria > Bacillati > Actinomycetota > Actinomycetes > Kitasatosporales > Streptomycetaceae > Streptomyces > Streptomyces doebereineriae. The sequence goes on from NZ_JAVREZ010000011.1 coordinate 116,525, forward strand.
ACGACCCGATCTTCGGGAAGACCTGCACCAGCCCCTCCTGCGCCAGCAGGATCAGGCTCTCCCGCACCGGAGTGCGGCTGACGCCCAGGGACGCGGCGAGTTCGTTCTCCGAGAGGGCGGCGCCCGGGGCGAGTTCGAGGGTCAGGACCAGCTGACGCAGCTTCAGGTAGATGTCGCGCCGACTGGTCCGCCCGTTCGTTTGAGCCATGCGCACATCGTAGGTCGTCACCACCGCACAAGTATTGCGACTCTCCGCGACAGCTGCTTGTATACAAGCACTTCGCGACCAAGGAGGGCCTGTGAGCAGCATCGAGCGCGTGGACGTGTTCGTCGCCTCCCCGGGGCGTACGTTCGTCACGCTGCGCATCACCACCACCGACGGGGTCGTCGGCCTCGGCGACGCCACGCTCAACGGCCGTGAGCTGGCCGTCGCGAGCTATCTGCGCGACCACGTGGTGCCGCTGCTGATCGGCAGGGACCCGGCGCGCATCGAGGACATGTGGCAGTACCTCTACAAGGGCGCCTACTGGCGGCGCGGCCCCGTCACCATGACCGCGATCTCCGCAGTCGACACCGCACTGTGGGACATCAAGGGCAGGACCGCGGGCCTGCCCGTCTACCAGCTCCTCGGCGGCCGCTCCCGGGACGGCGTCCTCGTCTACTCCCACGCCAGCGGCACCGACGTCCCCTCCCTGTTGGACGACGTCGAGCGCTATCTGGAGCTGGGCTACAAGGCCGTGCGCGCGCAGGCCGCCGTGCCCGGCGTCGGAGGGACCTACGGAGTCCGCAAGGGCACGGTCTACGAGCCCGCCGCGACCGACCTGCCGGACGAGCAGCCCTGGGACACCGAGGCCTACCTCGGTTTCGCGCCCACCTATCTGGAGGCCGTGCGGGAACGCTTCGGCTTCGGCTTCCACCTCCTGCACGACGTGCACCACCGGCTCACACCGATCGAGGCGGCCCGGTTCGGCAGGAGCGTCGAGGGCTGCCGGCTGTTCTGGATGGAGGACCCGACCCCGGCCGAGGACCAGTCGGCGTTCCGGCTGATCCGGCAGCACACGACGACACCGATCGCGGTCGGCGAGGTGATGAACTCGATCTGGGACGTCAAGGACCTCATCACCGAGCAGCTCATCGACTACGTCCGCACGACCGTCGTGCACGCCGGCGGCATCACCCACCTGCGGCGCATCTTCGACCTCGCCGCACTCCACCAGGTTCGCACCGGCTCCCACGGCGCGACCGACCTCTCCCCCGTCAGCATGGCCGCCGCCGTGCACCTCGACCTCGCCGTGCCGAACTTCGGCATCCAGGAGCACATGGGCCACCCCGCCGAGACCGCCGAGGTCTTCCGCACGGGCGTCACCTTCGCCGACGGCATGCTGCACCCCTCCGAGGAGCCGGGCCTCGGCGTCGAGTACGACGAGAAGGCCGCCGAGCGCTTCCCCTACCAGCGGCGCTATCTCCCGGTCGCCCGCCGCCTCGACGGGTCGGTGCACGACTGGTGAGCGAGATGTTGAGTCGTACGACCGTCTCGGCGCTCGCGCCCGAGCTGCGGCCCCTGGTCGATCCCGCCGAACTCCGCACGCGGGTCGTCCACTTCGGACTCGGTGCCTTCCACCGGGCCCACCAGGCGGTGTACACCGAGCGGGCCGCCGCGCTCTCCGGGGAGCCCTGGGGCATCACGGCGGTCGCGCCCAGGTCGGCACGGACCGCACGGGCGCTGCGGGAGCAGGACTGTCTGTATTCGCTCACCGAGCGCCGGCCGGACGGGAATCGCTGCCGGGTCGTGGGCTCGGTGGTCGACGCCCTGGCCATGGGGCCGGACGCCGAGAAGGTCGACGCGCTGCTCATGGACCCCGCCGTGACGGTGGTGACCCTGACCGTGACCGAGAAGGGCTACCAGCGGTCGCCGTTCTCCCCGGTCATCGAGCGGCTCGCCACCGGACTGGCCGCCCGGATGCGCGCGGGGGCACCGCCGGTCAGTGTCGTGTCCTGCGACAACATGGCGGGCAACGGGGCTGTGCTCAAGGGGGTCCTTCGCGACTTCGTACAGGACTGCGACTGGCCGGACCGCTCGGTGATCCTGGACCGCATGGCCGAGGCCGTCGCCTTCCCCGCGACGGTCGTGGACCGGATCGTGCCCGCCACGAGCGAGGCCGACCGGGCAGGAGCCCTTGACGCCCTCGGGCTGGAGGACGCCCTCCCCGTCACGGGCGAGCCGTACCGGCAGTGGGTCCTGGAGGACTCCTTCGCGGGGCCACGACCGCCGTGGGAGCGGGACGGCGCGCTCCTCGTCCCGGACGTGACGCCGTATCAACTCACCAAGCTGCGGCTGCTGAACGGCTCCCACTCGGCGCTGGCCTGTCTGGGCATGGCCGCGGGCCTCGACACGATCGCCGAGACCATGGCGTCCGACTGGGGCGAACGCCTCGTACGGGCCCTGTGCGCGGAGGTCTCCCCGACCCTTCCCGCCGGCGGTCCGGACCCCCTCTCGTACGCCGACGATCTCGTCGTACGGTTCCGCAACCCGGCGATGCGGCACCTGCTGCGGCAGATCGGCACCGACGGTCCGCTGAAGGTCAGGGAGCGCTGGCTGCCGGCCCTGCGGGAACTACGGGGGCGCGGCGCCGATACACCGGTGCTCGAACTCGCCCTCGCCGCCTGGGCGTTGCCCACACAGGAGCCGATCCCGGCCCTCCTGCGGTCGGTTGGGGCCGCGGACCTGGCCGACGACGACTCGCTCACCGCCGCCGTCACGGACCGGCTGCCCGCCCTTCGTGCCGGGCGCATCGAGATCTGACTCCCCGCACCTTCCGTCCCCGAACAACGGAGTTCACGATGAAGGACAGCGTCACCGCCGCTCAGCGGACGCCATCCGCCGAGCGGACCACGAGAGATCTGGCGCGGGCCGCCGTCTCGGGCTGGCTCGGCACGGCCATGGAGTTCATGGACTTCCAGCTCTACTCGCTGGCCGCTGCGATCGTCTTCAACAAGATCTTCTTCCCGGACGTCAGCCCCGCCGTCGGACTGATCGCGGCGATGGCCACCTACGGGGTCGGATACGTCGCCCGGCTCGCCGGGGCCGTGTACTTCGGCCGGATGGGCGACCGGATCGGCCGCAAGAAGGTCCTCTACCTGACGATCCTGCTGATGGGCGCGTCCACCACGCTCATCGGCGTGCTGCCGACCTACGCGTCCATCGGCATCCTCGCGCCGATGCTGCTCGTCGCGCTGCGGCTGGTCCAGGGGTTCGGCGCGGGTGCCGAGATCGCCGGGGCGACCGTGCTCCTCGCCGAGTACGCCCCCGTCAGGCGGCGCGGCCTGGTCTCCTCGCTGGTGTCGCTCGGCACCAACTCCGGGACCCTGGCCGCCTCCGGTCTGTGGGCGGTGCTCCTCGCCACGCTCAGCGAGGACCAACTGCTGTCCTGGGGCTGGCGGTTGCCGTTCCTGCTGAGCTTCGTGCTGATGCTGTTCGCGTTCTGGCTGCGCCGGGGCCTCAAGGAGAGCCCGGTCTTCGAGGAGCGTCCCGATGTGGTGGACGGGGTGGCGATGGCCAAGGAGGAGGTGATCGCGGCGGCGCACGAGGGCGATGTCCTGGCGGCCGGGATACGGCAGCGCAAGGGCAAGGCGTTCTTCCTCGCGCTGGGCCTGCGGTTCGGGCAGGCGGGCAACTCCGGGCTGATGCAGACGTTCCTCGTCGGGTACATCGCCACCAACCTCGCGGTCGGCCGGTCCGTGCCGACGGACGCGATCGTCTACGGCTCGCTGCTCGGGTTCGTCACCGTGCCACTGGTGGGTCAGCTCGGCGACCGCTTCGGACGCCGTGCGCTGTATCTCGCGCTCACCGCGCTGACCGTGGTCGTCGCGTTCCCGGTGATGCTCCTGATCACCTCGGGGTCGAGCGCGGGCGTGATGCTGGGCATGGTCCTCGGTCTGAACGTCGGTGTTCTCGGGCTGTTCTCCCTGGAGAGCGTCACGATGGCCGAACTCTTCGGCTCCCGTACCCGGTTCACCCAGCTCGCGCTCGCCAAGGAGATCGGCGGCATCCTCGCCACCGCGATCGGCCCGGTCCTCGCGGCCACGCTCACGGCCGTCACCGGCAGCTGGTGGCCCATCGCGGCGATGCTCGTCGTCTACTCGCTCATCACCTTCGTCAGCGCGCTGCTCGCGCCCGAGACACGCGGACGCGACCTCGTCCGGCTGGAGGACGCCGTATGAGGGCGGTCGTGGTGCACGGTCCCGGTGATGTGCGGATCGACGAACGGGAACGTCCGGTGCCGGGACCGGGCGAGGTACTGCTGGCCATGGAGTGGGGCGGCATCTGCGGCTCCGACATCGCGTACTGGAGGAAGGGTGCGTCGGGTACCGCCGCGCTCACCCACCCGCTGGTGCTCGGGCACGAGGTCGCGGGGCGGATCGCCCAGGTGGGCGACGGGGTCACGGGACTCGACGAGGGGCAGCCGGTGACCGTCCATCCGGCCCGGCTCGTCGGCGACGGTGCGCTTCCCGCGCGCATCGCGGGGCGGACCAATCTCCACCCGCGCGTCCGCTACTTCGGCTCGGCGGCCTTCGATCCGCACACCGACGGTGGCTTCAGCGAGTACCGGACCGTCCCGGCGGCGCAGATCCGGCCGCTGCCCGACGGGGTCGGCACCGAACAGGGCGCGCTCGCCGAGCCGTTGGCCGTCGCGCTGCACGCCGTCGGCCGGGTGCCCGCACTGCGGGGCCGTACGGTCCTCGTCAACGGCTGCGGGCCGATCGGCTCGCTCGTCGTCGCGGCCGCCCGGCTGCACGGGGCACAGACCGTCGTCGCGGCGGACCTGGCGTCCTCGTCCCTGAAAATCGCCGCTGCCATGGGGGCCGACGAGACACGTGATCTGTCCGCCGGCGAGAGACTGCCCGAGGACGTGGACGTGGTCTTCGAGGCGTCCGGGGCGGCGGCCGCGCTCGGCCCCGTACTGCGGGCGGCGGCTCGCGGAGGCACCGTCGTGCAGGTAGGCAACCTGCCCGGGACGGCCGTACCGGCCGCTCTCGGGGACCTGGTGACCCGGGAGATCACCTGGATCGGCTCGTACCGGTTCGTCGAGGAAATCGACGAGGCGCTGGGCGCACTGCGGGACGGGCTCGACGTGAGTCCGCTGATCACCCATCGTTTCCCGCTGGAGCGGGCGGAGGAGGCACTGGCGGTGGCCGCCGATCCGGCCGGCGGAAGCAGCAAGGTCATGCTGCGGCTGGCTCCCTAGGAGTCCTTCGTGTCCGTCCTTCCCAGGAGTCCTTCGTGTCCCTTCCGTTCCAGTCCCACCCCGCCGACGTCGTGTGCGTAGGCGAGACGATGGTCGTCCTCGGTCCGCCGGACGACCGTCCGCTCGCCGAGCAGGACACGCTCAGGATGGCCGTCGGCGGCGCCGAGTCCAACGTCGCCTGCGGGCTGGCCGGGCTCGGGCACCGCGCCGCCTGGCTGAGCCGCCTCGGCGACGACCCGTTCGCCCGGCGCATTCTGGCCGAACTCGGCGCGCGGGGCGTGGACGTGAGCGCCGTGGAGACGGATCCGGAGCGTCCGACGGCGGTCTACTTCAAGGATCCCGGCCCGGGCGGCACCCGTACGCACTACTACCGGGGTGGATCGGCCGCGACGGCGATGGGCCCGTCGCTGGCCCGGCATCCAGCAGTTCGCGCGGCCCGGATCGTGCATCTCTCGGGCGTCGCCGCGGCCCTGTCCGAGAGCTGCGACCGGCTGCTGGAGGCGGTCCTGGCCCGGCCGGAGGGGCGCGGGCTCGTCTCCTTCGACGTCAACCACCGGCCCGCCCTGTGGCGCGACGGCGGGGCCTCCCGGCGGCTGCTGACGCTCGCCCGCGCCGCCGGCATCGTCTTCGTCGGCCGGGACGAGGCCGAGGAGCTGTGGGGCACCGCCCGCCCCGACGACATCGCCGACCTGCTCGCCCCCGCGCCCGTCGTGGTCGTCAAGGACGCCGGGTTCGGGGCGACTTCGTACGCCGGGGGGATGCGGACCTTCGTGCCCTCGCTGCCCACCAAGGTGGTCGAACCGGTGGGTGCGGGCGACGCGTTCGCGGCGGGTTACCTGGCCGGGGTGCTGGAGGACCGCGCCGAGCGCGACCGGCTCCGGCTGGGGCATCTGGCCGCCGCGGCCGCGCTGCGCACCCGGGACGACGTGCCCGTCATGCCGCCGCGCACGGAGACCGACCGCTGTCTCGCGCTGGACGAGGAGGCGTGGGCGGCGACGGCACCGCGCTGAAGGTCATCCCCAGAGCACGTGCAGGGTGGGTGGTTTGCGGAAGACCAGGCCGTACGGGGCGGTGGGGTGGGCCGGGTCGAGGCGGAGAGCGGGGAGACGGTCGAGCAGGTGCCGCAGGGCGATGCGGGTCTCCAGGCGGGCCAGGTGGGCGGCGAGGCAGTAGTGGGGGCCGTGGGCGAAGGCCAGTTGGAGGCGGGCGTTCGCGCGGCGGACGTCGAAGCGGTCGGGGTCGGGGAAGACGGCGGGGTCCCGGTTGGCACCCGTCAGGGAGACGGTGACGAGGTCACCCTCGTGGATCGAGGCCGGGCCGAGGGTGATGTCCCGGGTGGCGTAGCGGTCGACGACGGCCGCGCCGGGTTCGAGACGCAGGGACTCCTCGATCGCTCCGTCCAGCAGGGCGGAGTCGGCCTGGATCAAGGCGAGTTGATCCGGGTGCCGGAGGAGATGCAGCAGTGCGTTGGTGATCATCGCCTCGGTGGTCTCTATGCCTCCGAACATCAGCACCGCGGCGTTGGACGCCACTTCCGGCAGCGCCAGCCGGTCCGCGGCGGAGGTCAGGAGCGAGGTGGTGCCCTCCTTGGCGACCGTGGCCTCGACCGCTGTCCGAAGCTCAGCGTACGCCTCCGGGCCCGCAGGTCCGGCCGTACGGCCCGCCGTGAGGTCCGAGACGGTCCGCACGATGGCGTCGTACCAGGAGAGCACCGTGTCCGTGCCGGCGCCCACCAGCCCGAGTGCCTCGGTGACGACGGCGACGGCGAGCGGGCCGGCGAAGCCGCGGCGCAGTTCGGCGGCGCCCGCCGGTTCGAGTGCGGTGACGAGTCGGTCGGTCTCCCGCTCGATGAACTCGGAGAATCCGTCCCGTACTTCACGCGGGCGGAAGGGCGCGGTGAACGGCTCGCGGTGGCGGGTGTGTTCGTCGCCGTCCAGGGAGAGCATGCTCGGGCCGACGACCTGGGCGGTCGAGAAGCGGGGGTCGTCCACGGTGAAGGTCTCGGCGTCCCGCATCACGTCGAGCGCGAGATCACGCCGGGTCACCAGCCAGCCGTTCAGTTCGGGCAGCCAGGACACGGGCTCGTGGGCACGCAGCCGGGCCAGCCGCGGATGCGGATCACTGGCGAGTTCGGCCAGCGTGGTGGTGGCGCCGAGCGGGAATCCGATCACGCTCCAGGCTAACCCGGCGGAAAATACGTGGCAGATGGGCGTGCGGCGGCCTACGCTGCTCCACGATGACGACTCACACTCCTGAACGATTGGGGGTCCCGTCCGCGCAAGGTGAGTGCTGATGCTCACTTCGACCGCGAACGAGGACATCCGTACATCCTTCTGGCCGCGCGTGCGCGAGTTCGCCGTGCCGGCCTCCATGATCGAGACCGCGACCGCCCGTCGCCTCGCCGGGGACTGGGCGGGGGCGTGTGCCGCCGCGGGTTTCGACGTCGATCTCAGCCTCCGTGCTGTGGCGCGCGATCACGGCCGGGAACTGGCGTCCCGGCTCCGGTCCGATCTCCGCGCCCTCGCTCCCGACCTGCTGCGCTGGCACATGCCGAGGATCGCCCCGGACGGGCTGCTGCGGCCCGGGGTGACCCTGACGCTGGCGCGGTACACCGCACTCGAGGGCCCTGTCCATCTCGTGGCCCGCACCGCGCCCGCCTGGGCTGACGCCGGACAGCGCATCAGCCTTGCCCTGTGGTCCCGGTCCACGGCCGACGCCGTAGGACATCCGCACCCGCGTCCGAACCGACGGTTCCGACTGGATCTGCACCGGCATCTGTGGGATGCGGGCAGGGTCGGGGAGTTGTGGGAGCGGTCGGGGGCCGGGGAGTCGCGAGAGCGGGGCCGGGGCGGTGAAGTCCGCGACCGGGACGGGACCGGTGAGTCAAGTCACCGTCAACTTGTCGCCGATGGACCGGAGTTGACGGTGCCGCCCGTTTGCGCCGTCGACCGGTGGGCCGCGGAGGCGCGGATATTGCTAGCGGCCGAAGGACGGACCGGCGGACTCCTGCTGGTGCGGCTCGGTGGGCGGCAGCGGCTGGTGCTGGAGCTCGGCGCGGACGACGACGTGATACGTCCCGCGGCGACTCCCTCAGCCGGTACCGGCTCCGCGCTTCCCGTCCTGCCGGACGCGGCGACCTGGGTGCTGCCCGACCTCCAACTGCTGCGCGCCGGCGCTATCGAGGCGGAGCGGCTGCACCCCCTGGTCGCCGCCGCGTTGGCACCGGACCGCGCGGCCACCGGACCACCCCGCACCCCGGACCGGCAGGGGGGACCGCGTCTCGTGGAGTGCCAGGGAGCCCGACACCGGATCGGCCTGGTCGACGGGGTGCTGGCCCCGCTGGACCACGACCCGGACGAGATCCGGCGGGAGGAACTGCTGGTCGCGCTGACCGGCACCCCGCTCCCCTGCCTCCAGGCGATCGACGAGGCACACCGCCGTCCGCACTGCCTGGCGGGCGTCCGCGAACGCCTGGTGCACGGCGACACCGCCGGCGCCCTGGCCGTCGTGGAAGGACTGCTCGGCCCCGAGGCGCTGCTGCGCACCGGCCCCCTCCGGGACGAACTGGAGGCGGCCGCACTACGGCGCATCACATACGGCCTGTTCAGGGCGGGCCTGACGGGACCCGGGCCCACCTGGTTCCGGCCGCGTCCGACCGGTCGTGACTCCCGGAACCGGCGTACCCATCCCCGTCACGCGGCCTGAATCCCCCATCCCCACAGGGAAACCGTCCCCTCCTCCTGACCCACTTCTAGCCCAAAGGTGATCACTCATGCCCATGACCGCCCCTGCTCCCGCCACTCAACTCGACATCGCCGCCGACCTGTTGACCCTTCTGCGCGACTCCACCACCGAACCGCGCCCCGACTCCCAGCTGGAGGCCCTCACTCTTGCCGTGGCCGCCGATCTGCCGGTGCTGCTGTGGGGTGAGCCGGGCATCGGCAAGACCGCGGCCCTGACCCAGCTCGCCGCTGCCCTGGACCTGCCGCTGACCACGGTGATCGCCAGCGTGCACGAGCCGTCCGACTTCTCGGGGCTGCCCGTGGTCGGGGACGATCCGGCCACCCAGGGCGTGCCCATGGCACCGCCGGACTGGGCGGTACGGCTGGTGCGGGCCGGCCGGGGGCTGCTGTTCCTGGACGAGTTGTCCACCGCGCCGCCCGCCGTCCAGGCCGCGCTGCTCCGGCTCGTCCTGGAGCGGCGGATCGGCGCACTCCGGCTGCCGCCCGGTGTGCGGATCGTGGCCGCCGCCAACCCCAGGTCCTCGGCGGCCGACGGCTGGGAGCTGAGCCCGCCGCTGGCCAACCGCTTCGTCCATCTCCAGTGGACCCACGACCACGAGACCGTCGTGCGCGGGCTCGGCGGAACCTGGCCGCGGGCCACCCTGCCACGGCTCGACCCGCGCAAGCTGCCGGAGGCAGTGGACTTCGCCCGCCGCGCGGTGTGCGGGCTGCTCGCCGCGCGCCCCACGCTCGTGCACCGGCTGCCCACCAACGAGAGCGGGCGGGGCGGTCCCTGGCCGTCGCCGCGGAGCTGGGACATGACCCTGTCCCTGATCGCCTTCGCGACCGCGGCCGGCTCCGCGCGGGACGTGCTCTCCTCGCTGGTCCGGGGCACGGTGGGCGACGGCCCGGGGCTGGAGCTGCTGGCGAGTCTGGACCGGCTGGACCTCCCGGACCCGGAGGACGTGCTCGCCGATCCCGCGGGGGCCGTCCTGCCCGAGCGGGGAGACCTGCGGCAGGCCGTGCTCGACGGTGTGGTGGCGGCCGTACGCGCACGTCCGGACCGGGCCCGCTGGGATTCCGCGTGGGCGGTGCTGGTGCGGGCGCTGGAGACCGGGGCCCCGGACCTGGTGGTCGTGCCCGCGACCACGCTCGCCTCGCTGCGGCAGCAGGACTGGGACGTGCCGACGGCGATCGAGAGGCTCGCCGGGGCGGTGGCGCTGTCCCGGCGGGCGGACCGGGCGGCTGTCGCCTCCAAGGCCCGCCGATGAGCACGAACACCCCTGAAAAGGGCAGACACCTGGACCGCGACAAGCTCTTCGCCGCCCGTCTGCACGCCGCCCGGGCCCGCCCCTATCTGGCCACCGCGCTGTTCGCCCTGCACACCGTCGAGTCGAAGCGGGTGCCGACGATGGCCGTCGACCGGCACTGGCGGTGCTATGTCTCACCGGCGTTCGTGGACCGCATGCCGGTGGAGGAGCTGGCGGGCGTATGGGTGCACGAGGTGTCCCACCTGCTGCGCGACCACCACGGGCGCGGTGACCGGGTGGCCCGTGAGCGCGGGCTGACCGGTGTCGGGGACCGGCTGCGGATGAACATCGCCGCGGACTGCGAGATCAACGACGACGTGTACGGCGACGGACTGGTCTCGCCCCAAGGCGCCGTCCGACCTGGGCGGTTGAGGCTGCCTGTGGGACAGCTGATGGAGGAGTACCTGAGCGGGATCAGCTTCGGGCCGCTCACCCTCGACCTGTCCTGGCTGGACTGCGGCAGCGGTGCCGACGGCCTGGAGCGCGAGTGGGACCTGGGCTCCGAAGGGGCGGACGGCCTGAGCGAGCAGGAGCGGGACGCGGTCCGCTTCCGGGTGGCGCAGGGCATCAAGGCGCATCCGGGGGACACCCCGCAGGGCTGGCGGCGGTGGGCGGAGGAGGCGTTCCATCCGCCGCAGCCGTGGCGGGACCTGCTGGGCGCGGCACTTCGCTCGGCGGTCTCCGGCTCCGGCGCGGGCGACGACTACAGCTACGGCCGTCCGTCGCGGCGCTCGGCGGGGGTGCCCGGCACGGTGCTGCCGAGCCTGCGACGCCGGCCGCCCAGGGTCTGCGTGATCATCGACACCTCCGGCTCGGTCAGCGACGGCGAACTGGGCAGCGCGCTCCTGGAGGTTGCCGCGATCTCCCACGCCGTGGGCGGCCGACGTGACCTGGTCAACGTGCTCTCGTGCGACGCGGCGGCCGGGGTCGTGCGTCCGCTGTGCCGGGCCGAGGGCATCCCGCTGGTCGGCGGCGGCGGTACGGATCTGCGCACGGGCTTCGAGAAGGCGCTGCGCTCGCGGCCCCGTCCGGACGTCGTCGTGGCCCTGACCGACGGGCAGACACCCTGGCCGAGCGCGCGGCCCTCATGCCGTACCGTCATCGGTCTGTTCCCCCGGCCGGGGAGGAGCCGTGCACGACGCGAGAACAACCCCGAGTACATGCCGGACTCACCGCCCGCCTGGGCCCGCGTGGTGGAGATCGGCCAGGCATCAGGAGCCGGGTGAGCCACAAGGCTCCGAGCAGGCCGGCCGACCTCGCAGTCGCCGCGGGGTGGACGCGGGGGTGGTCGGCCACGAGATCATGGGGGCCGGGGAGTCCGGAGCACATCGCGGGCCTGGGTGGGAGGAGCGACATGACCAATGTCGACGTACACCAGCATCTGTGGAGCCCGTCGTTGGTGACGGCCTTGAGGGCGCGCCGCGAGCCGCCGTATCTGGATGACTGGACGCTGTATCTGGACGGCGAGCCGCCCTACGGCCTCCCGCCCGCCGCCCACGACGCGGCCCGGCGCGCGGAACTCGCCGCCACCGACGGCCTCGGCCTCGCGCTCGTCTCCCTCTCGGCGCCGATCGGCGTGGAGTGGCTGCCCGCGGCCGAGGCCCGGCCGCTGCTGGACGCCTATCACGAGGGCGCGGCCGCGCTCCCCGCGCCGTTCGGGGCGTGGGCCGCCGCCTGTGTGCGGGACATCGACGCCAAGGCGACGGCGGGCTACCTGGACCTGGGGTTCGCCGGCCTCCAGCTGCCCGCCGACGCCCTTGCGGACGCGGCCGGTTACGACCGGTGCGCCCCCCTGCTCGAGCTGCTCGAAGAGCGCGACCTCCCGCTGTTCGTGCACCCGGGGCCCGCGGCCGGTGGCTCCGCGGGGCCCGGGTGGTGGCCCGCGATGGTCCCCTACGTCCAGCAGATGCACGCCGCCTGGTTCGCCTTCCGCGCCTACGGCCGTCCCCGTCATCCGCGGCTTCGGGTCTGCTTCGCGCTGCTGGCCGGGCTCGCCCCGCTGCACGGGGAGCGGTTCGCCGCGCGCGGGGACGGCGGGACGGAGCCGGACCCGTTGGTCTTCGTCGAGACGTCCTCGTACGGGCCGCGTGCCGTCGAGTCCGTCGTGCGCGCCCTGGGCGTGGACGCCGTGGTCCAGGGCTCGGACCGGCCGTACGCGGAGCCGCCGCAGCACCCCGGCCACGGGCTCGGCGGAGCGGCGGCCTACGCCTTCCGTATCGCCAACCCGCGGCGGCTGCTCACCGGGAAGGAATGACAGCGCGGTGAAGGGGCGCGTTCTCGACGGGAGCGCGCAGTTCGACCCGGGAGACGTCGTGGTCCCGGAACCAGGCGAGCAGGCCGCTGACGACCGTGCGGCTGTGGCCGTGCCGCCGGTGGTCCGGATCGGTGACGACTCCGATGACGTGCCCGGTTCGGCCGCCGCGCACGCCCGGTCGGGGCGGGCGTCGGTCGATGGCGCCGATGCCACAGGCGGCGAGCCCCTCGTCCTCGGCGTCCACCACCAGGACGCGCACGTCGTCCGCGGTGAGCCGCTCCCACAGCGCCACGGCCAGTGAGTCCAGCTCGTTGCCGTCGAGATCCCCGGATCGCAGTGCCTGCAGACGCACGAGCTCCACGAGGTCGTACTCCACCGCCTGCCGTACGGCCGATGAGCTTCCGGTGCCTTGTCCCATACCGACCACACTGGTGTAATGCTCTTGTGCATCTCAACCCTTACGGCGAGGATCCCGTGAAGCTGGCCGCGGATCTGGCCAACCGGCGCCCGGCCGACGTCACGGAGCTCGCGGACCGCTGTCTCGCCGCCGGGGTGGTGCTGGACGACCCGGCCACCCGGAGGGACCTGGTCCGCACCGGGGAGGTGCTGGACGCGTGGGAGAAGGTCGTCGACGCCGCGGACGAGGAGGAGCGCGCCGAACTGCTCAACCGCATGCTGGCGACGGCCGCCGCGTATCCGCGGATGACCAACCACGTGGGCACCGGATGGCATCTGCACTACCGCGACGAGGGCCAGTCGCTCGGCGACGTGCTGTACTCCCTGATCTCCGTGGGCACCGCCCTGCACCTGGCGGGACGCGGCATGCACCGCCTGCGACGCTGCGAGGTGACGGAGTGCGCCACGATCTTCGCCGACACCTCCCGCACCGGCCGGCAGCGCTACTGCTCCCCCCGCTGCGCCAACCGGGACGCGGTCCGCCGCCACCGGGCCCGCGCCACGACCTCGGGCTAGCGGACGAGGCCGGACCAGGGACGAGTCAATTATTGGCAACGGTTTTCACATACCGGCCGCCGGACCTGTTTACGACAATCATTTCCATCTAGCGTGACGGGGCAATCAGAACCGCACCTGGAGGATCCATGTCCACGTCCCCGTCTTCCCGCCGCTTGATGCTGCTCGTCGGCGCCTCCGTCAGCCTGCTGGCAGGCTGCGGCAGCTCCTCGGACTCCGGGAGCGACGGGAATGCCTCCGCGGCCCCGGCCGCCTCGTCCAAGGTCGCCGTCGTCGCCTCCACCAACGTGTACGGCGACATCGTCTCGCGCATAGGCGCCGACAAGGTCTCCGTCACCTCGGTCATCAGCGACCCCGACCAGGACCCGCACTCCTACGAGGCCAGCACCCAGAACCAGCTGGCCCTGTCGAAGGCGAAGGTCGTCGTCGAGAACGGCGGCGGCTACGACGACTTCGTGGACCGGATGCTCAAGAGCGCCGGCAACTCCTCCGCCGAGGTGATCAACGCGGTGAAGGTCTCCGGCAGGACCGCCCCCAAGGGCGGTGAGCTCAACGAGCACGTCTGGTACGACTTCCCCACGGTCGCGAAGATCGCCGACCGCATCGCGGCCGCCCTGGGCAAGGCCGATCCCGCGAACGCCACGACGTACACGAAGAACGCCGACGCCTTCAAGGCCGACCTGAAGCCGCTGGAGGCCAAGGAGGCGCAGATCAAGAAGGAGCACGGCGGCGAGGCGATCGCCATCACCGAGCCCGTACCGCTGTACATGACCGGAGCGAGCGGGCTCGTCGACAAGACGCCCACGGAGTTCAGCGAGGCCATCGAGGAGGGCGACGACGTCTCCCCCAAGGTCCTCCAGGAGACCCTCGCCCTGTTCACCGACAAGCAGGTCGAGGCGCTGGTCTACAACGCGCAGACCTCCGGCCCGCAGACCGAGAAGTCCGAGCAGGCGGCCAAGGCGGCCGGCATCCCCGTGGTCCCGGTGACGGAGACCCTGCCGAGCGGCAAGAACTACCTCGCCTGGATGACCGGCAACGTCGACGCGCTCGCGAACGCACTGGCCAAGTGAGCGCGGTCATCAGCCTGCGCGGGGCCCGTCTCTCCTACGGTCCGCGCACGGTCTGGAGCGACCTCGAACTCGACGTGCACCCAGGGGAGTTCCTCGCCGTGCTGGGCCCGAACGGAGCGGGCAAGACCAGCTTCGTCCGGGCACTGCTCGGCCGGCAGCCGCTGTCCGCAGGGGAGTTGACGGTCCTCGGCCGCTCTCCCCGCGAGGCCGCCCGGCACATCGGTTACGTCCCCCAGCAGGCGGCCCTGTCCGCGCAGGCGATGCTTCGCGCCCGTGACCTCGTGCGCTTCGGCATCGACGGCCACCGGTTCGGGCCGCGCCTGCGAACAGCCGCCGTGCGCAAGCGCGTCGAGGAGATCCTCGCCTCGGTGGGTGCCTCGGCGTACGCCGACGTCCCGCTCGGCCTGCTGTCCGGCGGCGAACGTCAACGCGTCCGCATCGGACAGGCCCTCGCGACCGATCCCCGCATCCTGCTGTGCGACGAGCCGTTGCTCTCCCTGGACCTCCACCACCAGCGCGCGGTCACCGAGTTGGTGGACGCCCGCCGCCGTTCCCACGGCACGGCGGTGGTGTTCGTGACCCACGAGATCAACCCGGTGCTCGGTCTGGTCGACCGCGTGCTGTACCTGGCGCCGGGCGGCCACCGCGTCGGCACCCCCGACGAGGTCCTCACCTCCGCGTCCCTGTCCCGGCTGTACGGCACCCGGGTCGACGTCGTTCGTGTGCACGGCCGGGTCGTGGTGGTCGGCGCCCTCGACGACCATGCGCACCACGTGCCGGAGGAGGTCCACCCATGAGTGTCTGGCACCAGATGTTCGACTTCGAGAACTACGGCGAACTCCTCGTCCTGGTCCGCAACTCGCTCATCGCCGGGGCGGCCCTGGGCCTGGTCGGCGGCCTGGCCGGGGTGTTCGTCGCGATGCGTGACCTGCCCTTCGCGGTGCACGGCATCAGCGAGCTGTCCTTCGCCGGCGCCTCCGGAGCCCTGCTGCTGGGCATGAACATCGTGGCGGGCTCGATCACCGGATCCCTCCTGGCGGCCGGCGCGATCGGCCTGCTCGGCACGCGCGCGCGTGACCGCAACTCGGTGATCGGCATCCTGATGCCGTTCGGACTGGGGCTCGGGGTGCTCTTCCTCGCCCTCTACAAGGGCCGCGCGGCGAACAAGTTCGGCCTGCTCACCGGACAGATCGTCGCCGTGGACACCCCGCAGACGACCTGGCTGCTCGTCACCTCCGCGGTGGTCCTGATCGCCCTCGCGGTGATGTGGCGCCCGCTCGCCTTCGCCAGCGCCGACCCCGACGTGGCCGAGGCCCGCGGGGTCCCGGTGCGCGGGCTCTCCTTCGCCTTCATGATCGTGCTCGGCCTGGCGGTCGCCCTGTCCGTGCAGGTCGTGGGCGCCCTGCTGGTGCTCTCCCTGCTGATCACCCCGGCCGCGGCCGCCGCCCGCGTCACCGCGTCACCGGTCCTGCTGCCCCTGCTCAGCGTGGTCTTCGCCATGACGTCGATCGAGGGCGGCATCCTGCTGGCCCTGGGCAGCAGCATCCCGATCAGCCCGTACGTCACGACGATCTCATTCGTCCTCTACGTCGTCTGTGCCGCCGTCGGCAGATACCGGACCCGGCGCTGGGGCGCCCGGCGTACGGCCCCGGCTCCGGCTCCGGCTTGAGCCAGGTTCTGTCCGTGCCCCTCGCGTACGGCCCGTGGCGACGCGCCCAGCTCCTTGCGACAGGCCTTGTTGAAGGCCTGCAGGTCGGGGATGCCGACGGTCGCCGCGATCGCCGGGATGGCCAGCGTGGAGGCGATGAGCAGGTGCCGGGCGCGTTCCATGCGACGGCGCCGGATGTAGGCGACGACCGTGTGTCCGGTGTCCTCGCGGAACAGCCGGGTCAGATGGGTGTGCGAGACCCCGGCGGCGCGGGCGATGGTGGGGACGCTCACAGGCCCGGCCAGATGCTCCTCGATGTGGGCGACGGCTGTCCGCAGGGCGGGGTGCCGGGAGCCGGGACGGTTCTCGCCGGCGGCGGTCAGGCCCGTCGTGCGCCACAGCACCGTCCACAGTTCCGCGGAGGCCCGTGCCGAGGACTGCGTGCTCGCGGCGACCGTCTGCCGCAGCAGCCCGGTCAGCACCGCAGCGTCCGCACCGGTGTCCTGCATCACCGGGACCCGGCGCCGCTCGCCGTCGCCCGGCAGCCGGAAGTGGGCGTACAGGTGCTCGCAGCGCGTGGCGTGGTAGTGGAAGTGCACCTCGGTGTCGGGCGGGACGAGGCTCACGTGCCCCGGGCGGATCGGGTGCCGGGAGCCGCCCAGCTCCAGGGTGCCGGAGTAGCCGTAGAGATGGAGCTGCCACAGCCGTGGAAGCCGGAACACGTCGTGCGGGCCCGCGGAGCCGTGCACGCCGACGCCCGCGTTCTCCACGTGGGGCGGCAGGTCGAGGGTGAGGTCGACGTGCTGGGTCATGGTGGAAAATTACCAGTGGTCGCCGATTACAGCCCACTACTTCCCGGGTGACTGTTCCTACGGTTGCCGTATGCCAACCACACGACAGCTGCTGAGCTCCGCCCAGGTGGCGCGGTTCGTGGCCCACGGTTTCCTGCGCCTGGACGGCATCGTGCCCCGGGAGATGAACGAGGAGGCCCTCGGCGTCTTCGCCGCCGGGCTGCCCTCCGTGCCGTACGGCACTCCTGTGCCGAAGGCGTTCCCCGACGGCTCCTTCGCCCGCCGGCTCGTCGAACTGCCCGCCGTCTCAGGGGCGTTGGAGAGTCTGGTGGGACCGGATCCGACCGTCGACCACCATTTCGTGCACACCCGTGAGCCGCGCGAGGGCAGCGCCCAGCCGCTGCACGCCGACGCCGTGATCGATCTGCGGTCCGACGCCTTCGACGTCCAGCTCATGTACTACCCGCAGGAGGTCACCGCGGAGATGGGCGGCACGCTCATCGTGCCCGGCAGCCATCTGCGCCGCACCAACGAGTCCGACACCGGCCGCTACCAGAATCTGCGCGGCCAGACCCGGCTGACCTGCCCAGCCGGCACGGTGGTGCTGCTGCACCACGGGATCTGGCACGGCGGGCGGCGCAACGACAGCGAAACCGTCCGCCACATGTACAAGATCCGCTTCAACCCGACCGTGCCCCAGGTGCGGCTGTGGGACATGGCGGACCTGGACGCGCCTGCCGTCCGGGAGGAACTGGGGCGCGGTTTCCCCTGGTACGAGCAGGCCACCGGCCGGCTGGAGATCCTCAACCGGGTCAGGTTGTGGCGTGCCCTGACCGGCGATCCCACGTTCGACATCGAGTACTGGGCCACCCGCATCACCAACCGGCCCGCCACACAGAGGAGCAAGGCGTGACCCTCTCGAGCACCCTCCGCCAGCAGGTTCTCGTCCTGTACCTGGACACCTCCGCGCTCGACTCGCGGGTCGTCGGCTGGGCCCGCTACGACGGCACGGGCACCACCCGCCCCACGACCGGGGACAGCGACGAGCCGCCGTACGAGACGGGCGTCGCCGCTCTGGAGGACGGCTGGCGGCTCTTCCAGGCCGCGCAGCTGGTCCCGCCGTATCCGGGGACCGAGCACGAGACGTCGTTCCTCAAGCACGAGTTCTTCTTCGAGAAGCTCGTGAGCGGCGGATGAGACACAGCTCACAGCCTCGAAACCGCAAATATGGTCCAATACGCCGTAAGTACGACGAATCGGACTTCTGTCTCTCGAGGAATCAGACCAGATGACCCATCCCCGTCTGTCCGCGCCCTCCGCCCCCTTCCTCCCCTCGGGGACGTTGCGGGAGCTGTCCGAGGCGGCCCGGGCGGCGGGGACGGGGCAGGTGCCGGACGAACGGTGGACGGCCCGCCGGTTCCTGGACGGGACACCGGCGGCCGTCGCGGTACTGGACGCGGACCTGCGCTATCTGTACGTCAACGACACCCTGGCCGAGCTCAACGGGCTGCCCGTCGAGGAGCACCTGGGCCGCCCCATGCCGGAGGTGATACCCGGTTCCGGGCCCTCGGCGGAGGTGGCCCGCGAGGTACTCCGTACCGGACTGCCGCAGACGGTCGTGTTCGACGGCCGGGCGCCCGACGACAAGGTGGACGTGCCGCGCTGGTGGCTCGGCGCCTTCCACCGGATCGAGGGTGAGGACGGCGAGATCCTCGGTGTCGCCGCGGTCGTCATGGAGGTCACCGACGGCATCCGGCAGCGCGAGTCGCTCAGGCGGGCCCAGGAGCGTCTGGAGCTGCTGGAGGAGACCGCCGCCCGGGTCGGCCGCACGCTCGACGCGGCCGAGGCCTGCCGGGCGCTGACCGACCTGCTGGTGCCGCGGTTCGCCGACTACGCCGCCGTGGACGTGCTCGACCCCGAGGGCACCCGCAGGGCCCCGGCCACCCCCGTCCCGGTGCGGCTGCGCCGCATGGCGGTGGCCGCCGCGCCCGGCACGCCCGAGCCGTTCACCCCCGTGACCAGGAGCGGCGAGGTGATCTTCCACCAGGCCAGTTCGTCGATGTCCCAGGTGCTGGCCGGACACAAACCCGTGGTGCTCAACCGGCCCGACGACGACACCGTGCGTCTGCTCGCCCCCACGCGGCAGCGGCTGGAGCGCTACCGGACCCTGGAGCTGCACTCCGTGGCCTACCTGCCGCTCATGGTCGGCGGCGAACCCGTCGGGGCGGTCATCGTCGGCCGCAGGGCGGACTCCCCCGAGTTCACCCCGGACGACGCCGAGCTTCTGGAGCTGCTGACCGCGCGGGCCGCGACGGGCATCGGCCACGCCCTGCGCTACACCCACGAGCACGAGACCGCACTGGAGATGCAGCGCGCCTTCCTGGCCAGCCCGCGCATACCGGGGCCGGGCGTGGAGATCGCCAGCCGCTATCTGCCCGCCGGGCGGGGTGCCGAGGTCGGCGGCGACTGGTTCGACGCCGTCGCGCTGCCCTCCGGGCGCACCCTGCTCGTGGTCGGGGACGTCATGGGGCACGGAGTGCGGGCCGCCGCGGCCATGAGTGAGTACCGCTCCCTGCTCCGGGCGCTGGCCCTGCAGGGGCTCGCTCCCGACCGGTTGCTCACCGAGGCGGACCGTACCGCCCACGCGCTCGACCTGGACCGCGTCGCCACGTGTGTGCTGGTCCTCCTGGACCCCGCCGCCGAACTCTCCGTCCTGGCCACCGCCGGCCATGTCCCGCCCCTGGTGGTGAGGCCGGGCACCGCCCCCGAACTCGCGGACCTCCCCGTCGGCCCTCCCCTCGGCACGGGCTTCGGCGGATACGAGAGCCGGCACTGCCCGCTGCCGCCGGGCACCCTGCTGCTGGCCTACACCGACGGGCTCGTGGAGCGGCGCGGCGAGGACATCGACACGGGCCTCACCGCCCTCGCCCACGCACCCGTCGCCGCCGGGAACGCCCTGCCGGACATCCTGAACACCGTCCTCGACCGGCTGGCCCCGGCCAACTCGGAGGACGACGTCACGCTTCTGGCGGCGCGCACCCTGCGGGAGCCGCTCCGACCCCGGTGACCTTCCGCCTCCTCACCGTTCGGGGCAGCCCTCGTCCGACACCGTGACCCGCCGTCCGCCGCCGTCGGTCACTTCAGCGGTGACCGTGGCGTCGGACGGACGCGTGAGGCGGTACGCGGCGGCGGCCGTGCAGACGATCTGCCGGACCCCGGTGTCGCTCAACCCGTCCATGCCCGGGGGGAGTCGTATCGTCATCGCGTCCCCCCTCACCGTCACCGTCGGGGCGTCCGGCGAGGGGGTGTTCCCGGGCTCGTCGGTGGCGGGCGGAAGTGCCATCGCGGTCGGCACGCCCGGTACCTCGGTGGAGAGGCCGTCCAGGCGTCCCTCCCCGGCCAGCGGACCGGCCATCAGCAGGCGTAGCGCCGCCTCGGGGTCACCGGGCCGCGTGGTCGTGCGGGGCGTCGTGACGAGTGCGCCGTCCTCGACGAAGTAGACCGGCGTCAGCGGGAGGGTCCCGCTCGCGGGACCGCCGGCCTCCACCACTCCGGTCGCGGGGATCCCGCAGGAGGTGAGCGCGAGGAGCGTCAGCAGCGGGACGCCGCGCAGGGCCTTCATGACGGGTTCTCCTCGGGCGACTCGTCCCGCCGCAGCGGAAGTTCTACGGTGAAGACGGCGCCGCCCGCCGGATGGTTGGCCGCGCGGACGGTGCCGCCGTGGATGCGGACGTTCTCGGCGGTGATGGACAGACCGAGGCCGCTGCCCTCGGAGCGGATCCGGGCGGTGTCCGACTTGTAGAACCGCTCGAAGACATGGGGCAGGACGTCGTGGGGGATGCCGGGGCCGCTGTCCCGTACCTCGATGACGGCCCCCGCGTCGCCGGCGCTCAGCCGCACCTGTACCGGGCGGGCGCCGTGCTTGAGCGCGTTACCGACCAGGTTGGCGACGACCACGTCGAGTCGGCGCGGGTCGACGCGTCCGCGTACCGCGTGCGGCGGCGGCAGATCGGTTGCCACCGTGTCCGTCCAGCCGCGGGCGGCGAGGGTGCGCCGGATCGACTCGGCGAGGTCGATCTCGTCCAGGTGCAGCACCGCCGCGCCCGCGTCGAACCGGGAGATCTCCATCAAGTCGTCGACGAGACGGGCGAGTTTGACGGTCTCCTCGCTGATGAGCCTGACCGCGGTGGCGGTGTCCGGATCCAGCCGGGCGGCGTCCTCGTCGAGGACGTCGGTGACCGCCGACATGGCGGCGAGCGGGGTGCGCAGTTCGTGCGAGACGTCGGCTGCGAAGCGGCGGGCCCGGGCCTCCATCTCGCGCAGTTCGGCCACCGATGTCTCCAGGGCGGCGGCCGTCTCGTTGAACGTGTGGGACAGGTCGGCGAGTTCGTCGGAGCCGTTGACCGCGAGCCGGGTGTCCAGGCGCCCTTCGGCGATCCTGCGGGTGGCGAGCCGCAGCTTCCGCACCGGCACCAGCACCCCGCGGGCGGCGAGGAGCGCGAGCACGACAGCGAGCGCGAGGGCCGCCACCATGGCCCGTTCGACAGCGGCCACCAGGGCGTCGACGTACGCCTGTTCCGTGGTCTGCGGAACGACGAGGAAGACGTGGACTCCGGTGACCGTGGCGGCGGTGTCCCGGCCGCCGAAGAGGATCGACATGCCGACGACGAGGGAGGTGCGCCCCTCGCCGCGCACCCGCTGGAAGACGGTGGCCCGGCTGGATCCGACGGCCTTACGCAGGGCGGGCGTCACCTCGGTGAAGGGGTCTCCCGGGGCGGAGGAGCCGCTGAGGTCCCCGTAGGTCACCAGCACCCGCCAGCTGCCCTGCGACTCGGTGGCCGCCACGTCCTGCGCGAACTCCCGCAGCGCCGACTCCTCGGGGGGCACGGCGAGTTCGGTGGCATGTTGGTTGAGCTGGGCGCGCAGTTGTCTGATGGTGGCGTCCTGGCTCTGCTGGAGTACACCGGTGCGCGCCTCGCGAAAGGTCAGGGCCCCGGTTGTGATGGCCGCGACGGTGGCGACGAGCCCGAAGGCCACCACCAGGCGGGCCCGCAGGCCCCGCAGCCGGCGCTTCCTCACGGCGCCGCGAAGCGGTAGCCGAAACCGCGCACGGTGTGGATGTAGCGGGGTGCGCGGGGCGGCTCGGACATCTTGGTGCGCAGTCGTTTGACGCAGGCGTCCACCAGCCGGGCGTCGCCGTGGTAGTCGTGCTCCCAGACGGCTTCGAGGAGTTGCTGACGGCTGAACACCTGGCCCGGCGAGGCGGAGAGGGTGAGCAGGAGCCGTAGCTCGGAGGGCGCGAGGGCGATCGGCTCGCCGTTCAGCGCGACGGTCAGGCCGGCCCGGTCGACGGCCAGATCGCCGTAGGTGTCGATCTTGGGCAGGCCCTCGGTGCGGGGTGTGCTTCCGGCCGCCCGGCGCAGGACCGCGCGTATGCGCGCGTCGAGTACGCGGGCCAGGACGGGTTTGACGACGTAGTCGTCGGCGCCCGCCTCCAGGCCGACGACGATGTCCACTTCGTCTCCCCGTGCGGTCGCCATGATGATCGGCAGGGTCTGGTCGACGGCACGTATGCCCCGGCACACGTCCAGGCCGGTCATGCCGGGCAGCATCAGATCGAGGACGACGATGTCCGGCCGGAAGGCCCGCAGCCGGTCCATCCCCTCCTCGCCGGTCGCGGTGGCGGCGACGTCATGGTTCTGGCGGCGCAGGGCCAGGGCCACGCCCTCCCGCACGGCGGGGTCGTCTTCGATCAGCAGTACACGTGACATGCGCACAGTATCCACACGATCATGAGCCCGAGGAGGGTTATCGGTTCGTTACCTTCCGGGCCAGGTCCGATCACATGGCGATCACATCGTGATCACCGTGACAGCGCACAGACGAAACCCCGCCGGCCGCCGTCGCCGGAAGCACTCCGAGCGGAGCGTGAAGAACCAACTGATGGGCGGCCTGGCCGCGTTGGTGGCCTTCGCGGCCGTCGGTGGCGCGGTGGTGGCGTGGCTGCCGTCCGACGCGAGTGGAACATCCGCGGCGCCCTCACCCGTGGCGAGTCCGGAATCCCGAAGGACACCTGAGTCACCGGAACCGGAAGAGTCCGGCCCGCCTCCCAGCCCCTCCACGACTCCCCTCCCCCAGGGCGGTCCGGGGACCTTCGTCACCGCGCCCGGTGGGAGCGGGCGGGTCGGCAAGGGCACGCCCCTGCGCTACCGGGTCGAGGTGGAGAAGGGCATCACGATCTCCCCCGAGGACGTCGCCGAGCAGGTGGAGCGGACCCTGGCGGACCCGCGCGGCTGGACGGCCGACGGCCACTCGGCGTTCCAGCGGGTGTCCAGTGGCCCCACCGACTTCCGGGTCCGGCTCGCCACCCCGGCGACCGTCGACAAGTTCTGTGCCGAGGGCGGTCTCGACACCGGCGGCAAGGTCAACTGCAGCGTGAACCACAACGTGATGGTCAACCTCAGACGCTGGGTGCTGGCGACCGAGTTCTACCCGAAGGACGTCGTCGGGTACCGCTCGCTGATCATCAACCACGAGGTGGGCCACTTCCTCGGCCACGGCCATGTGACCTGCCCCGGCGAGGGGCAGCCGGCCCCCGCGATGATGCAGCAGATCAAGGGCCTGCTCGGCTGCGTCCCCAATGTCTGGCCGTACGACAGCGACGGCCGTCTCCTCACGGGCCCCTCCGTCCCGTGACGCCTTGTTCCCCCAACTGTCAGGAGTTCAGATGGAGTTACGCGTACGCCACAGACATGCGGCCATGGCCGCCGGAGTGGCCTCCGTGACGCTGGTCCTGGCCGGTCTCCCGACCGGCGCGGGCGCCGTCGACACCGGGCGCGGTCGTACGGCCGCCGCGGTACGGACGGTCACGCTGGTCACCGGCGACCGGGTCCTGGTCGGTCACGAGGGCCAGGTCTCCGGAGTGGAGCGGGCGCCGGGCCGAAAGGACGTGCCGTTCTCGATCCGGGAGGTCGCCGGACACACCCGGGTGGTTCCCGGTGACGCCGAACTGCTTCTCGCCCAGGGGAAGTTGGACGCCAGACTGTTCGACGTGACCCAGCTGCTCAAGGACGGCTACGACGACGCGGGCCGGTCCGACGTACCGCTCATCGTCACGTTCAAGGGCAAGAAGACGCCCTCGATGAGCCCGTTCACCGAGGCCGGGGCCCGGATGGGCCGTACGCTGCCGGTGGTCAACGGCAAGTCGATGCGTTCCGCGAAGAAGCGGACGGCCGACTTCTGGGACACCGTCACCGCTGAGGAGTCCGGGGCTGTCGAGAAGGTCTGGCTGGACGGCCGGCGCAAGGCCTCGCTCGACAGGAGCGTGCCGCAGATCGGCGCACCTGCCGCGTGGGCCGCCGGATACGACGGCACCGGGGTGAAGGTCGCCGTCCTGGACACCGGAGTCGACACCTCCCACCCCGATCTGGCGGACCAGGTGGTCGAGGAGAAGGACTTCTCGGGCTCCGACGGTACCGGCGACAAGTTCGGACACGGTACGCACGTGGCGTCCACCGTGGCCGGCACCGGCGCCAAGTCCGAGGGCAAGTACAAGGGGGTCGCGCCGGGCGCGAAGATCCTCAACGGCAAGGTCCTGGACGACACCGGCTTCGGCTCGGACTCCGGGATCATCGCCGGCATGGAGTGGGCGGTGGCCCAGAAGGCGGACGTCGTCAACCTCAGCCTCGGCGGCACCGACCTGCCGGGCACCGACCCGATGGAGGAGGCCGTGGACCGGCTCTCCGCCGAATCCGACACGCTCTTCGTCGTGGCGGCGGGGAACGAGGGCGAGTTCGGCGAGGGCACGGTCGGCTCGCCGGGCAGCGCGGACGCCGCGCTCACCGTGGGCGCGGTCGACAAGTCCGACGCGCTCGCCGACTTCTCCAGTCGCGGCCCGCGGGTCGGGGACAGCGGCGTCAAGCCGGACCTGACCGCGCCCGGTGTCGAGATCACGGCAGCGGCGGCGGCCGGCAGCATCATCGAGAAGGAGTACCCCTCCGGCGTCCCCGGCTACGCCACCCTCGACGGTACGTCCATGGCGACCCCGCACGTCGCGGGCGCCGCCGCCCTCCTCGCCCAGCAGCATCCCGACTGGAGCGGCGAGCGACTCAAGGCGGTCCTCACCGGCTCCGCGAAGCCGGGGACGTACAGCTCCTTCCAGCAGGGCACCGGCCGTACCGATCTGGTCCGGGCGCTGGAACAGAACGTCGTCACCGAGCAGGGCCCGCTCGACTTCGGCGAGCAGCAGTGGCCGCACGACGACGACAAGCCGTCCACCAAGCAGCTCACCTACCGCAACCTCGGCACCGAGCCGGTCACCCTCGACCTGTCCGTCGACGCCTTCGCGGTGGACGGGAAGCCCGCCGCCGAGGGCATGTTCAGCGTGTCCCCGCAGCGGATCACCGTCCCGGCGGGCGGCACCGCGAGCGCCGAGGTCACGGCGGACACCCGCGCGGGGAGCGCCGACGGCAGCTTCGGCGGTTCGGTACAGGCCGCGTCGGCCGACGGCAAGGTCCAGGTACGGTCCGCCATAGGCGCGACGCGCAAGGTGGAGTCGTACAGCCTGACGCTCAAGCACATCGACGAGAACGGCCGGCCGACCGGGGACGCCGCCACCGCCGTCGCCGATTTCGACGGCGACTTCTACGCCGAGTACGCCGACGAGCAGGACGGCGAGCTGACGGTACGGCTGCCCAAGGGCGACTACATCCTCAGCGGGATCATCCACCCGGAGACCTCGTCGCCCGGCCACGGCATTCTGGTGGAGCCGAGGTTCCGGCTGGACGGCGACAAGACCGTCACCGTGGACGCCCGGCAGGCGAAGCCGGTGGACATCACGATGCCGGACCCGGAGGCCGAGAACACCGACGCCACCGTCCTGATCGGCTTCGGGCGCGGCGAGGGCAAGCGGGACGGTTCGCTCGAGTACCTGATGCCGAGCTTCAAGGGCTCGCGGTTCGGGCGGCTCGGCGGCGGGGAGCCCGTGGACGGTCTCAACGCCCTGTACTCCGGCGGCTGGAGCCGTCAGGGCACGGACGGCGACCGGGTCAACTACCACGCGGCCTGGTACCGGAAGGGCAGCGTGGACGGCTTCACCGCCAAGGTCGAGCGGAAGCAGTTGGCGAAGGTCGACCTCCAAGTGGGCGAGGCAATCGACGGCCGACGCGTCCAGGCCGAGGTGAGCCCGCACCTGCCCGACGGCGAATTGGTGTTCGGCTTCACCGACATGCGGGGCGACCTGCCGTTCCGGAGCACCGAGTACATCCTCGACAACGGTGTGAAGTGGTCCCTGCGCACCTGGCAGCTCTCGGGCGAGGGCCGGGAGTCGGTCTTCGAGAACTTCCTCATGAGGATGCCGCGGATCTGGAAGGCCGGTCACAGCTACCAGGAGCGCTTCAACGTCGGCGTCTTCGGCCCGGCACTGGCCGGCACCGGACAGTTCGGACCGGCCAGGGGCTTCCCCGGTGTCGCCCGCATGGGGAACACCGTCAGGGCGTATGTCCCGCTGTTCGGCGACGGCGCCGGACACTGGGGCACCAGCAACACGACCGCGGTGACGACCAGACTGGAGGCGAACGGCAAGGAGATCGCCGACGACTACGGCATCCCTCCGACCGACGGGCTCACCGAGTACACGGTTCCGGCAGAGGACACCACGTACAAGCTGACCGTGGACAACTCCCGTGACCCGGCCGTGTATCCGGTCAGCACCCGGGTCCGCGCGGAGTGGACCTTCCGCTCGGCGAAGGCCCCGGAGGACGAGTTCACCGCACTGCCGCTGTCGACGGTCCGCTTCAGCCCCGACCTGACCCTGGCCAGTACGGCGAAGGCGGGCAAGCGCTTCGAGGTGCCCTTCACCGTCGAGGGCGCGGCGGCGGGACAGCGCCCGGCGAAGCTCGCCTTCCAGGTGTCCTACGACGACGGGAAGACCTGGCAGCCCGCCAAGTCCGTCGGCGGCACGCACCTGTCGCTGAAGCACCCGGCGACGGCAGGCTCCGTCTCCCTGCGCGCGGAGCTGACGGACCGGGCGGGCAACACCCTGACCCAGACGATCGAAAGGGCCTACCTGACCACCCCGTAACCCCCGGTACCCACCTGCCCGGGACGGCCTCGCCGCTGTCCCGGGCAGGTGGGTACACCTCTGCGGTTGGGCCCCAACAGGCAGCAGATCCAGGCCTGTTGGGGCCGATGATTCACATGAGGCGAGCCTCGGGGATTAACGTGGATGTCCACGACCGGTGTTCGAACCGTTCGGCGGGTTTCCCCGTCGCGCACACGCAGGAGCGTCCATGGCTGATCAGGCAGAGAACTCCGAGCAGTCCGAGCAGGAGGCCTTGCCCAAGATCGACACCTCTGTGCCGCAGTCGGCCCGGATCTGGAACTACTGGCTGGGAGGCAAGGACAACTACGAGGTCGACCGGGTGGCCGGTGACGCCTTCCGCGAGATCTTCCCCGGCATCGAGACAGGCGCCCGCGCGGCGCGGTACTTCCTCGCCCGCGCCGTCCGTCATCTGGCCGGTGAGGAGGGCGTCCGGCAGTTCCTGGACATAGGCACCGGGCTGCCCAACGTCGACAACACCCACCAGATCGCCCAGCGGGTGGCCCCGGAGTCCCGGATCGTCTACGTCGACAACGACCCGCTGGTGCTGGCCCACGCCCGCGCGCTGCTCACCAGCACCCCGGAGGGGGTCACCAACTACGTCGACGCCGACCTGCGCGACCCCGCCACGATCCTGCGGGAGGCCGGGAAGACCCTGGACTTCGACAAGCCCGTCGCCCTCATGCTGATGGGCATCCTCGGCCACATCGAGGACCACGACGAGGCGTGCGCGATTGTGCGGGAGCTGGTGGCCGGGCTGCCCTCCGGCAGCTTCCTCGTGCAGTACGACAGCACCGCCACCAGCGAGGCCTACGTCCAGGCCATCCAGCAGTACAACGAGGGCGGTTCGATCCCCTACATCCTCCGCAGCCCGGAGCAGCTCGCGCGCTACTTCGACGGACTGGAACTGCTCGAACCGGGCGTGGCGTCGTGCTCGCGCTGGCGCCCCGACACCGAGGCGTGGGGCCTTCCCGCGGAGGTGCACCAGTACGGCGGTGTCGCTCGCAAGAGCTGAGACCGCTGGGGTCACGTGTCCTGGAGGATGCGGTGCAGGATCGTGGGCGTCTCGTCCGGTGACTCGGCCTCGACCGCCAGGCGGTTCATGGCGTCCCAGTAGCACTCGATCTCGGCGGGACGGTCGGGATAGAGGCCGGTGGCGAGTTGTTCGAGGTAGACGACGTCGGGCAACTCGCTGCCCGGCAGCCGCACGATGGTGATCGGGCCGCCCTCCGCCGAGTGGCCGCCGGAGAGGAACGGCAGGATCTGGACGGAGACCTGCGGGAGCCGGCAGATCTCGATGAGATGCCTGAGCTGGGCGCGCATCGTGGAGCTGCCGCCCACGGGCCGCCGCAGCGCCGCCTCGTCGAGCACCGCCCAGAGCCTGGTCGCCGGCTGCCTGTGCAGGATCCGCTGCCGGGACATCCGTAACGCGACACGTCGTTCGATCTCCACCGGGGACGCGTCCGCGTGGGCGAGCCGGAGGGAGGCACGGGCGTAGTCGGGGGTCTGCAGCAGGACGGGAACACGCTGGACCTCGAAGCAGCGGACGAGACTCGCCGCCTGTTCGGCCGCCAGGTAGTTCTGCATCCAGGCGGGCACCACATCGTTGAAGTACTGCCACCAGGCAGGGGTGTTGGACTCCTCGACCAAGGTCAGCAGGGTGGCACGTTCGGCCTCGCCCGTGACGCCGTAGAGAGTGAGCAGATCCTCCACGTCCCGCAGCTTGAAGCCGTGACGGCCGGCCTCCATGCGACTGATCTTCGACCGTGAGCCGCGGATGGCATGTCCCGCATCCTCACGGGAGACGCCCCGCTCCTCCCGCAGCCTGCGCAGCCGCGCGCCCAGCAGCAGCCGCGGCACCATGGGCCCGGCCGACCGCCCGCCCAGGATCCCGCTGTCGATCGGTGTTCCTGCGGACTTGTGGGCGCCCATGGGCATTGCTCCCTGCGGTGGAACTCGACTGTGCACACGTACAGGCACTGCGAGTTGCCATCGTAGGGGCTGACGGCCCGGCACGTATCGGTACGTGGAAGCGTGCCTACGCGCTGTCGGCCGCCGCGGTGCTCGGGGTCGGGCCGCCCGGGGTGCCCGCGGTGCCCGAGCCGCCGAACCGGATGCCCTTGGCCTCCTTGCCGACGGCGCTCAGCACGATCACCACGGCCAGGGCCGGCACCACGGTCCACGCCATCGCCGCCGGATAGCCGTGCCGTTCGGCGAGGGCTTCCTGGATGGGCAGGTTGAGGGCGGCGATCAGGTTCCCGAGCTGATAGGTGACACCGGGGTAGAAGCCGCGGATCGCGTCCGGGCTCATCTCGGTCAGGTGCGCGGGGATGACGCCCCAGGCTCCCTGGACGCACATCTGCATCAGGAAGGAGGAGAGCATCAGCCAGCCCACAGTCGTCGACAGCACGAAGAAGGGCACCACGACCAGACCACCGGCCGCCGCGATCATGATCGTGCGACGGCGTCCCAGCCGCTCGGAGAAGGCACCGAGCAGCGCGCCTCCGATCATGGCGCCGATGTTGTAGACGACGGCGATGGCGATGGCGGTGTCCGGGGACAGACCCAGGCCCTTCTTGACGAAGGTCGGATAGATGTCCTGGGTGCCGTGCGACATCCAGTTGAAGGCGGTCATCAGCGCCACGAGGTACACGAAGCGCTTCAGCACGGCCGGGTCCCTGAACACCTGGTACGCGGGGGTGCGGTTGAGCTTGACGCTCTTCTCCCACACCTCGCTCTCCTCCACCCGGCTGCGCACCCAGAGGGCGACCAGGGCGGGCACCAGGCTGAAGGCGAACAACCCGCGCCAGCCGAAGACGGGTTCGATGACGAAGAACGCCACGGCGGCGAGCAGATACCCCAGCGAGTAGCCGCTCTGCAGGAGGCCCGACCAGAAGCCGCGCCGCTCGGCGGGGATCTTCTCCATGGCGAGCGCCGCGCCCAGGCCCCACTCGCCGCCCATGCCGATGCCGTACAGCAGACGCAGCACCAGCAGCACGGCGTAGTTGGGCGCGAAGGCGCAGGCGAAACCGACGATCGAGTAGAAGACCACGTCGACCATGAGCGGGGTCCTGCGGCCCCGGCGGTCCGCCCACATGCCGAAGACGAAGGCCCCGACCGGCCGCATCACGAGGGTGGCGGTGGTGAGGAAGGCCATGTCGGTGAGGGAGACATGGAAGTCGTCGGCTATCTCGCTGTAGACGAGGACCACCAGGAAGTAGTCGAACGCGTCCATCGCCCATCCCAGATAGGCGGCGACGAACGCGTTGCGCTGGTCCTTGGTGAGCCCCTTCGCCTGTTCCCGAACGGTATTCAGCATGTCGGCCCTTCCCACGGTTCCGCAGGTGAGGCTAGGTCCGGACGACGACGCGAACAACGCATGACGAGCAAAGCGAGAGCCACAATTGTCCCAAGCCGACGGCCAGTTCATCGGCCGAAGGCCCGTCTGCCCGTGCCGCCACCGGGCGCCTCGCGGCGTCCACTGCGGCAGGATCTCCGCGCTGAACGCGATCGTGGAGCGCGATCAGACCGTCGCGCACCCCAGTACCAGCGGCGCCACGGCAAGAAGCATGATGGCGGCCGGGGTGGCGCTTCCCTTCTTGTCGCCTCCACGGAGGTGTGTGATCACGGCGCCCAGGAAGTACAGGACGACGCCGATCGCCGCCGCGATGCCCAACGGTCGGTAGGCGATGCCGACGAGCAGCCCCAGAGCGCCCGCGATCTTGACCAGGCCGAGCGGCAAGAACCAACTGTCGGGCACCCCGAGCGCCTTGAGCCCCTCTGTGATCTTCGGGTCGCGGGTGATGTCGGGAACGGCAGAGAGGACCAGCAGCAGGGACAGCACGACGGCGAGGACGGCATAGGCGATGAACACGGAGAGCTCCGGAGCAAGAAGGGGACCGTCGATGGGTCCAGGAATTCAGGGCGACAAGCGATGAGCCGCGATCACGGTGTCGATGCGATCAGTTGTGCTGTTCGGCGTCTATCAGGGCGCCGTCGGTGTAGGCCTGCCGGGTGGTGTCTGTGGAGCGTGCGATCTCGTCGATGCTGAGCAAGGGACGTTGGGAAACACCGGCGGCCACCCGCGCCGAACTGTCAGTTCGGCATCCGGTTGAACCTGCGGACGATGCGGTCGAAGATCCGGGCCGGTAGGACGCGGTGGAACACGCTGATGCCGGCGGCCGTCGTGCCGGCGGTGCGCCGCAGTTTCGGGTTGCGGTCGGTGGCCGCCGCGACGATCACCTTGGCCACGGTGGCGGGATCGTCGCCGCCGCTGAGGTTCTTGGCCAGCACCTCGTCGAAGGTGCGCCGGCCCGACGCGTAGAGCGGCATCGGGGTGTCGCCCTGCACGCTGTGGTCCCCGAACGGGGTGTTGATCGGGCCGGGCTCGACGAGCAGGATCCGCACGCCGTGCTCGCGGACCTCGTGGTCCAGCGACCCGGAGTAGCCCTCGACCGCGTGCTTGGTCGAGGTGTAGATGGACATGAACGGGCTGGGCACGAACCCGCTGAGGGAGGAGACGTTGATGACGCGTCCGCTGCGCTGCGTGCGCATGTGCGGCAGCACCGCCCTGGTCATCCGCATGATGCCGTAGACATTGACGTCGAAGACCTCCTGCGTCCGGGCGACGGAGAACTCCTCGCCGGCGCCGTTGGCGCCGACGCCGGCGTTGTTGACCAGGACGTCGATACGCCCGAACCGGTCGGTCACCTGCTTGACCACGGAGGCGACCGATTCGTCACTGGTCACGTCGAGGTCGAGGTAGGCCACCCCGGCGGGCGCACTGACCCGCGCGGTGTTGCGGGCGGTCCCGATCACCTCGAAGCCCGCCGCGGCGAAGGCACGGGCCGTCTCCTTGCCGACCCCCGAAGAGGCACCGGTCACCAGCACCACCGGCCGAGTTGTCGCCATCACGAGCTCCCTAGATTTTGACGTACGTTCGTATGTCTTACGTTCGTACGACCATAGGGGAGTCGTCAGGTCGATGGCAAGTGGTCTCGCCCGGCGATCCGGGAGTGATCCGAGAGAGAGCCGGAAACCCGGGGTGCGTCACGGGAAAGATCACGAGCGGACCCCTGAGGCGTCACCCGCTGGTCGCGAGCGGATCTTCGCCGTCGGTGTTCACCGGCTCTGCTGACGTGCGATGCCGAGGTAGTGACCCAAGCGGAGTTCCAGCTCTTCGGGACCCGTTTCGGCAGTGAGCTTCTCGAACTGGGGCAGGAATTCCTGGACCCCTGGCCAGGTCAGGGAGCTCAGGAACTCCGTGTAGGCCGCTCGCAGGTCGGCCTCGGGCGGGAGCGTCGCCCGGTTGACCTGAGCCTTGGCGGCTGCCAGCGCCGTTTTGTCGAACGACGCCAGCCGGGTTGCCACACCGTTCACGAAGTCGTCCAACTCGGCGTCGGCGAGGGTGCGGGTCACCCATCCGTAGCGTTCCGCCGTGTCGGCGTCGTAGTCATCGCTGCTGAGGATGGCTTCGAGAGCCCGATCCCGTCCGATGAGTCGGGGCAGGCGTTCTGTGCCCCCGCCGCCGGGAAGGATCCCGCCGCCGACCTCGGGCTGTCCGAACACCGCGTGCTCGCGGCTGGCGTAGCGCAGATCGCAGGCCAGGGCCAGTTCGTCCCCGCCGCCCCGGGTCCTGCCGCGGATGGACGCGATGCTGATGAACGGAGCCGTGGACAGCCGTACCACGAGATCGATCCACGCCGGCGTCGCCTCCGGATCGGAGGGCATGAAGTCGGCAACCCGGTCGAGATCGAAGTGGTTGAAGAAGTAGCCGGGTGTACTGCTGGTGAAGACGGCAACGTGAACCTGCGGGTCCTCGCTCAGCTCCGTGACGACCTCGACCAGTCGGGACACGGTCTCCCCGACGATGAGATTCACCGGTGGATTCGCGAATGTGACCTTGCGGATACCTGGTGTCAGCTGCTCCACGGTGATCGTGCTGGGTTGCGTCATGTTCGCTCCAAGGGTGACCCTGACGGTTCGTCAGGAATGCGTGTTCGTCGGGGCGCCAAGCGATCGGCTTGACGGACGAGCGGGTCAGTCGGCCGGCTGGGTGCGCAGCGCTGCTTGGCGAGGTCCGGGCGGGGCGGCGTAACGCGTCCGGCACAGCGAGCTGGGCCGCTGCCCTGCCGACGCTCCCAACCCCGGATCGCCGTCGCCATGTCTTTCTCCTGCGGTGGGGCGCGAGTGCACTGATCACGCCCGACGCTACGAAGGAGGCGAGGAAAACGGATCCGTCACCGTGTCCGTCACCGTCTCCGCCTCCGTCAAAATTTGGTCTGTGTCGTTGAACTCGGGCTGCCGGCAGTGGCTCCGGGTGACCGCAACCCATTAAGCTTTCAAGCAAATGGACCTATACGGACGGCGCCAGGAGCAGGCAGCCCTTGACCGGATGCTTGACGGTGCTCGGCAAGGCGACGGGGCAACGCTTGTGCTGTGGGGCGACCCCGGCATCGGCAAGACAGCCCTGCTGGAATACGTGGCCGCGTCCGCGGCCGCGGACTTCACTGTCCTGCGATGCGGGGGAACTCGCCTGGAGTCGGGGCTGACGTTCGCCGGTCTGCACGAATTGCTGTGGCCGGTGACGGACCGGATCAGCACACTCCCCGAGCCGCAGGCCAACGCCTTGAACGGGGCGCTCGGTACCAGCAACGACATGGCGGACCGGTTCCTGATCGGCGTGGCCGTACTGACGCTCCTCGGCGAGTTGGCCAAGGAACGGCCGTTGCTCATCGTCGCCGACGACGCCCAATGGCTCGACGAGCCGTCCGCACAGTGCCTGGCCTTCGTCGCGCGCAGACTGCGCAACGAGCCCGTGGTCATGCTCCTCACCGGACACGACGACCCCGGCGAGGGCCCCTGGGAGAAACTGGCGGCCCTGGAGGTCCGGGAGCTGGGCGACCAGGACGCCCGGCTCCTCGCCCGTGCCGTCGCTCCGCAGGCCGACGAGTCAGCGATCCGCCGCACGGTCCGCGCGGCAGCCGGAAATCCCCTCGCGCTCCAGGAGCTGACCACATCCGTGGCGGCCGGCGACATATCGGCGCACCCCCTTGCCGATGAGCAGATCGCCGTCGGGCCACGCCTGCGCCGCGCCTTCCGCGCCCGGATCGAGAAGCTGTCCCCGCCTGCCCGCACCGCGCTCCTTCTCGCCGCCGCCGATGACCGTAGCGATCGCAACACCCTGTGCCAGGCCGGTGATGTGCTCGGCCTCGACACGGTCGCGTGGGACGAGGCACTGCACTCGGGCCTGCTCACCACGCGCTCGGACGGGCGGATCCGCTTCCGCCACCAGCTGATGGAGGCGGTCGTCTACGAGGAGGCGCCGCCCGCGAACCGCCAGGCCGTTCATCATGCGCTCGCCTCCGTGCTGACCGGTGAGAACGCAGACGAGCTGCGCCCCTGGCACCTGGCCGCGGCTTGGGAAGCCGTGGGCAGGCCCGATGAGGAGGTGGCCCGGCTGCTGGAAGAGTCGGCCCACCGGTCCTGGGCGCGCGGTGGCTGTGCCACGGCCGCCCGTGCCTTGCGGCGTTCGGCGAAACTGTCCCCCTCCGCGGACGACGCGGCCAGGCGGCTGGCGCACGGAGCGAGGGCGGCCTGGGAGGCCGGTCACGTCGACGTGGCACGGGGGATGCTGGAGCGGGCCGAAGGGTTTTCCTCCGAAGCCACGGTCGCGGATCTCAGCGAGGGGTTGCGCGGGCTGATCGAGTTCGCGCACGGCGATCTGGAAACCGCCTGCCGTCAGCTGACCCGCGACATGGAGCGGGTGGCCGATCCCGGGCAGGCGTTCAGGCTCGGCAGCATGGCGCTGCGGGCGGCGTGGGCGGCCAGTCATGGCGCACTTCAGCGCGAGGCGCTCCAGCGGCTCGAGCGGCGGCTCCCGCAAGGGGACTTCCCGAACGCCGAGCTGATGCCGTTGCTGCGTCAGTGGTGGGCGGAGGATCAAGCGGACGGCGCCGATGACCGCGTCCAGGTCGTGGCCCCCGTCGGTGACATCCTCACCCGGCTCAGCGGCAGTTCCTGGCTCTTGATGCCACCGGCACCGCTGGCGGTGGCCTGGGGCATCGAATCCGCCCTGCAGGAGGCGCTCCTCCGTGAGTCCGACACGCTGCGGCACACGGACCAGGTCACAGCCCTGACCCAGGCGCTGGCCCAGACCGTGGCGCTCGACATCGTGCAAGGCTCCTGGACCTCGGCCAAGGCGAACGCCCTTGAGGGACTCCAAGTTGCCGAGGGGACCGGCGACGACCACTTGGCGGCGCAGTGCCGTGCCGGTCTCGGATGGCTGGCAGCCGCGCGAGGCGATGAGCAGACCGTCGTAGAGTTCGCCGCCCGGTTCATCGAGGTATGGGTGCCGCGTGGGGTGCTCGTCTTCAGCGCCGGCGCGGAGTGGAACCTCGGCATGTCGGCGCTCTTCGCCGGCCGGGCCGAGGAGGCGCTGGACCGACTGGTCCGGCTGAGCGAGCCCGGGCACCACGCGGCGAACGCCACCATCGCGGTGCTCGCCGCGCCGGACACCGCCGAGGCCGCCCTCCAGGCCGGGCAGCGGGCGACGGCCGAGGAACAGGCGCGGCTGCTGCGGCGGTGGGCCGAACGGACCCGCGCGGCGTGGGCCGTCTCCGCGACGCACCTTGTCCATGCCCTGCTGGCGTCCGGAACAGAGGCGGAGAAGCACTTCCGGCTCGCGCTGGATGTCCCCGGAGCCGAGTCGCGGCCCTTCAACCACGCCCGCACGCGCCTGCTGTACGGCGAGTGGCTGCGCCGGGCCGGCCGTCGTACCGACGCCCGGACACAGCTGGCCGAAGCCGCGGAGACCTTCCGGCGATTGGACGCGGCGCCCCTGCTTGCCCGCACCCGGGCCGAACAGGAACTCACCGGACAGCAGCTGCGCCGCGACTCCGCACCGGCCCGGGACACCATCCTCACGGCGCAGGAGTTGAGAGTCGCACGGCTTGCCGCGCAGGGGCTCACCAACCGTGAGATCGGGGCACAGCTGTTGATCAGTCCTCGTACAGTGGGTCATCACCTGGCCAACGTGTTCCCGAAGCTCGGCATCGTCTCGCGCGCCGACCTCGCGCGCATCGACTTCGGGGACGGGTTGCAGCTGATCGGCTGACCGGCCGCCTTCCGTGAAGGGGTCGCCAAATGCGACGCGGCCTGGGAAAACCTCAGGTCCGGTGCCGGACGTCGAAGTGCGCGGAGTGCGTGGTCAGCTTGCCGAGCAACTCGATGAGGGTCTGCTGCTCGTCCTCACTGAGGGCGCCCGCCCACTCCTGTTCACGTGCGTTGTGTGCCTGGAAGGCAGTGGTGATCGCATGCAGGCCGGCCTCGGTGAGGCCGAGCTGGACCGCGCGCCCGTCGTAGGAGGCGCGCTCCTTGGTCACCAGGCCGTCCCGTTCCAGCGTGTTCACCAGCGCCGACACGGCGGCTCGGCTCATGCCGGACAGCTCCGCGACCTTCTTCGCCTCGACCGGGCCCGACAGCCAGATGGCGAACAGCACTCGGAAGCCGGGCCATGACCAGCCACGCGGCCGGTGTACGGCGGATTCGAGGTCGTAGACGAGCATGTTGGCCGCGCGGTGGAGGGTGAGCACCAGCCGCATGGCGAGCGGGTCGATGCCGGGGAGTTCCCGCGAGGCCCGGTCGATGGCGTAATCGATGAACGACCAGAAGTGCAGGTGGTCGGCATCCAGCGGTTCCGGTTCCTGGGTCACAGTCGGAGTCTAGGTCGGGCGGCAGCACGGACCGCACTCGGGAAGCGGGCACAGGTCGGCACCCCGTCCTGGTTTCCGGACCGTGAAAAACCTTCGCCCGAGGGCTTCCCCCCAGATGCCGACGGGAGTACGGTCCCCAATTAATCAAAGCATTGATTATATGCCCTGAGCAGTACTTGTTCTGCTTTGTCCCCTGGATCTGTCAGGGGACAGGTCTCCTCCCGGCCGTGCGTCCCGGGCGATCGATCCCAAGGAGCCTCGTATGCCTGAAGCACTCGCTCCCCCCAGCCCCGGCGCACTGCGTGCCTGCATGTCCCGTTTCGCCACCGGCGTCACGGTGGTGTCGTACGCGACCGACAGCGGTCCGCGGGGCGCCACCATGAACTCCTTCACGTCCGTGTCCGCCGAACCGCCGCTCGTGCTGGTCAGCGTCGCCCGCCGGGCCCGCTGCCACGACCAGCTGGCCGACGGGCCCTTCTGCGTGAACATCCTCGGTGCCGAACAGGAGCAGCTGGCCCGGCTGTTCGCCGGGGCCCCGAGCACCGCGGAGCCCCGCTGGGCGGAGGGCGCGCGCGTCCCGCGGCTCGCCGACCCGCTCGCCTGGGTGGAGTGCGAGCCCTGGCGCACGTACGACGGCGGCGACCACACCCTGGTTCTCGGCCGCGTCACCGACCTCGGTCACCGCGACGGCGACGCCCTGACCTACGCCTGGAGCCGTTTCGCGTCGACGACCGAGTCGACCGACGGCATCGAGCACCTCTTCTGAAGCCTTTTCCGCCCGGCCCACCGCCCTCTCAGGCCCCACCGCACTCCCCAGGAGAACCACCATGGCCGCACGCACCGGCAAGGAATTCCTCGAACGCCTCTCCCAGTCCCGTCCCACCGTGCACATCCAGGGCGAGACGCTCACCGGAGGAATCCAGGAACACCCCGCTTTCCGCAACGTGGTGCAGACCTACGCCGAGCTGTACGACCTCCAGCACAGCGACGAGCACAAGGACGTCCTCACGTACGCCTCCCCCACCTCCGGCGAGCCGGTCGGCACGTCCTTCCTCACTCCGCGCACACCCGAGGATCTCGTCAAGCGCCGTAAGGCGTTCAAGGTGTGGGCCGACCACAGCAACGGCATGCTGGGCCGCACCGGCGACTACATGAACAGCTCCCTGATGGCGCTCGCCTCGGCCGCCGACTGGTTCGCCCAGGCCGACCCCGCCTTCGGCGAGAACATCCGCCGCTACTACGAGAAGGCCCGCGAAGAGGATCTGCTGTGCACGCACACGCTGATCCCGCCGCAGGTCAACCGGGCGGTGGCCGGTACCCAGCAGGCGGGCGGCAAGCTCGCGGCACGCATCGTGAAGGAGGACGACAACGGCGTGGTGATCCGCGGGGCGCGCATGCTCGCCACCATCGCCCCCTTCGCCGACGAGATGCTCGTCTTCCCCTCGACCGTGCTCCGCGGCACCCCCGAGGACAAGCCGTACTCGTACGCCTTCGCCATCCCCAACGACACCCCCGGCCTGCGCTACATCGCCCGCGAGCCCCTCGACTACGACCGCCCGCGCCATGACCACCCCCTCGCCTCCCGCTTCGAGGAATCGGACTGTGTGGTCGTTTTCGACGACGTGCACGTGCCCTTCGAGCGCTGCTTCGCCCTCGGTGACGCCGAGCTGTGCAACGGCTTCTACTCCCAGACGTCCTCCGTGGTGCACATGACCCACCAGGTCGTCACCCGCACCACTGCCAAGACCGAGTACATCCTCGGACTGGTGACACTGCTGACCGAGGCCATCGGCATCGAGCAGTTCCAGCACGTCCAGGAGGACATCGCCGAGATCATCACCACCCTGGAGACACTGCGCGCCTTCCTGCGCGCGGCGGAAGCCGACGCCGAGGTCAACGAGTACGGGGTGCTGACCCCGGCCTGGGCCCCCCTCAACGCCGCCCGCAACCTCTACCCCAAGCTCTACCAGCGCTTCCCGCAGATCCTGCGCAAGCTCGGCGCCTCCGGCCTGATGGCCACCCCGACCGAACTCGACATCACCGGCCCGGCGGCCGCCGACATCGAGGCCTACCTCCAGTCGGCCACGCTCACCGGCGCCGAGCGCGTGAAGCTGTTCCGTCTCGTCTGGGACACCTGCATCTCCGCCTTCTCCAGCCGCCAGTCCCTGTACGAGTACTACTTCTTCGGCGACCCCGTACGCATGGCCGGCGCGTACGTGAAGTCGTACGACCGCGAGCCGTACAAGGCGAAGGTCCAGGACTTCTTGGATCAGCACAGCCTGGAGCGCTCCTGATGACGCACCCCCTGGGGAACCCCCCGTCGAAGATCATCGCTGTCCATCTCAACTACCCCAGCCGGGCCAAGGAGCGCGGCCGGATCCCGGCTCAGCCCTCCTACTTCCTCAAGCCCCCCTCGTCGCTGGCCGGCACCAAGGAGGCCATCGTCCGCCCGGAGGGGTGTGAACTGCTCGGGTTCGAAGGTGAGATCGCCCTGGTCGTCGGCAGCCGGGCCCAGCGGGTGCGGCCGGAGGACGGCTGGTCCCACGTGCGGTGGGTGACCGCCGCGAACGACGCCGGGGTCTACGACCTGCGGTACGCCGACCGCGGCTCCAACCTCCGCTCCAAGGGCGCGGACGGCTTCACGCCGATCGGGCCGCGCCTGCTGGACGCGCGCCAACTCGACCCGGCCGCACTCCAGTTGCGTACCTGGGTCAACGGCGAACTCGTGCAGGACGACACCACCGAAACGCTCCTCTTCCCCTTCGGACAGCTCGTCGCCGATCTGTCGAGACTGGTCACCCTGGCGCCCGGGGACGTGATCCTGACGGGCACTCCGGCCGGCGCGTCCGTCGTCTCCCCCGGCGACACGGTGGAGGTCGAGGTCACCGGCAGCGGGCAGTCCACCGGGCGACTGCGCAACCCCATCGCCTCCGGGCCCGCCCTGGAGACGTACGGAGCGATGCCGAGGACGGACGCGGCCGAACGCGAGGCCGCCCACGGAGCCGCGTACCCACCCGAGCCACTGCTCGACGAACGCATCGAGGACGGACTGCGTTCGGTCGCGGTCGCCACACTCAGCGCGCAGTTGCGGGGGCGCGGACTGCCGCACATGTCCATCGACGGGGTACGTCCCACACGGCCGGACACGAAGATGGTCGGCGTCGCCCACACGCTGCGCTATCTGCCGCTGCGCGAGGACCTGTTCAAGCGGTACGGCAACGGCATGAACGCCCAGAAGCGGGCCATCGAGCAGCTGCGACCCGGTCATGTGCTGGTCATGGACGCCCGCCGGGACACCTCCGCCGGCACGATCGGCGACATCCTCGCCCTGCGGGCCCAACAGCGCGGCGCGGCCGGGGTGGTCACCGACGGAGGTCTGCGCGACAGCGTCGCCGTCACCGAACTGGGGCTGCCCGTCTACCAC
Organism: Streptomyces doebereineriae; assembly: GCF_031845645.1. Taxonomy (NCBI): domain Bacteria; kingdom Bacillati; phylum Actinomycetota; class Actinomycetes; order Kitasatosporales; family Streptomycetaceae; genus Streptomyces; species Streptomyces doebereineriae. The sequence goes on from NZ_JAVREZ010000011.1 coordinate 156,774, forward strand.
GGCGGAGCCCACCCCTCCGTCCTCGGCCGCCGCCATGTGCCGTGGGACACGGGGGTGCCGATCGCCTGCGGCGGAGCCTTCGTGCAGCCCGGCGACCTGCTGGTGGGAGACGCGGACGGCGTGGTCGTCGTGCCGCCCGAGCTGGCCGAGGACCTGATCACCGACTGCCGGGAGCAGGAACAGCGGGAGCGCTTCATCACCGAGCAGGTGCGCGCCGGGCACGACATCGACGGCCTGTATCCCCTCGGTCCCGACTGGCACGAGATGTACGAGCGGTGGCGCAAGCAGCACAGCACGCAAGGAGAGCACGCATGAAATTCCGCAGCGACCCGTCCGCCATCCGCGGCTCCATCGCTCCCGCCATCACCCCCTTCACCTCGGACGGAGCCGTCGACCACGACAGCCTGCGCGCGCTGATCCGCTTCCAGCTGGACTCCGGTTCGCACGGCATCTCGCTGGGCGGCTCCACCGGCGAACCCAGCGCGCAGAGTGTCGGCGAGCGGATCGCGGGGATGCGGACGGCGGTGGAGGAGATCGGCGACCGCGTCCCGTTCCTGCCCGGGACCGGATCCCACAAGCTCGACGAGACCCTCGAACTCACCGCCGCCGCAGCGGAGTTGGGCGCGGATGCCGCTCTCGTCATCACGCCGTACTACGCGCGCCCCACGCAGGAGGGGCTGTACCAGTGGTACGCGACCGTCGCCCGGGAGTTCCCGGACCTGCCGATCGTCGCCTACAACGTGCCCTCCCGCACGGCCGTCGACATCGCGCCCGAGACGGTGAAGCGGCTGTTCACCGACTTCGAGAACTTCGTGGGCGTCAAGGAGACCACCAAGGACTTCGAGCACTTCTCGCGCGTGCTGCACGCCTGCGGGCGCTCACTGCTGGTGTGGTCGGGCATCGAGCTGCTCTGTCTGCCGCTGCTCGCGCTCGGCGGTGCCGGGTTCGTGTCGGCCGTCGCCAATCTCGCGCCCGGCGCGGTGGCTCGGATGTACGAGCTGTGGGAGGCGGGCGATTTCGACGGTGCCCGCGATATCCACTACCGCCTGCACCCGCTCGTCGACCTCCTGTTCGTCGAGACGAACCCGGCGCCGGCCAAGTGGGTCCTGCACCAGCAGGGACGTATCGCGTCGCCCCATGTCCGCCCGCCGCTCACCTCCCCCACCGACGCAGGCCTGTCGAAGATCCGCGCGCTGCTCCGCGAGGGCGGAGACCTCACCCAGCAGATCGGAGCCGCGCAGTGAGCACCACCCCTGAGCACCTTCCCTCCGTGATCCGGCACTGGATCGGCGGCGACCTGGTGGACGCGGCCGACAGCCGCACCTTCGACGTCGCCGACCCGGTCTCCAACACGTCGTACGCACAGGCCGCGCGTGGCTCCGCGGCCGACGTGGACCGGGCGGTGACGGCTGCCCGGGGCGCGTTCCCGGAGTGGGCCGGGCTGTCCAACCGGGCGCGCGCGGGTGTCCTGTACCGGATCGCCGACGCCGTCGAGGCCCGCCATGATCGGCTCGCCGCCTTCGAGTCGTACGACTCCGGGCTGCCCATCACGCAGGCCCGCGGCCAGGCGCGGCGCGCCGCCGAGAACTTCCGCTACTTCGCGGATGTCATCGTGGCCCTCGGCGAGGAGGCGTTCCGGCAGGGCGACGACCAGTTCAGCTATGTGGTGCGCACACCGGTGGGAGTCGCCGGGCTGATCACTCCCTGGAACACCCCCTTCATGCTGGAGAGTTGGAAGCTGGCACCCGCGCTGGCGTCCGGCTGCACGCTGATCCTCAAGCCGGCCGAGTGGACCCCTCTCTCCGCGTCGCTGTGGCCGGAGATCTTCGAAGAGGCGGGCGTGCCCGCCGGAGTGGTGAACATCGTCCACGGCATCGGCGAGGAGGCCGGCCAGGCCCTCGTCGACCACCCGGACGTGCCGCTGATCTCCTTCACCGGCTCCTCCGACACGGGCCGGCACATCATCCGGTCCTCCGCCGAGCACCTGAAGACGGTGTCGATGGAGCTGGGCGGCAAGTCCCCGGTCGTCGTCTTCGCCGACGCCGACCTCGAGGCCGCGCTGGACTCGGTCGTGTTCGGCGTGTTCTCCCTCAACGGGGAGCGCTGCACGGCAGGTTCACGCGTACTCGTCGAGCGCCCGCTGTACGAGGAGTTCACCCGGCGACTGGCAGAGCGGGCGGCGAACGTACGCGTCGGGCTTCCTTCCGATCCGGCCACCGAGGTCGGCGCGCTGGTACACCCCGAGCACTACGAGCGCGTCCTGAACTACGTGGAGATCGGCAGGAAGGAGGGCCGTCTGGTCGCCGGTGGCAGCCGCCCCGAGCACCTCGCCGACGGCAACTACCTCCAGCCCACCGTCTTCGCCGACGTCGAACGCGACGCCCGCATCTTCCAGGAGGAGATCTTCGGCCCGGTCGTGGCCATCGCTCCCTTCGACGACGAGACCGAGGCCGTGGAACTCGCGAACGCCACGCAGTTCGGTCTGGCCGCCTACGTCTGGACCTCGAATCTCAAGCGCGGCCACCGCATCGCGCACGCCGTCGAGTCCGGCATGGTCTGGATCAACTCCCACAACGTCCGTGACCTGCGCACTCCGTTCGGCGGGGTCAAGGCCTCCGGCGTCGGCCGCGAGGGCGGCGCGCACTCCATCGACTTCTACACCGAATCGAAGATCGTCCACGTCGCCCTCGCCGAGGTGCACACTCCCCGCTTCGGAGCCGCATCATGACCACCTCGAACGCCCCCGACGTCGTCCGGTCCGCCTACGCCCAGCTCGCCGTCACCGACCTCGGTGCCGCCCGCTGGTTCTGGGTCGACATGCTCGGCTTCCACATCCAGTACGAGGACGCCGAGTCGCTGTACCTGCGCGGCACGGACGAACTCACCCACCACTCACTGGTGCTGCGCAAGGGCGACCTGGCGGCCCTCGACCACCTCTCCTATCGCGTCCGCACTCCCGAGGACGTCGACAAGGCGGAGAAGTTCTTCGCCGGACTCGGCTGCCCGGTCAAGCGGTTGAAGAAGGGCGAGGGAACGCACGGCGTCGGCGACGCGGTCCGCGTCATCGACCCGCTCGGCTTCCCCGTGGAGTTCTTCCACGAGATCGAGCGCGCCGAGCGCCTCATCCAGCGCTACGACATCCGCCACGGCGCCGAGATCGCCCGCCTGGACCACTTCAACATCTGCACCCCCGACATCCCGGCCGCCTACGCCCACTACCGGTCCCTCGGCTTCGGCTGCTCGGAAACGATCGAGGGTGACGAGCACGAGCTGTACGCGGCCTGGATGTACCGCAAGCAGACCGTCCACGACGTCGCCTTCACGGGGGGTGCCGGGCCGCGCCTGCACCACGTCGGGGTGGCCACCCACGAGTCCCACCAGGTACTGCGCGCGGCCGACATCTTCGGCTCGCTGCACAAAGAGCACCACATCGAACGAGGACCCGGCCGGCACGGCGTCTCCAACGCCTTCTACCTCTATCTGAGGGACCCTGACGGCCACCGCGTGGAGATCTACACCTCGGACTACTACACCGGTGACCCGGACCACGAGACGTACCGCTGGAACGTGCGCGACGACCGCCGCCGCGACTTCTGGGGCAACGCCGTCATCGAGTCCTGGTACAAGGAGGCCGTGCCCGTCCTCGACCTGGACGGCCGTCCGCGGCCCGTGACCGACACCGTCCTCGACGAGTCCGCGGTTCAGGTGGGTGCGGACGGCCTCGGCTGACGCTACGGGCGGTGGGGTCCTTGAGGTGCCGCGCGCTTCCAGGACCCCCTCACCGCGCCTGGCCAGGCACGGGATCTTCTCATTCACCGCATTCATCGCACTATGTGAAAACCGGATACGACAGTTAGTATCCGGCGGCACGCCTACCTGCCGGCTTGCCGAAGGGCACGCAGAGGAGACCCATGCCCTCGATGACGACTCCGTCGGACGACACCTCCGCAGGACGCTTCGAGTTCTGGCGGGATGTGGTCGGTCAGAGTTTCGTGCCGCTGGAAGCGCTGCCGCGCGAGGTTCCCGACTTCCGCGCCTCCCTGCACACCGCCCAGCTCGGCGCGGTGCAGGTGTCCGTGGTGGCCGCGGATCCGCACGGCGTCGCCCACACCCGTAAGCACATCGCCTCCGACCCGGCCGATTTCGTCAAGGTGAGTCTTCAGCTGGCCGGGCAGTGCATGCTGACCCAGGCGGACCGCCAGGCCCTGCTCAAGCCGGGCGAGCTGGCCATCTACGACACCCGGCACCCGTACACACTCGACTTCGACCAGCGGTACCGCACACTCGTGCTGATGTTCCCGCGGGTCATGCTCCGGCTGCCCGAGCGCGACCTGGCCCGCATGATCGCCACCACCGTGTCGTGCAGCGACGGGCTGGGGCCCGTGGTGCACCCGTTCCTGTGCGGACTGGCCGGGCAGGTGCGGCAACTGGACGCTCTCGGCACGCCGCGGCTCGCGGACAGCGTGGTCGACCTGGTCGGCGCGATGCTCTCGGACCGGTGCTCCGTGGAGGTGACGCAACAGGACGACGGGCGGGAGCTGCTGGCCCGGCGGATCCTCACGTACATGGAACAGCGGCTCTCCGACCCGGGGCTCGGCCCCGACCGCATCGCGGCCGCCCACCACATCTCGCGGCGCTTCCTCTACAAGCTGCTGGCCGAGCGGGGATACACGGTCTCGGGCTGGCTCCGGGAGCGTCGCCTCGCCGAGTGCCTGCGCGACCTCGCGGACCCCGCGCTCGCCCATATGCCCGTCGCCACCGTGGGCAGCCGCTGGGGCTTTCCCGACCCCGCCCACTTCAGCCACGCCTTCAAGAGCGCCTACGGCATGAGCCCGTCGGAGGCACGCGGGGCCGGGCGCACGGCGCTGGGCGCCTAGGGCGCCGACGTTGGACACCCTCACCTCATGCGCGCAGCCGATCTCTCCGCGTCGAGGTGTTCGGCGAGCTTGAAGGACGTGTACGAGGCAACGGCGCCGCAAGGGCGAGGACCGCGAAGGCGAGAACCGCGGCCACCGTCCGAACGGCGTGGGCGATCTGCCAGCGATCCCGTACGTCGGTCCAGTTGGAGGGCGGGGACTGGGCGTTCCAGTGGAGCTGGTCGGAGTTGATGGGCAGGTTGACGAGGAGCGTGAGGCCGAGAACGAAGACCAGGAGGGCGAGTGCGGCCACGGTCGACCATCCGGTGGTTGTTCGGTAGGTCCGGTAAGCCAGTACCGCTGTGGCGATCAGCGCCGGCAGGAGTGTGGCGACGGCGAGTTTGTCGAGGGAGTCCAGTTCGACCAGCCGGACCTGGGTGTAGACGGTGCTGTCGAAGCCGCGCAGCGAGAGTTCCAGGACGAGGACTGACGTGAGGAATCCGGCGAACAGTCCCGCGCATACGAGGCTGACGAAACGGGCGTACTTCGTCATGATCACGCTCTTTCTCGAGGTGTGTGCGTGGCTGGGCGGGCGCGACACCGTCCATTCCAGTCCGCTGTCGCGCAGGGTCTGCTCGGTGACGGCGAGGTCGGCGTGGTGCCGGCCGAACATTGCCCGGGTCAACGGGACTCCCAGGTAGCGCATGAAGAAGCCGTCGCCGAGGTGATGCCCGCGTCCGTGCGCGGGTTTCGCGGGCCGAGCGCGGACAGTACGGCGTCGGCACCGCGTACCGCCGCGTCGGCGGCGACCGTCCGGAGGCCGCCCGGCAGCTCACGTGGGCGGCGGGAACGGCGGTGACGTCATGCCCTCCGGCTACGCCTGCTCGACCAGCTGCCGTCCGGTACGGCCGGTGGCGGCCACGATGGTGAGTGTCATCGGGGTCCGCCTGCGGTGAAGGCGGCACGGTGGTCCTGCGCCCAGGTGGCGTACGTGCGTGCCGGGCGGCCCAGCAGCCGCCGCACGGTGTCGGTGGTGGGCCCGGCTTCGCGGGCGTAGTCGGCCAGCGAGCCGAGCAGCCGGTCGGGTACCTCGTCGGGCAGGCCGGCGGCGAGCATGCCGCGGCGGATCTCGTCCGGTGCGGCCTCGACGAACGACAGTGTCCGGTCGAGCGCGGTGCCGAGCGTGGCGACCTTCTCCGGTTGGCTCAGCGACTGCTCTCCGGTGAGCAGATACGTCTGAGCGCGGTGCTGCGGGTGGGTCAGGGCGAGGGCGGCCACCGCGGCGATGTCACGCTCGTCGACGGTCGAGGTCCTCGCGTGCGGATAGGCCCCCCGCACGGTCCCGGTCGCCTGGATCTGCCCGGCCCAGGCCAGGGTGTTGGCGGCGAAATCGGCGCAGCGCAGGATCGTCCAGTCCAGGCCGCTCCCCTTGGCGATGTCCTCAACCGCGTGGAACTGCTGCCGGAAGCGTGCGTGCCCGGCCGGGTACTGCACGGTCACGGAGGACAGTACGACCACCCGTGCCGCGCCCGTCTCGCGGGCGCGGGCCAACAGGTCGACAGCGGTGGATCCGGCGGCACGCGGGCTGAGCAGGATGGCCTCCACACCGTCGATGGCGGGAACCTTCGCGGGGTGGACGAGCTGTGTTCCCGCGGGGAGTTCGGCGTGCGGGTCGCGGGTGACGGCGGCGACTTTCGCTCCCCCCTCAATCAGGAGGCGGACGGTTTCCCGGCCGACGACGCCGGTGGCCCCGGTAATCAGGATCATGACTGAACCCCTAACTCCTAGTGCGTGTACCGATACCGATGCTGGGCGGTGGATGATCGCGGTTCAGGCGGGCTGTTCGGCGGTGGCCGCCGTCTCGCGGCGCTGGGCCCGCAGCAGCCGACGGCCCTGCTCGCCCTTGGCCCACGTGTGGGAGCCGGGCTTGCGTGCCTCGTCCACCAGCTGCTTGACGGTGAGCTTGCACACGAGTTCCTTCACCTTCGCGCCTGTCCGGCCGCCGACGTGGAGCCGCTTGGCGGTGTCGTCCTTGTGGGCGAACTGAAAGATGCCCGAGCGGCGCCCCAGGCTGATGCACTGGCCGGCGAACCCCAGGTCGATCGCTGCGGGCCGCTTGCCCGCGATGCGGCTGAGCACCGTGTCGGCGGCGTGCGCGCCCAGCGGGCCGGCGGCCTGGCAGCTCATCCGGAACGGCATGTCCGACGGTGCCGCCGAGTCCCCGGCGGCGACGATCCGCTCGTCGTCGACGCTCGTCAGGGTCTCGTCGGTGAGCAGGCGGCCCAGGGTGTCGGTGCTGAGCCCGCTGCGGGCGGCCAGGTCCGGCACGCCGAACCCGGCGGTCCAGATGGTGACCTCGCTCGCCGGCTCACGGCCGTCGCCGAGCCGCACGGTGTCGCCGGTCACCTCCGTGACCTTCGTGCCGGGGCCCTGCAGCACGGTCACCCCGAGGCCGGCCAGCCGCTTGGCGACCGAGCGGCGGCCGTTCGGGTGCAGGTATGGGCCGAGCAGCCCGCCGCAGACCAGGGTCACGGTGCGGCCCGCCTCCGCCAGTTCGGCGGCGGTCTCGATGCCGGTCGGACCGGCTCCGACCACCGTCACCGGGGCCGTGGCGGGAGCGGCGCCCAGGACCGACCGCAGCCGCTGCGCCTCTTCGAACGTGGCGATCGGGTGGGCGAACTCGGCAGCTCCGGGCACGCCCGGGTCGGCGCTGCCGCTGCCCACCGCGTAGATCAGGTAGTCGTAACCGACCGTGCCGCCGCTCGCCAGCCGCACCCCGCGCCCCGTCGCGTCGATCCGGGTCACGGTGTCGACCACCAGCCGGACGCTCTCGCCCAGGACCTTCCGGTAGTCGTTGACGGCCTGGTGCGTCCCGCCCGCCAGCTGGTGCAGTCGGATCCGCTCGACGAAGTCCGGGCGGGCGTTGATCAGCGTCACGGTCACGTCGTCGCGCTGTGTCAGCCGGTTGGCCGCCATGACGCCGGCGTAGCCGCCGCCGATCACGACGACCTCGATGTTCTCAGCCATGGTTTCTCTCCTCCGCTTTCAGGGATTCGCACGCGAGTTGTCGACTCGGCACGCCGTGACGGCGTGCCGGACGGATCAGCTGAGGCGCTGCGGCGCCGAGCCGCGGAGCGGGGTGGAGTCCAGGTACCGGACCTCGTAGGCGCGCTCGCTGAACTTCCAGCCGTCGGCGGTGCGCTCGTAACGGTCGTGGTACACGGCGTGGTTCAGATGCGAGCTGCCGTCGCGCATCCGTCCGAACTCCTGGACGTACGCCCGGCCGGCCGCGGTGTCGCCGTCCAGCCGGATGACGCCCGGGTGGACGTTCTGCACGAAGAACTCCCAGAGCGACTGGCCCCACTCGATCCCCGCGCGGATCTCCTCGCGGCCGACGAACTCCTTGTCGATGTGCGGCCAGCGCATGGCGCCCTCCGGCGTGAACAGCGAGGCGGCGCGCTCGAAGTGACGCATCATCACCGCGTCCGTGAGCTCGGCTCGCAGCGCCTCTATCTCCACGCGATCGGTGATGGCCCGCATGTCGCCCATCGGTTCCCTCCCCATCCATGTGTGCGTCAGGCGGGTGCCGCCTGTCCGGTGGTGATGGATCCAGCATCGATGCGGGCGACAGGCGGAACAATGTAAGGTTTCTTGGGCTATTCATAATGTGGCGGTTATGCATGGACGGGGGTTGTGCATGGAGCTGCGTGACATCGAGATCTTCCTGACCTTGGCCGAGGAACTGCACTTCGGCCGCACCGCGGAGCGGCTTCATGTGTCCCAGGCCCGCGTCAGTCAGGCCATCGCCAAACAGGAACGGCGTCTCGGCGTCGTCCTGTTCGACCGCACCAGCCGGCGCGTCGCCCTGACCCCGGTCGGCCGGCGTCTGCGCGAGGACCTCCAGCAGGCCGTCGACCTTCTCCGGGAGGGGCTCGCCCGCGCCGAAGCGGCCGGCGCGGGGACGGGGCAGACCCTGCATCTGGGTGTGTTCGGCCATGCCGGCCACGAACTGCGCCCCCTCATCGAGGCCTTCCGCTCCCGCCACCCCGGCAGCGATGTCCAGTTCGGCGAGATCAACGGCTACGACCCGTTCGGCGCGCTGCGCACCGGAGAGCACGACGCGCACGTGCTGTGGCTTCCGGTGGCCGAACCGGACCTCACCGTCGGCCCGACCGTGCTGACCGGAGGACGCGTACTCGCCGTGGCGGCAGACCATCCGCTGGCCGAGCGCGGCACCGCGTCACTGGAAGACCTCGGCGACAACCATGTCGTCGACTTCGGCCCCGACGCCCCCGAGTACTGGGTCACGACCATGGTCCCCACGCGTACGCCGCTCGGCCGCCGCATCCCGCGCGGGCCCGTCGCGCGGACGTTCCACGAGATCCTCTCCCTGGTCGCCTCCGGACGGTATGTCCACCCGCTGGGCGAGATCGCCGCCCGCTACAACCGTCCCCCCGGCATCGTCTTCCTCCCCGTTCACGACGCCCCGACCATCCACTTTGCCCTCACGTGGCGATCCAGCGCCGACGGCCCCACCCTCCGCGCACTGGCCCAGACCGCCGCCGACCTCGGCCCCATCTCCATGTGACAGCGGCTCGCACTGGCTGGAGCGCTCAGCGGCGGTCGCGCGGTTTCGCTGCCCTTGAGCGGATCTGCCGATCGTGCCCGCCCCGGCAAGGGCCGGTGCACCAACACGCAAGCCGGAGTGAGCCGCCGGGGTGCACCCTCCGGTCGTGAGAGAGAGCCGCACACTCCTCACGGGCCCGCCTGGCGGGCGCCCATGAGCGGCTTACGCAGGAACATCCACGGACACAGGAACGGGCTGACGTCCCGACCTCCCCCGGGGCCGAAGCGCATCACTGCGCTGATCGACAGCCCCGTGCTGTCAATGCTCCCCACGGCCCTCCCTTCCTGCCTCTCCGGCACCCGCTCATCCGACGAATGAGGCATTCATGCTGAGAAAGCGATCCGCCGCGTCCCCTCCGCTCGGAGGCGCCGGCCCCGACGCCCGCCGCTACGAGAACAAGCTGCTCGTCATCCTCTTCCTGGGCTTCGGCCTGGTCTTCTTCGACCGGCAGGCACTTCTCTTCCTCGTCCCCTTCATCAGCAAGGACATCCCCCTCTCGAACACCGCCCTGGGCACGCTCTCCGGAGTCCTCGCCCTGACCTGGGCCCTGTCCGGAATGATCTCCGGACGCCTGTCCGACCGGCTCGGCCGTCGTAAGCCCGTGATCATCATCGCGGTGGTGCTCTTCTCCTGCCTCTCGGCGTCGAGCGGGCTGGTCACCGGATTCGCCGCACTGCTGGGAGCCAGGGCGCTGATGGGGCTGGCGGAAGGTGCCGTACTGCCGGCGTCGCAGTCCCTGATGGTGGAGGCGTCACAGGAGCACCGGCGCGGGCTGAACATGGGCCTGCTGCAGGGGTCCTCGGCCGGGCTGCTGGGCGGCATCCTCTGCCCGCTCGCGGTGGTGTGGATCGCCACGCAGTACAGCTGGCGACTGGCGTTCGTCATCACCATCGTCCCGGGCCTGCTGCTCGCCCTGTGGATCTGGCGGTCGGTACGGGAGGAGCCGCCGGGTGGCTGTGTGATGGCGGAGCCCGTGGCGGAAGCCGTGGATGCAGCGGCGAAGCCGAGCATCGGCAGCATCCTCCGGCAGCGCAACATCATCCTCTGCGTGCTGATCGCCTGCGCGTACATGACCTGGTTCTTCGTCATCATCACGTTCGCGCCCGTCTACATGACCTCGGTCAAGGGCTTCTCACCCGCGACGATGAGCGGCGTCGTGACCTGCCTCGGGGTGGCGTGGGTCGTGTGGGGCTTCGTCACACCGGGGATCTCGGACCGCTTCGGCCGCAAGAACACTCTGATCGTCTTCACGGTGATGGCCGCGCTCTGCCCCCTGGCCGTGGTGTATGTGAGCAGCCCCGTGGTGCTCGGCGCGGTGGTCGTGCTCACGTACACGGGCCTCGGCTGCTTCACCCTGTTCATGGCGACCATCCCGGCGGAGACCGTTCCCCGTGGCGCGCTGGCGACCGCCCTGGGCCTGGTCATGGGCATCGGTGAGCTCGCCGGCGGTTTCCTCGCTCCGGTGATCGCCGGGTGGGCCTCCGACAACTGGGGGCTTCAGATGGCCATGTACATCTCGGCGGCGGGTGCCGGGCTGGTCGTCCTGCTGGCGCTGGGGCTGAAGGAGACGGCTCCCGCCGTCCTGCGCAGGAAGAACGCGGCGGCGGTCCGTGACGGCGCTGCGGAGCGAACCACGAGCGCCGCCGCCGTGTCCTGACTCGGCCCCTTTGCCACGAACTCCGCGACGGTCAGGACCACCGAGGTGGTCCTGGCCGTCGCGTGCTGTCTGGGGACGAGCTGTGCTCCGGTCCCGACCCGCATTCAGCCGTTCGTGCCCGCCTCCACAAGACACGGTGCACCGCCGCACAAGCCGGCAGCCCGTCCGCCTGTGACCCTCCCGTCATGCGAGCAACACACACCGTTTACGACCACATCGTGGTGGGCGCCGGCTCCGGCGGTTGTGCCCTCACCCGCAGACTCGTGGACGCCGGCCGGACCGTCCTGCTGATCGAGGCGGGCGACCGGGACGACAACCCGGCCATCCATGACCCGGGGCGGCTGTGGGAACTGTGGAACTCCCCGCAGGACCACGCGTACACCACCGAACGCCAACAGCACTCCTCCGGCACCCAGGTGTTCTGGCCGCGCGGCAAGGTCCTCGGCGGCTCCAGCGCCCTGAACGGCATGATCTACGTCCGCGGCAACCGGGCCGACTACGACAGCTGGGCCTACCAGGGAGCTGCGGGCTGGTCGTACGACGAGGTGCTGCCGTACTTCAAGCGCTCGGAGGACTTCGAGGACGGCGCGTCGTACTACCACGGGGCCGGCGGCCCGCTGCCCGTCAGCCGGAACCACTCCCCCAACCCGGTCACCACCGCCTTCATCGAGGCTTGCCAGGACTACGGGATCGCGTACAACGACGACTGCAACGGCCAGGACCAGCTCGGTGTGAACCTGCTGCACCGCAACATCCGCGACGGCAGGCGGGTCAGCGCGTGGACCGCCTTCATGGAGCCGGTGCTCGACAGTGCGCTGCTGACGGTGATGACCGGCGCCGCGGTCACGCGAGTCCTGGTGGACGGCGGCCGGGCGCGGGGCGTCGAGCTGCTGCGCGAGGGCCGTACGACGGAGATCCGCTGCGAAGGCGACGTGATCCTGTCCGGCGGCACCATCGGATCGGCCCAGCTGCTCCTGCTCAGCGGTGTCGGGCCGGCGGACGAGCTGCGGGCCCTCGGGATCGGTGTGACCGCGGACCTGCCGGGAGTGGGCGCCAACCTGCACGACCACACCCTCGCTCCGGTGGTGTGGGAGTCGGCACGGCCGGTGCCGCAGGGTACGGCCAACAAACTGGAGGCCCACTACTTCGCCAAGTCCGACCCGGCGCTGGCGGTGCCGGACCTGCAGCCGCTGATGTCCCACCTGCCACTGCCGGTACCCGACATGAGCATTCCGGAGGAGGGTCACGGCTTCTCGGTCCTCGCCGGGACGATCCGTCCGCTCAGCCGGGGCCGCCTGCGGCTGCGCTCGGCCGACCCCACCCTTGCTCCCGCCCTGGATCCCGGCTACTTCTCCGAGCCGTCGGACCTCGCCGCCATGGTGCGGGCCGTGCAGCAGGTGCGGGAGATCGGCGAGGAGAAGTCGCTGGGCGACTGGCGGGCCCGCGAGGTCGCACCCGGACCGTACGTGCGTACGGACGTGGAGGTGGCCGCGTACATCAAGCGGACCCTCCTCAGCTATCACCACCAGGTGGGCACCTGCCGTATGGGCATCGACCGTACGGCGGTCGTCGATCCGCAGCTGCGCGTACACGGCGTGGCCGGGCTGCGCGTCGCGGACGCCTCCGTCATGCCCTCCGTCACCTCCGGCAACACCCACGCACCTGCCGTCATGATCGGCGAGCGCTGCGCCGACCTCATCCTGGGAGCACAGCTGTGACCAACACCCTTTTCATCGGTGGCGAGTGGCAAGCCGCGGCCTCCGGAGCGGAGTTCGAGACCCTGGACCCGGCGACGGGGCAGCCCCACGCCCAGGTCTCCCTGGCAGGGGCCGCGGACGCCGACGCGGCCGTACGGGCCGCCCGCGCCGCCCTCGAGAACCCGGAGTGGGCGGGACTCACCCCGGCCCGGCGCGCCCGGATCCTGTGGCGCATCGGCGACCTCATCGAAGAACACGCCGAGGAACTGGCAGAGTTGGAGACCCGCGACCAGGGCCAGCCGCTCGGCATCTCCATGGCGGTCAGCGTCGCCGCGGCTGCCGAGCACTTCCGCTACTACGCCGGCTGGGTCACCAAGATCTACGGCGAGACGGCGCCGCTGTCCTTCCCCGGCGTGCTGCAGTACACCAAGCGCGAGCCGGTGGGAGTGTGCGCGCTGATCACCCCGTGGAACTTCCCGCTCATGATCGCGAGTTGGAAGATCGCACCGGCCCTCGCCTGCGGGAACACCGTGATCGTCAAACCCGCGGAACAGACCCCGATGACCACGGTGCGGCTCGTCGAGTTGTGCCGGGAGGCCGGTGTGCCGGACGGCGCCATCAACCTGCTGACCGGTGGCCCCGAGGCGGGCCGGGCCCTCGTCGAGCACCCGGGCGTGGACAAGGTCTCCTTCACCGGTTCGACCGAGACCGGCAGGGACATCGTCCGGGCCTCCGCGGGCAACCTCAAGCGTGTCACGCTCGAACTCGGCGGCAAGGCACCGAGCCTCGTGCTGCCCGGCGCCGACCTGGACGCGGCCGTGGCGGGCTGTCTTCAGGGCGCGCTCCTCAACAGCGGCCAGGTGTGCGCGGCCTACACCCGGTTCCTCGTCCACCGCTCCCTCGCCGACGAGTTCGCCGAGCGCTGTGGCAAGGCCGTCAGCGGGATGCGGCTCGGCGCGGGCAACGCGCCCGACACCGAACTCGGCCCCCTGGTCACCGACGAACACCGTGACCACGTCCACGCGCTCGTGCGCAGCGGGGTCCAGGAAGGCGCCCAGCTGCTCGCCGGCGGGGCCCCGGTCGACGACCTGCCGGGCTTCTTCTACCAGCCGACCGTGTTCACGGATGTACGGGACGACATGCGCATCGCCCGCGAGGAGATCTTCGGCCCGGTGCTGTCCGTCCTTCCGTACGACGACGAGGACGAGGCCGTCGCCCGCGCCAACGACACCGAGTACGGCCTGGCGGCGGCCGTATGGACCCGCGACGTGGGCGCGGCGCACCGCGTGGCGGGCTCCATCCGGGCGGGCACGGTGTTCATCAACATGCCCAACCCGGTGGACGCCTCGGCCCCCTGGGGCGGGTTCAAGGCCAGCGGCTGGGGCCGGGAGATGGGCAGCGGAGCCATCGACGCGTACACGGAGGTCAAGAGCGTGTGGACCTCGCTCGCCTGAGGTGCCCGCCCGTCACGAGGCGCGGGTCTGTGCGTCTACTGACGAGACGTTGGACACCGGCAGGATCGGCAGGATCGGCAGGTCAGAGATAGCCGGGGAACGGCTGCACGCCCAACAGGACCGCACCCGCGCCGTCGTACATGCCTTCCTGCAGGAAGGCATGCTGCGGGACGACGGAGGCGTCGCGCAGATGGCGTTCCAAGGGGCTGCCGCCGGCGATGGCGGCGATGCCGCCCAGGTGGTAGGCGGCCCGGACGACGTCGAGGGAGGTCTTCGCGAGGTGGGCGGAGGCCAGCCGCAACAGGCTCGCCTGCTCCGGAGTCGTGGGATCGCCCGCCACGACCGTGGACCAGGCGTCCTCGGTGCTCTCGTAGAAGAAGGCGCGCGCTGACCGGAGTTGGGCCTCTGCCTGGCCGACGGCGATGCGGTAGGTGGCGCGGTCGGCGGGCTTGGGGGCACCCGTGTACGTGGAGCGGGCGCCTTGGTCCATGACATGGTCGAGGGCTGCCCGGGCCACACCGAGGCCGACCACGGCCAGGACCTGGCCGGCGTAGGGGACGGTCGGATAGCGGTAGAGCGGTTCGTCGACAGTGGGTCTGCCGCCGCGCACGAAGGTCCACTCCTCGGGTACGACGACTCCGTGGACCACCAGGTCGTGGCTGCCGGTGCCGCGCAGGCCGATGGCGTCCCAGTTCTCGTCGATCTCGACGTGTTCGGGCCGCAGTACGGCAGTCAGCGGGCGCCCGGCCTCGTTGTCACCGGCTTTGATGCCTACGCCGAGGACGTCCGCGCCCGTGCATCCGCTGGCGAACCGCCACCGGCCCGAGACGCGGTAACCGCCGTCGACGCGCTCTGCGGGCCGGACCGGGAACAGGCCCCCGGCGAAGACCACATCGGGCCCGTCGGCGTACAGCAGCGCCTGCGTCTCCAGCGGCAGGGCGGCCAGGTAGACGGCCGACGAGCCGAAGCTCGCGACCCAGCCCGCCGATGCGTCGACCGCGGACATCCGCTCGATGAAGCGAAGGAATTCCGCCGGTGGCAGGGCATCCCCGCCGAACCGCCTCGGCACGCCCGCCCGGTAGATTCCCGCGCGTTTGAACTCCGCGACCACGTCGGGCGGGACATGCCGCTTCTCCTCGAATTCAGCGCGCCGTTCGGCCACCACCGCCAGCACCTGGTCGACCTGCCTCATGACGGATTCCCCTCGAACAGCCGGGCTTGACCGTACGTCCTCTACTGCCCTTCCAGGGAGCAGCTGTTCACCAGGGTCGCGGTTTCCGCCCCGGCGGGCAGGTCCACGGTCCAGGAGGGGGGCGGCCGCAGTCCTGTGCCGAGCCAGCGTTCGAGAGCCGTGAACGCCGTGCGGTAGCAGGGCGCGAGGGGACGCAGCCGGTCCGGGAACACGTCGGCCAGGGCATCGGTGTGGGTGCCGCCCTCGATGCGGTAGTAGCGGTACAGACCGTCTCGTCCGGCGTCGCGCACCATACGGGCGTAGACATCGGAGTCCTGACTGATCGGCAGCAGGACGTCCAGGGTGCCGTGCAGGGTGATCAGCGGCTTGCCGATCCGTCCGGTCAGGCCGATCCTCGCCACGGCCCGCCTCACCTCGTCGGGACGCGTCGCGTAGTCGTAGTCGGTGTCGCAGGCCGGTGTCCCCGCCGCGCAGTACGGCGTACCCGCCTCGGTCGCCCCGTCGAAACCGGGGTCGAGTTCCTCACGGTAGATGCGCTGGGTCAGGTCCCAGTAGACCTGGTGGTGATACGGCCAGAGGAACTCCGACCCGGCCGGGAACCCCGCGGCGTGCAGGGCCTCCTGCGCCTCCCGGGCGCGTCCGCCCCCGGCGGCGTACAGCGGGTAGTGGCGCAGCGCCTCGGGCAGGAAGTCCAGCAGGGTGGGCCCTTCGGGGCGCCACAAGGTGCCTTCCCAGTCGACTCCGCCGTCGTAGAGCTCGGGACGGTTCTCCAATTGCCAGCGCACCAGGTATCCGCCGTTGGACATGCCGGTCACGAGGGTGCGTGAGGGCGGGCGGTGGTAGCGCCGGGCGACCGTGACCCGGGCGGCTCGGGTGAGCTGGGTGAGCCGTGCGTTCCACTCGGTGATGGCGTCGCCCGGCGCCTTGCCGTCCCGGTAGAAGGCGAGGCCGGTGTTGCCCTTGTCGGTGGCGGCGTATGCATAGCCGCGGGACAGTGCCGAGTCGGCGATGGCCCGGTCGTTGGCGTACTGCTCGCGGTTGCCGGGGGTGCCGGCGACCACCAGGCCGCCGTTCCACCGGTCGGGCAGACGGATGACGAACTGGGAGTCGTGTCTCCAGCCGTGGTTGGTGTTCGTGGTGGAGGTGTCGGGGAAGTAGCCGTCGATCTGAATGCCGGGGACGCCGCTGGGGACGGTCAGGTCCTTCGGTGTCAGCCCGGCCCAGTCGGCCGGGTCGGTGTGCCCCGATGCGACCGTGCCGGCCGTGGTCAACTCGGCCAGACACGCCGCCTGTTGACGCTCGGCACCCGGTACGCGCAACTGCTCGCGGTGCGCGCAGTGCCCGCCCGGACTCGCCGATGCGGCGGTGGCGGACGTGGGAGTGAGCACGAGAGCGGCCACGGCGAGGGCCGTGGGAACGCGGTGTTGCCAGGAGCCTGACGGAGATCTTGGGGACAGACGCATCAGTGTGCCTCCGAGGACGCTGCAGGGATGCGCGGGAGACTAGGGCGCCCCACCCGCCTCAGACATGGGTCGGCCAACCACCGTCAGCCTTCCGGTGATGGTGCGGGACACCACCCCGGATCGGGAGGCAGGTCCTGCGCGGACGAGCGCGAGAGCGACTATGGGCGGCCGTCACACAGCGCTTCCCTCGGTCCTGGCTGTCCAGCCCATGCCGAGGCCGGCGGACGCGCCCCGATGATGCACGGCAACCGACCAACGGGCCCCGCCCGTGCATCAGGAGCCCGTGCATCAGGAGGCAGTCGTCATGGGACCGTCGCATCCTCCGTTCCGCTTCACCAAGGGCCGCAGCCTCGTCAGAGGCATCCGCCGCAGGGTCGCCGCCGCCGCGGGCACTCTGGCCCTCACAGCCGGCCTGGTCGCCATGGGCCCGCAGGCGTCCGCCGCGGGCCTGACCCAGCTCACCGGCTTCGGCACCAACCCCGGCAACCTGTCCATGTACGCCTATGCGCCGGACGCCCTGCCGTCCGGCGCCCCGCTCGTGATCGCCCTGCACGGCTGCACCCAGAGCGCGAGCGACTACTACGCCCACTCCGGCTGGCCGAAGTTCGCCGACCGCTACGGTTTCGCGCTGGTCTTCCCCCAGACGAGCAGCGCCAACAACGCCAACTCCTGCTTCAACTGGTTCGAGCCGGGGGACAGTTCGCGCGGTCGGGGCGAGGCACTGTCGATCAGGCAGATGGTCGACAAGGCCGTCTCGCAGTACGGCAGCGACAGCCGACAGGTCTACGTCACCGGCCTGTCCGCCGGTGGCGGCATGACCGCGAACCTGCTGGCCGCGTACCCCGACGTCTTCGCGGGCGGGGCCATCGACTCCGGTCTGCCCGCGTACTGCGCGACCACCGTATCCGCGGCGTACACCTGCATGTACAGCCCACCGGACAGGACTCCCGCCCAATGGGGCGACTTGGTGCGTTCCGCCGCTCCCGCCGGCACCTCGTCGTGGCCGCGCGTCGCGATCTGGCAGGGCTCCGCCGACACCACGGTCCGACCCGCCAACGCCGCCGAGCTGCGCGACCAGTGGACCGACGTGTGGGGCATCGGCCAGACGCCTTCGCGCACGGAGAGCCTGGGCGGGGGCACCACGCTGACCGCCTACGACGACACCTCCGGCCGACCCGCGGTCGAGGTCTACTCGGTCGCCGGCATGGCGCACGGGCTCGCGGTCGACCCGGGCAGCGGCACCGAGCAGTGCGGCGCCAGCGGCACGTACTACCTCGACACCATCTGCTCCAGCTACCACACCGTCCGCTTCTGGGGCCTCGACGGCCACGACCAGGGCACCGGCGCCCTGCCCGCGCCCACGGGGCTGACGGTCACCGGGACCACCGGCACCACCGCGGCCCTGAGCTGGAACGCGGTGCCCGACGCGGCCTCGTACACCGTCTACCGAGACGGCACGAAGGTGGGCACCACCGGGTCGACCGCCTACAGCGACACCGGCCTGACCGCAGGCACGACGTACAACTACACCGTGGCAGCCGTGGACGCGGCAGGCGCGCCGGGCGCGGTCTCCGCCGCGGTGACCGCATCCACCACCGGGTTCACGCCCACGTGTCACACGGCGAGCAACTACGACCACACGGTCGCCGGACGCGCGCATCAGAGTGGCGGTCAGACCTATGCCAACGGCTCCGACGAGCCCATGGGGCTGTGGAACACCTTCACCGGGCACACCCTCGAGCAGACCGGGCCCGGCTACTACGTCGTCGCGGACTCCGGCTGTCCAGCCTGATCCTGGACGATCGATACATCGGGTGTATCAGAAGACAGTTGCCCGCAAAGTCACCCCCAGAATCATCTATACGCGCACTGGGCGCGGTCGAAGTCATTGACTCCTCCGATGTATTGGTGTTCCCTCCCGACGGATCGACCTTCACTCACGCAACGGAAAGGACACCCCGATGAACAGGAGATCCGTCTTACGGACAGCGGCCGGACTGCTGGCCGGCGGCCCCGCACTCGCCCTCCCCCGGCCCGCGGGCGCGGCGGTGGCCGCCGACCCGACCGACGGCTGGAGGCAGACGTCGTTCACCTACAGCTGGCAGAAGCCCTGGAACCTCGACCTGAGCGAGCGTCACAGCTACAGCAGCGGAGTCCACCGGATGTGGGTGTACGCCACGGACGAGCCCTTCGAGGAGGGCAGCTCCACCGATCCGCGCACGGAGATGCGCTGGAAGGTCGACTACACCACGGGCGATCGCATGTGGGACGCCGACGTCTATCTCCCTTCCGGCTCGGACGGCGCCTCCTTCGTCCAGATCCTGCGGAGCGTCCACCCCTCCGGGACTCCGGCCACCGACATCATGCTCAACGTCTACGACACGGGCGGGGGCACCGTGCGCCGCTACGACGGCACGGTCCTCAAAACCGGGGCCTACGACACCTGGTTCAACGTGAAGATCGCCCACCAGGCGAGCACAGGAACGGGCACGGTCAAGGTCTACTTCGACGACGCCCTCGTCCTGACGGTCGCCGACCGGGGACCGGCCACCCGCTACTTCAAGAACGGCGTCTACAACCACGGCTCGGGGCGCGTGGAGGCCCGTTTCCGCAACATCCGGTACTGGACGCGGTGATCTCCACGGGCCGGCGGAGCTGACCGGCAACTGTCCGGTACGTCGGGTTGCGCCGGACAGTTGCCCACTTGGACGGCGCAGGGCCGGGAGGCGACGACTCCTTAACCGCGCCCTGGGCGCCGCCAGAATCACCCGCCTTGGAGCGGGACGCGGACGCCCTTCAGCCCAGATCCTCTTCCGGACACGGAGCCTTTTCCAACCGGGGTGTGAGGTACAGCGGTTGCGGTGACGGAAGAACGACGCCCCAGGTAACTGGGCCGTCGACCAACAGCGCCCTGCTCCACCTGGGGGCCTGAGTCCCCACCCATCCGACCCGGTGGGATCTGCCCACTTCCGCGCTGAGGCTCCTGCGTTCCGCCCACACCTTCGCCGAGCTCTCAGCCGGTTTCCACGTGGGCCTGGCCCCTGCCGTCTCGCCGGACGAACTCAGAAATCATGCTGAGGATGAACGGCTGATCGCACGAGGCGGACTCGCGCGGCTGGTATGCGGCAGGGTAGATAGACGTAGCCGTTGCCGTTGTCGAGGAGCAACCCTTCATCGATGCCGTCCACGGACCAGAGATCGGCCGGCCCACCGGTGTTGTTGATGATCTGGAGGAAGAACCCTGCTTCTTCCTCGTCCCGACAGACGAAGATCCCCTCCACCTCGGGGCGACGGCTGCCGGCGATTCCCCGTGCGGCGCCCATGCGGGTCCAGTCCAGGCCATGCTGTGCGATCGACCGCCGATTGAGCACGGACGAGACGTGGAACAGGTTCGACGTATCAGACACGCCAGGAGTATAGGAGGCCGCGAGGCTTCCATCCTCATGCCGAGGCAGTGAGCTCCAGCGGAGTTTCCCCAGCAGGCGCCAGGACTTGAGGGTGGCCATCGCGTCCGCGTCCATGCGAAGATCCGCGCACTTAGCGAGCAGGCCACGGGATGCCGCCGCCGCTGAGGGCGTCGAGCAGGCCGTGAGTGCGGGCCGCCTTGATGGTGGACGGCGCCTGGCAGGGCCGGCGATGCCCAGACGAGCTTTCCGAACGGGTCGGTGAGCACCTGGACGTTCATGCCTTGCCTGCCGTGCTTGCTGGAATGGAACGGACGGTCGGCCCCGAGTCGGTCGACGGCAAGCAGGGTCCCGTCCAGGATCACGAACGCCTTCCGTGCGGCGACGGCCATGACCTGCTGGATCGTGGGGGGCGAGGACGGCCAGGACACTCACGGCCTTGCTGACGTCCGCCGCTACGTCCAGCCCACCCCAGACGACGGCCGATCAGGACCCAGGTCAGGAACTCGCAAGAAAGGTGACTCGCACCTTTCGTTGCAAATTATCCCGATTTGTATCCACCAGGCACACCGACTGCCAAGTCCCCAGCTCCAGCTGTCCGTTCACCACCGGCAGCGTCGCGTGGGGCGGGACGATCGCCGGGAGGACGTGGTCGCGGCCGTGGCCGGGGCTTCCGTGGCGGTGCTGCCAGCGGTCGTCGGCGGGGAGAAGGGTGTGGAGGGCGGCGAGGAGGTCGTCGTCGCTGCCGGCACCGGTCTCGATGAGCGCGACGCCTGCTGTCGCGTGCGGGATGAAGACGTTGAGGAGGCCGTCACGGCCTGCGGCGACCTCCCTCAGGAAGGCCTCGCAGTCGCCGGTGAGGTCGACGATCCGCTCCGTCGAACCGGAGGCGACGTTCAGGATTCGGGTGGTGAAAGCGTCTGCCATGCCCCCATCCTCACCCCTGGGACCGGATTCACTCATCATTCCTGGACCATCCTGCGATACGGCGGGTCCAGTCCGCGAGACGCCATTGACCGTGGACACGCCGACTGGCTAGCTTCGGCCCCATGTTGCGTTCAGTCCTGCTCACCACGCGCGGTCACATCGACCTGCTGCGGGTGGCCTCCGCCGCGTGTCGCCGCGGCTGCTGACGCCCTTCTCCCCACTTTTCCCGCACCCTCGTTCCGCCGACCGGCGCGCACGCTGATCCGTGCCGTGCTCAGGCGGCGTCGAGGCGTGCCCCTCGCCGGTCGCTCTCCCCCTCCGTGGAGCATCATGAGCATCAGCCACGCCCCGCCAGGTTCCCCTGAAACCGATATTCCGGAAACCTCCCACCCGGACGCCGCCGAGCCCACTCCCCCCGGCCCCGACCCCGACCTCGACCTCGAACCGATCGTCCCCGCCTCCTCCCGCCGCACCCGCGTTCCCCGCTGGCTGCGCCGAACCAGCGGTCCGGTCCTGCTGCTGGTGCTGTGGCAACTCCTCAGCAGCACCGGTGTGTTGACCGCCGACGTACTCGCCTCCCCCGGCCGGATCGCCCAGGTCGCGGGTGATCTGATCTCCGACGGTTCGCTGACCTCGGCGATGACGACCTCGTTGCAGCGGGTCGCGGGCGGGCTGCTCCTCGGCGCAGTCATCGGCACCGGGCTCGCCCTCGTCTCAGGTCTGTTCCGGATCGGCGAGGACATCGTGGACGCCCCGGTGCAGATGCTGCGGACCGTGCCGTTCGTCGGTCTGATCCCGCTGTTCATCATCTGGTTCGGCATCGGCGAGGCCCCGAAGATCGCCATCATCACGCTCGGCGTGACCTTTCCGCTCTACCTCAACGTCTACGCGGGCATCCGTGGCGTGGATGCCCAGTTGATCGAGGCCGGGGAGTCCCTCGGTCTCTCGCGGTGGGGGCTCGTACGGCATGTCATCCTGCCCGGCGCGCTGCCCGGCGCCATGACCGGTCTGCGCTACTCGCTCGGCATTTCCTGGCTCGCCCTCGTCTTCGCCGAGCAGGTCAACGCGGACTCCGGCATCGGCTTCCTGATGGTGCAGGCGCGGGACTTCCTGCGCACCGACGTCATCGTGGTCTGCCTCATCGTCTACGCCTTCCTCGGCCTGCTGGCCGACTTCATCGTCCGCTCCCTCGAAAGGCTGCTGCTGCAATGGCGACCGACGTTCACAGGCCGGTGAACCACCAGGTGACCGAGGAACCCACGGCCGGGGCATCCACGGCCGAGGGAACCGAGGCCGCAACGGAACTCAAGCCCAAGGCCAAGGCCGAGGCACCCCGCCCCGCGCAGGCCGTGCGCGTCGAAGGACTGACCCGCTCCTTCGACGGCCGCGCCGTCATCGACGACCTCCGACTCGACGTCCGCGCAGGCGAGTTCGTGGCCCTGCTGGGCCGCAGCGGCTGTGGCAAGTCCACCCTGCTGCGCATCCTCGCCGGACTCGACCGGGACATCGAGGGCACCGTCCTGGTCCCGCGCCGCAAGGCGGTCGCCTTCCAGGCACCCCGACTGATGCCGTGGAAGAAGGTGTGGCGCAACGTCCTGCTCGGCCTGCCGGGCAAGCCCGCCCGCGCCGTCGCCGACCAGGCACTGGGGGAGGTCGGCCTGAGCCACCGCACGGACGCCTGGCCCAAGACCCTCTCCGGAGGCGAGGCCCAACGCGCCTCGCTGGCAAGGGCCTTGGTGCGCGAGCCCGATCTCCTGCTGCTGGACGAGCCGTTCGGCGCGCTCGACGCCCTCACCCGGATCAAGGCCCAGCGTCTGGTCGGGGAGTTGTGGCAGCGGCGCGGCTGCGCGGTGCTGCTCGTGACGCACGACGTCGAGGAGGCCGTGCTGCTCGCCGACCGTGTCCTGGTGATGGACCAGGGTGTCATCGCGCACGAGCAGACGATCGACCTCGACCGGCCGCGCGACATCACCGATCCCCGGTTCGCGGAGATCCGCGGGCAGCTCCTGGAGCGCCTGGGCGTCGACACCGCAGCCGAAGCCGCCTGAACTCCCCTACCCACAAACCAAGTTCCACAGAACGGATCCCCATGCGACGTCGCCTCGCCCCCGCCGCACTGCTCCTTCCCTTCGCCCTTCTGCTCACCGCCTGCGGCGGAAACGCGTCCGCCGGCACCGACACCGACGGCAAGGGCTCCCTCACGCTCAACGTCGGTGACCAGAAGGGTGGTTCGGAGGCGATCCTGCGCGCCGCCGGGGAGCTCGACAACCTCGACTACAAGATCAAGTGGTCGACCTTCACCTCCGGCCCGCCCCTTCTGGAGGCCGTCAACGCCAAGGCCGTCGACATCGGCGGCGTCGGCAACACCCCGCCGGTGTTCGCGGCCGGCGCCGACTCGAAGATCACGGTGGTGGCGGCCTGGCACGGTACGTCCAAGGGGGACGCCATCCTCGTACCGAACGACTCAAAGCTGACCGGTCCGGCGCAGCTGAAGGGCAAGTCCGTCGCCGTGGCGCAGGGTTCGTCCGCCAACTACCAACTGGTCGCCTCCCTCAGGAAGGCCGGGCTCGGTCTGGGTGACGTGAAGGTCAAGTACCTCCAACCGGCCGACGCCCTGGCCGCGTTCACCTCCGGCAAGGTCGACGCGTGGGCGGTGTGGGACCCGTACACCTCGCAGATACTCCAGGCGAAGCAGGGTCGTGTGCTGACCACCGGGGACGGCATCACCAACGGTCTGACCTTCCAGGTGGCGGCGCCGAGCGCGCTGAAGGACAAGAAGAAGGTCGCCGCGATCAACGACTACCTGGAGCGGCTGCGACGCGCCTACAAGTGGGTCTACTCCCACGAGCCGGAGTGGGCGAAGGTCTGGGCGAAGGAGACGGGGCTGCCCGAGGACGTGGCGCTGGCCGCGGTGAAGCGCACGTACACCACCCGGGTCGCGGTGGCGGTGGACCAGCGGCTCATCGCCTCCGAACAGGAGATCGCGGACACCTTCACCGGGCTGAAGCTCATCCCCCGCAAGGTCGACTTCGGCGACTTCACCGATGCGCGGTTCAACGGCGACCTCCCGCCGTCCACCACCACACCCCGCCCCTCGGAAACGGACTGACACGGCCGCGGGAAGATCCAGGACCTCCGCACCGTTGGTAGAAAGGTGAACAACTTCCGCGAGGTCGAGGTAGTCGTCATAGGCGCCGGCCAGGCAGGTCTGTCCAGCGCCTATCACCTGCGCCGCACCGGTTTCGAGCCGGAGCGCGACTTCGTGGTGCTGGACCACTCCCCCGCCCCCGGCGGCGCCTGGCAGTTCCGGTGGCCCTCGCTGACGTACGGCAAGGTCCACGGCATGCACGCGCTGCCGGGGATGGAACTCACGGACGCCGATCCGGAGCGGCCGTCGTCGGAGGTGATCGCCGAGTACTTCACGGCGTACGAGCGCACTTTCGACCTTCGGGTACGGCGCCCCGTCGACGTCCGTGCCGTACGCGAGGGCGACGACGGGCGGCTGCTCGTCGAAACCTCGGACGGGGCCTGGTCGACCCGGGCGCTGATCAACGCCACCGGCACCTGGGACCGGCCTTTCTGGCCGCGCTATCCGGGCCAGGAGACCTTCCGGGGGCGGCAGTTGCACACCGCGCAGTACCCGGGACCCGAGGCCTTCGCCGGGCTGCGCGTGGTCGTGGTGGGCGGGGGCGCGTCCGGCACCCAGCACCTCATGGAGCTCGCCCCGTACGCGGCCGCCACCACGTGGGTGACCAGGCGTGAACCCGTCTTCCGCGAGGGCCCCTTCAGCGAGGACGTCGGCCGGGAGGCCGTGGCGCTCGTCGAGGAGCGGGTACGGCAGGGGCTGCCGCCGAAGAGCGTGGTGTCCGTGACCGGCCTTCCGCTCAACGACGCGGTCCGGCAGGCGATCACGGACGGGGTCCTGGACCGGCAGCCCATGTTCGACCGGATCACGCCCGAGGGCGTGGAGTGGAACGACGGGCGGCGTCTGGAGGCCGATGTGATCCTGTGGGCGACCGGGTTCCGGGCCGCCATCGATCACCTGGCTCCGCTGAGGCTGCGCGAGCCGGGTGGCGGGATCCGGGTCGAGGGCACACGCGCGGTCGCCGACCCGCGGATCCATCTCGTCGGCTACGGCCCGTCGGCGAGCACCATCGGCGCCAACCGCGCGGGCCGTGCGGCCGTGCGCGACATCAGGCGGCTGCTGACGACGGAATCCGTCGCTGTCTGACGTACCGTCACAGTCACCCTGCCTTGGCCGACTTCTGCTGGTTCTTGTTGAACTCGGCCACGTTGCGACGGTGTTCCTCGAAGCTGTTCGTGAAGCGGGTGTCCCCCGGCTTCACCGTCACGAAGTACAGCCAGTCCCCCGGGGGCGGGCTGATGGCCGCGCGCATCGCTTCCTCGCCCGGATTGTCGATCGGGGTCGGCGGCAGACCCATGCGCTGGTACGAGTTGTAGGGGCTGTCGATCCGGAGGTCGGCGCTGGTCGTCCTCAGCGTGGAGCGGTTCAGCGCGTAGTTGATGGTGGAGTCCATCTGCAACGGCATCCCGCGCTCCAGTCGGTTGAAGATGACCCTGGCCACCTTCCCCATGTCGGCCTTGGTCGCGGCCTCGGCCTGGATGATGCTCGCGATGGTGACGGCCTGGTAGACGTTCATCGCGTTGCGCTGGGCGCCGGCCGCGACGGGGGCGCCCTTGAACTTCTGGTTCGCGGTGTCGACCATGAACGAGAGCAGCGCCTCGGGCGTCGTCTTCCTCCCGTTGCGCTCCAGCGGATACGTCGCCGGGAAGAGGTAACCCTCCGGGTTGCCCTCCGCCTCGTTGGGCAGCTTGAGGTGCACCTTGGCCAGGGAC
Source organism: Streptomyces doebereineriae (assembly GCF_031845645.1). Lineage (NCBI taxonomy): Bacteria > Bacillati > Actinomycetota > Actinomycetes > Kitasatosporales > Streptomycetaceae > Streptomyces > Streptomyces doebereineriae. Next base: position 182,908 of record NZ_JAVREZ010000011.1, read on the forward strand.
TTCTTGGCGGTGCCCGGGGGCTGGGCGAGGGCCTTGTCCACGGCGTCGTAGACCTGCCCGGCCCGCCAGCCCTCCGGGATCACCAGCGTGGTGGGCTTCTTCTCCCCCTCGCTCTCCAGGCTCAGCAGCGGTACCGCCACGGCGGTGCCTGCCACGACGGCTCCGGTCGCGATGAGGGCGAGTCGGCCCCGGCGCGTCAGTCGAATCGTGCTCCGTGGCGGAGTGTTCATGTGCATGCGGGCACGGTAACCCGCATATCCTCATAAACCAGGCATATCTTCGGCTTGTCGGATTCGGTTCAGCTGGTCGGTTCCAGCTGCGCGTCCCCGTGTGCCGGGTCCAGTCGGGCGTCCCGGCGTACGAGCTCCGCGTACCGCCCGTCCTGTTCCAGCAGTTCCTCGTGCGTGCCGCGTTCGGCCACCCGGCCGGAGTCGAGGACCACGATCTGGTCGGCATCGCGGATGGTGGACAGGCGGTGCGCGATGGTGAGCGTGGTGCGGTTGGCCGAGAGCGCGTCGATGGCCTCCTGCACGGCGTGCTCGGTCCGGGTGTCCAGCGCGCTGGTCGCCTCGTCCAGGATGAGGACGGGCGGGTCTCGCAGAATGGTCCGTGCGATCGCCAGGCGCTGCTTCTCACCGCCGGAGAACCGGTGCCCGCGCTCGCCGACGACCGTGTCGTACCCGTCCGGCAGCGAGGCGATGTGCTCGTGGATCTGGGCCGCCCGCGCCGCCTGCTCGATCTCCTCGTCGGTCGCGTCCGGCTTGGCGAAGCGGAGGTTGTCGGCGACCGAGGCGTGAAAGAGGTACGTCTCCTGGGAGACGACCCCGATGGCGCGCGCAAGGGTGTCGAAGTCGAGGTCGCGGACGTCGACCCCGTCGAGGGTGACCCGGCCGCCCGTCACGTCGTAGAGGCGCGGGACGAGATAACCGAGCGTGGACTTGCCGGCGCCGGTCGGGCCGACGACCGCGAGGCTGCTGCCCGCGGGGACGTCGATGTCGATGCCGCCGAGGATGGGGCCGCGCTGATCCTCGCTGTCGTATCGGAACTCCACGCCCTCCAGGCGGACCTCGCCCTTGACGCGGTCGAGGTGGACCGGGTCCTCCCGCTCGGTGATGTCGATCGGCAGGTCGAGGTACTCGAAGATGCGCTGGAAGAGCGCGAGCGAGGTCTGGATCTGGACGCCGGTCGACAGGAGGCTCACGGCCGGACGGAACAGGCCCTGCTGGAGCGAGACGAAGGCGACGATGGTGCCGATGGAGATGTCCGGGCCGCCCGTCTGGAGGGCGAAGCCGGCGGTCCAGTAGATGATGGCGGGCATCGCGGACATGACGATCCCGATGACGGCCATGCGCCAGCGGCCGGCCATGTTCGACCGCACTTCGAGGTCGACCAGGCCCTCGGACTCGTCGGCGAAGGACCGGGTGAGCGAGTCGGAACGGCCCATCGTGCGGCCGAGCAGGATGCCGCTGACGGAGAGCGACTCGGTGACGGTCGCCGCCATCGCGGCCATCTGCTTCTGGCGCTGAGTGACGATCTTCTTGCGTTCCTTGCCGACCCGGCGGCTGATCCACACGAACACCGGAAGCAGCAGCAGCGAGACGACGGTCAGGCGCCAGTCGAGGGCGATCATCGCGACGATCGTGGCGATGACGCTGGTCAGGTTGGAGACCAGGGACGTGGCGGTCGACGTGACCGTGGCCTGCATGCCGCCGATGTCGTTGGCGATGCGCGACTGCACCTCGCCGGTGCGGGTGCGGGTGAAGAACGCGAGCGACATGCGCTGGAGGCGGCCGTAGACCGCGGTGCGCAGGTCGTGCATGACGCGCTGGCCGACCGTCGTGGAGATCAGGGTCTGCAGGACGCCGAAGATACCGGTGAGGACGGCGCTGAGGATCATGCCCAGCGCGAGCAGGCTGAGCAGTCCGGTGCGGCCCTCGGGGATGGCCACGTCCAGCGTTTCCTTCAGGAGGAACGGGGTGGCCACGGTGACGAGGGAGGAGGCGCCGACCAGCAGGCCGACCACGGCGAGCTTGGCGCGGTAGGGCTTGAAGAGCCGGAGGATGCGGCGCACCTGACGCGGTTGGTCGGTCGAGGTGCCTGGGGTGGGGGTCCAGTCGATGTGATCGCGGGGCATGGTCTCCTACGGAGGGTGAGATGGTGAGGATCAGCGGAGCCTAGCTCATTGTTACCTACGCTCACAATGAATAAGGTCCTGATATTGTTCCCGCATGAACATGCCCGATTCCGACAGCCTGCTCGCCGAGCAGTTGCTCAGGCTCACGCGCCGGGTGCACCGCATCCAGAAGCGTCAGCTTCATGAGCGCGGTCTCGGCGTGACTCCGGCCCAGTCCCGACTGCTGCGCACCCTCGCGCACTGGGAGACGCCACCGCGCATGGCCGATCTCGCGGAGCGGCTGGAGGTGGTGCCGCGCGCGGTGACCACGCTCGTGGACGGGCTGGAAGCGAGCGGCAAGGTGCGCCGGGTGCCCGATCCGGCCAATCGCCGGGTGATCCGCATCGAGCTGACCGACGACGGGGTGAAGGTTCTTCAGGAACTGCACGCCGTACGCAGGGCGGCCGCGGAGGAGATCCTCGCTCCTCTGACGGACGAGCAGCGCCGGGCGCTCGGCGAGCTCCTGGACACCCTGGTGGACACACACGGCTGAACAGACCGCGGCCACCGCTCCGTAACCCTGGAGCGGTGGCCGCGGTCCGTTCGCGAACGCCGGTCAGCCGGCCTCGGAGACCGCCGGCTCCTTGGTGGTTCCTGCCGGTACGTCGGCGGGCTGCTCCTCCGCGGCGGGCTCGACGGTCTCGCCGCCCAGCACCTTCTTCGCCCGCTCGATGTCCAGCGCCCCCTCCCAGCGGGAGACCGCGAAGACGGCGACGCAGTTGCCGAGCAGGTTCGTCACGACGCGCATCGAGTCCATGATGCGGTCCACGCCGAGGAGCAGGGCGACGGCCCCGGCGGGGATGGCACCCAGCGAGGACGCCGTGGCGGACAGGGCGAGGAAGGCCGAGCCCGGGATGCCCGCCATGCCCTTGCTGGTCAGCATGAGCACCAGGACCACGGTGATCTGCTGGCTCAGGCTGAGGTCGACACCGACCGCCTGGGCGATGAACAGCGTGCCGATGGAGAGGTAGAGCGAGGCGCCGTCGAGGTTGAAGGAGTAGCCGGTGGGCAGCACCAGGCCCACCGCGTCGTCGCGGGCGCCGGCCTTGCGCAGCTTCTGCATCACGCGTGGCATGACGGACTCGGTGGACGCGGTGCCGAGCGCGAGGAGCATCTCCTCGCGGATGTAGCGCAGGAACTTCCAGAGGCTGAGCCCGGTGACCGCCTTGAGCGCGACGGCGAGCAGCACGATGAACAGGGCGGCGGCCGCGTAGCACAGGACGATCAGCTTGGCGTAGGTCTCGATGACGCCGAGGCCGTACTGGCCGATCAGGACTGCCATCGCGCCGAACACCGCGATCGGCGCGAGGCGCATCACGAAGCCCACGACCGCGAAGATGATCTCCTGGGCCTGCTCGATGGCGGGCAGCACCTGCGGGACCTTGGTGTGCCCGAGGTGCAGCAGCGCGGCGCCGACCAGACAGGCCAGGATGAGCACCTGGAGCAGGGAGTTCTCGGCGAAGGCGCCGATGAAACTGGTGGGCAGCGCGTTGACGATGAACTCGGTCGTCGAGGGAAGGTGCCCGCCGCCCGTCTTGGCGTCGACGGCGGCGGTGTTGAGCGTGGCCGGGTCGACGTGCATCCCCGAGCCGGGCTGGACCACGTTGGCGGCGACCAGACCGATGATCAGCGCGAGGGTGCTGGCGACCTCGAACCAGATCAGCGCCTTGAGCCCGATCCGGCCGAACGCCTTCAGGTCACCGGCCTTCGCGATGCCGACGACGACCACACAGAACACGAGCGGCGAGATGATCGTCTTGATGAGCCGGGTGAAACCGTCGCCGAGCGGCTGCAGGTCCGAGGCGAAGCCGGGCCACAGCTTTCCGACGAGGACGCCGAGCACGAGCGCGCAGGCGACCTGCGCGAAGAGAGAGGTACGCAGTATGTGTGCGACGCGTCGTGGGGACGGGACGGACGGCGGCACGGGCACTCCTTGAGCGACGGGGGACGCGCAGAAGCATGGGGGATACTTCTGCGATACGGAAAGCGGTTTCCGTGACGATCACTCTGAAGGGGCCGTTGATCACGCGCAAGACCGTCGCGTTTCAGCCGCGTAAATCACGCCGCCTGTGACGCATCGCACACAACTGACCTCAGCAGCCGCTGCGTTCGCCGGTCAGTACCCCCTGAGCGGTGGTGAGAGAACGGTCGTAGCAGCCGGCCGAACCGCGGATCCGATAATGCTCGCTCGTCGTGCCGACCGCGTGCCGCTGGTCGCGCGGGACGTTGATCGTGTACGTGGCGTCGCCCGCGTAGGTGTCGTCGAGCCGAGACCACGCCGTGCGGTGGCCCGCTCGGATCGCCGAGACCTCTGCACGGTCACCGAGGGTCAGCACGGTGCGCAGCCGGTCGCCCGCGCCGATGGTGGTCGTGCCGTCCATCGTGTACGTGCGGTGGGCGCGGGTGGTGCGGACCGGTCCGCGACCGTCGACGGTGACCGACTCGTCGTCCGTCCAGGTCGCCTTGAGCGCGTCGGGGTTCTCATCGTCGCCCCAGCGGTGGGTGGACGTGTTCGCCAGCGAGCGGCGGACGGTGGTCGTGACTCGGCCGTGCGAGGTGTCGACATATCCGGCGACGGTGAGCCGATGGTCACCCTCGGTGTCCACGCGGTGTTCCGAACCGGGTGCGTGGGTCGAGGAGTTGGCGAGGTCGCCGTTCTGGAGCGTGGTGAGCCTCCCGGTGACGCGCGCACTCTTGGCGTCCTGCCAGACGAGGACGTTCACGGGGGTGCTCCAGCCCGGCTGCCCCTCGGGGACGCCGACGACCGCGACCTCCACGCGGTGCGGGCGCCCGTCGTTGAGGATTCCGGCGAACGGGGTGAGGTCGTATTCGATCGGCTTGATGTCGAAGGCGCGGGGGCCCGGGACGACGTACCAGAGGAAGGGATTGGACCAGCCACCCGTCCACACGGTCGGGAACGGAGCGGCGATCCCCGCGAGTCGGCCGTCGACCTTGATCTGCACCTCACGGTAGGGGCCGTTGTCGGCCCGGCAGGAGTACGGCGCTTGGGACGGCACCGTCAGGTACCAGTACTCCTCGCAGCCGCCCCCCGAACCGGTGGCGTACACCTCGGCGAGGATGCGCTCGCTGTTGCGCGGGGTGGTGAGGGTGTTGTCGTCGAGGGTCAGCACCCGGTCCGGTGCCGTGGCCTGGTGTCCCTCGTAGAAGGTGAGCGTGACCTTCACGTCGATGATCCCGGTGTACGTGTCGTCGACGACGTTTCCGATGAGCATCTCGACGTCGTGACCGGAGCGAAGGGTGTCGCTGTAGCGCGTGACGTCCTTCTCGACGGACCACTGGATACCGTCGGGCGAGGGCTGCGGTGTGGACGTACGGAAGACCTCGACCCCGCCGATGTGCAGATATCCGAGCCGGTCGAACTGCCGTCCCCTGACCTTGCCGTCCATGCGCAGCACAACCTTGCTCCAGCGGTCGCCGCAGCCCTCGGGCGGTGTGTAGGTGCCGGTGTAGGGGGTGAAATCGCGGAACTGCGCCTCGGCGACCGTGACGTGGCAGGACCTGCCCGAAGGTCTGCTGACGGGTGGTGCCGCGGTGATGGGGTCGTGCCAGTCGGTGCCGAACTCGGCGGGGAGGTCGGCGGATTGGGCCGCCGCGGAGGGAGCCTCTGCGGCCTGGGCGGGGGTCGCCCCGAGCAGGGTGCTCGCCAGGAGGGTCGCCCCAGCGAGCATGGACATGACGATCCGTCTCTTCATGGCCGTGTTCTACGGCGAGTCGGGCATCCTCCGCAATGCCGCCTCCCGCGGCGACATCAGGCCCTCAGGTCCGCCCTGTCTCCCATCACCACCACGGGATGCCGGTCCGGATCGAGCGTGCGCAGCAGATACCGCATCGCCGCCCTGGACACGCTGACACAGGCGGACGTACCACTGCCGTGGTCCATGTGCAGCCAGATGCCGCCGCCCTTGGCGTAACCCTGAGGCCGGGACTGGTTGTTCGGCGGGGTGCCCTCGATCCGGTTGTAGTCGATGGCGATGACGTAGTCGAAGTCGTGCCAGTAGGACCTGGGCCACCAGCGTGGGGCCGCGATGGCGGCGGACCTCGAGTACGGCAGCCGGGCCCCGGGGTCCGGAAGCGCACCGCCCGCGTCACTGAGTGTGAACACGCCGACGGGACTGCGTTTGTCGCCCTCGTGGTGGCCGGTGGTCCAGCCCCTCTTGCCGTTGTGCGCGGGCCAGCCGCGGACGCGGTCCCAGGCGGAACCGTGCTTGGTGTAGAGCACGACGGTGGCGTCCGCGGAGTCCTTGCCGTCGCCGTAGACCACGACGACCTGGCGGGAAGCGGCGGGGATGCGGCGCTGGAGGCGGTCGCCGACGTCGGGGATGCGGGTCGGTTCGTCCGCGGGCTTGTCGGCGGCCTTGGTGTGGGTGTTGCCGGTGCTTGCCGGGCCCGGACCGCCGCACCCTCCGAGGGGGATCAGCAGGGCTCCCAGGAGCGTCGTCGTCACCGCGGCACGTCGTGCGCCTCCGTCTCGCATCGCTCCATGGTCGCACCGTGGCCCGGAGAAAGCCGATTCCGCGAACGCAGCCAATTCTGTACGGCGCGGCGGAAAACCTGTTGCCTCCGACCACGCTCTGCCGCGACCCTTTCACGGTTTGCAGCCGCCGTGCGCGGCTCCCTTTCACCCCCCTGACACGAGCCACTGGACGTCACCGTCATGCAGATCCAAGACCTTCCGTATCCCGACCCGGGTGTGCCCGACGCACGCTCGGGCTCCCGGTTCCTGTGGTGGCTCTTCAGGAACCAACTGGGCGGACAGCTCAAGTCACTTGCCTGGGGACTGCTGCACTTCCTCTCCATCTCCGCGCTGCCCTTCTGCGTCGGCGTGGCCGTCCAGGCGGTCGTCGACCACTCGGGCCGCCGACTCGCCCTCGCGGGCGGCCTGCTGGTGCTGTGCTGCATCGGCAGCGCGCTCGGCGACACCTTCCTGCACCGCACCGCCGTCACCAACTGGATCACGGCCGCCGCGCGCGTCCAGCAGCTGCTGGCCCACAAGGCCGCGAACCTGGGCTCGGCGCTGACCCGGCGAGTGGCGGCCGGCGAGGTCGTGGCCGTCTCCACCGGCGACGTCGAGAAGATCGGCTGGTTCGTGGAGGCCTGGTCGCGGTTCACCGCGGCGGCGGTCACGATCGTCGTGGTCTGCGCCGGAATGGTCGTCTACCAGCCGCAACTCGGCGTGGTGGTCGCCGTGGGGCTGCCAATCCTGGCGCTCGCGGCGCTGCCGCTGCTGCCCCGGGCGACCCGACGTGCCGACTTCCAGCGCGAGAAGGCCGGCCGCGCCACCGAGCTGGCCTCCGACACCGTCGCCGGTCTGCGGGTGCTGCGCGGTATCGGCGGCGAGGAACTCTTCCTCGACCGCTACCGCAGAGCCTCCCAGGAGGTCCGCCACGCGGCCGTGCGCAGCGCCCGGATGTGGTCCCTGATCGCCGCGATCCAGGTACTGCTGCCGGGACTGCTGCTGATCGCGGTCGTCTGGTACGGCGTCCACCTGGCCCGGCAGGGCCGCGTCGAGATCGGCGAACTGGTCGCCGTCTACAGCTCGGTCATGATCCTTTCCTATCCGCTGCGGCACTTCGAGGAGATCGCCATGGCGTACTCCTTCTCGCGGCCCTCGGCCACGCGGGCCGCCCGGGTGCTGTCGCTGGAGCGGGCCATGTCCGCCGAAGGCTCGCGGGACAGGGCCGGGGACGGCCTGCCGGCCGGGGATCTGTACGACCCTGCCACCGGTCTGCTCGCCCCCTCCGGTCGGCTCACCGCGGTGGTGTGCGGCGACCCGGACGCGGCGGGGCTACTGGCCGAGCGCCTCGGCGGGCACCCTTCGGAAGAGGGCACGTCGGTGCTGCTGGGCGGGGTGCCGCTGGACGAGTTGCCGCTTGGTTCGGCGCGCACGGCGGTCCTGGTCCAGGACAAGGACCCGGTCCTGCTCTCCGGGACCCTGCGCGAACTGCTCGACGTGCCCGCCTCGGGCGACGTCGGCGCCGAGGAGGCGCTCGCGGCAGCGCAGTGCGCGGACGTGCTGGCCGCCCTGGTCCAGGGGTCCTTGGGCGCCGAGGACCCGATGGACGCGCGCATCACCGAGCGCGGACGGTCCCTGTCGGGCGGCCAGCGCCAGCGGCTCGCCCTGGCCCGGTCCCTGTTCACCGACCCGGAGGTGCTCGTCCTGGACGAGCCGACCTCCGCCGTCGACTCGCACACCGAGGCACGGATCGCACAGGGGGTGCGGGACCTGCGGGCCGGGCGCACGACCGTGGTGTTCACCTCCTCGCCGCTGCTCCTGGACCACGCCGACCGCGTGGTGCTCGTGCACGAGGGCGAGGTCGCGGCGGTCGGCGTGCACCGCGAACTGGTGCGCAAGGAACCGCGGTACCGGGCGGTCGTCACCCGCGAGACGGACGAAGAGGCCGCCCTCAACGACGTACTGAACGAACTGGAAGAGATCGAGGAGACAGCATGATCGGCGTGGCGCCACCGGCCTACGACCCGGCGGCACCGACGACGGCGAACACCCTGCCCGTCGGAGCCACCGCGACCGTACGTGCCTACGTGGCCGAACTGTTCCACCGGCACCGCCGCGCCTTCGCGCTCCTCGTCGGCGTCAACACGGTCTCGGTCGTGGCCTCGATGGTCGGGCCCTGGCTGCTCGGTGACCTCGTCGAGCGGGTGTCGGACGGGGCGAAGGAACTCCATCTGGAGCTGACGGCCGGGCTGTTCCTGATCGCGCTGATCGTCCAGGCCGTGTTCGTACGGGAGGTGCGGCTGCGCGGTTCGATGCTCGGCGAGCGCATGCTGGCCGACCTGCGCGAGGACTTCCTCGTACGGTCGGTCGGCCTGCCGCCGGGCGTCCTGGAGCGGGCCGGGACCGGTGACCTGCTGTCCCGGATCACGACGGACATCGACCGGCTCGGCAACGCGATGCGCGAGGCCGTGCCACAGCTGGCGATCGGCGTGGTGTGGGCTGCGCTGCTGCTCGGCGGGCTCGTGATCACCGCGCCGCCGCTGGCCGCCGCCGTGCTGCTCGCCCTGCCGGTGCTGGTGGTCGGCTGCCGCTGGTACTTCAAGCGGGCGCCGTCCGCCTACCGCTCGGAGGCCGCCGGGTACGCCGCCGTGGCCGCCGCGCTCGCGGAGACCGTGGACGCCGGACGCACCGTCGAGGCGCAGCGGCTGAGCGCCCGCCGCATCGAGCTGTCGGAACGGCGGATCAAGGAGTGGACCGCCTGGGAGCGCTACACCCTGTGGCTGCGGTCGGTCCTCTTCCCGTGCATCAACGTCAGCCACGTGATGATCCTTTCGTCGGTGCTGATGGTCGGCGGGGTGTTCGTGCTCCAGGGCTGGATCGGGGTCGGCCAGCTGACGACGGGCGCGCTGATCGCGCAGATGCTCGTCGACCCGGTCGGGCTGATCCTGCGCTGGTACGACGAGCTCCAGGTGGCCCAGGTGTCGCTGGCCCGGCTGGTCGGGGTCCGGGACATCGAGCCGTCCAGTGGCGACGCCGGGCTCGCTCCCGATGGGCGGGACGTGCACGCGGACCGGGTGCACTTCGGCTACGTCGAGGGCGTGGACGTCCTGCGCAAGGTGTCCCTGGAGGTCGCCCCCGGCACCAGGCTGGCACTGGTCGGTCCCTCGGGTGCCGGCAAGTCCACCCTGGGCCGTCTCCTCGCCGGGATCTACGCGCCCCGGGACGGCCGCATCACCCTCGGCGGCGCCGAACTGTCCCGGATGCCCGCCGAACGCGTTCGTGAGCACGTGGCCCTCGTCAACCAGGAGCACCACGTCTTCGTGGGCTCCCTGCGCGACAACCTCCTTCTCGCCCGCACTGACGCCACGGACGCCGAGCTCTGGGCGGCCCTCGGCGCGGTCGACGCGGACGGGTGGGCGGGGGCGCTCGACGAGGGTCTGGACACCGAGGTCGGCTCGGGCGGCCTGACCGTCACCCCGGCCCAGGCCCAGCAGGTCGCGCTGGCCCGGCTGGTGCTGGCCGACCCGCACACCCTGGTCCTGGACGAGGCGACGTCGTTGTTGGACCCGCGGGCCGCACGCCACCTCGAACGTTCCCTCGCCCGCGTCCTCGACGGCCGCACCGTGGTCGCCATCGCCCACCGCCTGCACACCGCCCACGACGCGGACGTCATCGCCGTCGTCGAGAACGGCCGCATCAGCGAGCTGGGCAGCCATGACGAGCTCGTCGCGGCGGACGGGGCGTATGCGGCGTTGTGGAGGTCGTGGCACGGGTGAGGGGTGGGGGTGGGTACGGGTGAGGGGGCGTGGGTGCAGGTGCCTGGGAGTGCGAGTGTGTGAGTGCCGGGGGTGCCCGGGGTGTCGACTGGGTGGGAGGTCGGCTGGGCCGCTGAGGTTCGGGGCCCTTGGGCCCTGAGTTCCAGGACCCCGGCGGCTCGGCGGCTGGCGGCTGGCGGCTGGCGGCTGGCGGCTGGCGGCTGGCGGCTGGCGCAGTCTCGCGGGGCCGCTGTGGGGTCGGCAGGGGGGCGGGCCCGGCCAGCCGCCCTCCGGCCGCACCCAGAACCCCGGGCCCTCCATCGGCCGGCCCAGCCCACATACCCCGCCCGTAGCGCACACCCTGGCCCCTCCGACGACCAGTCCAGCCCGCACCCCGACCCACTCCACCGGCGAACCCAGCGCACACGCCGGCCCAGCCCAGACCCAGCCCCCTCCGACCGGCCGCTCCAGCACACACCGGCCCCTCCAACAACGGCCCAACCCCCACCTTCGACCCCTCCAACAACGGCCCAACCCAGACTCCGGCCCCCTCCAACGACCGGCCCAACCCACACCCCGGCCCCCTCCAACCACCGCTCCAGCCAGCGCAGCGCCCCCGTGGCGTTGCGCCGTCCCGAAGGGGGGTGGAAGGCTGGACAGCAGCACCGGCTCTGGGAGCGCCCGCGGACGGCATCGTTCGACGGCGGGCGCGGCAAGTGCCCCGTGAGTCCGTGGTCCGCCCCGGGCCGCGGGAGGACCGGGTCCGTCCCCTTCACCTGGAGGTACCCGTGGACAGCTCCGACGGATGGGGAGACGACGTCTACCAGCCCGACGGCTCCGAGATCCAGGACGACGCGGGTCTGCTCGACGCGGAGGACACCCTGGAGGACGACGGAGTCGGCGACCCCCTCGACCGCGGCTGGTCCCCGCCGGACCGACCGTGGGCGGTGGAGCACAGCGGTGTGACGGCCGCGGAGCGCCGACGGGGCGAGACGCTGGACCAACGGCTCGCGGAGGAGAGGCCCGACCTCGCGCCGGCCGACGGTGACGGCATCGGTGACTGCGACGGCTCCGACGGCGAGCTCCTGGACAACGAGGTCGGCGCGATGCGCTCCGGCCGTCTCGTGGCCCCCGATGAAGGGGCCCACGAGGACGAGGAGAGCGCGCTGATCGCCACGGACGTGGGCATCGACGGTGCCGCGGCGTCCGCGGAGGAGGCCGCGATGCACATCGTCGACGAGGAGCCCCTGTCCGGCTGACCGCCGTGGCCGCCCGACCGGTCCCGCACCGCCCACCGCACTGCCCACGCCCCATCCCGTACCGCCGAAGGAGCAGCCATGCAGCAGGACAAGCAGCCCGACTACCACCCGGTCGTCTTCCGTGACCGCTCCGCCGGCTACGCGTTCCTGACCCGGTCCACCGCCACCAGCGACCGGACCATCGAGTGGGACGACGGCGAGACCTACCCGGTCGTGGACGTGGAGATCTCCTCGGAGAGCCACCCCTTCTACACCGGCAAGGCGCGGACGGTGGACTCCGAGGGACGTGTGGCCGCCTTCGAGCGGCGGTACGGAGGCGGGACCGGTCAGGGCAGCTGACGGAGGAATCCGGCGGCCCGGCCTCAGATGAAGTTGAGGGCCGCCGCGCAGCCCACTCCCCCGAGAAGCATGAACACCGGCATCAGCACCTTCAGCTCGACCCAGCTGCCCGCCCGGAACCGCATGAACTTCGGCGGGCCGATCGGGTACCAGCGCTTGCGGCCCACCGGGATCGGCCACAGGACCGGGCAGCCGGAGACCGTCAGCGCGTCCCCGATGTCGTGCACCAGCGCGCCCAGCACGACCGGCAGCCCCAGCCACAGGTACTCCTGGCCCGGCTGCGTGAACAGCCAGTCCGAGCCGTTGCCCGGCTTGTCCAGAACACCCGCTATGATCCACGCGCTGGTCGCGGCCAGCAGCCAGACCAGGACGTCGGCGCTGGAGCCCCGGGTCGCCCGCCACAGCAGGCCCTCGATGGCCAGCACCATGTGCACGAACAGGAGCGCCAGGACCGCCCAGCGGCCGCCCGTGATCGCTGCCACCGAGCAGCCCGCGCCGATCATCACGGCCCACAGCCAGGTGTGGGTGAGCGTGCGGTGTCCACCGGAGCGACGCGGGTCGCCCTGCTTCTTGGTGGCCTTGTAGACGGCGTACGAAAGCTTGTCGACGATCTCGCACAGGCCCCGCGAGATCGGCCCGAAGGCCCGCGAGATCGTGGCCGCCTTGTGGTCGAGGTCGGGAGCGAGCGCGGCGCCCGCGCAGATCAGGGCTCCGGCCAGCAGTACGGGCCACGGCATGGTGTGCCCCGTGGCGGCGGCTGCCGCTCCTACGCCCAGCCAGGCCGCGGCGCCCGACAGTGAGTGTGCTGGTCCCATCATCGGCGTTGCCCGCCCCATTCCTCGTGTGCCACTGTCCAGTTGACCGGCTGCGCTGACGCTCCGTCGGCGACACAGCGTACTGGTCATGATCTTCCCACTCGCATCCGATTCCCCCATCGGGCATCCGGGCAGGCAAGATGGGTGGGTGACCCTCATCGATCAGCTGCCGCCGACCGCCGACCCCGATGCCCTCTACGAAGCCTTCGAGTCGTGGGCCGAGGAGCGGGGGCTGACGCTCTACCCCCATCAGGAGGAGGCGCTGATCGAGGTGGTCTCCGGCGCGAACGTGATCGTGTCGACGCCCACCGGCTCCGGCAAGAGCATGATCGCGGCGGGTGCGCACTTCGCCGCCCTCGCCCGTGACGAGGTCACCTTCTACACCGCGCCCATCAAGGCGCTCGTGTCGGAGAAGTTCTTCGAGCTGTGCAAGATGTTCGGCACGGAGAACGTCGGCATGCTGACCGGCGACGCATCCGTCAACGCCGACGCTCCCGTCATCTGCTGCACCGCCGAAGTGCTCGCCTCGATCGCGCTGCGCGACGGCAAGGGCGCGGACGTCGGCCAGGTCGTCATGGACGAGTTCCACTTCTACGCCGAGGCGGACCGCGGCTGGGCCTGGCAGATCCCGATTCTGGAGCTGCCCCAGGCGCAGTTCGTCCTGATGTCGGCCACGCTCGGCGACGTCTCGATGTTCGAGAAGGACCTGACCCGGCGCACCAACCGGCCCACGTCGGTGGTCCGCTCGGCGACCCGCCCCGTGCCGCTCTCCTACGAGTACAAGCTCAGCCCGCTCACCGAGACCCTCACGGAGCTCCTGGAGACCAAGCAGGCGCCTGTCTACATCGTGCACTTCACGCAGGCGCAGGCGGTGGAGCGGGCGCAGGCGCTGATGAGCATCAACATGTGCTCGCGCGAGGAGAAGGACAAGATCGCCGACCTGATCGGCAACTTCCGCTTCACCACCAAGTTCGGCCGCAACCTCTCCCGTTACGTACGGCACGGCATCGGCGTCCATCACGCCGGCATGCTGCCCAAGTACCGGCGGCTGGTGGAGAAGCTCGCCCAGGCCGGTCTGCTGAAGGTCATCTGCGGCACGGACACGCTCGGCGTCGGCGTCAACGTACCCATCCGCACCGTGCTGTTCACGGCGCTGACCAAGTACGACGGAAACCGCGTCCGCACCCTGCGCGCTCGCGAGTTCCACCAGATCGCGGGCCGCGCGGGCCGGGCAGGCTTCGACACGGCGGGCTTCGTCGTCGCCCAGGCACCCGAGCACGTCGTCGAGAACGAGAAGGCGCTCGCCAAGGCCGGCGACGACCCGAAGAAGCGCCGCAAGGTCGTCCGCAAGAAGGCACCCGAGGGCTTCGTCGGCTGGACGGACAACACCTTCGAGAAGCTGATCGCCTCCGAACCGGAGCCGCTGACGTCCCGCTTCCGCGTCACTCACACGATGCTGCTGTCGGTGATCGCCCGTCCGGGCAACGCCTTCGAGGCGATGCGGCATCTCCTGGAGGACAACCACGAGCCGCGCAGGCAGCAGCTGAAGCACATCCGGCGGGCGATCGCCATCTACCGCTCGCTGCTGGACGGCGGCATCGTCGAGAAGCTCGACGAGCCCGACGCCAGTGGCCGCATCGTCCGCCTGACCGTGGACCTCCAGCAGGACTTCGCGCTCAACCAGCCACTGTCCACGTTCGCGCTCGCCGCGTTCGAGCTGCTCGACCCCGAATCGCCGTCCTACGCCCTCGATATGGTTTCTGTCGTCGAGTCCACCCTGGACGACCCCCGCCAGATCCTCGTCGCCCAGCTGAACAAGGCGAAGGGCGAGGCCGTGGCCGCGATGAAGGCGGACGGCGTCGAGTACGAGGAGCGCATGGAACGCCTCCAGGACATCACCTACCCGAAACCCCTGGAGGAGCTCCTCTTCCACGCGTACAACACCTACCGCAAGAGCCACCCCTGGGTCGGCGACCATCCCCTCTCCCCGAAGTCCGTCATCCGTGACATGTACGAACGGGCCATGTCCTTCACGGAACTGGTGTCCTTCTACGAGCTGGCACGCACCGAGGGCATTGTCCTGCGCTACCTCGCAAGCGCCTACAAGACGCTCGACCACAACATCCCGGACGACCTCAAGTCCGAGGATCTGCAGGACCTGATCGAGTGGCTCGGCGAGACGGTCCGCCAGGTCGACTCCAGCCTCCTGGACGAGTGGGAGCAGCTCGCCAACCCCGAGGAGATGACCGCCGAGGAGGCCCAGGAAAGGGCCGACGAGGTCAAGCCGGTCACCACCAACGCGCGCGCCTTCCGCGTCCTGGTCCGCAACGCCCTGTTCCGCCGCGTCGAACTCGCCGCCCTCGACCAGGTCGAGGAGCTCGGCGAGATGGATGCCGAGGCCGGCTGGGACGCCGACGCGTGGGGCGAGGCCATGGACAAGTACTGGGACGAGTACGACGACCTCGGCACCGGACCCGACGCCCGCGGTCCCAAACTGCTGCAGATCGAGGAGGAGCCGCAGAACCGGCTGTGGCGCGTACGGCAGACTTTCGCCGACCCGAACGGCGACCATGACTGGGGCATCAGCGCGGAGATCGACCTCACCGCCTCCGACGCGGAGGGCCGCGCGGTCGTCCGGGTCACCGATGTCGGCCAGCTGTGAGCACAGGAGAATCCCACCCATGACGAACCCGGCCGAGAAGCTCGTCGACCTGCTCGACCTGGAGCAGATCGAGGTCAACATCTTCCGTGGCCGAAGCCCGCACGAGTCCCTCCAGCGGGTCTTCGGCGGCCAGGTGGCGGGCCAGGCGCTGGTGGCCGCCGCCCGCACCACGGAAGGCGACCGCCCGGTGCACTCGCTGCACGCGTACTTCCTGCGCCCGGGCCGGCCCGGCGTACCGATCGTGTACCAGGTCGAGCGGGTGCGGGACGGACGGTCGTTCACGACGCGCCGGGTCACCGCCGTGCAGCAGGGCCGCACGATCTTCAATCTCACCGCCTCCTTTCACAAGCCTGAGGAAGGTCCCTTCGAGCACCAGCTGCCGCCCGCTCGCAAGGTCCCGGCTCCGGAGTCCCTGCCGACGGTCGGCGACGAGATCCGGGAGCACCTGGGCGAACTGCCCGAGCAGTTGGAGCGGATGGCGCGTCGCCAGCCCTTCGACATCCGGTATGTGGACCGGCTGCGCTGGAGCGCCGAGGAGGTCAAGGACGCCGAGCCGCGCAGCGCGGTGTGGATGCGCGCGGTCGGGCCGCTCGGGGACGACCCGGTCGTGCACACCTGCGCGCTGACCTACGCGAGCGACATGACCCTCCTGGACGCCGTCCGCATCCCGGTCCAGCCCCTGTGGGGCCCGCGGAGCTTCGACATCGCGTCGCTGGATCACGCCATGTGGTTCCACCGGCCGTTCCGCGCGGACGAGTGGTTCCTGTACGACCAGGAGTCGCCGATCGCGACGGGCGGACGCGGTCTGGCTCGTGGCCGGATCTACGACCTGGAGGGACGTCTGCTGGTGTCCGTCGTCCAGGAAGGGTTGTTCCGGCCGCTGTAGGTCAGGAGCTTCTGCGCCGGAGCCAGCCCAGCAGGCCGCGGGTCGGCTCCTCCTGGGGCGTCGACAGGTCCCGCGGCTGGGTGGAGGCTGTCCGCCGGGCCGTGGGACGCGGCGCGGGCCGGAACCTCCGGGCGTCCTCCAGGGCGCGGGTCAGGTCGGTCCTGAGCCATTCGATCTCGTCCGGGTGGTCCGCCGTCATGATCTTCTCGATGAGGTGCGCTGCGGGCGATCCCTGTGCCCCCTGGGCCGGTGGTCCCGGCCGAAAACGGCCCAGATGGGATCGCTCGTACGGGTCGGGGACCAGCTCCGCGATCTGGACGGGGTCGAGGAAGGCGGCGAGGGCCCCGGCGCTCTCCCAGGGGTCCTCGGCGAGGCGCAGGAGGAATCCGCGGTGGCGCCCCCGCCAGTTGCGGGCCCGCAGGTCCACGCCCGCGTCCAGCATGTCGCGCAGCCCTTCGGGCATACGGCGTGCGGTCAGCAACGGGGTGTTCTCCTCGACTGCCGTGAACTCCTCGAGTTCTTCGGCGAGATACAGCCACACCACGGCGCGGTACCTATTCAGATAGAAGCTCACCGGCGAGAACAGGCCCAGACGGGCCAGGCGGGTGAACCTGCCTGCAGGGATGTCCATGACCTTCGCGCCCTCGGTGGTGCCCACGACCCGCACGCGCTGAAGCAGCGAGTCGGGAAAACCGTCCGCCGCCCGCAGCCGGTCGATCTCGGAGCCGGTGACGCGTCGCCCCCCGCCTCCTTCATCGGGCACGGTCCGGATCTGCCCGAGGTGCACCGCGAGGTCGAACTCGCTTCGCTTGAGGCCCAGTTCCCGTGCGGCTCGGCTGGGTGTGTGCGCCTGGTGAACGCGTTGGGTGATCAGGCTGCCCGACATGGTCGCTCTCCCCGTGGAGTCATCGCTCACGCTGTGTGCGCTCGCCGTGACAAAAACCGTAGCCGGTGGGGCGAGATGTGTGGCAAGCCTGTGGATAACTCCTCGTGGACCGAAGAAAGCGCAGGTCAGAGGTCAGGATCCGGGCTCCGCTCGGGCCGGCGGGCGTCGACGTCGAGGTGCTCGCCGACCCTGTTGACAAGCAACGTCATCTCGTAGGCGATCTGGCCGATGTCGGCGTCCGAGCCACTGAGCACGCACAGACAGCTGCCGGTGCCCGCCGCGGTCACGAAGAGCACCGCGTCGTCGAACTCGATCATCGTCTGCCGTACTTTGCCCGCGCCGAAGTGGCGTCCCGAGCCCTTGGCCAGGCTGTGCAGCCCGGACGAGACGGCGGCGAGATGTTCCGCGTCCTCGCGGCGCAGCCCTGTGCTGGCGCCCGTGACCAGCCCGTCGTTGGACAGCACCAGCGCGTGCCGCACATGGTCGACGCGCTCGGTCAGATCGTCCAGCAGCCAGCCGAGCCCCTGCTTCTCCGGCATGTGTCCCGTCTCCCCGTGTGACGTTTCCTCCTGCCCGGAGGATCTCCACACAAGCCTTCCCCACGGCCGTCAACGGGGCAAGGAGAATGGGGACATGGCACAGAAGATGACCGATGAGGAATGGCGGGAGTTCGTCTCGCACGGCACCCGCACCGGCAAGTTGTCGACCGTCCGGGCCGACGGGAGCCCACATGTGGCACCGATCTGGTTCGTACTCGACGGTGACGACGTGGTGTTCAACACCGGCAAGGCCACCGTGAAGGGGCGCAACCTGGCGCGGGACGGACGCGTCGCCCTGTGTGTGGACGACGACCGGCCGCCCTTCGACTACGTGGTGCTCCGGGGCCAGGCCCGGATCTCGGAGGATCTCGACGAGGTCAGGCACTGGGCCGGGCGGATCGGGGCGCGGTACATGGGCGAGGAGCGGGCCGAGGAGTTCGGAGCCCGCAACGGCGTTGCGGGAGAACTCCTCGTCCGCGTGAAGATCGACAGGGTGCTGGCAGAGAAGGCCGTCGCGGAGTGACGTGTCGGTGAGTGGGCCCCCGCCCTGATCAGCCCACCGAGTCGAGCAGCCGGGCGGTGTGCATCCGCCCGGCGTACTCGACCAGTCGGATCAACACCTCCTTGCCCGAGTCACGGTCCCGTGCGTCGCACAGCACCACGGGTGTGCCCTGGTCGAGGTCGAGAGCGCGCGAGACGTCGTGGGCGCCGTAGGTGCGGGCACCGGCGAAGCAGTTGACGGCCACCACGAAGGGGATGTGCCGGTGCTCGAAGTAGTCCACGGCCGGGAAGCAGTCCTCCAGGCGCCGGGTGTCCGCGAGGACGACGGCGCCCAGGGCTCCTTGCGACAACTCGTCCCACAGGAACCAGAAGCGGTCCTGCCCCGGGGTGCCGAAGAGGTAGAGGGACAGGCCGGAGCGGATGGTGATGCGTCCGAAGTCCATGGCGACCGTGGTGGTGACCTTCTGGTCCACGCCATCGGTGTCGTCCACCAACTGGCCAGCCTCGCTGAGCAGTTCCTCCGTGCGCAGTGGCCTGATCTCGCTGACGGCGCCCACCAGGGTGGTCTTGCCCACGCCGAACCCGCCGGCGACCAGTATCTTCAGCGCGAGGGCGGTCGTGTCGCCCTGGGCGTCGGAGTTCTCGGAGACCATCGATCACTTCTCTCGGGAGGGCCGGCAACGGGCGGCGACGTCGGTAGGGGGTCGCGAAGTCAGCATCATGACAACTGGAGCTCCGCTGCGAGTGGTTGGACCGCTTATTGCCCGTTGTGACCGACTCGCTTCCGATCGGTGTCGCAAAGGGTGCACGAGTCGGTGCCGTACTGGACCGCGGTGGTTCTGAACGTTCATCTACAGCGCCCGGAGCCCTTCGATCACCTCGCGCAGAATCCGTTCGTCGGGCAGCTGCGCGGGGGGCACCGGGCGGCTGACGGTGACACAGCCGAGTTCCAGGAGGTCTCCCAGGAGCACCCTGACCACGCCCACGGGCAGGTCGGCGCCGGCGGAGAGTTCCGCCACCGACTGCGTCTCCGTACGGCACAGGTCGATCAGGGCACGGTGTTCCGGCCCGAGCGCCGTGTCGTCGCCGGCTCCGGGTGCGCCCACGTCCAGGGTGACAAGGGCGATCAGGTCGAAACGCACCCCGGTGGGGCCGGGTTTGGTGCGTCCGCCCGTCATCGCGTAGGGGCGGACGAGGGGCCCGGCCTCGCCGTCGTACCACTGGCTGCCCGGTTCGTACGGGACGCCCTCCATGTCCTCGGTCATCTGAGCCGACCGCCCTTCCCTCTCATCCTGCCGCGGGGGGCCGCGCGCCCACGCGCGGTGCCGTGTAGAGGTGCTCGCCGACCCGCTTGACCAGCCGTGCCATCTCGTAGGCGACCAGGCCTATGTCCGCGGTCGCGGCGGTGAGGACGGCGAGACAGGAGCCGTCTCCCGCGGCGGCCACGAACAGGAACCCGTCGTCCATCTCGACCATGGTCTGGCGCACTCCCCCGGCACCGAAGTGCCGGCCCGCCCCCTTGGCCAGGCTGTGGAAGCCGGAGGAGACCGCGGCGAGGTGTTCCGCGTCCTCGCGGCGCAGGTCCGTCGAGGCCCCCACGGCGAGGCCGTCGTTGGAGAGCACGACGGCATGCCGTACCTCGCTCACCCGCAGCACCAAGTCGTCCAGCAGCCAGTCGAGTTCGCCGGACCTTCCCCACTCTCGGTTTCGCTCGCGCGGGGGGACTCCCATGTCGGCCCTCGTGCTCGGGTCCTGGATCATCCTCGGTCTCCTTCGCTGCTGTCTCTGCCCGCTGGGGAATCAGGGGTGGCACCGCGGCCGGGCTGCCTGCCGCCGCCGCGCGCCCAGCCGTCCCGGTACGCCGCCATCCGGTCCCGGACCATCTCGGGTGTACGGCCGTCGTCGTCCTGGTCGGCGGCTGCCGGGGCCGGTTCCTCGGAGCGCTGTTCGCGCAGCTGGGGAGCGAGGTGTGCCTGTCGTACCCGGCGGGGGAGGTCGTCGGACTCCTCGGGCTCGTCGGGAGGGCGGTGCAGACGCAGGGCGGTGACTCCGGAGGGCGGTGTGTCGGTCGTTCCCCGGTCCGGCGAGGCCGTCAGGGGGGCCACCAGGGCGGGCCGCTCGGCCGGGGCGGGGACGGACTCCTGGTCCCGTTCGGCGGCGGCCACGCGCGCGTACTCGCGTTCCGTGAGCCGTTCCCGGTCCGCGGCCTTGGCGGGTGAACGTTCCGCCGCCTTGATGTGCAGCAGCGCCGTGGGCAGCAGGACGACCGCGGTGGTACCGCCGTAGGGCGAGGTGCGCAGGTGCACCTTGATGCCGTGCCGGGCGGCGAGCCTGCTGACCACGAACAGACCGAGCCGGTCGCTGTCGAACAGGTCGAGTGCCTCGGACTGCTCGATGCGCCGGTTGGCCTCCGCGAGGGTCTCCTTGCCCATGCCCAGACCGCGGTCCTCGACCTCGACGGCGTAGCCGTTGCCGACGGGTTCGCCGGTGACCCGCACGCGTGTGTGGGGCGGTGAGAACTGGGCGGCGTTCTCGATGATCTCGGCCAGCAGGTGGGTGAGGTCGGCGACCGCCGCGCCGACGACGGAGGCGTCGGGCAGCTGACGCACCTCCACGCGCGCGTAGTCCTCGACCTCGGAGACGGCCGCGCGGACCACGTTGGTCAGCGACACCGGCATGCGCCAGGCGCGGCCGGGTGCCGCTCCGGAGAGGATGATCAGACTCTCCGCGTGGCGACGCATGCGGGTGGTGAGGTGGTCGAGCCGGAAGAGATCGCTCAGTTCGTTCGGGTCGTCGGAGCGGCGCTCCATGCTGTCGAGCAGGCTCAGCTGGCGGTGGACGAGGACCTGGCTGCGGCGGGCGAGGTTGACGAAGACCCCGGAGATGCCGCTGGCGAGTTCGGCGCGCTCCACGGCGGCCCGCAGTGCCGCGCGGTGCACGGTGGTCAGGGCCTCGGCGACCTGTCCGGCCTCGTCCTCCGCGGGCGGCCCTGGCGGGGCCTCGGACTGGATGTCGATCTCGTCGCCGGCCCGCAGCCTCCCCATGGCCTCGGGCAGCTTGCGGCGGGCGATCTCGAGGGCGCTGTTGCGCAGGCTCACCAGCTCGACGACGAGTCCGCGCCCGATACGCACGGAGATGACGAGCGACGCGGCGACGGCCATCAGACCGAGCAGGACCGCGGCGCCGGCCGGGGTGAGCAGCCCCCGGGTGAACGGGTCGGCGCGGTGGGCGACACCGCTGCCCGCCGCCTGTTCGACGGTCCGCATGCCGCTCTGCACACGCGTGTGTGCCGCCTGCCAGGTGGCCTCCGGCGTCGACTCGACGGCGCGGGCACCGGGGGCGGCCGCGAGTGTCCGGTCCTCGGCGGCGGTCACGGTGGCGTACGCGCCGCTGTCGGCGACCTTCTGCCAGGCGGCGCGGTCGGAGCCGCGCAGGTCGGCCACGGCGCCCTCGGTGAGGGCCCGGCGGGTGTCGACGGCTCCGGTGAAAAGGCGCAGCCGCTCACCGGCGAGAACGCCCGACAGGCGCGCGCCGGCCAGCACGACGTCCTCCTGGGCCAGCGACTCGCGGGCGCGGGAGAACTCGAGCAGCACGCGCGCGTCGGAGCCGAGGTCGGCGTCCTGGATGCCGGTGAGGGCGCCGCCCACCGCGAAGGCACCGGCGATGGTCCTGGTGTAGCGACCGTACGTCTCGTCCCATCCGGCGCTGCGGTCCAGAACGGCGGTGCGCACGGAGCGCAGTTGTTCGGCGCCGGTCACGAAGACCTCGAGCCGCTGGGCGACACCGGCGGGCAGTTCTTCGCTGTCGGCGACGGTGTTGCCGTCGCCGAGCCGCAGCCGCGCCACGGCCTGGTCGGTGCGCTCGGCCAGCTTGCGGAGATCGTCGCTCTGCGCGGCGGACGGGTCGGTCGCGTAGCGGACCGCGGCGGCACGCTCCGCCTGGAGCGCGGTCACGGCGTCGGTGACGGGAGAGCGGACGGCGTCGTCCACCCGCTGCAGCTGGCGCAGCCGGGCCACGTCCTGGGCGGTGGTGACCGTGGCGTACGCCCAGAGGGCGAGCAGCGAGACGACGGGCACCATGAGCAGGCAGACGATCTTGGCGCGGACTGTGCGGGGGCGTATCCGCCAGTGCCCCGTGCGCACGGGTATGTCTTCCGGCAGGGGACCCGCCGGGTCGTCCGGGCTTTCTTCGGCCGGTCGTCCGGCATGTGCGCGTCGCCCGCGCGCGGGTGTCTGGAGCGGCGTCTCGGCGCCGTCTGTGGGGGTCCTACGCGGTGTACGCATGGCCTCCTCGCTCGGGAGAGTGGTTCGGGGGCGTGTCGTCGGGCCGTCCGGCCCGGATCCGCCGCTAGGAGGGGATGCTCTCGACCGCGCGCTGGGCCGAGGCGGATGCCTCGCGCTCCCCCGTCGTGGGCGACAGGGCGACGAAGGCCGAGGTCAGGAACAGGTAGGAGCCGAGGCCGACGGCGAGCGGGAAGATGAACTGCATCGCCGTGGCCCCGGGCAGGACGGCCCCGGAGGGCGAGACCCGCACACTCACCGCGAACATCCCGGTGTAGTGCATGCTGCTGACCGCGGCGCCCATGATGAGGGAGGCGATGGTGACGGCGACAGGCGACTTGATGTTGAGCGCCGCCCACAGGGCCGCCGTCGCCGCGACGACGGCGATGAGGACGGAGAGTCCGACCAGCACCGGGTCGTAGTCGACGTCGCCGTGCAACCGTACGGCCGCCATGCCCAGGTAGTGCATGCTCGCCACGCCCAGGCCGGTGGTGAGCCCGCCCAGGAAGAGCGCGCGGGCCCGGTCCCGGCTGTAGCCGACCGCGAAGACCCCTGCGGAGACGACGACCATCGCGACCAGGAGGCTCGCGATGGTCAGTGGTACGTCGTAGCGGATGTCGGTACCGCTGACGCTGAAGCCGAGCATGGCCACGAAGTGCATGGTCCAGATGCCGGTGCCGATGGCCGAGGCCGCGGTGATGAGCCAGTTGAGGCGCGAACGCCCGGTGGCACCGAGCGCGCGGACGGTACAGCGCAGGCCGAGCGCGGCGCCGATACAGGCCATGACGTACGAGAGCGTGGGCGTCAGCCAGCCCAGGGCAGCGTGGTCCAGGTGTCCCATGGCCAAGGGACGCTAGTGGGGGCAGGGGCGCACAAAGAGGGCGCATTTCGAAAGGTGTTGGAATATGACGCAGAGATGCATCTGAACGATCGCGTCACGCTCGAACGTGTGCGCACGGGCCCTCATCCGTGTCGGTGAGGGATCATGCGGAACATGAGCGACGACCACACACATGTCCAGGAGTTCTTCTCGGCCCGAGCCGCCGACTGGGACAGCCGGTTCCCGGACGACGGTCCCGCCTACGCCGCCGCGGTCGCGGAGCTCGGGCTGCGCGTGGGCGACCGCGTGCTCGACGCGGGCTGCGGCACCGGACGGGCCCTGCCGCCCCTGCGTGCGGCCGTGGGGCCCTCGGGAGTCGTCGTGGGGGCCGATCTGACCCCGGCCATGCTGGAGGCCGCCGTACGGGCCGGACGGAATCGGGACGGGCAGCTGCTGCTCTCCGACGTGGCCGCGCTGCCGCTCCGCTCCCGGTCGCTCGACGCCGTCTTCGGAGCGGGCCTGATCTCCCACCTGCCCCGGCCGGCCGAGAATCTGCGCGAGTTGGCCCGGGTGGTGCGGCCCGGCGGCGTCCTGGCCCTGTTCCACCCGATCGGCAGAGCGGCGCTCGCCGCACGCCAGGGGCGCCGGATCACCCCGGAGGACCTGCGCGCGGAGTCCAACCTCCGTCCTCTACTGGCGGGTTCGGGCTGGCGCATGGCGTCGTACGCCGACGAGGACGCCCGCTTCCTGGCCCTGGCCGTCCGCGAGGACTGACCTGGCTCACTCCGTCCCGGCGACCACCGCCACGAAGGCGTCGGGGTTGTCGAGCATGACGTTGTGCCCCGCGCCGGGCACGGTCACCACCCGCACTCCTGCTGCCTCCAGCGTCCGTCGCCCGTCCAGTTCACCGCTGAGCTCGCCCTGGAGATACACGCGGTCGATGGACAGCCCTTCGAGGATCGCGCGCATCATGGGCGCCGATCCGCGCCTGAGCCCGGTCGCGCTGCGGTGCAGGGCGCGCGGGTCGGCCAGCCGCATGGTCGCCGCCCACAGGGGGCCGACCTTCTCGAGCACGCGCGCGTGGGCGCCTGCGACGAAGTCGTCTTCCTCATAGGCGTCGATCCAGGTGCTGCCCGCCGTAGCGGGAGGCGAAGCGTCGAGGTTGGCCTCGGTGAGGACCAGCCGGGAGACGAGCTCGGGCCTGCGGTGGGCGAGCACGAGCGCGACCGACCCGCCCATGCTGTGCGCGACGAGCTCGACCCCGGTCAGATTCGCGGCGTCCAGAGCGGCGGCCAGGGCGTCCGCGTGGTCCTCCAGCGTGTATCCGAAGTCCTCGGGGCGGTCGCTGACCCCGTGTCCGGGCAGATCGACGAACAAGCTGCGCCGACCCGCGAGTTCGGGCCGGGCCGCGATGTGCGCGTGATAGACGGTCGAGATCGATCCCAGCCCGTGCACATACACGCGTGCCGGCTCCTCGCCGGGCGTCTCGGTCCAGCGGATGCAGCTTCCCTTGCCGTCGAACTCGGCCTGCCTCATGGTGCCCTCTCTCTGTGCGTCACCGAGGACAATACATCGTCACCGATGTATATCGAAGAGGAGGTAATACGGCAGGGATGTACAGCGCCGATGCGGCAGAATGCGTGCATGCTGGAGCTCGCCATCCTCGGATTCCTCTACGACACCCCGCTGCACGGTTATGAGCTGCGCAAACGCATCACAGCGCTGGCGGGTCACGTGCGGCACGTGGCCGAGAGCACGCTGTATCCGGCGATCAAGCGGCTGGAGAAGGCGGGGCTGCTGGCGCGCGCCACGGAACCTGGTGCCGTGGCCGCGCCTCGCCATGTCCTGACGCTCACCGATGAAGGCCGCCAGGAGTTGCGCCGTCGGCTCGCCGAACCGGCCGCGCGCGACATCACCGACGAGAACCGGTGGTTCACGGTCCTCGCCTTCCTCCGGCACCTGGACGACGCCGGCGCGCAGGCGGCCGTACTGCGACGCCGGCTCGCCTTCCTGGAGGAGCCGGCGAGCTTCTTCTACGAAGGCGACCGGCCGCTGCGCGCCGAGGAGTTGGACGATCCCTTCCGGCGCGGTGTGCTGACCATCGCACGCGCCACCTCCCGGGCCGAGCTCAGCTGGCTGCGGGAGACGATCGCGTCACTCGACGGGGCTTCTTCGTAGGCGTGGCCCAGCGCCGGAGGATCGGCACCGAATCGCACAGCCCCGAGTGAGCTGATCACTACGCCCGGGACCCGGACTCCTCCGGTGTCGCGGGCGGCTCGGTGGGCGTCGGCGAGGGTGGCCGGAAGAGGACGGCCCGGGCGACGGGCGGAGCGAACAGGGCGGTGACGGGCGCTGAGAGGGTCAGCACGGCACGGAAGGCCCGCCCCACGACAGGGTCGCCCGGGGCCCGCTCCTGGACGCGGCTCAGGTACCAGCCGGCGACCTGGTCCGCGGGCCCACCGTCGGTCGCCGTGCCGACCGCGCCCGGCATCTTGCGGTCCGCCCCGGCGGAGATGTCCCACGCCAGCCGGGACGCCGCAAGGAGCGCCTGCTGCACGCGCCGTGTCGTAGGTGTCCGGCGCCGGTCGGCCAGCGCGTCCCGCAGGGCGACCGCGGTCATCGCGGCAACGGCCATGCCCTGCCCGTAGATCGGGTTGAAGGTGCACAGCGCGTCGCCGGTGGCGAGGAATCCTGCCGGATGGCCGGGAAGGTCGTAGCGGCGGCGGATGTTCGCGGTGCGTCGGAAGCCGAAGGCCGGGGAAAGCGGTTCGGCCTCGTCCAGCCACCGGTGCAGGAGCGGATGCGGCAACCTCTTGGCGTACGTCACGAACTCGTCGTCGTTCGTGGGCGGTTCGTCACCGCGCAGGCCCGAGACGATCACCAGGTGGCTGCCGTCCTCCAGCGGCAGTGCGCCACCGGCATGCACCTGCTCGGGGTCGGGATAGGCGTAGTAGCCGCGGGTCTCGCCGTCGAGGACGCCGTTCGTGCCGCGGTAGACGCGGGAGGCGTAGGCGAGTCCCGTGTCGATGGTTTCCTCCTGCGGGCCCTCGGCGCCGATCGCCGCAAGCCACTGCGGAGCCTTCGTCCCGCTGCCGGAGGCGTCGACGACCAGATCGGCCTCCAGGGGCCGGGACTCCGCACGGGCGTCGCCGGAGCGGTCCCGCACCAGCACACCCCGCACCCGCGAGGCATCACCGAGGAACCCGACGACATCGGTCCCCTCCAACACGCTGATCACCGGGTTGGCGAGAACCCGCCGCCGCACCAGGCCCTCCAGCTGCGCACGGGAGCCGGTGTAGATGTGTGTCGTCGCGGGCAGCCGGCGGAACCAGCGGCCGGTCTGCCACATCACCATGTCCGACGGCATGCCGACCCGAGGCGCGCCCGCCTCTTGCAGCTCCGCCAGGAACCCCGGCAGGAGCGACTCCATGGCCACCTGCCCGCCCTGCAGCAGGACGTGCGGATGCCGGCCCTGTGGCACACCGGGCCGCGGCTCGGGGCCGTCCGGCAACCGGTCACGCTCGACGACGGTCACCCGGTCGGCGTACCCGGCCAGGACGTGCGCCGCGAGAAGCCCTGCGAGGCTCCCGCCCACGACGACGGCGTGCCGACCGCCCCGACCGCCGCCTGCACCCCAACGGCCCTTCCCTCCGGCAGAGTTCACCGAACCACTCCCCTGGTAGCCATGTCGTGAGAAGACACAAGTATCCAGCCCCGCAAAACTGGTTGACCGTTTTCCGGCCCTTCCGGGCGTGATGAGTTCGACCGCTCCGGGCCGTCGGCTCCGTCGATCATCCGGGTACGCCGCAACGGGCGGAGGCCGACAGGCGGACTGAGGCTTCGCCGCCCCGTCCCCTTCTGCGGGCAGGGCTCCAACCTTACGGTGAGTAGCAGAAGACGCACGTTCGGCAGGACCACGTCACTCAGGGGGAAGGTGGTCGGCATGTGGGGCAGGATCCGCAAGTCCAGCGCCAGATTCGTCAATGCGTTGCGCACCGAGGCGCCCACCGGCCGGGAAGGCCGCACGCACAATCTGTTCGAGGCCGCCGCCGCGTACGTCTCGGCCTGCGCGGAGGACGATCAGGACCGGATCGACGAGGCCTCGGCCTGGGTATCGCCGGAGGCACTGTCGTTCGGGGTCAACGAGCTCGCGTGCCGGGCCGTCATCGCCCTCGCGCGGGAGCGCGACGAGTCGCCGCGTACGGTGGCACGAGCGCTCCTCGGACTGCCGACGGCCTGACCGGCCGGCAAGGGATGGTCGATTCGCCCCGTCCAGCCGGAAAACTGCAGCTCCGGGTGTGCTTGGGAGTCGTGACAAGGGCCTTCCGCGCACACTAGGGTGCGCGCCGTTGGACGAACCGATGGGGAGGCTGGGATGGCCGGGACGGACGAGGACGCCGTCGCCGCTGCGGACGACGCGCTCTATGTGCTGACGGCGGTGCTGCTGACGCCGGCGAAGTTCCCGAGCGTGCTGGGCGACGACTATCCGGAGGCCTGCGCGGCGCTCGGTCTGGCACCGCTGGCGGACGGGTACGGTCTGGTGTTCGGCCAGGACGGCGGCGGAGCCCGATGGACGGTCGTCATCGACGACGTCTCACTGGTCGCCGTCGCCATCGCGTCCTGGGACTGCGGCATGGAGTACGACCTGTCGCCCGACGAGCACACGGTCGTGGCCGCGCTGCCCGGCTGGCCGCTCGCGCTCGCCGTCGCGGCGCCCGGCGTGCCGGCGCCGCACGACCCCGATCCCGAGACCGCCGACGGCCCGCCGCTGACACCGCCGGACACGTCCACATGGGGATCCGCCCAGCGGCGGCTGGGCGCCGATGAGATCGCGCTCCAGTGGGCGATGTGGCGGGAGCAGATCGACGACGCGGCCTTCCCGAGCCCGAACGGCGGGCCCACCGGGGGTGACAAGGCCGTGGCCGGCAAGGTCTCCGACGGCGAGACCACGGACCGCGACGTCCCGGAGGACAAGGCCACGGGCGACGAGGCCTCGGACAACGAGAGCTCGGGAGAAAGAGCCGCGGGAGACGAGGCCGCGGAAGACAAGATCTCGGGCGGGGCCGAGAAGGAGGCCCGCAAGGGCCACAGCGGCATCCGGCGTGTCCTCGCGGAGGCCCGCGCCTACGTGGATTCGCCGCCGCCCCTCGGGCGGGTCCGGTCGTCCTTCGCGTCGGGCGACGCGCGGACGCTGCGTGCCGACGGTCCCGGCTGGTCACTGGTGGCCAGGACCGACGACATCGCGTTCGTGCTGCTCGACGACGAGCCCGGGGAGGTCCTGCCGGTGGGCCGGGGCCCGGAGCTGCCGGGGCTGCTGGAAGCGCTCGACAAGATGGCCGTACGTCCCAGTTGAGCCGCCGCGCCGCACCGTCCGGGCCTGTCGTGCTCCCGGCCGGTGCGGGTGGGTCAGCGGCCGAGTTCCTTGCGGGTGGCGCGGCGCAGCCGGCGCCGCTGCGAGGGGTCCAGTGTGAGGTATGCGGCGGCCGGGACTCCCAGGATGATCAGGACTGAGGCCCACCAGGGCAGCCAGAACAGCAGGAGCAGCCCGACCGCCACTCCCCCTGCGGCGATCTTCGCGTTCTTCGACATGTGCGTCGCCTCCTTCGCGGCGGTTGCCGCTCTCTGTCCAGAGAAACGGGTCCGCGCCTCCTGCAGTTCCGAATCGCGACCCTGAGACATCCCTGAGACCTCGCCCTGAGACGCCCCGGAGGCACGCGCTTCCTAGCGGGCCGCCCGCAGTGGCTCGCCCACCTCGTGCATGTGGCTCAGGGCCTGTCGGTAGGAGTCGACGAGTCCGGTCTCCGTATAGGGGATACCCAGATCCCGGCAGTGGGCGCGCACCAGCGGCTGTGCGAGGCGCAGATGGGGCCGGGGCATGCTGGGGAAGAGGTGGTGCTCGATCTGGTAGTTGAGGCCACCGAGGAACCAGTCGGTGAGGATGCCGCCGCGGACGTTGCGGGAGGTGAGCACCTGGCGGCGCAGGTGGCCCCAGGACTCGCCGTCCGGGTCCGGCATTTCCATGCCCTTGTGGTTGGGGGCGAAGGCCATCCCGAGGTGCAGGCCGAACAGCGCCTGGTGGATCACCGCGAAGGCCAGCGCCCTGCCGGGGGACATGGTGGTCAGCAGCAGAGTGGCGTAGGCGGCGAGATGGCCCACCAGGAGGGCGCCCTCCTCGGCACGCTCCCCCGGCGCCTGCCGGCGCAGGTCCCGGAAGCCCTGGACCTTCAGGGCGACGCCTTCGAGGAGGGTGAGCGGGAAGAACAGCCATGCCTGATGACGCGTGAGCCAGCGCCTGAAGCCGGTGCGCCCCTTGGCCTGTTCGCCGGTGAAGACGAGGACGTCCGCAGCGACGTCGGGGTCCTTGTCGATGTGGTTGGGGTTGGCGTGGTGGCGATGGTGTTTATGGTTCCACCAGGAGTAGCTCATCCCGAGCAGCAGATTGCCGTGGACAAGACCGATGGCGCGGCCGGCCGCCTTGTCGCCGGTGATCTGCGCGTGGCCCGCGTCATGGCCTATGAAGGCGGTGCGGGCGGAGAACACGGCGAGGAGCGGGGCCAGCAGCAGGGTCCGCCAGGAGTCGCCGGACAGGGCGACGGCGGTGACGACACCGGCGAGGGCGAGCGCGTTGACGGCGATGGCCCGGGCGTACCAGCCGTGGCGGCGGTCCATGAGGCCCTGGCCCTTCACCGCGCGCAGGAGGGGTGCGAATTCGCTTCCGCCGGGCGGGGAGCCGGACGTACCGCGCGGGCGGGGTGCGACGGTTGCGGTGCTCTGCGGCATGTCCGGGCTCCGGCTCTCTCAGGAAACGTGCTGACCTGAGGAAACGTACGGATGGGTGACCGGTCGCGACCATGCGGCAACCCCCCGTCTCCGTGCGGGGGGCAGCACCGGCCGCACAGGGGGGTTGACAACACCCTGGCGTGAATGTGATACAGGCCCCTCCACGGTGGGGCCGAAAGGTGATGTACCCTCGGGCACTCCCACGAAGTAGTCAAGTTTGAGGAGCCCCGCGATATCTGTCCAGAGGTTTCCCGCGGCATCACCGTCCGAGATCTCCGAACTGGCTTTGTGCTGTGCCGTGTTCGCGCCCGGCGACCCGGCCCGCACGGGCAGTGTCGCCTTTTGGCGGCCCGACGGCGCTCCTCCTCCCGCTGTCGCGGCAGGGACGATCGAGGATCTGACGCTCGTGGTGCCCAGCGACGGCGGTGTGGATCTGGTGAGCCTGCCCGCGGTGCTGCTGCCGGTCCGCGCCGCCCTTCCGGTCCTCACGCGTGCGCGTGCCTCCACGCACGGGCACCGGGCGGCCCTCTTCTGGGGTGCCGCCGCCGTGCTGGCCCTGCAGTGCGTAGCCCGCGGGCTGCTGCTGCCCGGGCTGTCCCCCGCCGACCACGACGCCTGGCGCATGGGTCCTCTGGGAGCGGCCGACGTCGAGCGTGTCCGCCGACTCGCCGCGGCGATGCCGCCCGAGGCGCACGCCGTACCCCTGAGCGCTGTCGAGCCGCTCCGGCTGCCCGACCCCGAACAACTGGTGCGCGCCTTCCTGGACGCGGTCGCCGACACCCTGCCCCGCTCCCCCGCGGCGCCCCTCGTGACGGGCGGACCCGCCTACGCCGCGCAGGAACCGCAGCACCTGCCCGAGCAGCGCGCGTGGGCGGCGGATGTCGCCGCGGGCCACGACGCGGGCGTACGCGTCTCGTTGCGCATCGAGGTGCACGGCCTGGCCACGGGTGAGGCGCCCTCCTTCCGGGCCGTTCTCCAAGTGCACAGCGTGAGCGATCCGACGGTCATCGCGGACGCCGCCGACGTATGGGCCGGTTCCACGGCCTTCGGCCCCCACACGCAGATGGACTGCCTGCTCGCGCTCCGCAGGGCCGCACGCGCGTGGTCCCCGCTCAACCCGCTGCTCTCGGCCACCGTCCCGGACGCGGTCGATCTCGCAGACGACGAGATCACCGATCTGCTCGGAGCGGGCGCACGAAGTCTCGCCGACCTGGGCGTCGAGGTGCACTGGCCGAAGGAGCTGGCCAGAAAGCTCACCACGCGCGCGATGGTCGGTCCGCCGGACGACAGCGACCGGATCGGGTCCGGCACTCCGTCGTTCCTGTCCGCCGACGCGCTGCTCGCGTTCGACTGGTGGTTCGCGCTGGGCGACCAGCAGCTCACGCGCGAGGAGCTGGACCGGCTCGCCGAGGCCAACCGCCCTGTGGTGCGGCTGCGTGACCAGTGGGTGCTGGTCGACCCGCACGAGGTGCGCCGGGCCCGTGCCCGGCAGGACCGCAAGGTGACCCCCGTCGACGCCCTGAGCGCCGCTCTGACGGGCTCGGCCGAGGTCGACGGCCGCAGGGTCGAGGTGCAGCCCACCGGGTGGCTGGCGGCGCTGCGGGACCGGCTGGCGGACCCGGAGGCGCAGGAGCCGGTCCCGCAACCCGCCGCGCTCGCCGCGCCCCTGCGGGACTACCAGCGCCGGGGCCTGAACTGGCTGGCCCGTATGACGTCCTCGGGACTCGGCTGCTGTCTCGCCGACGACATGGGACTCGGCAAGACGATCACCCTGATCGCGCTGCATCTGCACCGGCAGACCGACACCGCCACCGCCGGCCCCACCCTCGTGGTGTGCCCGACGTCCCTGATGGGCAACTGGCAGCGCGAGATCGAGAAGTTCGCACCGGGTACGCGTGTGCGCCGCTTCCACGGTCCGCGGCGCGAGCTCGACGGCCTGGCCGACGGGGAGTTCGTGCTCACCACGTACGGCACGATGCGCCTGGACGCGCCCCGGCTCGCCGAAACGGCTTGGGGGATGGTCGTGGCGGACGAGGCGCAGCACGTGAAGAACCCGTACTCGGCGACCGCCCGGGAACTGCGCTCGATCGGGGCACGCGCACGCGTGGCGCTCACCGGAACCCCGGTGGAGAACAACCTGTCGGAGCTGTGGGCGATCCTCGACTGGACGACTCCCGGTCTGCTGGGCCGGCTCGGCGCCTTCCGCGCCCGGTACGCGCAGGCCATTGAGAGCGGTCAGGACCCGGCCGCCGCGGAACGTCTCGCCCGGCTGGTGCGCCCCTTCCTGCTGCGGCGCCGCAAGTCGGACCCTGGAATCGCCCCGGAACTGCCGCCGAAGACCGAGACCGACCGTGCCGTGTCGCTCACCCAGGAACAGGCCGGCCTGTACGAGGCAGTGGTGCGCGAGACCCTGGCCGAGATCTCCCGGGCGGACAGCATGGCGCGGCGCGGGCTGATCGTGAAGCTGCTGACCGGGCTGAAGCAGATCTGCAACCACCCGGCGCAGTTCCTCAAGGAGGAGAAGCCGAGGATCACCGGCCGTTCCGGCAAGCTGGAACTGCTGGACGAGCTCCTCGACACCATCGTCGCCGAAGGAGCGAGCGTCCTGGTGTTCACGCAGTACGTGCGCATGGCCCGGCTCATCGAGCAGCACCTCGCGGCGCGTGGCCTGCCGTCACAGTTCCTGCACGGCGGGACACCGGTCGCCCGGCGTGAAGCGATGGTGCGGCGGTTCCAGGAGGGTGAAGTGCCCGTGTTCCTGCTGTCGTTGAAGGCGGCCGGCACCGGCCTGAACCTCACCCGGGCCGAGCATGTCGTGCACTACGACCGCTGGTGGAACCCGGCCGTCGAGGCGCAGGCCACCGACCGCGCGTACCGCATCGGGCAGACGCGGCCCGTGCAGGTGCACCGGCTGATCGCCGAGGGGACCGTCGAGGACCGCATCGCCGACATGCTGCACCGCAAGCGGGAGTTGGCCGACGCGGTACTCGGTTCCGGCGAGGCGGCACTGACCGAGCTGACGGACGCGGAGCTGGCCGATCTGGTCGAGCTGCGAGGAGGTGCACGATGACCGGACACGACGGTGACGCGGAGCGCACGTTCGCGGCGCTGCCGCCCGCGCACGGGCGGGGTTTCGCACAGACCTGGTGGGGCCTTGCCTGGCTGCGGGCATTGGAGGACGCCGCGCTGGACTCGGGGCAGGTGAAGTCGGGCCGCAGGATCGCCCGCGCGGGAGCTGTGGGCGCGGTGTCGGTACGTCCCGGGCGCATCACGGCCGTCGTCCAGGACCGTGATCGCACTGCGCACCGCGCCGACGTTCTGCTGGCCGAACTGTCGGCCGAGCAGTGGGACCGCCTCCTCGACATGGCCGTCGAGCGGGCCGGTCACGTCGCGGCCCTGCTGGACCGTGAGATGCCGCCGCACCTGGTCGAGGACGCGGCGTCCGAAGGCATCGAACTCCTGCCGGGGCTGGGCGATCTGGAACCGAAGTGCGATTGCGGCGCCTGGGACCACTGCGGGCACACGGCAGCTCTCTGCTATCAGGTGGCCCGGCTGCTGGACCAGGACCCCTTCGTGCTGCTGCTGATGCGCGGTCGCGGCGAACACACCCTCCTCGAGGATCTCCAGGACCGCAGCGCCGCGCCCGTGGAGGAAGCTCCCGAACCGGAGGGGGTGGATGCCGCCGAGGCGTATGCGGCCGGCGACATCCTGCCGCCCCTGCCCGAGACGGCGGAGATGCCCGAGAAGCCCGGCTCGCCGCCCTCGCTGGACACCGAGGCCCCGCCCGGGCCGGGAGTCGACCCGGTCGCCGTCCGTCATCTGGCCGCTCGGACCGCCGTAGAGGCTCATCGGCTGCTCGCGGACGCTCTCCGTCGACCGTCCGAACGGCCCGCCGCCGTAATCGGGCTGACGGCCGCTCAGGATGCCGTACGCCTCGCCGTCGACGCGCCCGACCCGGCACTGACGGAACGGCTCGCCGATGGATCGGGGCGTGATCCGCAGTCGCTGGCGGAGGCCACGCGCGCGTGGCGGCTCGGTGGTGCGGAAGCGCTGTCGGTGCTGGAGGAGGAATGGGCACCCTCGGGCGACACACTCGCACGCGCGCGTGCCGCTCTGGACTCGGCCTGGGACGAGGACGAACGGCCGTCGCTCAGGGCAGAGGGCAACCGGTGGACGGCCGTCGACGCGCCGGCCCAGGTGCGCCTGGGACGGGACGGGCGGTGGTGGCCGTACCGCCAGGAGCGGGAGCGCTGGATAGTCGCGGGCCCGGCGGCCCTGGATCCGGCGACGGCTCTGTCCTCGGCGGAGCTCTCCTCAGCCGAACCGCAGCGGTAGTTCGGCCAGGCCCCTCAGGAGCGTGCTGCTGCGCCAGGTCAACGTGCCCGGGTCGGTCGCGAAGGCGAGAGCGGGCCGGTGGCGCAGCAGCAGGCGCAGAGCGACGGCCGCCTCCGCGCGGGCCAGCGGGGCGCCCAGGCAGTGGTGCGGGCCGTGGCCGAACGCCAGGTGCGCGCGCGTGGAACGCCGTAGGTCGAAGCGGTCGGGGTCGGGAAAACGCAGCGGATCGCGGGAGGCCGCGGCGAGTGAGACCTGTACGGAGTCGCCCGCCTGGATCCGGGTGCCGTCGATGTCGAGCGGCTCGGCCGCGAAGCGGAACGCGGTGGCGTGGACGGGTGAGTTGTAGCGCAGGGACTCCTCGACGGCCGGGCCGGTGAGGTCCGGTTCGGCGCGGAGCAGGGCGAGTTGGTCCGGGTGGGCCAGCAGCGCGTGGACGGTTCCGGAGATCAGGTCGACGGTCGTCTCGTGGCCGGCGACGAGGATCAGGAACGCCATGCCGAGGAGCTCTTCGGAGGTGAGGTCCGAGGCTGCCACGAGGTCGCCGAGCAGGCCTGTCGCCCGCTTTTCGCGTCCTCGGGCGAGCAGACCGGCGAGGTACTCGGTCAGTGACGCCGCGGCGGCGGTCGCCGTCTCGGTCGAGGCGGGCATGACGAGTTCGTCGGCCCAGGCGTGGAACACCGCGCGGTCGGCCGCGGGCACCTCCAGGAGGTCACAGATCACCGTGACGGGCAGTGGCAGCGCGTACCTGGCGACCAGGTCCGCCGTTCCCCGCTCCGGCAGCGCGTCCAGGAGTTCGAGGGCTGTGGCTTCGATTCTCGGTCGCAGCGCGGTGATCCTCCCTGCCGTGAAGTGAGCCGCCACCAGTCGACGCAGCCGGGTGTGCTGCGGAGGGTCGCTCTGGAGCATGTTGCGGCCGACGGCGTGTCCGCCGTCGCTCCGCCAGGACGAGGAATGCCGGATGTCGTTGCGCAGACGCGGGTCGGTCAGCGCGGCTCGCGCCGCGTCATGGGCGACGACGAGCCAGCTCTCACCGCTTCCGGGCACGAGGACGCGGTGCACGGCGCCCTTGGCCCGCAGCGCGGCGTAGACGGGGTACGGGTTCGAGGCGAAGTCATGGCCGTCCGGGGTCAGCTCCTCCAGAGTGGGCGCGGGCACAGTGGTTCCTTTCGCTAGCGGTCGTCAGGCTTACGGCGTACCGGCCCGGCCTTCACTGCTCGGCGCGCCAGAGCGGGTGCACCGAGGCCGCGAGGGCCGTCGCCTGGGCGTGGCCGGCCCTGGCGGCCGCGGGGCGGCGCGCGTCGGACGTCATGTCGCGGCCCATGGCCCGGCGTGCGGCGCGGTCCGGCGTGACGAGGGTGACGTGGGCGCCTTCGGCGGCGAGGACGGCCGCCTGGTGTTCGGCACCGGGATGTGGGCCCACGGCGGCGGGGATCGGGGCGATGGCCAGGACGTGGTGGTGGCCACGCGCGAGGTGGATGTTGGCCGTGGAGCGGGCGCCCCCGTCCATCCAGCGGCGCCCGGTCAAGGTGATCGGGGGCCAGACCACGGGCACCGCGCAGCTGGCGACGACGGCTTCGAGGAGCGTGACGTCCGAGTCGGCGTCGAAGGCCGTCAGTTGCCCGGAGAGGGCGTCGACGGCCGTGATCCGCAGTGCGCGGTCGGGCCAGTCCCCCACGCTCCGCAGCAGTGGACGCAGGGCGTCGTACACATCGGACTCGGGACCCGTTCGGGCCCTCAGCGCAGCTCGCCCGAGGCGCAGCACGGAACGCTCCGGATCGCGGGAGCCCAGCGCGGCCCACAGAAAGCGAAGCGTCTGAGCAGACGTCACGGCGAGGCCCACCCGGTCGCCACCGGCCAGTTGGCGTTCGTACAGCTCGCGCGCGGGCTCGCCCGCGCGGAGACGCGAACCGAAGATCGCACCGGCCGAGGTCCCGATGACTACATCCGCGCGGGCCGGGTCGACACCGGAGTCGCACAGGCCGGCGAGGACTCCCGTCATCCAGGCTCCGCCGACGAGGCCGCCCCCGCCGAGGACGAGCGCCGTACTGCCCATGTCCCACCCCTCTCAGGTAAATGGGGAGTACTCCCCACTTACCTGGACGACGATAGCATCGTTACCGGGGAACACTCCCCGGTAATGCGAAGGAGTGATCATGGCGGACGACGCGGCGGTGCCGGTCCGGCGTCGCGATGCGCGACGCAACCGGGAGTTGCTGGTCGAGGCCGCTCACGAGGTGTTCACGGAGCAGGGGCTGGAGGCACCCCTGGACGTCATCGCGCGGCGGGCAGGGGTGGGAAACGCCACGCTCTACCGGCACTTTCCGAGCCGTGCCGCCCTGGTCGACGCTGTCTTCCGTGACCCGCTGACGGGCACCATGGCCGCCGGCGAGCAGGCCCGGGCCGCCGCTGACCCCTGGGAGGGACTCGTCGGCTACACGGAAGCGGTGTTCGCCGTCCTGGCGACCGATCGCGGTACGAACGACCTGATGACCACGCACCTCGAGGGCGTCGAGTCGTTGCAGGCCGTGCACGCCCACAACCGGGCGACCATGGAACTGCTCCTGCGCCGTGGGCGCGACGAGGGAAGCATCCGGGCGGACGTCACGACGGAGGACGTCCTCTTCGCGCTGGCCGCGCTCGGCCGGGCCGTCCCCTCCCTCACCACGGCCGCCGGCCCCGAGGCCTGGCGTCGCCCTCTCGCCCTGCTCCTCGACGGTCTGCGCGCCTCGCCGGCCGTCGCGTCCCTCCCGTCCCCCGCGCTCACGGCGGACGAACTCGGCGATGTCCTCCAAGGATTGGGACCACACCGGCCACCCCGCAGCTCGACCGGCTGAACACGCGGCACGCGCGCGTGCCGCGACGTCGGGCCGACGCACGGCCGACGCCACACGTTCACCCTTCGGTCGTACGGCGTTCCGAGCGGGGCCCAAATCTGGCCGCTGTCACCGAACTTGGTTCCCAGGAGGCCCCATGTCCCCGCACGTCGACGGCCGACACCCCGCCAGACGCACCGCTGCGGCGGGTGTGCCCCTCGCCCTGATCGCCGCCCTGATCGCGGCGGGCCCGGCCATGGGTGCCCCGTCGGGCGAGGCGCGTGTCGTAAGGACGGCGACGCTCGGCGACATCCCGCTGGGTGCGTTCAGCAACAGGCTCCTGCCGGGCACGGTGGCCGACGACCGCGGGGTGGACCTCGGCGGCATCGGCAGTGACATCTATCCGACGGGCCGCAAGGGCGAGTTCTGGACCGTCACCGACCGCGGGCCCAACGGCCAGATCAAGGTCGCCGGCACCAAGCGCCGCACGTTCCCGGTCCCCGGCTTCGACCCGGCGATCGTGAAGATCCGCGTCTCCGGCGACACCGTCAAGGTGCTGGACGCGATCCCGCTCACGACCTCCTCCGGCAAGCCCGTCACGGGCCTGCCCGACCAGCAGGGGCGCGACGAGGCGCCGTACGACTACAACGCGCTCACTGCACTGTCGTACAACCCGAACGGCCTGGACACCGAGGGCATCGTGCGGGCCTCGGACGGGACCTTCTGGCTTGTCGACGAGTACGGGCCGAGCCTGGTTCACGTCTCCGCGCGCGGGAAGGTCCTCACGCGCTATGTGCCCAAGGGGCTGAACCTCACCGGCACCGGCTACCCGGTGGTGGACGCGCTGCCCTCCGTCCTGCTGCACCGGAAGATCAACCGGGGCTTCGAGGGGCTCGCCCACCTGCCCGGCGGCGATCTGGTACTGGCGGTGCAGAGCCCGTTGTCCCTGCCGGACACGGCCACCGGGGAGGCATCCAGGACCACCCGGCTGCTGCGTTTCTCGCCGAAGAAGAAGACGGTCACCGCCGAGTACGCGTACCGCTTCGACCCGGTGAACGTCGTGGACCCGAGCGAGGACGACACCTCCGAGCTCAAGATCTCCTCAGTGGTAGCGGTGGGCGGTGACCAGCTGCTGGTCGAGGAGCGCACCGACAAGGCCGCACGGCTTCAACTGGTGCGCCTGGACTCGTCCTCGAACATCCTCGGCAGCACCTGGGACGACGACACCACGTCTCCGTCACTGGAGCAGCTCGACGATCCGGCGGCATCGGGCGTGCCCGTACTCGCCAAGAAGCCGGTCGTCGACCTGGGCACGGTCGCCGGGGTGCCCGGGAAGATCGAGGGCGTCGCACGGGTGGACCACGACACACTCGCCCTGATCAACGACAACGACTTCGGGATGACGGACGGAGCGGGCGCGTTCGACGCCGACGGCCGACTGGTCGACAGCGGGGTGGAGACGACGGTGACCTACGTCAGGCTGCCGCACCGCCTCTGACTCACCCGATCAGAGAGGGGAGCAAGGACTCCAAGTCGCTCGGGAACTCGCTGGGTATGTCGGTCGGGAACTGCGACGGGAGCTCGCTGGGCAACTCGCTGGGAAGCCGGGTGGGCAGGCTGAACGACGGCTTGGGAGAACCGCTCGTACTGGTCGCCGGGGCCGGGTTCTTGTCCGGCGAGTCGTCGTTCCCCGAGGCCATGAAGACCACCACGAGGGCAACGGCCACGGCCGCCGCGATTACGGCGAGCAGGGCGAACAGCGGGCTCCGGCGCCTTCTCGGCCCGCTTCGCCCGGGGTCGCCGGCAGGACCCATCTGCTGGGTCGACGGCAGACCCCCGTACGGGTTCGGGCCGTTGCGCCCGAAGTCGTCAGGGGGTGGTCCGAAGCCACCGCCCGGAGGCGGTGTGTCACCCGGCGGTCCGGGCGGCTGGGGCGGTACCGGCGGCATGGCCATACCGTCCAGAGTCGACCCGAACCGGTCATGGGGCGACCCCCGCGCGGAAGTTGATACGCCCCCATGCCGTGGATCGCATGGTTCCGGCACATTCCCCGCGAGGGTCGCTGCAAGGCCGCACGCGCGCGTGCCGTCGGCGGAGGCCACTCACGGCCGACGGCACACGCGCGTGGGTCTCATTCAGCCGCGCGCACCCAACAGGTGGTCCATGGCGAGCTGGTCGAGCTGCTCGAAGGCCATACCGCGCGCGGCGGCCTCCTCCACGTCGAAGTCCTCGAAGGCACTGCGGTCCGCGAGCAGCGACTTCAGGCCGTCCGCCGCCGTCTGCTGCGCCAGCTCGTCCAGACGCGAGGCACGCAGCGCCTCCTGGACCTGCGGGTCGGCACGGAAGGCGGCCGCACGCTCCTTGAGGATGAGGTAGTTGCGCATGCAGCCCGCGGCCGACGCCCACACACCGTCGAGGTCCTCGGTGCGCGGCGGCTTGAAGTCGAAGTGCTTGGGGCCCGCGTAGCCGGCGCTCTCCAGGAGGTCGACGAGCCAGAAGGCGGCCCGCAGGTCGCCCGCGCCGAACCGGAGGTCCTGGTCGTACTTGATGCCGGACTGGCCGTTGAGGTCGATGTGGAAGAGCTTGCCCGCCCACAGTGCCTGCGCGATGCCGTGCGGGAAGTTCAGTCCGGCCATCTGCTCGTGGCCGACCTCGGGGTTCACGCCGTACAGCTCGGGGCGCTCCAGACGCTCGATGAACGCCAGGGCGTGGCCGACGGTGGGCAGCAGGATGTCGCCGCGCGGCTCGTTCGGCTTGGGCTCGATCGCGAACTTCAGGTCGTAGCCCTGGTCGGTGACGTACTCGCCCAGAAGGTCGAAGGCCTCCTTCATGCGGTCCAGCGCGACGCGTACGTCCTTGGCCCCGCCGGACTCGGCGCCCTCGCGGCCGCCCCAGGCGACGTAGGTCTCGGCGCCGAGCTCGACCGCCAGGTCGATGTTGCGGATCGTCTTGCGCAGCGCGTAACGGCGCACGTCGCGGTCGTTCGCGGTGAACGCGCCGTCCTTGAAGACAGGGTGCGTGAAGAGGTTGGTGGTCGCCATCGGCACCTTCATGCCGGTCGCGTCCAGGGCCTCACGGAAGCGCTTGATGTGACCCTCGCGCGCACTGTCGGACGCTCCGAAGGGGATCAGGTCGTCGTCGTGGAAGGTCACACCGTGGGCGCCGAGCTCGGCCAGGCGCTGCACCGTCTCGACCGGGTCGAGGGCGCGGCGGGTGGCGTCGCCGAACGGGTCCCTTCCCTGCCAGCCGACGGTCCACAGGCCGAAGGTGAACCTGTCCTCGGGGGTGGGCTGGTAGTTCATGACGCGGCTCCTTGCTGCTGCGGACTATTTCGTCATGGCGGTTTACAAATTAGTATGCACACACGCCTCCGGGAAGACACAAGGTGTCTCCGGGTGGAGACATGAGCCATATCAAGGTCACGAGCCGCATTACGGTCAAGAGCCGCAAAAAGGGAGAACCCGATGTCAGCAGCCGAGGGTCCGCTCGTCGTCGGCGTGGACACGTCCACCCAGTCCACCAAGGCGCTGGTGGTCGACGCGGCCACCGGCCGGGTCGTCGCGCGCGGCCAGGCGCCGCACACCGTGTCCTCCGGGGCCGGCCGGGAGAGCGACCCCCGCCAGTGGTGGGACGCGCTGTCCGAGGCGCTGCGCCAGTGCGGGGACGCGGCGCGCGAAGCCGCCGCGGTGTCGATCGGGGGACAGCAGCACGGCCTCGTCACGCTCGACGCCCAGGGCGAGCCGGTGCGGCCGGCCCTCCTGTGGAACGACGTCCGCTCAGCGCCCCAGGCTCGGCGTCTGATCGAGGAGCTGGGCGGCCCGAAGGCCTGGGCGGAACGGACCGGCAGCGTGCCGGGCGCCTCCTTCACGGTCACGAAGTGGGCCTGGCTCGCCGAGCACGAGCCGGAAGCCCTGCGCGCCACGAAGGCCGTGCGTCTTCCGCACGACTACCTCACCGAGCGCCTCACCGGCGAGGGCACGACGGACCGGGGCGACGCTTCCGGCACCGGCTGGTGGGCGTCGGCGACGGAGTCCTACGCCGACGAGATCCTCGCGCGCGTAGGCCTCGACCCCGCTCTGCTCCCCCGCGTGGTCCGGCCCGGCGAGGTGGCCGGCACCGTGCGCGACGGCCATGACCTGCCGTTCTCCAAGGGCACCCTGGTCGCCCCCGGCACCGGCGACAACGCCGCAGCCGCGCTCGGCCTCGGGCTGCGGCCCGGCACGCCGGTGATGAGTCTGGGCACCTCGGGCACGGTGTACGCCGTCTCGAAGCACCGCCCCACCGACCCCACCGGCACCGTGGCCGGCTTCGCCGACGCCCACGGAGACTGGCTGCCGCTGGCCTGCACCTTGAACTGCACGCTTGCCGTGGACCGCATCGCGGCACTGCTGGGCCTGGACCGCGAGGCCGTCGAGCCGGTATCGGGCGTCACCCTGCTGCCCTACCTGGACGGCGAGCGGACCCCGAACCTGCCGAACGCCTCCGGGGTACTGCACGGCCTTCGCCACGACACCACCGGCGGCCAGCTCCTCCAGTCGGCCTACGACGGCGCCGTACAGGCACTGCTCGGAGCGCTGGACCTGGTGCTCGACCAGGACGCGGATCGTTCGACACCCCTGCTGCTCATCGGCGGCGGCGCGCAGGGCACCGCCTGGCAGCAGACCGTACGGCGGCTCTCGGGGCGTCCCGTCCAGGTGCCCGAGGCCAAGGAGCTGGTCGCGCTCGGCGCCGCCGCGCAGGCCGCCGGACTGCTCACCGGCGAGGACCCGGGCGCGGTCGCCCGGCGCTGGAACACCGCCGCCGGGCCGGTACTGGAGGCCGTGGAGCGGGACGACGAGACGCTGGCCAGGATCGCCGGGGTACTCTCCGACGCGGCGCCGCTGCTGGAGCGGGGGACCTCTGAGGGGTGAGGGAGGCATGACGGCACCGCTGCACGACGCCCACCCGGCGGGTCCGGGGCGGGGCCTGCCCGACACCCAGCAGGGCATGCGCCGCCGCAACCTGGCCCGGGTCATGCACACCGTGAGTGCCGAGGGACCGCTGTCGCGTGCCGCGGTCGCCTCGCGCATCGGGCTGACCCGGGCCGCGGTGTCGACCCTCGTCGACGAGCTCATACGCTCGGGGCTGCTCGAGGAGCTGGGTCCCGAGCGTCCCGGCCGGGTCGGCAGGCCGGGCTCCGCGCTCGCCGTGAGCGGGTGGGGGCCGGCCGGGATAGGCGCCGAGGTCGGCGTGGACCACCTCGCGGTCTGCGCGGTCGATCTGCGCGGGCAGGTGCGTTCGCGGGTGGTGCGGTACGCCGCGAACCGGGGCCGCTCCCCCGAGCCGGTGATCGCGGAACTCACCTCCCTGGTACACCAGGTGGTGGCCGAGGCGGAGGCCGAGGGCCTGTGGCCCGCGGGCCTCGCGGTGGCGGTGCCCGGTCTGGTGGCGCGTGACGCCCGGACCGTCGTCCGGGCCCCGAACCTCGACTGGCACGACACGGACCTGGGCACCCTGCTGCCCGAGGACTTCCCGCTGACCGTGGGCAACGAGGCCAACTTCGGCGCACTGGCCGAACTCTGGCTCGGCGACGGCACCCCCCACGACTTCCTGCACGTCTCGGCGGAGATCGGCATCGGCGCGGCGCTCGTGGTGGACGGCCAGCTGCTGCGCGGCACCC
Organism: Streptomyces doebereineriae; assembly: GCF_031845645.1. Lineage (NCBI taxonomy): Bacteria > Bacillati > Actinomycetota > Actinomycetes > Kitasatosporales > Streptomycetaceae > Streptomyces > Streptomyces doebereineriae. Next base: position 225,884 of record NZ_JAVREZ010000011.1, read on the forward strand.
GCGGTTTCGCGGGCGAGCTGGGCCACGTCCCGGTTCGCCCCGACGGCCCGCGGTGTGCGTGCGGCGGGCGCGGCTGCCTGGAGCTGTACGCCGGCGAGGAGGCGGTGTTGCGGGCGGCCGGCCTGGAGCCGGGCGAGGACCGGGTCGGGCTGCTCGCGGAGCATGCCGCGGACGGCGACGAGGACGTACGGGGTGCCCTGCGCGAGGCCGGCGAGGCGCTCGGCATCGCGCTGACCGGGGCGGTCAATCTGCTGGACCCCGAAGCCGTGGTGCTCGGCGGCGCGCTGGCCGGACTCGCGCCCTGGCTGCTGCCCTCCCTGCGGGACGAGCTGGCCCGGCGCACGGCGGGTCCGGCCTGTCCGGTGTCCGTGTCCCGCCTGGGTTCGGAGGGTCCGCTGCTGGGGGCCGCGCACTCGGTGGTGCGGGCCGTCCTGGACGACCCGGCGGTTGTGGGCGAACGGGCCTGAGCGGCGGCGACCTCACCCTGTCGGGTGAGGAAGTTGTCCACAACCCCAAGGTTGTCCACCGAAAGGCCAAGCGCTCTACTGCCCAACCGGCAGCCGCCGTACCGTGATTCACGCGAGGCACCCAGCGGCCTCGAACGGCGGGAATCGGGGGTGACGTGCAGATCGTGGTGCTGATCGCGCTGATACGGCGGCCTCCGGAACGCATGGCCGACACCTCCCGTGGCCACCTCGCCGAACCCGCAGAGAACGGAGCTGTACAGCCATGAGCGACTCCCGGATCCTGACCGTACGGCCCGAACCCGGCGAGTACGCCTGGACGTTCGGCGGCGCACCGCCCGTGGCCCGCATCGCGCCCGGCACGGTCCTCGACCTGTACACGGAGGACTGCTTCGCGGGGCGGGTGCGGTCCGAGAAGGACCTGGTGTCCGAGGTGTGCGAGTTCCCCTTCCTGAATCCTCAGACCGGCCCTTTCCACATCGAGGGAGCGGAGCGGGGTGACACGGTCGCCGTGCACTTCGTGTCGATCGAACCGGCCCGGGACTGGGCCGCGTCGACCACGGTCCCCCTGTTCGGCGCGCTCACCTCGACGCACACCACCGCCACGCTGCAGCCGCCGCTGCCGGAGACCGTGTGGATCTGGCAGTTGGACCGGACCCGGCGCACGGCACTGTTCCGGGCGCGCGACAGCGACATCGAGATCGAGCTGCCCATGGACCCGATGCACGGCACCGTGGGGGTGGCTCCGGCCAATCTGGAGGTGCGTTCGGCACTGGTGCCCGACGCACACGGCGGGAACATGGACACACCGGAGATGCGGGCGGGTGTCACCTGTTACCTCGGGGTCAATGTGGAGGGCGCCCTGCTCAGCCTCGGCGACGGGCACGCCCGCCAGGGCGAGGGAGAGACCTGCGGGGTCGCCGTCGAGTGCGCGATGAACACGGTGGTGATCGTCGAGCTGCTCAAGGGCCTCGCCACACCCTGGCCGCGCATCGAGTCGGACACCCACATCATCTCGACCGGTTCGGCACGCCCGCTGGAGGACGCGTTCCGGATATCCCAGCTCGACCTCGTGCAGTGGCTGGTGCGCGACTACGGGTTCAGCGAACTGGACGCGTACCAGTTCGCCACCCAGGCGGTGGAGTCGCCGTTGGCCAACGTGTGCGACACCAACTACACCTGCGTGGCGAAGATCCGCAAGGAATGGCTGCCGGCGCGCGAGACTCACCGCGGAGTACACGACCGGCTCCGTGAGACCGCGGTGGCCCTGCTTGGCTGAACACCGCTGAGACGAAAGGCACTTGATTCATGGAACGCGCCAGACCGCTGCTCGGCAGACGGCGGTTGCTGAAGGGGGCCGTCCTGGCCGCCGCACCGTACGCGCTGCTTCCCGAAGCCCAGGCCGGAGCGGCCCCGCAACCCGTCGACCACCCGCTCGCCGAGTGGCAGCCGGCCACCCCTTCCAACTTCACGGCGGCGGAGCGCCCCTGGTCCCACCGGGTGGACCGGGTGATCATCCACGTCACGCAGACCACCTACACCGGCACCCTGGCCATCTTCCAGAACCCGGCGAAGAAGGTCTCCGCGCACTATGTCGTGCGATCGGCCGACGGGCACATCGCGCAGTGCGTGCGGGAGGCGGACATCGCCTGGCATGCCGGGAACTGGGACTACAACACCAGCAGCATCGGCATCGAGCACGAGGGATGGGTGGACAAGCCCGCCTACTTCACCGAGGCCCTGTACCAGGAGTCCGCGAAGCTCACGGCGGGGATCTGCGGGAGATACGGCATCCCCAGGGACCGCGCGCACATCATCGGGCACTACGAGGTGCCGGGTACCGACCACAGCGACCCGGGGGTGTACTGGGACTGGCAGCGCTACTTGCGCATGGTCGAAGCCGTGTGAGCCGTGCATCGTTCGGGTGAGGCCGGTCGAGGAGGTTGTTTGCGCGCGCACCCGGAGTGACGATGGGCGCAGCCGCATCGCGCTCCGGGAGGCCGAGTTGACCGATCCATGGGTGGCCCTGGAACCGGGGGCCGACCCTGCCGAGCATGTCCGGCTTCTGCGGCGCGCGCACGACACGTTCACCGAAGCGGGCACGGTGCAGCGGCCGGTGCGCCCGGTGGTGGCCGACTCGTGGCGTCGTTCCGCGCGGGCCGGAGTCGGGCCCGACGGGACCGCGAGCGTCGAACTGAGCGACGGGGACCTCGGCTCGTATCGGGCCGAGCACCCGCTGGCGCGGGTCATGCCGCTGTTCCGTGAGCTGATGGGGACCTTCGCCTCCGACGGGGAGCATCTGCTCGCGGTGTGCGACGAGCACGGAAGGCTGCTCTGGGTCGAGGGTCATACGCGAACCCGGCGGCAGGCGGAGTGGATGAACTTCGTGCCGGGCGCACGATGGGCGGAGACCGCCGTCGGGACGAACGCGCCGGGTACCGCGGTGGCGGTGGACCGGCCGGTGCAGGTGTTCGCGGCGGAGCACTTCATCCGCCGGGTGCAGCCGTGGACCTGCGCGGCGGCGCCGGTGCACGATCCGCGGACCGGGCGGGTACTGGGGGCCGTGGACATCACCGGTGGGGACGGGCTCGCGCATCCGCACAGCCTGGGCTTCGTCCAGGCTGTCGCGCGCGCCGCCGAGTCGCAGCTGGCGCTGCTCCTCCCGCAGCAGCCCGCCACCGACACGCCCGAGCTGAGCGCACTGGGCCGGGACGAGGCGCTGCTGGTCGGCGCCGGCCGCAGGGTCAGGCTCAGCCGCCGGCACAGCGAGATCCTGGTCCTGCTGTCCCGGCACCCGGAGGGTCTGACCGGGGACGAGCTGCTGTGCGCGCTGTACGAGGACGAGTCGGTGACACCGGTGACGCTGCGGGCCGAACTGGCGCGGCTGCGCAGGGTGCTGGGTCCGGGGCTGCTGTCGTCGCGGCCGTACCGGCTGACCGTGCCGGTCGAGTCGGACGTGGCCGTCGTGGAGCGGCGGCTGGAGAGCGGGGCGGTCACCGCGGCGGCGCGGGGATACACCGGTCCGCTGCTGCCGGCCTCGCAGGCACCGGCGGTGGTCAGGCTCAGGCGCCGGATCGCCGACGGGCTGCGCACGGCGTTGGTCGCCGGCCGCGACCCGGACCTGCTGGCGGACTGGGCACACGCGCCCTGGGGCGAGGACGACGTCGACGTGTGGCGGGCTCTCGCCGCCGTACGGCCCACGGCGAGCGTCCGGGCCCGGCTGGCCGCGCTGGAGTCCGAGCTGGCCGCACCGACGGCAACGTGGTTGCAACGTCCGCGCTCCTAGCCTCACGCCAGAGCTGCCCAACGGCGGGCAGCGCTGCTGAAGGAGGCTGGCCAGCATGACCCGTTACGCGGCACCCGGCACCGAGGGCGCGATCGTCTCCTACCAGGCGCGCTACGACCACTTCATCGGTGGCGAGTACGTGCCGCCGGTGCGCGGCCAGTACTTCGAGAACCCGTCCCCGGTAAACGGGCAGCCGTTCACCGAGGTCGCGCGGGGCACCGCGGAGGACGTGGAGCGGGCGCTGGACGCCGCGCACGCCGCCGCTCCGGGCTGGGGCCGGACCTCGGTGACCGAGCGATCCGACATCCTGCTGCGGATCGCCGACCGCATGGAGGCGAACCTCGAGAAGCTGGCGGTCGCCGAGAGCTGGGAGAACGGCAAGCCGGTGCGGGAGACGCTGGCGGCCGACATCCCCCTCGCCATCGACCACTTCCGGTACTTCGCGGGGGCGATCCGCGCGCAGGAGGGTTCGCTCGGCGAGCTCGACGACGACACGGTGGCGTACCACTTCCATGAGCCGCTCGGTGTCGTCGCGCAGATCATCCCGTGGAACTTCCCGATCCTGATGGCGGTGTGGAAGCTGGCCCCGGCCCTCGCGGCGGGCAACGCGGTCGTCATCAAGCCCGCCGAGCAGACCCCGGCCTCCCTCCACTACTGGATGAGCCTGATCGCGGACCTGCTACCGCCGGGCGTGGTGAACATCGTCAACGGCTTCGGTGTGGAGGCGGGCAAGCCGCTCGCGTCCAGCCCGCGGGTGGCCAAGGTGGCGTTCACCGGCGAGACCACCACGGGGCGGCTGATCATGCAGTACGCCTCGGAGAACATCAAGCCGGTGACTCTCGAACTCGGTGGCAAGTCACCGAACATCTTCTTCGACGACGTCTGGGCGCGGGACGACGACTTCCGTGACAAGGCGCTCGAAGGGTTCACGATGTTCGCCCTCAACCAGGGCGAGGTGTGCACCTGCCCCTCCCGGGCACTGATCCAGAGCGGCAACTACGCCGAGTTCCTCGAGGCCGCCGTCGCCCGCACCGAGCTCATCAAGCCGGGCCATCCCCTCGACACCGACACGATGATCGGCGCCCAGGCCTCCAACGACCAGCTGGAGAAGATCCTCTCCTACCTGGACGTCGGCCGACAGGAGGGCGCGAAAGTCCTCACCGGGGGCGAACGCATCGAGTACGACGGCGAGTTGAAGGGCGGCTACTACGTCCAGCCGACGATCTTCGAGGGTGACAACCGTATGCGGATCTTCCAGGAGGAGATCTTCGGCCCTGTCGTCTCGGTGACCTCCTTCGACGACTTCGACGACGCCCTGAAGATCGCCAACGACACGCTGTACGGGCTCGGAGCGGGCGTATGGACCCGGGACATGAACACGGCGTACCGGGCTGGGCGGGCGATCCAGGCGGGCCGCGTCTGGACCAACTGCTACCACGCGTACCCGGCGCATGCCGCCTTCGGTGGGTACAAGCAGTCGGGGATCGGGCGGGAGACGCACAAGATGATGCTGGAGCATTACCAGCAGACGAAGAACCTCCTCGTGTCGTACTCGCCGAAGAAACTGGGCTTCTTCTAGACGCCAAAAAAGGGCGCCTGACCAGGCATTTCACCTGACAGGCGCCCTTCCCGGCGTGCATCTAAGCCACGGGGTGAAGTGCAGAGTAAGAAGTTCGGACTCGGCAAGCGATCGATGGCATCGCTCAACTGCGGTGGGAGCGGGTAAGATCCTGCGTCGCGCTTCTGAGCCTTCCAGATCGCCTCGACGACGAACTGCTCGTTGTCGCGAGTAACCAGGAAGTCGGGCTTGTAGCCACCTGTTCCCGTCTGCCGCTCAACCTCCACGCTGCAACCGGAACCGAGCAACATCTGGTGCAGGTACAGCTCCCACAGCGCAGAGTAGACGTTCGTGTCGGAGTTTCGGTCCCGCAGTCGGCTGAGCAGGCCGGGCTGAGCCTGGTCAGGGAATCGCGACCACCATTCGTTGATCACATCCCGAACCTGGTCCCAGAACGGGCCGGCGACCCTCTCGAAGAACTCGGCCTGTGGCTCGGCCGCCCGCTTCGGCGCCGCATCCGTCCGATCCCGGCTCACGTATACACCCATGACAGACGATCGTAGGTCGCTCCGCGAGCCATTCTCATTCCATTTCCACTCCGTCCCAACGACCGCAGGGCTCAACCGAGTCAACCGTTCTCACACCGTCCAGGCCCCTGTTGAAGTGGCCGACCCGAGGAAGCCCACCGGCCGGTTTGGTCTCCAACGGGAGCGCAGGTGCGAGATACGCGAGGCTGGGACCAAGACCGGTCGGCGGGGGGGATCGCTGGAGCGGATCACGTCCCCTGTGATGGTGTAGGCGATCAATCCTTCGTAGTGTTCGGGGTGTTGGGGAGTGCGCGGGCCTGGCTCCAGGACTCACACCAACGCGACGGGCAATCGGATCGCCCTATCCAGTTCCGTGGTACCGTGGCGACAGCAAACCGGAAAGAGCTATCCGGATCCCGAATCGGATAAACCTATCCAGATCTATGCCTTTCCCTGCCATCTCTTCCTGAAAGGACTTTGCCGTGACCAGCATCGCCATCGTCGGAGCCGGCCCGCAGCTGGGTCTGGCCATCGCCCGCACCTTCGGCTCCCAGGGCTTCGACGTCGCTCTGATCTCGCGCAACCGCGAGAAGCTCGACGGTCTCGTCGGCACCCTGACCGGCGAGGACGTCACCGCCGCCGCGTTTCCCGCAGACGTGCTCGACCGTGAGGCGCTCACCCAGGCGCTCAAGGACGCCGCCGCGCAGTTCGGCAGCATCGACGTCCTGGAGTACTCCCCGGTCGGGGGCTTCAGCTCCACCGCTCTGACCACCCCGGCCGAGACCGAACCGTCTCATGTGCAGCACGAGATCGAGTTCCAGTTGTACGGGGCGATCGCCGCCACCAAGGCGGTGCTGCCCGCGATGCGCGAGGCCGGCGCGGGCACCCTGCTGTACACGACCGGCGCCGGCTCCATCGACCCCGTGCCGCAGGTCGGCAACGTCAACGCCGCCGCCGCGGCCCTGCGCAACTGGGCGGTCAACCTGCACAAGGAACTGGACGGCACCGGCATCCAGGCCGCCCACGTCGGCATCGACGTGTCGATCGGAACGCCGGCCGTCCCCGGATTCCCGACGGCTCAGCCCGAGGAGATCTCCCCCGTCTACTGGGACCTGCACACCACCAAGCGCGACCAGGCCGAGCTCGTCTTCGGCCTCTGACACGGACCGACCGTCGTGATCCGCCCTCCGGCGAACCTTGATCGCGCTGCGGTGTTCCGGGCCGCGGCGCGATCAAGGAGAAGGGTTCCGTCCCGAAGGACATTGCCGGCAGCCCCGATCGCGGCCTCCGGCGTCATGAAGACCGCCAAGTCCCGTGAGTGGCTCGCTCCCTGACACTCGCGGCCTGCTGATGCCTGCCATCAGCTCATCCCCCACTGCTTCGAGGAGTAGACCGGCATGACCACGACCACCGATCCGTCCTACGTCGATCCGGCACTGATCAACGCCCGCGCGGTCCGTCTCGTCAACGCGTTCAAGGATGCCCTGGCCCGCATGCGCGACGAGGAGGGACTGACCTTCGACGACCTCCACGCGGCAACCGACCTGCTCCAGAAGGTCCAGGCGGCCACCGGCGCCCCGCTGGCGCTGGTCGCCATGCCACTGTTCAGCGAGGTCTTCCAAGGCGGCCGGGACGGATACACCCCCTCCGAGGAGGTCAACAGCCCCACGTACATCGCCGACTCCCCGCGCATCGACAACCCCGGCATCCTGCCGATGCGACCGGACGAACCCGGCACTCCGCTGGTCGTGTCCGGCCGCGTTCTGGACGGCAAGCGTCGGCCGATCGAGGGCGCCAAAGTGGACATCTACCATGCGGCCAACAACGGCGACTACTCCGGGCTGTACGACGACGGAGTGCCCACGTACAACCTGCGCGGCCACCTGTTCACGGACGCCGACGGCCGGTACGCCTTCACCACCATCACCCCGGTCGCCTACGCCGACTCCCACATCATGGAAGTCGACGGGGTCACCGATGCCGTCGCAGCCCTCGGGCGCAGCCTCTACCGTCCGGCCCACATTCACTACGAGGTCCACCACCCCGACCTGATCACTCCCTGGCGGGGTGAGGTCTATTTCAAGGGAGACCCGGTCATCCCCGTCGACTTCGTCGGCGGAACCCTGGCCCCTCCCGCGCTGCAGGCCGACACCGTCCTGCACGAGGACCCCAAGGACATGGCAACCGCCGGCTTCCAGGGCCCCTACCGGTCGATGGAGTTCGACTTCGTCCTCAAGACCCGCACCAGCCCGGACACCATCACCCCGAACGGAACGACGGCATGACCAACGAGGACGCGACCGCCTGGGCGCTGGCCCGGCTCAACACGGCCTTCTACCACCACTACGACCGCCGCGAGTACGACGCGGTGCTTGAATTCTTCGCCCCCGACGCCCTCTACGAGCGGCTCGGACAGAAGATACGTGGCCATGCCGAGATCCTGGACCTGCTCAACGCCCGTCCAGGGCCCGAGGAGCTGACCGCCCGCCACATATTGGGGGCCACGCACTTCCACACCATCGGCGACACCACCGCTCAGGGAACCATCACCCTGCTCGGATACGGCGGCCGCCCACCCACTGAACCCGGACCCGCCCCCTACACCGTGGCAACCGGCGGACACATCTTCGAACAGGCCGACCACTACCGCCTCGACGACGGGCGCTGGAAGATCACCCACCGCACACTCCACCAGATCCTCACCCCGATCTCCGACTGACGATCCACGGCACGAAGGCGAGCAGACGGCGATCACGACATGCTCAGCCACGCTCTGCTCACCTTCGTGAACATCGACGCGGTGGACCATCCACGCCACGACTACGACGTCCTCGTGGCCTGTCGGCAAGCCACCCGGGCAGACCTGGTACGGCGAATGGTCCCACCCGACACCGATCCGGAATTTCACCCAGCACCGGGCCCTTGACCTGCGCCATGAGCACCCCAGTCCTGCCTTCTTGCGCCCCCTTTCCCGACATGCCGCCATCGTGCCGCGCCCCGGCACGGGTGCTCCGGTCCTGAAGTCAGCCGCCCTTGCCCGGCACCGGTGTGGTGGTGCCCTGCCCGGCGTGGAGCATGGCCTTGTAGAGGGGCTCGTGCCCGGGCGAGTCGGGCAGCGGGCCGCGGGCCGGGGCCTCAAGGGACTGGATGAACAGCGCGACAACGCGCCGCCAGGCGTCCGGGGCGGCGTCGCCGGTGGCGTTGACGACGCCGGCGTTGGCCATGTGGATCAGTACCAGGTCCGAGGGGTCGAAGTCCTCGCGCAGGCGGCCGGTGGCCTTGGCGCGGTCGATGAGGACCAGCATGCCCTCGTACGCCCGGTTGCGACGTTCCTCCAGGACCTTGGCGGTGGGGAAAGTCATGGTCAGGACGTCGGCGAAGCCGCTGTCGGCTGCCTGCATCGCGCAGGCGGTCTCGATGTACCCGACGAAGCCGCTCCACGGGTCGGGGTCCTCCAGGGCGACGGTGACCACGTCGACGTAGGCACCCATGCGGTCGGAGAAGACGGCGTCGACCAGTTCCTCCTTCGTGGGGAAGCGGCGGAACATCGTCGCGATCCCCACGCCCGCCTCGCGAGCCACGGAGGCCATGGAGGCGTTCAGGCCGTCGCGCGCGAACACCGTGCGGGCGGCGGCGATGATCCGCTCCCGGTTGCGCTCGGCGTCACTGCGCAGAGGCTGAGCGGCGGGACCAGGGCATCACCGCCGCCGCGTTCCCCGCGGCCGTCATCGACCGCGATGCGCTCTCCCGGGCCCCTGAGACGCTTCCACGCAGTTCGGCGGTATCGGCGTCCTTGAGTACTCCCTGGTGGGCGGGCTCGGCTGCGCCGCTCGCACGGCTCCTTCTCGGCACAGCACCAGCGGTAGGTGGAGGAAGCGATGCACAGTTCCCGGAGTACGGGCTCGACCCCCAGATGCGGGTGCTCGTCGAGGAGAGCCGTCACCTGGGCCGGGTCGGGTCGAGCTGTGCGGAGCGCAGTCGTCTTCTCCACGGCGCCTCCTCATGGCGCCTGCTCCGCAGAGCCCGGAGGATGACGCCCGGGCTGGTCGCGCAGACCGGCCTGCCTACGACCCCGCCCAAGCAGATCTCCCCCGTGTACTGCGACCTGCACGCCACCCACCGCGAGGAGGCCGAGCGCCTCTTCAGCCTCTGACGCGACCTCGACTGCCCTGATCCGCCCGATGCGGTCTTCACGGGGACGTGCACCGGCGGCCGATCGGCCGCATCGGCGGAAAAAGGAAAGGGCGTGGGCGGGTGCGTCAGAGGGTGAGCAGGACCTTGGTGGCGCGCCGCTCGTCCATGGCCTTGTAGCCTTCCGGGGCCTGGTCGAGGGGGAGAGTGAGGTCGAAGACCTTGCCGGGGTCGATCTCGCGGTCCCAGATGAGCTGGATCAGGTCGGGCAGGAACCGGCGCACCGGGGCCGGGCCACCGAGGGTGTGGATCCCGGCGAAGAACAGCTCGATGCCGGGGATGGACACGTCGTAGTTCACACCCACGTACCCCAGGTGCCCGCCGCCGCGGGTGGCGCCGACGGCCTGCATGAACGACTCCTGGGTTCCGACCGCCTCGATGACCGAGTGCGCGCCGTATCCGCCGGTGAGTTCCTTGATCTTCGCGACGCCCTCGTCGCCGCGTTCCTCGACGATGTCGGTGGCGCCGTAGTAGCGGGCCAGCTTCTGCCGCTCGGGGTGGCGGGACATGGCGATGATGCGTTCCGCGCCCAGTTGCTTGGCGGCGAGGACGGCCATGAGGCCGACCGCGCCGTCGCCGACGACCGCGACGGTCTTGCCGGGTCCGGCCTCGGCGGCGACGGCGGCGTACCAGCCTGTGCCGAGCACGTCGGAGGCGGCCAGCAGTGCGGGGATCAGCTCGGGCTCGGGCTGGCCCGGGGTGGCGACCAGCGTGCCGTCGGCGTGCGGGATACGGGCCTTCTCGGCCTGGGTGCCGATCCCCCCGTGGACGAACTCGGCGTGGACGCACTTGGACTGGAACCCGGCCTGGCAGATCTCGCAGGTGTTGTCCGAGATGACGAACGATCCGACGACGAAGTCGCCGACCTTGACGTTCTTCACCTCGGAGCCGACTTCCTCCACGACGCCCACGTACTCGTGCCCCATGAGCGTGTGGTCGGCGGGCTCGATGCCGCGATACGGCCACAGGTCGGAGCCGCAGATGCAGGTCGCGGTCAGCTTCACGATCGCGTCAGTGGACTCGATGATCTTCGGATCCTCGCGCTCCTCGACCCGGACGTCACCGGCTGTGTGCATGACTACTCCACGCATGGGTGGGTCTCCTTATTTCTGTGCGTCGGCGCCTGTGGCGCCGGTGGGATTCAGGGAGGCGCGGGATTCCCGCACTCTTTTCGGTATGCGCATTTCGCGCCTGCCCCTGCTGGAAGGGCGTAACCGGCCCCGGGCGGGCGTCACGCCGTAGCGGCCTGGATGCGCGCCGCAGGACGGCGACGCTGGATGAGGGCGATGGTGATCGCGGGGATCAGGGTCAGCACGGCGATGCCGGTGCCGACAGCCGCGGGGCCCGTGGCCCCCAAAGGGGATGCAAGGGCGAGACCGGCGATCCAGGAGCCGATGGCGGTGCCGAGGTTGAACGCCGACACGGTCAGCGCGGACCCCAGAGTGGGCGCCTGCCCCGCGAAACGCACCCCCAGGGAGATGAGCACCGGGTTCGCGCCCAGCCCGAACAGCCCCAGCAGGGCGATGAGCGCGACCGTGGGCGCAGCGTGGCCGGACAGCAGGCAGAGCGCCAGCAGCAGGACCGTGGTCGCCGCGGGCGCCACGATCGTCGTCATGTGCGGACGCCTGTCCCCGAGGCGGCCTCCCACGAGGAAGCCCGCCAGGGCGCCGACGCCGAAGCCGACCAGCACCAGCGGCACGACGCCTGCGGCCAGATGGGCCCGGTCTGTCAGCAGCGGCGAGACGTAGGTGTACGTCGACAGCACACCGCCGGCGGTGGTCGCGCAGGCCGCCAGGACCAGCCACAGTCGCCCCGAGCGCAGAGCGGACAGCTCGGATCGGACCGAGCCCGCCTGATCGCCGTCCGTGTCGGACGGAACCTTGGAGGCGATGAGTGCCATAGCCGCCGCTCCGAGGGCGGCGAGTGCCCAGAACGGTCCCCGCCAGCCCATGAGCTGCCCGGCGAAAGCGCCCAGCGGCACACCGACGACGTTGGCGAGCATCGCGCCGGCGCCCACGACACCCAGGGCGCGGGAGCTTGCGGCGGAACCGGCAGCGCGGGCGGCCACCACGTTGCCCACCGCCCAGAACGCTCCGGTCGCCAGCGCCGTCAGGAACCGCGCGGCCAGCAGCAGCGCGAAGCTGGAGCCGAGCGCCACGACGACATGCCCGACAGCGAAGATGCCCAGCGCGATGATCAGTGTCTGCCGCTTGGGCAGCCGCAGGGTCAGCATCGCCATCAGCGGCGCGCCGACGATCATCCCGACCGCGAAGACGGTGATCATCAGACCGGCCCGGGCGACGCTGACCTGCACGTCGCCGGCGATCTCCGGCAGCAGGCCCGCCACCACGAACTCGGTCGTGCCCATCAAAAAGGTGCCGAGAGCCAGCACGTAGACGACGAGCGGAAGCCGGGTGGGCGGACGCTCGCCGTCGTCGAAGCGTACGTCGGCGGGGGCGTGGAGGGTTCCTCCTCGCGTGGTCATGCGTCATCTCCGCAGGGATTGAAAACGGGGTGCGCATCCCACTGAACCGCTCCTGTCGCCCGCGCGGGAGGCTGCGTTTATCGGGGGTACAAGCTCAACCCCCCTCCCCACGGTTGTGGGCCGTAGCGTTGAGAGCATGGAACGCCGCCTGGACAACCGCGCCGACATCCGTGACTTCCTCGCCCGCCGCCGCGCCCAGCTCACCCCCGAGCAGGTCGGCCTGCCCACCAGCGGCCGGCGCCGGGTACCCGGGTTGCGCCGTGAGGAGGTCGCCGTCCTCGCCGGGGTGAGCACCGAGTGGTACACGCGGCTGGAGAAGGGCCACATCAGCGGTGTGTCCGACGATGTCCTCGACGCGGTGGCCCGCACCCTGCAACTCGACGAGGACGAACGCACCTACCTCTTCGACCTGGCCAAAGCCGCCCAGCCCAGCCCCGCCACCCGGCGCCGCCGCAAGCCCGTCGACGTCCCACCGCGCGTCCAGTGGCTGCTGGACTCCATGACCCTGTCCGCGGCGTTCGTCACCAACGGCCGCCTGGACATCGTGGCCACCAACGCACTCGCCCGCGCCCTGTTCGCGCCGATGTTCGACAGCAGCACCACCGACGAACGAGGTCGCCCCAACTTCGCCCGGTACTACTTCCTCGACGACGCCTCCCACGACTTCGTCGACGACTGGGACCGCGCCGCCGACACCACCGTCGCGCTGCTGCGCGCGGAAGCCGGCCGCTACCCGGGCGACAAGGCCCTGCGCGCGCTCGTCGGCGAACTGTCCACGGTCAGCACCGAATTCCGCACCCAATGGGCCGCCCACAACGTGCGCATCCACCACGGCGGCGTCAAACGCTTCCACCACCCCGACGCCGGCCTCCTCGAACTCACCTATCAGCCGCTGGACCTGCCCATGTCCGCCCGCGAAGCGCACTCCCTGACCATCTACACCGCAGAACCCGGCACCCCCCACGAAGACCGGCTCAAGCTCCTCGCCAGCTGGGCGGCCACCCCCGCTCTGCACCAGGGTGCACCCGCCACCCACGCCGGCCGCCAGGACAGGAACGCCAGCACCCACGGCCGATCTGACGGATGAGCAGGCCGAGGCGTACGGGACGTTCACCGAGGTGCCCACGCGCCCTGAGCTGGAGCGGGCGCGTGCCAGAGGCGAGGCGGTCGGTGCGAGTGCGCAGGGTCTCGGGACCGCGCTGGTTGCTGAGCAGCACGTCGATCCCCGCCTCGACGACCAGGCGTGCACCGCACCGCCAATGATGCCGAACCAGTCGTTCATTTCTTTACCTTGTGGTGCTGGGTCGGTGTCTTCGGGTGTACCCGCGCCCGAAGACCGTGGGGAGTTGCGGTCTTCGGGCGCGGGCGGTGTGTGGGCTGCGCTGGGTGGTCAGTGGCCGGATTCGAGTCGTTCCTTCAGGGCCCTGCCGTAGCTCGCGTAGCCCTCCTCCATGTGGGACCGGGCGGGCTCCACGGTCTCCACGGCGGCCGTGCCGGTGAACTCCTCGGATTCCGTGAAGCGCGTTCCGCCCTCATGCGGCTCGAGGACGAAGGAGTGCTGCCCCATGAGAACCTCCGGGATGCCGCCCTCCCAGGCAAGCCGTCGCGGTGCCTCGTAGTGGAGCACCGTGAATCCGTATTCCCCGTCGTTCTCGGTTCCCAGCGTCACCTGAGCGCGGAGCCGAGTTCCGGGGAGGATCTCCGGCGGGACATCCACGAAACGCAGTGCCGGGTGCCACTGTGCGTACCCGGCGAAGTCGGTCAGGACCTTCCACACCTTCTCGGCGGGAGAAGCGATGTCGGTGACCGCGGTGACGACCGCAGTGTGCTGCACATTTCTCATGCCGCCTCCCTCCGGTTCTCCAGGACGATCTTGCCCCGGGCGTGGCCGCCTGCCAGCAGCTGCTGGGCCTCAGCCGCCTGGTCGAGGGGAAACGTCCGGTCCACGTGCACCGTGAGCTTCCCCTCCTCGGCGAGCTCCACCAGCCGGGTCAGGTCATCGCCGTCAAGGTGGAGGTAGACGTCGATGGTTCCCGCGTACTCAGTGGTGGATCGCGTGATGGAAGCGACCCGCGCTCCGAGGGCGGCGATCTCCTGTGTCGTGGACAGGGAGCCACGCCCCGCGGTGTCGAGGACCGCGTCGACCCCGTCCGGGGCGAACTTGCGCACCTGCTCGACGAGCTCGTCGCCGTAGCGCACGGGCGTCGCTCCGAGGGACCCGATGAACGCATGGCTGGCCTCGGAGCCCGTCCCGATCACCCGTGCGCCCCGCGCTACGGCGATCTGGACGGCGAGGTGTCCGACGCCGCCCGCCGCCCCGTGCACCAGCACGGTGTCGCCGGCGGTCACTTCAAGGCTGTGCACGATGGCCTGGTAGGCGGTGAGCCCGGCGACCGGAAGCCCGGCGGCCTGGGCCCAGCTCAGGTTCCTCGGCTTGCGCACCAGCTGGCGCGGTTCGGCCGAGATCTTCTCCGCGTAGGTGCCGTAGTGCATGGCCTGGCCGCGAACGTACCCGATCACCTCGTCGCCCGGCCGGAATCCGGTCGTCGCGGCTCCGGCCTGCTCGACGACCCCGGCCAGGTCCCATCCGGGGGTCACCGGAAAGAAGGAGTCCACGAGAGGATCCGGGGCTCCGCTCTGGAATGCCAGATCCGCCGGGTTGAGGGCCGCTGCCTCGATTCTCACCAGAACGAGATCGGCGAACATCTTCGGATCCGGAACATCGACGACTTCAAGGACCTCGGGTCCACCGAAACTCCGGTACTGAACGGCTTTCACAGCTCTGCCTCTCGTGCGGCGTGCGGGTCGGCACGGCGTAAGCACCTCATCCGGCCGAGGGGCCGCGGGCGCACAACCAAGCTGACCAGGGCCTCTACGGCGGAGCAATGACTGTCTGGGCAACGGGTAATACCGTGGAAGCATGAATCAGCTGGAGACCCGGGAACTCGTCTACTTCGTGGCCGTGGCCGAGACGCTGCACTTCGGCCAGGCCGCAGAGCGCCTCGGCATCACCCAGCCGCCTCTGTCCCGGGCCGTCGCCCACCTGGAGAGGCGGGTCGGCGTCCCTCTGCTGGAACGCACCACACGGAAGGTGACGCTGACGGACGCGGGCGAGGTCTTCCTGGCCGAGTGCCGAACGATCCTGGCCGCGCTGGACACTGCCGTACGCAAGGCGCGTAAAGCTGCCGAGCGGCAGCGGGTCACCATCGCGGTACGGCCCGCCGCCGGGCCCGGCATCCTGCCCGCCCTGCTCGACGCCGGCGCACAGAGCCCGGACGGCGTGCTCGCCGAGGTGGTGTTCACCTACGACGAGATCGGCGCCCTTCGGGACGGCACCGCGGACGTCGCCCTCATGTGCCAGACGGCTGCCACCCCCGGTCTCGAACTGATGGAGCTCGGCCCGGAGCAGCCGGTAGTCCTGCTCCCGGCGGGGCACGCCCTGGCGGAGCGCCCGTTCCTGACACTGACCGAGGTGGAGGCGCTGCCCGGCTACGAGGCGGAACTGCCCAACGAGGCACTGGACAGCATGGTCGACCGCGTCGCACTCGGACGACTCGTGGTCGTCGTCGGAGACAGTGTCCGCGACCGCCTCGGCGGATCCGTGACTGCCGTGCCCGTCCACGGATACCCGCCCACCCAGCTGGTGCTGGCCTGGCTCCCGGGCGCGCGCCCGGCCGCGTCCCGCCTCACCGCGACCGCCCACGCCGTGCTGGACCGGCGCACGCAGCTGACGCAGGTCCTGGAAGGCACCGATCTCAGCGGAACTCGACCGTACGCGGACAGCGGTCAGCAGGATGCACAGCGGGCGGCAGCAGCTCGCGCCCCGGGGTGAGCCCAGGGTGTGCCGGATGTGCAGTCGGTGAAGTGCTGGTCAGCCGAGCGGGTCGGTGGTGTCGCGCAGGGTGGCCATGGCCGGGGCGTACATGCGGGCCTTGATGGTGCCGAGCGTGTCGCCGGCCTTGGCCACCTGTGCCTGAGCGATCTGGACGGCGGTGGAGCGCACGGCGTCCTCGGGAACAGCTTGGTCGACGATGCCGGTGGCGGCGGCGTCGGCGCCGCCGTAGCGTCGGGCGGTGACCATGGCCTCGTGAGCGGTCTGCGGCGTCAGGCGCGACTGGATGAGCGCGGCCATGCCCGGGGTGAAAGGGATGTTGATGTCCGCTTCGGGCAGGCACCAGTAGCCGCGGTCGGCGCGCATCACGCGGAAGTCGTGGGCGAGGGAGAACATCGCGCCGGCGGCGAAGGTGTGTCCCTGCAGCGCGGCCACCGTGATGACCGGCAGCGACAGCATCCGCGCGAACAGCTCATGGACCGAGACGACGTAGTCGTGGTACTCGTCGGCATGGGCGAACAGCCAGTCCAGGTCGAGCCCGTTGGAATAGAACTTGCCGGTGGCGGCGGTGACCAGGGCGCGGGGGCCTTCCGCCTTCTCCACCTCGTCGAGCGCGGCACCGACGGCGGTGAGCCAGTCGGGGTGGAAGCGGTTCTCACCGTCTCCGAGGTCGAGGACGAAGACGTTGTCGTGGCGGTCGAGCGAGGGCATGGGGACTCCTTCGAGCTACGTGGGTGATGCGGCTGGGCTGCTGCGGGCTACGACCGGGTCCTGGGTTCGGCAGCGGAGCGGTCGCGCAGGGCGTAGAGGATCAGGTCGTGGATCTCTGCGGCGGCTGCCTCGATCGGGGCAGTGCTCCGCTCGGCCCGGCACATGATCACCGCGCCTTCGACCGCGGCGATGACGAAGGCGCCCAGCCGACGGCTGCGTTCCTCGGTCAGGCCGTGCCGGACGAACAGGGCCGCGAGCGCCTGCTGCCAGCGGGCGAAGACAGCGGCTGCGGAGCGGGCGAGCTGGGGTGCGTCGTCGTTGGTCTCGACGGCCACCGCGACGATCGGGCAGCCGGCCCGGAAGCCGCTCTCCACGAGCCGGTCGCGCCACAGCGCGAAGAACGCGTCGACGGCCTCCACCGGGTCGCCCGCCTGCATCGCGGCGTCGATGAGTCCCGCGATGAAGTCCCCCGCCAGCGCGACCGCCTCGTCGATGAGCTGCGTCCGCCCGCCGGGGAAGTGGTGGTACACCGACCCCCGAGGGGCTCCACTGTGCGCGAGTACCCGGTCGACGCTGGTCGCGCTCGCGCCGTACTCACGCAGCAGAGCGGCAGCACTGAGGATCATCCGGTCACGGCTGTCACTCCTCCGCGGGCTCATCGCCCACCACCCTTCCGACGGCGAGGTAGCCCGCTCGAGCGAGCTACCTGTCGGTAACTTATGAGGTATGGCATAGAACATGCAAGAGGGGATCAGGTGGCGGTTCGGTCGGAGCCGACAAGTGCCGCCGGATCGACGCGCAGAACCTTTAGCGCTCCGCTCGGCCACCACGACCTGCGCCTATTGGGCAGCGGCATCCGCCAGGACCCTTCGGCGGGTGCAGGTCCGTCCCGGCCGGGCCGCCGCCCGTGAAGCGCTGCCGCAGTTGTTGCTTCCGCACGTCCCAGGTGTCGGGCCCGCCTGTCGGAGCAGCGGTCCGGCCGTACCGGACGCGAGCGTGCTGCTCTCCGGCAACGTCCAACTCCGCCACCTGGGAATCACCGGCCGGCGCTGAAGTCGCCCGGCCCCCGACTCCGGCCAACGGTGCCACCAGTCGCCCCGCCCGCCCGCGCGCGGACCGCCGTGGGGCGCTGTCCGCCTCCTCGCGGAGGTCTCACCCCGAAAAGACTTGCACCTGACGTTAGCGTGAGGTTTTAGCGTAGCTGTTGTCGGCCCCATCCATGGTGCTCCGACGCCGCATTCCTACGTGAAGGACTTCCCCCCATGGACATCGCCAACTCCGTCGCTCTCGTCACCGGTGCGAGCCGCGGCCTCGGCCGCCACTTCGCCACCCAGCTGCTGGAGCGGGGAGCGTCCAAGGTGTACGCCACCGCGCGCAACCCTGAGACCGTTGATCTGCCAGGAGCGGAGGTGCTGCGGCTCGACATCACCGACCCGGCCTCCGTGGCCGCCGTGGCGGAAGTGGCCTCGGACGTGACGCTGCTGGTCAACAATGCCGGGATCATCACCATCAACGGCCTGGTCAACGGCGACCTGGAGCAGATCGAACTGGAAATGGACACCGCCTACTACGGCCCGTTGCGCATGATCCGGGCCTTCGCCCCGATCCTGAGGGCGGGTGGCGGCGGGGCGATCGTCAACGTCCTGTCGGTCGCGTCCTGGACCCCGTCCGAGTACTGGGGCGCCTACAGTGCGGCCAAGGCCGCCGCCTGGAGCCTGACCAACAGTGTCCGCCTCGAACTCTCCGCACAGAACACCCTGGTCACCGGCCTGTATCTGGGGCCGACCGACACTGACATGGCCAAGGGACAGCCGTTCGAGAAGAACGATCCGGCCGACGTCGTCAGGGCCGCGCTCGACGGGGTCGAGGCGAAGCAGTCCGAGGTGATCGCCGACGCGCGGTCCGCGCAGGCCAAGGCGAACCTGGCCCTCGATCCAGCCACGGTCTACGCACCGGCCGCAGCCACTGCCTGAGATTCAGGATCACTCACCACGGGCGCCGCGATACGCAACCGAGGAGCGCCCCTCATTCCCCCTGCTCAGAACGGAAGAAACCCCGCCATGAACGCCCCCACCTCGTCCAGGCCCAAGGCACTGATCGTCATCCCGTCAGCCGCTCTCCTGCCGCTCACCGAACCGGCAGGCCACCCCGGCGTCTCGACCGGGTTCTACCTGGTCGAGCTGGCACAGATCCTCAAGGAATTCGGCGACGAGTACGACTTCACCTTCGCCACCCCCGGCGGGCTCGTCCCGCAGCTGGAGATCAACGGCCTGGCCCTGTCGATGCACGCCGCTGCCAAGTTCAGCTCCGCGACGGTCTCGGCCACCGCCGCACAGGTCTTCCGGTTCGACGTCGACACCTTCCGCGCCAAGCGGCCGGAACTCGTCGCCCGCCGGGACAGCGAACTCGCCCTCGCCCGCCGCCACCTGGGCCGCCTGCCCGTCTCCGAGGCGCTGCCGGGCAGCGACAAGGAGGTCGTGGTGCTGCGTGACGACCTGATCAAGTCGATGCAGGACCTGCCGGAGCACACCTTCCCCTCCGTCGAGCAGCTCGTGCACAGACACCGAGACCCCGAGGACGCCTTCGACCTGGGCGCGTTCGACTTCGTGCACATGCCTGGCGGCCACGCCCCCATGGTCGACTTCGTCGACAACCCCTGGATCGGTGAACTCCTGCACACCGCGCGGGAGAACCAGGTGCTGATCTCGCTGATCTGCCACGCCCCCGTCGCCATGGCCTCGGCCAAGTACCGGGTGAGCCCCGACGGCAGCGTCGTCACCAACCCCCAGCACGCCTTCAACGGCGTGCGGGTGACCACGGTCGCCAAATCCGCCGAACTCTTCGTCCTCAGCAACGGCTACCTCAAGATCCCCGGCAAGAAGGTGCGGATGGGCTACTTCATCGACGAAGCCCTCAGGGACGCCGGCTACCAGGTACAGACGACCACCAACCCGACCGCCATCAAGGTCATCTGGGAGGCAGACGTCCGCCTGCTCACCAGCAACGGCCCCCAGGCCATCGACGAGCACACCGCACGCCTGCGCACGCTTCTGCCCCGCCACTGACCCTGCCTCCCGGCTCAGGGCGCCGACATCATTAGGCTGAAACCTCAAAGCTGACGTCAGATGTAACTCTGGCGGGACACGAAACAGCAAGGAGCAGCCATGCGAATCGGAGAGGTCGCCGAACAGGCGGGAGTGAGCGTTCGCGCGCTGCGCTACTACGAGGAGCAGCGGCTGCTCGGCCCCACGCGTACCGCCGGGGGCCAGCGGGAGTACCAGGACGGCTCGGTCGAGCGCGTCAGGATGATCCAGCAGTTGTACGCCGCCGGCCTGTCGAGCAGGCTCGTTCGCGAGGTTCTGCCGCGGTGCATGAACGAGGGGGATTCGCCCGTCGGGTTCACCGACAGCCTCATCACCGAACGGGCCCGCATCGACCGTCAGATCAACGACCTGACGGAAGTGCGCGCCCGCCTCGACGAGATCATCGCTGTGGCCACGGACCCCAGTCACCCCGACCACTGCCACCCCGTCCGCGCCGGCCTTCCCGATCCCGCTTGATATCGGCCCCCGGTACCGCCCGATAGGGCCTGCCGCACGCCACCCACAAGTGGTGTGCGGCGGGCCGATTCAGTGACGGACCTCTCCGTGACCTCAGGCCGCTCCGGACATCGCGACATCAACGCGGACGCGGCGCAGGCCACCGCCAAGCGCATCGGCGACGTCGGCGGAAGCGCCCTCGCCGCCGAGTTCGACCTCGCCGACGAGCGGTCGGTACGCGCCCTGTTCGACACAAACGCCGTCGACCGGCCCGGCAGAGTCGACGAGCGCTACAGCGTCGCCGCCAACGCCTCGGCGGACGTGCTGGGCCGCGACGGCGGCCTGCTGGACTTGGATCCAGCCGTTTGGCGGCGCACCCTTGAGGTGAACCTGATCAGCTTCGCGCTCACCCCCGCGCGGCCGTTCACCTGCCGCTCGCACAGGGCGGCGGAACGATCGTCAATACCTCCTCCGCGTCTGCACACGTGGGCGACCACCAGCGCGCCGCGTACCAGTCCGGCAAGGCCGGGATCAACGCGCTCACCCGCCACGTCGCCTCCCACTGGGGCAAGCAGGG
The DNA here is from genome assembly GCF_031845645.1 of Streptomyces doebereineriae. NCBI lineage: Bacteria > Bacillati > Actinomycetota > Actinomycetes > Kitasatosporales > Streptomycetaceae > Streptomyces > Streptomyces doebereineriae. The sequence continues at coordinate 247,054 of NZ_JAVREZ010000011.1, forward strand.
CATCCGGTGCAACTGTGTGTCAACCGGGGGGGTGATGACCGAGTCCGCAGAGAAGATGGCCCTGACTCTCCGCCAGTTGCAGAACGTCACAGATCGGCGGTTGGGACAGACCTTCTCACCTGAGTGGTGGGCGGTCACTCGCCGAGCCGACCGCCGCCTCTGCCCGTTTCCTCGCGGGGTCTCACCCCGAAAGACTTGCACCTGACATTAGCGTCAGGTTTTACCGTTGCGGCTGAAGTTACAGAACAGCGCCGGTAGTTGGCCGCCGACCGGTCTGGATCACTGCCACCTGGCCAGCGCCTGCGGCTCCCCCTCCCTCACCCCACAGAGGAAATCGTGCCCTTCCATCACATCTGCATCATGGTGAGCGATCCAGCGCGATCGCTGCCCTCTTCACTGGTTCGACTCCTCGACGCTCGACGGCATTCTTGGCGCGAAGAAGGCGGCAACCCGGATCGTGAACGTCTCCGATGACTCCGGCGCGAAGTACCTGCGCCACGGGGCGACCGGCATCAAGGAGCCGGGGCCCACAGCGCCTGACATCGATGACCTGTTTCAGCGTGTCAAGGCCGCTGGTATCGAGGTTCAGACCGACTGCATCTGGCCCCTGATCCCCGGACTTCGATCTTCCTCTTCTACGAACCCGACGGCGCGCTCATCCAGGCCACGGAGGTCTCGGACGGTCATTCCACGCGAGCGCGGCGATGCTCGACGCGCTCGCACGTTGAACCGCTCCGGAGCTGATGAAGGCTGTGATGTGCTCCGCGACCGACGGAGTCACCTTGCTGCCTCCAGGCTTCGACGAGCGCATTCGGGGTCCAGGCTTCGGTGTTGCCGCGTGACCCCCGGTTCATGGCGATCTGTCAGTTCAGAGATCGTGCCTACCGAATGCGTCATCGCTGATCCGGACTGCCCTTGCCCAACTCCGATCCACGCAGGAGTGCGCCACCACCTGGCCATGTTGCTCGCGCTCACCGCGTGTGCCGTGCCGGCCAGGGAGACCTCGCAGTACATGCTCTGGAGCCGGAAGCTCGGCCAGGGCGAACCCGACACCCCCACCACTGCCACTCCCGGCGGTGGCTGCGGACGAGGGCCCCAACTCAAATTGACCTGGCCTGCTTTGCAGGCCACGCGGTACCTCGGCCTCGTCGAACACGGCGACGGTTCGAGCCCCCTCGGGTGCACGGTTTCGACAGTCACGCCGTAGCCCCCGCACACCCCCACAGCCGCAGAGGCGGATGGCGGCCGGACACCTGGCGCCCGACGCATCCGCGGCACCCGATCGATATGGATCACAAGTGACACGCACACCCATACGCCCGAGAGCGGCCATCACCACTCTCGCGCCCCTCCTCGCCGGAGCCCTGACCCTCATGGCGGTCATCGCTCCCACCTCCGCCGCTTCCGACCCCAACTCCACTGGGAGCGACAGCAGGTACGGCGACGACACCTACATCGTCAAGCTCGCCGACCCACCCGTCGCCGCGTACGAGGGCGGGCTGCCCCGGCTGCAGCGGACTGCGCCCACGGCAGGGAAGCGGCTCGACGCCGACTCCGCCACGGTCGAGAAGTACGTGGCACACCTGGACGACCGTCGGGAGCGGGTCCTCGACGCCGTGCCCGGTGTCGAGACGCTCTACGACTACTCCTACACGTTCAGCGGATTCGCCGCCGAACTGACCGGCCGGCAGGCCGCCAAGCTGGCCTCGACGCCTGGTGTCGTCTCGGTGACCCGCAACACGGTCGCTCAGCCGGCGTCGACAGGTCCGGACGATGGGCCGAGGACGGACGGCCGGGCGGAAACCTCCATCCGGACCGTGACCGATGGCCGGGACGGGGCCGGCGGCAAGGTCCCGGCTCCTGCGGCCCAGCAGCCGACCCCTCCCGACAGGGTGAGCGGCCCCCAGGGCCAAGGTCTTTCAGAGGCGCGGAGCGCTGCGCGATCAGCCCTCACCGCACCCGCAGAAGCCCGAACACCGCACACCCCCGGCTCCCAGGCACCCCGTACGGCCCGCCACGCCCAGTTCCCCGACACCCCCCGACTCCTCGGCCTCTCCGGCGCCAAGGGTCTGTGGGCGAAGGCGGGCGGCCCCGAGCACGCCGGAGAAGGCGTGATCGTCGGGATCGTGGACACCGGGTTCGACCCCTCGAACCCGATGTTCGCCGCACTGCCGAATCCGCGCCCCGACGCCGAGGCCATCGCCAAGAAGTGGCACGGCGACTGTGACCCGGGCGACGACCCCACGCACAAGGTGACCTGCAACAACAAGGTGATCGGCGCACAGTGGTTCGGCGCGGGAGTCCCTGCGGACCGCGAAGACACCCCCTCACCGTTGGACACCAGCAGCCACGGCACCCACACCGGCAGCACGGCCGCCGGCAACCACGGCGTCGCCGCGTCGGTACCCGGCAGCAACGCCGAGGGCCGGCTCAGCGGTGTCGCCCCGGCTGCCCGCCTCGCCTTCTACAAGGCGTGCTGGCCGGGCTTCGGCTGCCCGACCGCGGACCTCACCGCCGCGATCGACAGGGCCGTGGCGGACGGCGTCGACGTCATCAACTTCTCCATCACCGGCACACTCACCGAGCAGCCCGACATGGAGGCCATGTTCAACGCGGCCAAGGCGGGCGTGTTCATCGCCGCTGCCGCCAACAACGGCGGCCCGGACTCCGTGCACCACACCGGCCCGTGGGTCACGACGGTCGCCGCGTCGTCACACGACACCCAGTACACCACCTCCCTGGTCCTCGGCGACGGCCGCCGCTACACCCGCGTCGGCCTGAACCCGGGTGCCGGCTCTGCCCCGCTGGTCGAGGCAGCCGCCGTACGTAAGGACGGCTCGGACGCCGGCCGGGCCGCGCTGTGCGCGCCGGGCACGCTCGATCCGGCACGGGCGAAGGGCAAGATCATCGTCTGCGACCGAGGCGGTGCCGGCATCTGGGAGGACGACAAGTCGGACGAGGTCCTGGCGGTCGGCGGCAAGGGTCTCGTACTCACCGACACCCCGGCCTACGACGAGTTCCTGCCCCCGTACGTCTTCTCGGTGCCCCTGATCCAACTCGACCTCGAGGACGCGAAGGCAGTCCACGCATACGCCTCCCAGGCCGGCGCGACCGCCCGGTTCACGCCCACCCAGAGCAGCCACCGGGCCACCCGGGAGATCCTCTCCTTCTCCTCCAGCGGCCCGGACCACTTCAGCGACGGCGACCTGCTCAAGCCGGACATCGCCTCCTTCGGTCAGACCATCCCGGCGGGCGTGGTGCCCGGCAGCACCAGCTATTACCCCGGCCGGTTCAGCTTCTCCGACGGCACCTCGATGGCGTCCCCGCACATCGCCGGCCTCGCCGCCCTGCTGCGGCAATTGCACCCGGGCTGGTCACCGATGGAGATCAAGTCGGCGCTGATGACGACGGCCACGCCCACCGACGAGAACGGCGACCCCATCGGCCGCGAACTGTCCGACTCCGCCTCGCCCCTCGACTACGGCGCGGGCCTGCCCCGAGTCACCCGGGCGGCCGACCCCGGCCTGGTCTACGGCTCCACCTCCGCCGACTGGACCGCCTACCTCTGCGCGATCGGCCAGAAGCCGACCACCGAGGACGGCACCGATGCCTGCGCCACGGCCACGAAGACCGACCCCAGCGACCTCAACTATCCGTCGATCGCGGTCGGTGACCTGCTGGCCGGTCAGACGGTGGCGCGCACGGTCACCAACGTCTCGGCGCGCACCGCCACGTACAGGGCGAAGCTCCAGACCCCGCCGGGCTTCCGCGCCGAGGTCACCCCGAAGCGGCTGACGGTCACGCCGGGCGCGTCGGCGTCGTACAAGGTGACCTTCGAGCGTACGAGTGCGGCCCACAACGCCTGGTCCTTCGGCTCCCTGACGTGGAGCGACGCGCACAGCCACCACGAGGTCACCAGCCCGGTCGCCCTGCGCTCCGTACCGTTGTCCGCCCCGAAAGAGGCCGTGGTCACCGGTGGTGACTCCGCGACGCTGAGGCCCGCAGTCGACTGGAACGGCGAGCTGACCGCGAAGGCGTCCCTCTACACCGGCGAGAAGACCACCGGCACCCTCACGGGCACCGACCAGGCCGACTTCACACAGAGTCAGCGCACCAACGACGCCGTCGTGAAACACCACGTCCACGTCCCCGCAGGCACCCCGTTCACCCGGTTCGCCATCACCTCCGCGGACCACGTCCCCGGCAGCAATCTCGACCTGTACGCCTTCGACACAAACGGCAACCACATCGGCGACTGGCCCGGCCCCGGCTCCGACGAGCACGTCGACCTGCCGCCCGGCGACTACGACGTCTACGTCCTCCAGTACGAACTGCCGGCCGGCACCACCAGCCAGCAGTACACCCTGTGGAGTTGGAAGGTCGGCCAGGGCACCCCGGCCGTGACAGCCACGGTCACCCCGACCGAGCAGAAGGTCTCGACGGGTGACCGTCCGCAGGTCACGGTGTCGTGGCCGGACGCGAAACGCGGCCAGCGGTACGTCGGCGCCGTCGAGTACGGCGACGGGTCGACCACCCTCGGGCACACGGTGTTGACCGTCACGCCGTAGCCGCGCACCGGTAGCCGTTGGTGTGAACCATCGGTGAGCGATCCGCCCGTGCACTCCCCGAGGGCACGGGCGGATCGCAAACACCTGGCGTTCATCTCTCTTTCAGCCCAACTGCCCGGCTGGCACGTGAGGTTGGAAAGGATTCACTGTCCTTGAGGGCCGCGGTCTCCAGGCCCTCCAGCGGCTCCCCGATGTTCTCCCGCTCCGTCTCCGCCATCGTTGCGAAGAAGTCGAACAGCAGCCTGCCGGGGCCGGTGGGGTCGTAGATGCCGGGCAGCGGCCCGGCGAGCATCTCCAGCACCGGGCCGTGCTCGGTCAGCTGGGCGGGGTGCGTTCCGTGAGCACCACGCGGTGTTCACCGATTCTGTTGATCGGCGGTGCCGGGGCTGCTGGTGGGCGATGTCTTCTCGGTGGCCGCCCAGCTGGCGAGGAGTTGCAGGGCGTCGCCCTCGGAGGTACCGGGCGCGGCGGAGTAGGCGGTGAGGGTCAAGCCGGGCTGCGCGGGCAGTTCCATCGCGTCGAAGTCCAGGGTGAGGGCGCCGACGGCGGGGTGGTGGAAGGACTTGCGGCCAGTGTGGTGCAGGCGCACATTGTGCTTGGCCCAGGCGGTGCGGAACTCCTCGCTGCGTGTGACGAGCTCGCCGACGAGTCCGGTGAGGTCACTGTCGTGCGGGGCGCGTCCGGCCTCGGTGCGCAGCAGGGAGACGGTGGTGTTCAGGGACTCCTCCCAGTCGGGGAAGAAGTCCCGGCCCCGCGGGTCGAGGAACTGGAAGCGGGCGATATTGACCGGGTGCGGAGCATCGTCGGCGTACAGGGGTGCGTACAAGGCCCGACCGAGGGAGTTGACGGCGAGGATGTCCAGGCGGCCGTTGCGGATGAAGGCCGGTGAGTCGGTCATGGACTCCAGGACGCGCAGGACGCTGTCCGGGAGGGGACCGCGGGCGGGCCTGCGGCGGGCGGGGCGTTTGGCGGCGGCGCGGGCCAGGTCATAGAGGTGGGCGCGTTCGGCGTCGTCGAGCTGGAGGGCGTTTGCGACGGCGTCGAGGACTTCCTCGGAGGCTCCGGCGATGTGGCCGCGTTCCAGGCGGACGTAGTAGTCGATGCTGACGCCGGCGAGCAGGGCGACTTCCTCGCGGCGCAGCCCCGGCACCCGCCGGTTTCCACCGTAGGCGGGCAGCCCGGCCTGCTGCGGGGTGATCTTGGCGCGGCGGGAGGCCAGGAATGCTCGGATGTCGCTCTCGGTAATCACGCGTTCCAGGCTAAGCCGGACGGAGCACGGGTGGGGGGCCCTGTCAGTACCTGTAAGCCCAGGCCCTCCCCCGCCCCTGCGATCCGCGGTTTCCTCGATATCGGCAGCAGCTGAGACCCCGGAAACCGGGCTGTGGCGGCTGCCGGAGGACCGGCCCGCCACACAGGGGTCCTGACCGCCCCGCACCGTTTTGATCAAGGAGTCACCGCATGCCGAAGCAGTCCGCGCCCCAGGAACTCGCCGCCATCGCGCCCAAGCTCGTGGAGGTCACCGACGAGGTCCTCTTCGCCGACGTCTGGGAGCGTCCCGAGCTCTCCCCGCGCGACCGCAGCCTGGTCACCGTGAGCGTGCTGGCCGCCCTCTACCGCTCCGAGCAGCTCGGCTACCACCTTGGCGTCGCCCTGGACAACGGCCTGAGCGTCGAGGAGCTGTCCGAGGCCATCACCCACCTCGCCTTCTACGCGGGCTGGCCCAACGCCATGACCGCGATCAACCAGCTCAAGAAGATCGCCGACGAGCACAACGCCGCCTGATCAGCCCTCCCTCGCATTTCCCTCGCACCACTCCCACCACAGTGACGATCAAGGAGTAGAGCCATGGAACACATCACCTCCACGCCCACCATGAAGGTCCCCGCCGAGCGCTTCACCGGTGACGTCTACCTCAACATGATCGAGGCACCCACCGAGCCCGCCCGCCTTGCGGCCGGCCTGGTGCGCTTCACCCCCGGCGCCCGCACCAACTGGCACTCCCACGCCAACGGCCAGGTGCTGTACGTCACCGACGGTGTCGGCTTGGTCGGCACCCGCGACGGCAGTGTCGTACGCATCAGCGCCGGTGAGACCGTCAAGTGCCCGGCAGGTGAGGAGCACTGGCACGGAGCGACCGACACCACCCTCATGTCGCACATCGCCCTCGTGGTCGGCGACGACAACGGCGATGGCACCGTCTGGCTGGAGCCCGTCACCGACGAGCAGTACGACGCCGCCCTCACCAACAGCTGACGGGCAGTCATCGCTCACTCCTCGCCTGACAGGGCCGTTGACCGGCGCCGCGTGTCGTGGTGATCTGGGCGAGGGCTCCGTCGGACAGCCCGAGTTCCTTTCGCTGGTTCGCCACTCGTCAGACCGAGACTTCAGGGATACGGCGCGGTGCGGGGGCGCTGCGGCCTGACGTCGGACGGCCTGCCCCCGTGTCCCCGTCCTCGGCGTGATCGAGAAGTGGCTGATCAGGCGCCGTGGGACGGGGGGCCGATGTGGTGGCCGGCATGGGTGACCGCTTTCCGCGCCAAGCCGACGCAGCGACCGCCGGCACTCAGGTGAGGTCTGCCGGTATGGCGGCGGAGGTGGACGTGGAGGTGGACCGGTCGGTGGTGCGCTGTGACCGCCAGGTCGTGGTGGTGGTGCCGGGCGCCAGGGTGGTCACGCCTCCGTCGGGCCAGTCGATCTGTGCTTTCGCGCCGGTGGGCACTGTCGTGTGCACCTTGATGCCCGAGGCGTGCAGCTCCCACCGTATGGCCACGCGCCCGTACGGCGACTCGTGGGCGGCGGCGGCCGAAGTGATGCCTCCGCCCGGTCGTGGGCGGAAAACGATGTCACGGTAGCCGGGTGAGGCAGCGGTCAGGCCGGCGACCGTGGTGTGCAGCCACTGGGCGATCGCGCCCAGGGCGTAGTGGTTGAAGGAGGTCATCTCGCCCGGGTTGACGGTCCCGTCGGGGAGCATGCTGTCCCAGCGTTCCCAGATGGTGGTGGCATCGTGCTTGAGCGCGTACAGCCAGGAGGGGCACTCCTGTTGGAGAAGCAGGTTGTAGGCGGTGTCGGTGTGGTGCGTGGAGCTCAGCGCGGGTGTGACGAGTGGGGTGCCGATGAATCCCGTCTGGATGGTGTGGTCGCCTGCAGCGACCAGTTCGGCCAGACGCCGTCCGGCGACGTCCCGCGCTGCCTGACCGGGCAGGAGGTCGAACTGGAGGGCGATGGCATACGCGGTCTGGGTGTCGCTGGTCATCAGGCCGGAGGCAAGCACGTGGGCATCGATGAAAGCCTGGCGTATGCGCTGCGCGAGCTGCTCGTAGTGCTGCCGGTCGTCGTCGCGCCCGAGGACTTCGGCCATCCGTGCCAGATGCGCGGTGGACCAGGCGTAGTAGGCGGTGGCGATGAGGTGGCGGTCGGTGCGGCCGGCGCCTGGGTCGTCCGGGGGTGCGGAGGGGTCGAGCCAGTCGCCGAGTTGGTAGCCGCGGTTCCACAGGCCCGACGGGCCCACGAGCTCGGTGATGAGATCGACCCAGCGGCGTGCGCTGTCGTACTGGGCGGCCAGCAGGCCGGTGTCGCCGGAGTCCTGGTACAGGGCCCACGGGGTCAGCGTCACGACGTCGCCCCAGCCGGCGCCGGGTCGGGCCGGTGTCCACTGCGGGCCGCCGGGGATGGTGGGTACGTACCAGGGGACGGTGCCGTCGTCGTGCTGTTCGACGGCGACGTCGCGCAGCCAGGAGGCGAGCATGCCGTGGCAGTCGTACAGGAAGGCGGCGGTGGGCGCGAAGACCTGGATGTCGCCGGTCCAGCCGAGCCGCTCGTCTCGCTGGGGGCAGTCGGTGGGAACGTCGACGAAGTTGCCGCGCAGGCTCCACACCACGTTTTCGTGCAGCCGGTTGACCTGCTCGTCGGAGCATTCGAACCAGCCCGTGCGGGCCATGTCGGTGTGGTGGACGCGGGCGACGATGTCGCGCTGGGGGTCGCCGCCGCGCCAGCCGGTGATCTCGGCGTAGCGGAAGCCGTGGAGGGTGAAGCGCGGTTCCCATGTCTCCCGGTCCCCGCCCCGGAGGATGTACCGGTCGGTGGAGGTGGCGTCGCGCAGGGGGCGGACGCACAGCTCTCCGTCCTGGAGCACCTCGGCGTGACGGACGACGACCGTGTGCCCGGCCGGCCCGGTCACGGTGATACGGACCCTGCCGACGAGGTTCTGTCCGAAGTCCACCAGGAGGCGGTCGCCGTCGAGGGCGGTCACCCGGGCCGGGGTGATCTCCTCGGTGCAGCGCACGGGCGGCCCGGTGGGGGCGACCAGCCTCGCCGGGTCCCGGGTGACGATGTCGACCGGTGACCAGTCGCCGTCGTCGAAACCAGGGCTGGACCAGCCGGGCCGTTCGTCCCGGGCGTCGTGGGTCTCGCCGTCGAGCAGGCCGGAGGAGACGATCGGCCCGTGGGCGGCTCGCCAGGAGGTGTCGGTGCCGATGGTGGTACGGGTTCCGTCGCGGTGGACGATCTCGAGTTGGGCGAGGAGGGCGAGCCGGTCGCCGTAGAGGTTGGAGTGGCCGCCGTGAAAGCCCAGCCGTCCGCGGTACCAGCCGTCGGCCATCCACGCGCCGATCGTGTTGTCACCGGCACGCAGGTGTTCCGTGACGTCGTGGGTCTGGTAGCGCAGCCGGTGGTCGTAGCTGGTCCAGCCGGGCGCGAGGGTGTGGTCGCCGACCCGCCGGCCGTTGATCTCGATCTCGTACAAGCCGTGGGCGGTGACGTACAGCCGCGCCTGCTCCACCTCCGCACCGGCGTGGAAGTCCTTGCGCAACAGCGGCGGGCGCCGGTCGCCGTCGGGCGACTCCAGTGACTGCCACTGCGGTGAGATCGCGTACGCCGTCCAGTCCGCCGGCTCCAACAGTCCTGTTTCCAGGTGCAGGGCCGGGCTCCAGTCACTGGCCGTGCCGTCGCTCCCGCGGACCCGCACGCGTATCGCGGCGCGTTCCCGTGATGCCAGTGGCCTGTCGCAGGGCCAGTCGACGAGCACGGAGTCTTTGGAGGTCACCCAGTCCGTGCGGTGGGTCCCGTCCTTGCGGGTGACCTCGATCTGGTAGGCCTGCTGCGTCCAGCCGGCCGGTGCGGTCGTCTTCCAGGAGACGCGGGGGGCGGGCTCACCGATGCCGAGAGGTTCCCGGTGGTGTTCCGCGGTCGGTGTGGCGACCGCCGGTTTCAGCTCGTGGTTCATCCCTTCACCGCGCCCGCGGTCAGGCCCTTGATGATGCGCTGGTTGATGAGCAGGTACAGCACCAGGGCGCCGACCACGTTGATGCTGATCGCGGCGAACAGTGGTCCGTAGGCCGTCTCGCCGTACTGTCCGGTGAAGTTGAGCAGACCCACCTGGATGGTGCGCAGGTCGTCGTTGGTGGTGAAGGTGAGCGAGATGAGCAGGTCGTTCCAGATGAAGAAGAACTGCACCAGCCCCACCGTGAAGACGGCGTTGCGGACCATGGGGAAGGCGATCCGCCAGAAGGCTTTGAGGATGCTCGCCCCGTCGAGGGTGGCGGCTTCGAAGACCTCGCGCGGGATCGACCGGAAGTAGGTGGCCATCATGAAGACGGTCAGCGGGAGGCCGGCCGCGGTGTAGGTGAGGATGAGGGGCCACAGAGTCCCGGACAGGCCGGTCTGGAAGTACACCCGGAACAACGGCAGCAGGATCATCTGGCTCGGCACCATGATGCCGACGAGAAACACGAGCAGGACCTTGTGGCGTCCGCGCCAGACCATCACCTCCAGGGCGAAGCCCGCGGCGACGCCGAGCAGGATGATGAGGGCGAGCGAGGGCACGGTGGCCAGAAGGCTGTTGCGGATGTACAGGGCGACGTGCCCGGTCGTCCACGCCTCGGTGTAGTTGTGCAGGCCCCAGCTCTTCGGAAGCGACCAGGCGGGGTCGTTGACGAACTCGGACTGGGTCTTGAAGGAGCTCAGCAGCAGCCACAGCAGCGGTGCCACCTCGATCACCAGCAGCAGGGCGACGAGTGTGTTGCGCACCAGGGGCCGGGTGTGGCGGCCCTTTTGCCGGGGCGCCGTGGGCGGGCGGGTGAGGAGTTCCCGCGGCGGTGCCGTCAGGGAGTCGGTCATCGGAGTTCAGCCCTTGGTCGGGTCGCGGCGCGAGAAGCGGAAGATGATCAGGGAGACGCCCAGGCAGACGACGGTGAGCAGTGACGCGATGGTGCTGCCGTAGCCGTAGTCGCCGTAGGAGAACGCGGTGCGGAACATGTACAGGGTCAGGGGTGTGGTGTCGCTGCCCGGGCCGCCGTTGGTCAGGGCCAGGACCGAGTCGAACACCTTGAGCGTGCCGTTGATGCTGAACACCACGGACGACAGCACCACCGGCCAGGACAGCGGCAGGACGATGTGCCGGATCAGTCGCCATCCGGTGGCGCCGTCCATGCGCGCCGACTCGATCGTCTCCTCGGGGATGTCGAGCAGTCCCGCGTAGATGAGCACGCCGTAGAAGCCCATGGAGCGCCATACGTCCATCACGACCAGGACGAGGAAGGCCCCTCCGCCGCTGGCGAACCAGTCCCCGTGGTGGATGCCCAGCGCCTCGATGGCGGTGTTGGCCAGGCCGTTCTGCGGTGCGACGGCGAAGAGCTTCTGGAACATCAGGGCCACGGCGACGGTCGGCAGGATCACCGGGAAGAACACCAGCGTGCGGATGAGCGCGGACGACTTGCGCAGCACGAACACGTAGAGCAGGGCGAGCAGGTATCCGAAGAGCACCTGCCCGACGCTGACGACGACCCCGTACTTGAAGGTGAACCACAGGGCCGAGTGCGCCTGCGGGTCGTGCCACAGCTTCTCGAAGTTGCCGAACCCGTCGAAGGTGAACCCTTCGATGACGTTCCCCTTGAAGAAGGTGTAGCCCAGGGACCAGCCCATCGGTACGAGCATCACCAGTGTGTACACGAGCAGTGCCGGACCCAGCAGGATGGCGAGGGCGCGGCGGTCTCCCAGAACGGAACGCATGTCGGCTCTTTCAGGTCTTTCACGAAGGGTTCGGAACGGTTCGCGGGTGGCGGCGGACGGGTCAGCCGTTGTCCAGGTCCGTCTGGATCTTCTGCATGAAGTCCTTCGCGGAGAGGGACCCGTTGACCAGCGGCGCGGCGTTCGTCTGGCTGGTCTCGGTCGCCTTCGTGTTGAACAGCGCCTCGAACCACAGGGTGCTGGTCGTGGTCTTCGAGATGGTGTCCTGCACCTGCTGCGTGAGCGGCGGCAGCGTGCCCGTGTCGCCCTTGGGCTTGAACCCGGAGATCGTGCCCTGGTCCTTCAGCGAGCCGGCACCGTAGTTCTTCGCGGTGCAGGAGAGCCAGTCGCCGACCTTGGCGTTGTACGCCTTCGCGGAGACGGCGACCGGGAGACCGACGTTGGCCGGAATCTGGTCCGCGGACCCCTTGCCGCCGGACACGGTCGGGAACGGCATGAAGCCGACGTTGTCCGCACCGATCTTGTTCTTGGTCTTGTCGTTGAAGTCGCCGAGCTCCCAGCTGCCCATGTAGAACATGGCGGCCTTGCCGGTCAGGAACTGCTGCACCCCGGTGTCGTAGTCGATCGATCCGACGCCCTTGCCGAAGTAGCCCGCCTTGCCGAGGTCGGCGATAGCCTGCGCGGCCTTGACGTACTCGGGGTCGGTCAGCTTCGCCTTGCCGTCCGCGACCGCCTGCAGGGCGTCAGGGCCCAGCTCCCGGTAGAGGTAGCCGCTGATGAGACGGGTGAGGGGCCACCCCTCCTTGCCCGCCGCGGAGAACGGGGTGACGCCCGCGCCCTTCAGCTTTGCCGCAGCCGCGACCAGCTCGTCGTACGTCGTCGGGACGGCGATGTGGTGGGCGGCGAGAAGCTTCTTGTTGTACCAGATGCCCTCGATGTTGAACTGGTAGGGCATCACGTTGAACTTGCCGTACAGGTTCTGCACCGTCTTGACCGCGGCGGGCTGGATGTCGTCCCAGACCCCGAGGTCCTTGAGCGTCTTCTCGAGGTCGAGGACCTGGCCGGCCTTGTCCAGCGTCTTGGTGAGCTGCGGGGTGCCTCCCGCCGCGAACTGCACGGGCAGCGCGTCCTGCCCGGCGAGAAGCTGCACCTTCTGGTCGACGTTGCTGATCGGCAGCGTCTGGATCTTCAGCGGCAGAGCGGCGTCCTGCGTCTTGCACGCGCCGGTGCTCAGGGTCTTGAGCTCCTGCTGGACGATGTGGTTGTCGTCGTTGATGGTGAGGGTGTACGCCTTGGCGCCGCTGCTCGACGCGCTCGTGCCGCCGCCGCAGCCGCTCAGCAGCAGGCCAGCGGTGGTGGCGGTCGCCAGGATGGCGAGGTTTCGGGGCTTGAGGGTGTGGTGCACGGGGTTGCTCCTCGCGGTGCACAGCGCTTTGAAGCGCTTCAATGTTGCCCGGAACCTACGGCCCGCTACACGGCCGTGTCAAGGATGATTCGTCGGTATTTCCGAACCGCAATGTGTGCACGACGACAGGAATCGGGCACGGCGAGGGGCCTGGCTGAGGGCACGGGCCTGGCCCTGGGGCGAAGGCGGGTGCGGGCTCCGGCTCCGGCTCCGGCTTCGTGTGGTGCGCACGCTGGGGCGGGACTTCGGGCAGAACTGCGGAAGCCGAGCTCCCTTCGAGGCAGAGCACCGGTGCGGGACTCGGGGGCAGAGCTCGGGGTACGGGACAACTCCGGCGGAAGACTCCGCTGCTCAGCGCGGCGCGCTGGTGCGGATGATCAGCTCCGGCTCCAGCACGACGGTGGCATGCCGATGCTGCTCGCCCGAGGCCACCTCGTCCATCAGCAGCCGCATCGCTTCCTGCCCCATCGCCCGCCCGGGCAGGTCCACCGCGGTCAGGGGCACCGCTGCGGAACCGGCCGTGCGGTTGTTCTCGCAACCGACGACCGCGATCTGGTCGGGTACGCCGATTCCTGCCACCGTGTGCAGCTCGTGGATGATGCCGTTGGCCAGCTCGTCGGCGACGACGACGAGGCCGTCCGGCAGGTCGCCGGGTTTCCGCCGGGCGAGGTCCTTGCCGACCAGGTGCCCGTGTGCCGTGGTCAGGCCGCCGCTGTCGATCTCCTCCAGCGTCACGCGGGCGCCGGCCTCCTCGACCGCCGCGCGCACTCCCCTGCGCCGGTCACGCACGGGCTGGTAGTCGTCATGTGCGACGACGTAGGCCAGCCTGGTGCGTCCGGTGTCGATGAGGTGGCGTGCCGCGAGATACCCCACGTGCTCGTTGTTGACCAGCACCGAGCAGCACGTGCCCGGTTTGGGCGCGAAGTTGAGCAGCACGATCTGGCGTCCGTGCGAGCGCATCCGGGCGATGCCGTCGGTGGAGTCCTCCATCGGGGCCAGCAGCACTCCGGTGACCCGGGCCTCGTCGAAGAGATCCAGGTACTCGTCCTGGAGCCCCATGTCGCACGTGGTGTTCGCGAGCAGCAGGTTGAGGCCGGCCGCGCGTGCCGCCTCCTGGGCGCCGTGCGCCATGTCGATGAACAGCGAGTTCTCGATGTCGGCCAGCACCAGCCCGACACTGTCGTTCGACCCGGACGCCAGCGACCGGGCCGCGTCGTTGCGCACGAAACCCAACCGGGAGATGGCTTCGCGCACGCGCTGCGCCGTCACCGGGCTGACCTTGGCCGGATGGTTCAGCACGTTGGAAACCGTGCCGAGCGAGACGCCCGCCGCCTTGGCGACGTCCTGCATGCTCGGACCGGCGTGTCCATTTGCTCGTGGACCTGCGGCTGCCACGACGCTCCTCGACTTCCGGTCTCGTTCGACCTGAACACGACATTGACGTGACCAGGCTGGGGTGGACACGCGCAGGATACATGCTTCCGTTAAAGCGCTCCAATGCTCCTTCCTGGCCCCGCACTTCGGCACGACGGGTACGGGCACGGACACCGAGGTCACGGCACACCTTCCCGGGTGACGGGCGAGTCGCCGGACGCTCCCGAGCTCAGCCGCCGCCCGACCGGCGTCCGACCGCCGCCCGAGGAATCACCCCTCTACGCACCGAGCCTCGCCTGCGCAATCACTGCGCAGACTCTTGACGAGCGGCACAGAGGGTGCCAGCCTCGCACCGCTGAAGGGATTGATGCGCTTCAATCCCGACCCCCACCTCTCGCATCCCCCATCCCAAGCGTTGACGGTCCCGGATTCTCGCCGGCCATGGCTCGGCCGATCAGCTGCCGTTCTCCGTCCGGAGCACACAGCGAGCTCCCCGCCCGCGCGCCGTCCTCGCCGTCCTTCTCTCACCGCCGAGGGAGTTACCCACCCATGCACAAGAACAGAAGATCGTGGGCAAAGGCCGCCGCCATCGGCGCCGTGGCCGCCCTGGCGCCCTTCGCGATACCGGCCGTGTCCGCCCACGCCGTCACCTACAGCGGCGGCGTCATGTGGCAGCCGCCGAGCGGGGCCCCCTCCTATGGCTCGCTCTACGCCCACGCCATCCGGCTCCAGCACAGCACCGACTCCAACGGCACACTGCTGGCGTCCTTCGAGCAGTACTCCGGAAACGGCATGCCGGTGTACCGCAGCACCGACTCGGGGCGCACCTGGACACAGATCTCCACGATCCACGACCAGGTCAACTCCTGGAACAACATCCAGCTCGAACCCGTCCTCTACGAGCTTCCGCAGGCGGTCGGCTCGTTCCCCGCCGGCACGATCATCGCGGCGGGTGACTCCATCCCCACCGACAACTCCAAAACCAAGATCGACATGTACGCCAGCACCGATCACGGTGTGACCTGGAGCTTCGTCAGCTCCATCGCCACCGGCGGAGACGCGGTCGCCTCCAACGGGCACACTCCCGTGTGGGAACCGTTCTTCCTCGTGGCGAACAACAAGCTCATCGCCTACATCTCGGACCAGCGGGACCCCGCACACGGCCAGAAGCTCGCCCACTTCACGACGACCGACGGCGTCAACTGGTCGTCCGAGGTCGACGATGTCACGTACGCGGACTACAGCGCCCGGCCGGGAATGGCGATCGTCACGCGCCTCGGCAATGGCAACTACATGCTCACCTACGAGGTCTGCAACGCGTCGAGCAGCAGTTGTCCCGTGTACTACAAGATCGCGTCCAATCCGGAGACCTTCGGATCGGTCACCGGAACGCAGCTCGTGACCACGGACAACATTCGCCCCGGAGGCAATCCGTACGTCACCTGGCTTCCGACGGGCGGCCCGAACGGCACGATCGTCGTACAGGCGTACAGCGACCAGCAGCTGTACAAGAGCACCGACAACGGGGCGACCTGGGTGCGCATGTTCTCCAACACTGTTTCGGGTTACAGCCGCGGGCTGCTCCCCCTCGCCGACGGCAAGAGCCTGCTGGTCACGCGAGGCGGCGTGCTGACCACCAACGGCACGAACAAGGTGACCTACGGCATCGACGACTACGGCGGCGGTATCTCGACAGGCGCCGGCTACAAGGTCCAGAACGTCCTGAGTTCCCAGGTGCTGGGCGTGCCCAACGCCAATTCCGGGTCCTCGGTCGTCCAGGCGCCGGACAACGGAACCCCGGACCACAACTGGCAGTTCCTTCTCCAGAGCAACGGGTACTACCGCATCCTGAACACCTTCAGCGGCAAGTACCTCGCCGTCCCCGGTGGATCGCTGTCGTCGGGCGCCGGTGAGATCCAGTGGACGTCGACGGGCGGTGCGGAGCAGGACTGGTCGGTCGAACCGGCACCGGCGGGCGGATACACCATCACCAACCGGCGCAGTGACCTGGCGCTGACCATGGCGACCGACGCGAACGGTCAGACCTCGACGAACGAGCAGGTCACCCAGGCGCCGCTCACGTCTTCGGCAAACCAGCGATGGAACCTCATCCAGACCGCGGCTCCCGACTTCACCAGCGGACAGTTCGTGATGGCCAACGTCAACAGCGGAAAGTACGCGGAGGTGGTCGGAAGCGGCGACGGAACACAGGCCGACCAGTACCGCAACGTTAACCATCCGGACCAGTACTGGACCTTCACCCAGACCGGCTCCTACTACACGATCACGAACGCGGCCTCGGGCGACCTCCTCGACTCGGCCGGGGGCACCAGCAGCGGCAGCGCGGTCGTCCAGAAGCCGGCCTCAGGCGGAACGTCCCAGCAGTGGTCCCTGGTCGACACCGGAGCCGGCAAGTACCAGGTGGTCAACCGTGCCAGCGGACTGGCTCTGTCAGTGACCAACGCATCGACCGGCGACGGAGCCCTGCTGGACCAGGAGTCGACCTCGACGGCGTCCGCACAGCGGTGGGCGATCACGAAGATCAACTAGCCGCGCTTTCCAGCAGGCGGCCGGTCGGCCAAGGCACCCCACGGCAGAACGCCCACCTGCGCCCGCGCCGTTCACGCGAGCCGGTCGGGCGGCCATCAGCCGCCGCCCGGCACTGCTCCTCGCCCGGCCTTCGCCCCCGTCCCCGTGCCCCCGTGCCCGCCTCACGAGCACGGGGCCGGGAGGCGGCCGTATCGGGCGGCGGGCCACCACGGACCGACCATGGCGAGCCGACCGACGACCACCGACCGCCGGCTGCGCGGCCGAACCTCGCGTCAGCCACACAAAGGAGTTGCGCATGACCAGCCAACGCAGCGGAGGCCCACGCCCCGCAGCCCGCCGACGGCGCGTCCATCCCACCCTCGCCGCCCTGCTGGCCGCCGCACTGGCCGTTCTGGGCCTGGTCGCAGCCGGCCAGGCGCACGCTCTCAGCGGGGACACCCGGATGCACGACCCGTCCGTCATCAAGGTGGGCAGCTGCTACTACGGGTTCTCCACCGGGTTCGAGCACGACTCGCTCAACCCGAGCGGCTCCATCACCGAACGCAGAACGTGCGACAGCACGGCGGCAACCGGCTGGACCAAGATCGGCAACGTCTGGGACTCCACCCCGTCCTGGATCACGGCCAAGCTCGGTTCCACGCCGCCGAACACCTGGGCCCCGGACATCAAGTACTTCAACGGCACGTACCACCTGTACTACGCCGGTTCGCTCTGGGGTTCTTCGTATGCGGTCATGGGCCTCGCCACCGCCACGAACATCGAAGGCCCCTGGACCGACCAGGGCATGGTCACCGACGTCAACTACCCGATCGACCCCAACGTCGACTGGGGGCCCGACGGCCGCCTCTACATCTCCTGGGGGTCCTGGACCGGCTCCGGCACCTACATGCACGTGCTGGACCAGTCCACGGGCAAGCTGTCCACGACCGACAACAACCTCTGGCACATCGCCGTCGGCATCGAGAACCCGACGATCATCCTCAACGGCGGCTACTACTACCTCTTCGGCTCGAAGGGCACCTGCTGCAGCGGGGTCAACAGCACCTACTACACCGTGGTCGGGCGGTCCACCAGCATCACCGGGCCCTACCTCGACCAGAACGGCGTGGACATGGCCGCCGGCGGAGGAACCCCCGTGCTCGCCGGCGCCTACCCGAAGGTGGCGGCCGGGGGCGCGGACGCCTACGACGACGGCACGTCGAAGTACCTCGCGTACCACTACTACGACGGGAACAACAACGGGCAGGAGACCCTCGACATCCGCCAGGTCACCTTCGCGGCCGGCTGGCCCGTCCTGGCCGCCCCGCTGGGCTCCGCGAACAACCACCTCCTGAACCGCAACAGCGGCAAGTGCGCCGACGTCTGGTACGCGAGCACCGCTGACGGGGCAGCCGTGAACTCCGGGAACTGCAACTCCGGAACCAACCAACAATGGGTGCCGACCCCCGTCGGGTCCGCCTACCGGCTGGTCAACGTCAACAGCGGGAAGTGTCTGGAAGTCGGCGGCGCCTCCACCGCCGACGGCGCTGTGGTCGACCAGTCGACCTGTAACGGCGGCGCACAGCAGCTCTGGACGAAGAGGCCGGTCATCGGTGGGTACGTCACCTTCACGAACGCCAGCAGCGGCCGATGCCTCGAAGTCGCCGGGGCGTCGACCGCCAACGGAGCGGCCCTGGACCAGTCGAGCTGCGACTCCGGGACGAACCAACAGTGGCTGGTCGTCTGAGACGGGCGAGCCGGCCTCGACGGGCACCCGGACCGGGCCCCCTCGAGGGGCCCCGGCCGACTCCGGCAGTGAATCGCTCCGGGTCTGGTGAAGGCTCCACCGGTCCCGGAGCGGTTCACTCTGCTGGAACCGGCTCTTCAGACGCATGTGCGAGTGCAATCGCAAAGTAGGCGCACCCCGAAAGCGTCACAGGGACACGGGCAACATGACGCGCCGACCGCATCGTGTCCGACAGCGCAGCCGCTCTCATGACGAAGCCGCGCCGGCGCTCTCCGGTGCGGCCTCGTCGTCTCACGGCTCCACGCAAAGCCCCCAGGCGGGGCCTCGCCGTATCACAGCCCCTATGAGCGGGGGGGCTGACTGTAGCTGTTTTACCAGGTGGAAGACCTCCCGGGCCGCGTAGCGTTTGAGGCAGCGGACGATTTCGCGCCGCGTCTTGCCCTCCTTGATCCGCCGCTCGTAGTAGTCCTGAGTGCGCGGGTCGACCCGCAGGCGGGTGAACACGATGCGGTGAAGCGCGGCGTTGGCCTGCCGGTCGCCGCCGCGATTGAGGCGACGGAATTGCCTGCGTCCCGAGGAACGCTCGACAGGGCTGACACCGCACAGCGCGGCGAACGACGCCTCGCTGTCCAGCCGTTCCGGGTTGTCCCCCACCGTGATTAGCAACGTGACCGCTGTGTCCGGGCCGATCCCCACCACGTCGAGCAGCTGCGGGGCATGCCGTTCCACAAGCCGGGTCAGACGAGCCTCCACGTCGCGGACCTCCTCGGAGAGCTGGCCGATCCGGTGGGCCAGAAGGCCCAGCGTGATCCGGGTGGCCTCCACCACTGACTCCGCGCCAGCCTCCTCGCGACTACGCGCATCGGTGAACTGCGCGCAGGTACGGAAGAGTTCGGCATTGCCCAGTCCGGCCAGTTCCTCCCGCAAGACAGGGTCCGCAGTGACGAGTACGGCCTTGAGCTGGTTGATGGCCTGGGTGCGGGCTTTGACGGCCGACGCCTTCGTGAGTTTGTACATTCGCGCGATCTGTACCGGCCCGTCGCCCGTTTTGGCCCGAGCGGAGGCCCGCCCGCTCAACACGGCTCGCGCCGCATTCTGGGCATCGAGCGGATCCGACTTGCCACGCCGCCGGCGATCCGCCCGGTCCATCCAGTTCACGTCGAACACGTCCACACCCTGGGCCAGCAGATAGCGGGACAGGGACGCTCCATAGGAGCCGGTCCCCTCCACCCCGGCCCGCCCCACGGCTCCCGACTTCCTGGCCCACTCCAGCAGATCACGGTATCCAGCCGCGGTGGCCGGGAACTCGCCAGTGGCAAGGACTGCCCCTGTCACTGAGAGCACCGAGGCTACGTGGGCATCCC
Source organism: Streptomyces doebereineriae (assembly GCF_031845645.1). Classification (NCBI taxonomy): domain Bacteria; kingdom Bacillati; phylum Actinomycetota; class Actinomycetes; order Kitasatosporales; family Streptomycetaceae; genus Streptomyces; species Streptomyces doebereineriae. Next base: position 267,004 of record NZ_JAVREZ010000011.1, read on the forward strand.
GGTGCGTATCCACTCCCAGAACCACCTCCCCTGCCGGGCGACGACGGCCGGTCTTGGGAGCAGGCGACGTGCTGGGCACGGTCGCACCAGACATGCCCGTTCCTCTCCTCCCGTCCGATACCACGTCGCGTTGCCGGTACCGGGCCGCGTCAGACGGTCAGAATCGTGAGGACGCCACAACTATCGACAGGCCCCTATCGGGACACACCCCGCCGGCCCGGCACCGACAACGCACCATCCCCGACCACCGGCCGACACTGTGACACCAGGACACTTCAGTCAGAAATACCATGAGTCAGGCCATGGGCCCGGGACAGCACCCGCCCATCCTCCCGCCCCCATCTCACCACCGCTCAGGAACCGCAGGACATGCTCAATCCCCTTCACGCAACACCCCGAAACTGATCCCGGCCGAGCGCAACAGGCGCACGGAGACAAACTGTGCGTTCAGGGGGCGGAGTTGCTCTTCGGCGGAGGCACCGCCACCGGCCAGCCCGACTGCGGCAACCAACCCTGTTGTCAGAGACAGTACTTACTCTCAAAATATGCCCCACAACGTGCTGCAACGCGGTCACGGGATCACTATCAACCTGAGTGCACCAGACCTGGGTAACCCCGACCGCCCGTGGCTCCTGCAGGAGATTCACCGCAACTACAAGCCCGACCTTCTCTACTGCCTCGGGGCCCATGAATACGGCACCGGCTGCCCCGGGTTCATGACCATCGTCGAGAAGAACGGCCGCTACCACAGCCCGGCATGTGACCAGGGGCGAGGTGTCCGAGACAGCGGGCGAGAGCGAGCTGCACAAGGCACTCAAGAAGCCGGGACAGCAGCGGCACATCCGCATCGCGGTCCTGCACGCTCGCCGCCGTCACCAGCACCACCAGCAGCAGCAACCCCAGCGCGTCCACAGCCAGGTGCCGCTTACGGCCGCCCACCTTCTTCCCAGCGTCCCAGCCCGACGTGGTGCACGGCACGCTTGCCGCCGCCCGCAGCGACTGCGAGTCCACGATCGCCGCCATCGGATCGATCTTGCGGCCCTCCTTGACCCGGACCGCATCGCGCAGCCGGTCGTGCAGTTCGGTCAGCAGCCCGCTGACCAGCCAGCGGCGGGCGAAGGCATGCGCCCGCCGAGACGGCGGAAAGTCCGCCGGTAGATTCCGCCTTATGTGGAATCGAGTCGGGCTAGTACTGCGGCCGATTGCAGAGGAAGCAGCCGTCCCAGAGCGGGAGCGCGCTGAGGACGCGGTGGCGCACGCACGAGGCCATCGCGGCCTCTTCCGGGCCGGGGAAGCCGCGTGCGGCGCTGCTGTCGGCGGGCGTGAGGTTCCCCCGAAGAGGTGTGGAAGGTCCTGACCGACTTCGCCGGATACGCACAGTGGCACCCCGACCTGAGCTTCGTCGATGTGCCCACCGAAGTCCGGCCCGGAACCGTGCTGCGGGCCCGTCTGTCGACCGGATCCGAGATCGACGGGGAGTACGACTTCACGGTCCTGCACTACGAGGCACCGCGACGCCTCGCCTGGGAGGGCGGCATCCCCGGCGTCGTCACGGGGGACCATTCCTTCCTCCTCGACCCCATGACGGCGGAACGCGCTACACGGAATCCGAGACTTTCACCGGCCCGGCCGCCGTGGAAACCGTGGAGCCCAACCGGGCCCAAATGGAGAAGAACTCCGCGAGCTACGGCAGGGCCCTGAAAGGGCGACTCGAATCCGGCCACTGACCACTCCCCTCGCAGCCCACACACCGGACGTCCGTCCGCGCACCGGAACACTTCCGCGCCCGCAGACCACACGGTCTGCGGGCGCGGGTGTACTCGAGAACGCAGCCCCCGAAGGAACAGCAATGAACCACACGCTCGGCATCATCGGAAGCGGCAACATAGGCGGCGCGGTCGCGCGCCTGGCCGTCAACGCGGGGATCGACGTGGTGGGCAACTCGCGCGGTCCCCAGACCCTGCGAGGCCTCACCGACCGCCTCGGCCCCCGGGCGCGTGCGGCCACTCCGGCGGAGGCCGCCGCGGCAGGCGACTGGACACTCGTCGCCGTTCCCTTCAGCGCCGTGCCCCACCTGCCCATGGACGCCCTGGCGGGGAAGATCGTCATCGACGCGAACAACTATTACCGCCTGCGGGACGGCGTCATCGCCGAACTGGAGACGGGCAGCCTCACCGCGGGAGCTCTGTTCCAGCGGTACGTGCCGGGCGCGCGGACGGTCAAGACGTTCAACACCATCTACTTCGAGCACCTCGTCTCCCTGGCCCGTCCCGCCGGCTCCGCGGACCGCAGCGCGCTCCCCCTCGCCGGCGACGACGACGTGGCCAAGCAGTCCGTCACCGCTCTGCTCGACCGCCTCGGCTACGACACCGCCGACGCCGGCACCATGTCGGAGAGCTGGCGCATCCAGGAGGGCAGCCCCGCCTACGTCCTCCCCTACGTGTCCGACCCCCGACTGCCCTGGCCTCAGGACCCGGGAAAGCCAGCCGCCGCCAAGGAGATCCGCACGGCCCTGGAACAGGCAGGCAGCAGTTCCTGAGGAGGACGGATCCGACCAACACCTCAATTCCGGGGCGGCGAGCCCGGACGGGCGACAGCTCAACAGCGCATAACCGAAGTGGGACGGATTTCGGGCTCTCGTCTCCGTCGACGCGGGCCAGGTGGTGCTGCGCTCGAGGCGCGGCACCGACATGGGCCGTCGTTTCCGGAGGTTGTGGGAGGGGCCGTGCAGCTGCCGGACGCGACCGCCTGGACGGCGAGCTGGTCGTATGGGACGCCGCGGGCCGCCTCGCGTTCGAGCGGTTACAGAACCGGCTTGTCCGGCGTGGTGCCGGGGCGGCTCGGGCGGCGGAGGAGTGGTCGGTCCACTGCGTCGCGTTCGATCTGCTGCGGCTGTCCGGGACGACACGACCGGGTGGCCGTATCGGCGACGCCGGGTCGCGCTGGAGTCCGTGTTCGCCGCCCGTCGGCTGTCGGCGCCGTGGGCGCTGTGCCCGTCGACCACCGAGGCCGACGTCGTGCGCGAGTGGCTGACGTGGGCGTCGGTCGAGATGGGGAAGTCGGCGTCGACGTCGCCCGCGACGGCGGCCAGGTCGTGGCATCCCTGCATGCAAGAGACCTGCTGATGGTCAGCCGACCGTGCGACTCAGGTCCAGAATGGCGGTGCGGTTGGCCCCCAGGAGGTCGAAGACGTCGAGTTCCGTGGTGTCGATTTCGGCGATGTGCCAGGCCAGATGCTCGCCGGCAGCAAGTAGCGCAGGAATTTGGACGTCGCCGGTGCCGATGGGGGTCTGCTGCTCCTCGTGGCCCACTGGCCCGTCCTTGAGGTGCACGGCGACGGCGCGTCGGCCGAGCTGCGTCAGTACCGCTACGGGGTCCTGGCCGGCGGCGGTGGCCCAGTAGACATCGAGCTCGGCGAGGAGCCGCTCGCCCGCCAGTTCCCAGAAGACGTCGTAACCAGCACGGCCGTTGGGGAGCTTGGTCCACTCGAATTCATGGTTGTGATAGCCGAGGTTGATACCGTGACCGGCCAGTTCTTCGGAGGCCGCGGTCAGCCGCGCCGCGAAGGCGGGCAAATAGTCGGCGTCGCCGAACACGTTCCGTTCGAAGCCCTCGACGAGCTCTGGAACCGGGACGAACACCGTGTCCGTGCCGAGGACGCGGCACTCTTCGACGAGTGGTGCGAGGTCGCCGTCAGAGAGAGCAGCATGTACCGACGAGACCGTGAGCCCGGCCGCGTCCAGGGCGGCGCGCAGCTCGCGGGCCCGCTCGACGCGCTCAGCCGGGGTGGCCTTCCAGTGTCCGAAGCCGAACGGCTCGACGTGGCGGTACCCGAGATCTGCGATGCGTGCGAGCGTACCGGCGAGGTCGGAGAAGAGCGGTTCGCGGACGCTGTAGAGCTGGACGGACAGGCGGGCCTTGCTGCTCATGGAGTCCTCCACGGACCGAAAGGGACTGGACGGCGGGCAGGGATATCCGGGGCGCGGAACCCGCGCTGGATCGTGTGCCGGTGCTGCGGGAGTGAGTGGTGTGTCAGCTGAGGCCCGTTTCAGAAGATCAGGGGACGCAGGGTGCGGTGGGCGATCTCCAGGCCCTGGGTGACCTTCTCGGGCGACCCACCCCACACGGGGTCCTCGTGTTCGACGGAGAGCGTGCCGGTGTAGCCGTGCTCGTAGAGGCGGTCGATGATGCCGGACCAGTCGACCTGGCCGAGACCGGGGACGCGGTAGCGCCACCAGCCCATGTCCCAGGGGTTCGCGGAGCGGTCGACGGCGGGTCCGAAGTGGCCGTAGCGCTGCCGGTCGGCGGGACGCAATTGGACGTCCTTCGCCTGGGCGTGCACGATGCGATCGATGTACGGGGCGATCGTCTCGACCGGGTCGATGCCGATCCATGTCAGGTGCGAGGGGTCCCAGTTGAGGTAGAGACCGAGGTCAAACATCCACTCCCACAGCTCGGGCGAGTAGGCGAGGTTGCCCGGGTATCCGTCGGGATGCCAGCCCTCCATCACGCAGTTCTCGATGATGATCCGCACGTCGCGCTCGCCCGCGTACTCGACGAGTTCGGGGAAGACGCGCTCTGCCTCGGCGAGGTTCTCGGCGATGGGACGTGTCCAGTCGCGGCCGACGAACGTGCCGACGTACGGGACGCCGAGGAGATGGGCGGTGTCGATGGCGTGCTTGAGATGCGTGCGGATCTCTTCGCGCCGGCCAGGGTCGGGGTGGAGGTTGTTCTCGTAGTAGGCGAGGGCGGACAGCGCCAGACCGTGCTGTTCGAACAGGCCACGGGTCGCGTCGGCCTCGCGCTCGCCGAAGGTGGTGACGGGGAGGTGAGCGGCCTCGAAGTCGCGGCCGCCGGAGCCGGGCCAGACCGCGACCTCCAGAGCCTGATAGTCGTGGCCCGCCGCCCAGGAGGCGATCGTGGGCAGGTCCCACTGCGGGAGGCAGGCTGTCAGGAATCCCAGTTTCATGCGTACTTCACCTTGGTCCAGTCACCGGTGCGGGAGGAGGAGAGGAAGGCGTCGACGAGGCGCGCGGCGCGCAGCCCGTCGGCGAAGGTCGGCAGACCTTCCGGGGCGGCGTCCCCGATGGCCGCGTAGGTGTCGGAGACGAACGCGGCGAAGCAGTCGGCGTATCCCTGGGGGTGGCCGGCCGGCAGGACGGACAGCCGGCGTTGCTCAGCGCTGCCGTGGTGCGGGTCACGGTGCACGACGCGGCTTTCGTGTTCGGCGCCGAGCCAGATGGTCTCCGGGTTCTCCTGGTCGAAGACCGCGCTGCCGCGGGATCCGTCGAGTTCGAACCACAGGCGGTTCTTGCGCCCGGCGGAGACCTGCGAGACGGTCAGCGAGGCGAGCAGGCCGCGCTGGGTCCGCAGCAGGAGGGTGGCGCAGTCCTCGGTTTTGACGCGGGTGCGCGGGCCGTCCGTGGAATGGGCCGAGAAGGATGCGGTGTCCGCTGCGGGCCGCTTGCCCACCGCCACCGAAGAAGCGGCGGTCAGCTCGGTGAAGGTCTCGCCGGAAACCCATTGGACCAGGTCGCACCAGTGCGATCCGATGTCGGCGAAGGCCCGGGAAGCGCCGCCGCGTGCCGGGTCCACACGCCACCCGGACGCCTCGGGCGAGAGCATCCAGTCTTGCAGGTAGCTGCCGTGCAGCAGATGCCACCGGCCGAACTCGCCGTCCAGACGCCGACGGCGGATCTCCCGTACGAGAGGGTGGTAGCGGTAGACGAACGGCACGGTGGCCGTCAGTCCGCTCCGCTCCGCGACCGCTGCCAGCCGTTCCGCCTGCTCGACGGAGACGCCGAGCGGTTTCTCACAGACGACGTGCTTGCCGGCCGTCAGAGCCTGAAGGGTGTAGTCGGCGTGGGTGTGGTTGGGAGTGCAGACGTGCACAACGTCGACACTGCCGTCGGCGAGCAGTGACGGCAGATCCTCGTACGGGGTGGTGCCCCACCGCCGGGCGACCTCCAGGCTGCGTGCGGGTGTGGAAGCGAGCACGCCGACGACGTCGCCGCCCGCGGCATGGATCGCTCGGCGGTGGACCTCGGCGATCATCCCCGCGCCGATGACCGCGGCGCGGAGCGGGCGGCTGGCCTCTGTTGCGGATGGTGTGGTGGGTGGGGCCATGACGTCGCCCTCCCTTCGACTCGTGTGATGGGGTTAGCGGCCGGCGAGGGCGCCACCGATGCCGCCTACGCTGAAGTACCGGTGCAGCGCGGCGAAAACGATGCACGGGGGGAGCAGCATGATGACCGCGACGGCCATGACGCCGCCCCAGTCGGTGGCGTTCTGCTGGAAGAAGTTCTGCAGGCCGACGGGCAGGTTGAGGACTGCGTCGGAGTGCAGGAACACCAGGGCGACCAGGTAGTCGTTCCACGCCAGTAGAAAGGCGAACACTGCCGCGGACAGGATGCCGGGGTAGGAGTTGCGCAGCACGATCCGGGAGAAGGAACCGAACACGGAGAGGCCGTCGACCCAGGCGGCCTCCTCCAGGCTGGCCGGGATGGAGTCGAAGTAGGCAGCCATCATCCAGGTGGTCACGGAGATGGTGCTGCCGACGTAGACGATGGTCAGCCCGAGAAGGTTGTCGACCAGGCCCATCCGGGAGAACAGGATGAACAGCGGGATGACTGAGGTGATCACAGGGAGGGACTGGAGGACGAACAGCAGGAGGGAGAAGCCGCCGACGACCTTGCCCCGACCTCTGGAGAGCACATAGCCGGCCGGTGCGGCGACCACCACCGAGACGACAACCGTGGAGCATGCCACCAGCAGGCTGTTGGCGAGCCAGCGCAGCACGTCGGTGTCGCGGAGGACTTTCGCGAAGTTCTCCAGGGTGAACAGGGACGACTCGGAGCTGTCCGCTGCGGGGCGGAAGGCCAGCAGAACTGTGGTCAGTACCGGAGCCATCGCCAGCAGGGTGATGACGAGCAGGACGGCGAACCGCAACCCCTTTGAACGGGATGCCCGGGCACTGGTCTCGGTCGTGGGCGGTTGCAGTGCCGGGGGTGCGGCGGCTTGAGGGGCGAGGCTCATGCGACATCGGCCTTTCGGATCCGGCTGAAGAGCAGGGCGGAGACGATGACCAGGACGAAGGTCATGGTGAACGCGATGGCGACGCCCGGGCCGGTCTGGAAGTCCTGGAAGACCTTGCGGTAGGCGAGGACGATCAGGGAGGACGTGGCGTCGACGGGCCCACCGCCGGTGAGGAGGTAGATAGTGGGAAAGTCGTTGACGCAGAAGATCGCCATGAGGACCCAGGAGATGTATGTGCTCTTGGCGGTCATCGGCAGGGTGATGAACCGGAAACGCTGCCATGGCCCGGCGCCGTCCAGGCGGGCTGCCTCATAGACGGAGTCTTCGACGGAGGCCAGCGCCGAGGAGCTCATCAGCATCATGAACGGAAAGCTGAGCCACACTTTCACGACGCACACGGTGATCACGGCGAGGGTGGGGTCCGCGAGGAACAGGACGTCGCCGAAGCCCAAGGCGCGCGCGATCGTCGGCAGCGGACTGTCCCGTGTGGCCACCAGCCAGTTCCACGCAGTGGCGGACACGACGATCGGCATGACCCAGGGGAGCAGCAGCAGGACGCGGAACACCTTGGCTCCGGGCACCGGCATGCGCAGCAGGAGGGCGAGGCCGAGCCCGATGGCCCAGCTGCCGAACACGCCGGCCAGCAGGAACACGACGGTGAACAGAGCCGCGTTGCGGAACTCGGGGGTGGGGAGTGTCAAAGTGAAATTCTGGAGTCCGACGTACTGCCCCGTGTTGATCAGCGAGCCGTTGTGGACGGCTTGGATCGCTGCGTAGACAAGGGGATAGGTGCAGATCAACAGCAGCAGAACGACCGATGGTGCGGCCAGGAGGAGCATGGTGCGCTTGTGGGAGGGTCGCATCCTCGTCGTGGTGGGCGCGGTGGTCATGGCGCGTTCTCCGGATCGGTCGTGATCACAGGGCGATGGAGGCGATGCTCTTTTGAAGGGTGGTCAGGGCATGCCTGGGCCCGGTGTCCCCTCGGAGGATCGTCTGAGTGAAGCGGTACAGGGCGCTTCCGCCATCGACGGCGGCCAGCCGGGCGGTGCCGCGCTTGGCGTAGGTGCGTGAGATCGGCTGCCACTCCCGGACGATCTTCACCTGGCGGGGATCACGGGCGAGCGCTTCGCTGCCGGCAATGGACTTCAGCACGGGCAGTGTGGTGATGAGGCCCTCGTCCCAGTAGGTCTGCAGGTGCTGCAGGTAGTAGCGGAGAAAGCCCTCGGCTGCCGCGGGACGAGTGTCCGGATTCTTGTACATCATCAGGTTGTTGACGTAGTAGAGAGCGCCCTTGTCGCCGTGCGGTCCGGTCAGCGGTGAGGCCACGTCCAGAAGGTTGCCCGTGGTGCCGACTCGGCTGGGCAGGCCGGAGTCGTGGATACCCATGGCTACCTCACCGGATTTCCACTGGCTCAGGACGTTGTCTGCGGAGTAGCCGAGGCAGGCCGGATCGATGATCTTCTCCTTGACGAGCTCCTGGGCGAAGTCCATGGCCTCGATGTTGCGACTGGTGACGCAGTCGGGATTGCCGTCGGGGTCGAAGAGACCGCCGCCGTTGCCGAGCATGAGGCCGATCAGCATCTGCGTCCCGGCGGTGTTTCCGGCGCCGGCGCCCGTGCCGTACGCGTAGTGGCCGGCTTTCTTGAGCCGGCGTCCGGCGTCCAGCAGCGAGTCCCAGTCGGTGGGCACTGAGGTGCCGGTCTCGTCGAGAACGCGCTTGTTGTACCAGAGCACGCGCATATCAAGTTGCCAGGGGATGCCGACATAGCCATCGGCGGTGCGCATGGTGTCCAATACGCCGGGCAGGAAGACGTCGTCCGCACCCGCAGCGTGCAGTTGCTCGACGACATTGTCGGCGTGGTGGATCGCCCCCTGCTGCTCGAACAGGAACGCCTGGAAACTGGCTCCAGTGCTGATCGCGGGACCCTTGCCAGCGGCGATGCCCGTGGCGAAGGTCATGTAGTAGTTGTTCCACGGCACGGACTGGTACGACGCGCCGCGCGCTCCGTCAGCGGTGCGGTAACCCCGTGTGACCCGTTCGGCGAGGCCGCTGTAGGCGGGCGGGCCCCACGGCATGTCCCAGAACCGGACGGCACGAGATTCGGTCGCACTGCCGCAGCCGCTCAGGAGTGGCGCGGTGGCGGCGGCGCCGAGCAGGCCGAGGAAGGTCCGCCGCCGACTGCCGACGGGGGCGTGGGTGGTGCGTGCGGTCATGGCGATCCCTCGCGGTGTGTAGTGGCGCGCCCCATGGTGAGCAGGTCCGCAGCGAGCGCGTGCAGGTCGGCAGTGGCTGCCGCTTCGAACCCCTGCGCCTCGGAGACACTGAGCAGTCGGTGCAGTCGGCGCCAGGCTGCTCGTTGCGGCGACTCGTAGTGAGTCGGCCAGGTGTGAGAGCCGTCGGGTGAGGTGACGGTCAGGACTGCCGGGCGCGCCGTGCGCCAACTGGGAATCTGCAAGTGGACGGCCCGACCTGCGCCTATCAGCCGCAGGGACGCGGTCGGCGCGAGAGCATCGGTCAGCACGGTGCCCAGCAGCCCGGTACGCCCTCCGACAGTGGCGGTCGCCAGTACGCCGCGCTCGGTGCGCAGATGAGTACGGACCTCATCCGCAGGGCTGCCGAGAACGCGCAGCAGTGCCAGCTGGTCCAACAGCGCCTGACCGAGGTCATGGTCGGTCGGGAGGGTGAGACGGCATTCGATCGCGCTTGCCGGATCTGCGTCAACGGTGTCTCGCAGAGCTTCAGCAGCCTGGGCCGCCATCGGGGTGCCCGCCCAGGGGCTGTCGAGGACCACGGCGGTACCATGCTTCCCGGCCAGCTCGGCCAGGGCCACGACGTCGGCGGGGTCGGCCGGAGCCGGGTGGCGGACGACGAGACCCGCTACCCCGTCCTGGACGGCGGCCGCGGCCGCATCGACCCAGCCTCGACTACCCGACAGCGCACGCACCGGCACGCGATCGGCAGTGGCCGGACGGAAAGAGAGTGGAAGCGTGGCAAGGACGGCCGCGGTGTCGGCATCCGCGTAGACATCGAAGGTCCGCTGGATTTCGGTTCGGACGGTGCCGTTGATGCCGGTCATGCGGCTTCCCTTGAATCCGGTGCGATCAGTTCGGAGGCGGCGTCGGCGAGGCGCATGACCAAGCACAGGTCGGCCAGGTCATGTTCGTGACGGACGCCGTCGACGACCTCGCCGCGAGCAAGCGCGGCAACGTGTTGCCACTCGCCCAAGTAGCCGTTGCTGTCGGCGGGCTCCGCCACCGTCGTCGAGTCGTGGCTGCGCAGCGCTGCGCGGGCCGCCCCCGCCTGCACGTAGCTGGGGGTGAAGTCGAGACGGAGGGCCTCGGTGTCCGAGACCACCTCCAGCGTCCAGTCCGGCTGCCATGTGGCATCGACGACGGCGTGCAGTTCCACGGTCCGCCCACCGGCGGTGAAGACGATGCGGTAGCCCCAGGGCAGCAGCGGTCGAGCCTCATGGACTACAAGGTCGTCGATCTGCGGAAGGAAACTCCTGATCAGCGGGAGGTCGTGGACGGCGAGACCGAGGATGCCGCCTACCACGACCTCGGCCTGAGCGGCTGAGTCAGCCATGTCCCGGGCGGGACTGGCTGCGTGGCGTCCGTATACCTCGGTGGCCAGTTCCTCGTAGCGCGAGTTCGGTGGCAGCACGATGGAGGAGCGGATGGTGTGGGCTGTGCGCCTCAACTCGGCTGACCGGCGGTCGGCCCACAGCCAGCCCGGATCGAACAGGTGCATGGCGCCGACGACTACAGGTACCCCGGTGCGCCGGGAAACTTCGCCGATCCGTTCGGCTTCGGCCATGGAAACCGCGAGGGGCTTTTCGCACAGGACTGCGCGCTTGCCTGCCTCGCAGGCCGCGATGACCTGCTCGGCGTGGAACCGGTGCGGACTGCACACGGCCACCACCTCTACATCGGGATCGGCGATCAAGGCATCGGCGTGAGCGGAATGCCGGGCACGGACCGCCGCACCCACATGAGCGGCCAGGTCTTCGTCAGGGTCGCTGATGTGGCGGACAACGAAGGTGCCCGCCAGGGACGCAAGGGCGGGCAAGTGAACGGTCTGTGTCACAAGTCCGGCGCCAATGAGGCCGACGCCAAGCCGTTCGGGGGGAGCCATCCCACTCCTTCACGCCAAAAGTAATCAGTCGTTCATGTTTCAACGCGGTGAACAGTAATCAGGTGATAGCTTTTGGGGCAAGGGGTTGTACGAGGATTTCCGAAGGGCATGGCATGGCGAGTGGGACCAGGGGGCCGCGCGGGCCGTACCGCACCGGCATCAAAACGCGCGAGCAGATCGTGCTCGCGGCGGCCAAAACCTTCGGAGAAAAGGGATACCGGGCCGCCTCGCTCCGACAGATCGCCGCAGACGTCGGTCTGTCGCCTGCAGCCCTGCTACGTCACTTCGAACGCAAGGAGGACCTGCTCGCCGCGGTCCTCAAGTGGTGGGAAGACGAGACCGCCCACCGCGAGAACCCCGACCTCCAAGGTCTGCGCGCCATCGACCAACTGCGCACGTCGATGGCCTACCACCTCGAGCACCGCGGACTGCTGGAGCTCTTCATCACGTTGACCGCGGAGGCGGCGGCCAACCCTGAGCACCCGGCCCGGGACTTCGTCCGACGCCGCTACGCCCAGGTCGTCCGCACCAAGACCGACCAGCTCCTCCAGGCCGTGCAGACCGGTGAGATCCCGCCACTCACAGAGGCCGACGCCGAGTCGGACATCCGTGCGCTGCTCGCCGTCATGGACGGCCTCGAACTCCAGTGGCTGCTCGACCCGAACATGGATCTGGTGGGTACCTTCAACCGGTACCTCGACCACGCTTTGGCCTGTTGGAGGGCCGGCACGCGACCGATGCCCTGAGGCCCTGAGACTGAGTGGGTGTTCTGCAAGCCATCGTGTCAGGTTGTCCGGTTGAGGAGTGCGGTTGACCGCTTCAGGAAGTAGCCGCCCCTGCTCACGTCGAAACCGATGCGGTCCTCCTGACCGCATGCGGTCAGGGGTCTGCGCCACATACTCGTTCTGCGGGACTGGGGTGACGCTCTGGAGGCACAGCCCTTGAGGAGTGGATGCTCCCGGTGCTCCGCGCGTTCGGTACCCGCTTAAAGCGCAGCAGATCCTCTGCCACACCGGCGCCTGGCCGCGCCCTCCGGCCACGAGGATGACCTGCGCCAGCTCCTCAGGTGTACGTCTACGCAGGACCGCCGTCGGAGCGAGCTGACGGGGGTCCCCCCTGTCACGAGCGATCACAAGCGGGTCACCAACCCCGCGGACTCACTCATGTCACAAGACTCTGACCTGGACTTACGCGCTCGCCCTGGATCAACTGGACGCCCATGGACGGTTTCTACGACATGTGCCATGTGGGACCGGATCGCGCCGTCGCCGAGAGTGGTCCGGTCCACGATCAGCAGTGGGCCACCGCCTCCGGCCTTCCAGACCGCGCCCCGACCGCGGGAGGCCGCAAAGCGCTCCAGAGATCCCGACACCCGCCCCCACCTGACAACCAATCACCGACGCCTGAGCATCGCCGGCAAGAAAACCCTCCAGCAGGCCATCGCGACGATCGCCTTCTTCCAGGACCACCGCCTCGCAGTCACCCGCCCAGTAATCATCCCCAGGCTTCGCCGGGTCAGCGGCCCCCAACACCCCTGCGGCCCGTCCAAGACGGCCATGCGCGCCGAGGTATCACGCGTCATCTCGCTCACCGCCTGTCCCCTGCTACCAACCAAACCATCGCGGTACAACACGCCCCACTGCCACCAAGATCCGGACCATACGCGGGCCAACTCCCCACATTGAACCCGTCGGACCGGCATCCTTGCTGGTCAGAAGGCTGTACCGCCTGTACCACCAGCAGACGAAGAACCTTCTTGTTTCATACAGTCCGAAGAAGCTTGGGTTCTTCTAGAGTCTGAAGTCGGTTGAGGTCGCCGTCGATCATTACGGTGAGGATGCCGGGCAGAGCCGAGGGCTCGCCCATATCCGGGTCGTCCGCCAGCCGGCCGGTCAGGACCTTCAGCGCGTAAGGCACACCGTCTCCGAGCTGGGAAGCGGTCTCACGGACGTGCGAAGGGATCTCGACGGTCACGGCCCGGTGCTCCTTGCGGGTCGGATGGGGACACAGCCCTTCACACGGGAGGACGCAGAAGTCGACGGTAGCTCCGACGTGCCCGCTACACGCAGCGGCAGCGGTGAAGGCCGTCTGACGGGGTTGGGCAGCCGTCCTCGACCGCTCACATGAGGGCCCCCGGGAGGCCCTCACGCGCTTCAAGGACAATCATGGAGTGCCCAAAATATCGCAAGGTGGGATAATTCACTTAACTTGGGACGCGTCACCGACGCCCCCCACCAACCGTGAAAAGGCGGATCCGACCATGTCGAAGAAACCACGTTCGTCCGAGCCACCGCACGGAAAGGGCCCCAGCCGGCACCAGGGCACCGGACAGCACGGCTGGTCGCCCGATGTGGACGAGACGCGCCAGCAGGACAACCCGAGCGCCGAACGGTCCTTCCGTGCCGAGCATGCCGGCACGCCCGGTCCGGGCAGGACGAAGTCCGCCGAGGAGAAGAAGTCCGTCCCTGGTGACACGGTCCAGAGCCCGAACGCAAGCGGCGAGGAGTACGGCGACACGGACGAGAAGGGCAGGCGCGACACCGGACGCAAGGGCCGCTCCCAGCGCCCCAGCGGCACGAAGGACGCTGCCGCCAAGACCGGCGTGGACCCACAGGATCCGCCGCCCGGGCGCTGACCGGATCAACCCTCCGATCGGGCCCGGACGGCAGGCTCCTCGGCGAACGTCACCCCTGTCAGCAGATCCGCGGCAGTTGCTCCCCGATCGGCAGATCGACCACCCGCGTCCCGCCCAGGCCGGTCCGAGCCACGACCATGCCGGGATGCCCCTCGACGGCCTCACCGATGATCACGGAGTCCGCGCCCAGCGGATGGGCGCGCATCGCCCCGAGGACGGCGTCGGCGTGCTCGCGCGGGACGAAGGCCACCAGCTTGCCCTCGTTGGCGATGTACATGGGGTCCAGTCCGAGAATGGCGCAGGCGTTGGCCACGGCCGGCGGGACCGGGACGTCGCGTTCCTGGATGACCACCCCGGTGCCGGAGGCCTGCGCGATCTCGTTGAGCGAGGCCGCCAGGCCGCCTCGGGTGGGGTCGCGCAGGACGTGCAGATCCGGGGTGACGGCGAGCATGGTGTCGACCAGGCCGCCGAGCGCCGCGCAGTCGCTCTTGATCTCCACTCCGAATTCCAGTCCCTCGCGTACGCTCATGACCGCCACCCCGTGGACGCCGATGGCGCCGCTGACGATCACGACGTCGCCGGGGACGACCCGCTCAGGGCGCAGATCGACGCCCGCCGGGACGAGACCGATGCCCGCGGTGTTGATGTAGATCCCGTCGCCGTGGCCGGCCTCCACGACCTTGGTGTCGCCGGTGGCCACCTCCACGCCGGCGGTGCGCGCGGCCGCCCCCAGTGCTTCGGACACGCGCGTGACCACATCCAGCTCGACGCCCTCCTCCAGGATGAATCCGCAGGAGAGGTAGGCCGCGCGGGCGCCGCTCATGGCGAGGTCGTTGACGGTGCCGTTGACCGCCAGGTCGCCGATGCTGCCGCCGGGGAAGAACAGCGGCCGCACCACGTAGGAGTCGGTCGAGAACGCCAGCCGGGCGCCGCCCAGGGAGAGGACGGCGGCGTCACCCATCTGGGCGAGCACCTCGCCCCCGAAAGCGGGAGCGAAGATCTGCTGGACCAGTTCGGCGGAGAGCACGCCGCCGCCGCCGTGGCCCATGACGACACGCGGCCGGTCCCGCAGCGGCGCCGGACACGTCCACGCCTCGACGTCCAGGGCGGGGACGGAGAGATCGGTGGTGTCAGACAACGGGGGTCGCCTCCTGGGCCTTGGTGGCGGGCATGTCCAGCCGCCGGTAGAGGTAGTACGCGGCGCAGGCTCCCTCGCTGGAGACCATGGTGGCCCCCAGCGGTGTACGAGGCGTGCACAGAGTGCCGAAGGCCTCGCACTCGTGCGGCTTGAGCAGCCCCTGCAGGACCTCTCCGCTGCGGCACTCGGCCGGCTCCTGGGTGCGGATGCCCTCGACGGAGAAGCGGTGCTCGGCGTCGTAGGCGCGGTATTTCGGCGCCAGCCGCCAGCCGCTCTGCGGGATCACGCCGATGCCGCGCCAGGCGCGGTCGGTGACCTCGAAGACGTCCTCCAGCATGGCCCGGGCGGCCGGGTTGCCCTCCGCGCGAACGGCACGGGCGTAGGCGTTGTCGACGGTGTGCTCACCGCGTTCGAGCTGCCGGACGGTACGGCGCACGCCTTCGAGGATGTCCAGTGGCTCGAAGCCCGTCACGACGATCGGCACCCGGAAGCGCTCCGCCAGTTCCGGGTACTCCCCCATGCCCATCACGCTGCAGACATGGCCGGCCGCGAGGAAGCCCTGCACCCGGCAGCTCGGCGACGACATGATGGCCTCGATGGCCGGCGGTACACGGACGTGGGAGACCAGCATGCTGAAGTTCGGGATGCCCAGCTTCCGGGCCTGATGGACCGTCATGGCGTTGGGGGGTGCGGTCGTCTCGAAGCCGATGCCGAAGAACACCACCTCGCGGTCCGGGTTCTGCTGGGCGATCCGCAGCGCGTCGAGCGGTGAGTAGACGACGCGCACGTCACCGCCCTCTCCGCGGACCTGGAACAGGTCCCGTCCGGTACCCGGCACGCGCAGCATGTCACCGAAGGAACAGAAGATCACCTCCGGTCGTGAGGCGATCTCCAGAGCCTTGTCGATGACCTCCAGCGGAGTCACGCACACCGGACAACCGGGTCCGTGGATCAACTCGACCTTCTCCGGCAGGAGTTGGTCGATGCCGTGCCGGATGATGCTGTGCGTCTGCCCTCCGCAGACTTCCATCAGCGCCCACGGCCTGGTCACCGTGGCGTGGATGTCGTCGAGCAGCCGGCGGGCCAGTTCCGGGTCCTGGAACTCGTCGATGTACTTCACTTGCGCACCTCTTCCACCGGTTCCGAGCCCGCCGCCTCCGCCGCCGCCGTTTCCCAGGGGTCGCCGAACTCCTCCTGCAGAAGGCCGAGTTCGGCGAAAAGTTCGAGCGTCTGTCGCGCCGACTCCTCGTCCAGCCGTTGCAGGGCGAACCCCACGTGGACGATGGCGTACTCGCCGACCTGGAGGTCGGGCAGATACTCCAGGCACACCTCCTTGACCACGCCGCCGAAGTCGACGGTGGCCATCCGGGTGCCGTCCCGTTCCTCGATGTCCAGCACTCTGCCGGGTACCGCCAGGCACATGAGCCTCTCCTCGCTGTGGTCACGCGTTTGCTCAGTCGGTGGGAGTGAGTCTGGGAGTGGCGCGGGCGGCCACCATCAGTTGGCCCAGCGCCAGGCCACCGTCGTTGGGCGGCACCAGGTGGTGCCGCAGGACCGTGAAGCCGTCCTCGCGCAGGGTGGCGGCACAGGCCGAGGAGAGCAGCGTGTTGGCGAACACGCCTCCCGTCAGGGCGACCGTGTCCAGCCTGTGCCGCTCTCGGGCCCGGGCGCACATCCGGTGCACCAGGCCGGTCACGCCCCGGTGGAAACGCGCGGCGACCAGGGCCGGCTCGACGCCCGCGCGCAGGTCGCCGACGATCGCCGCGAGTACGGGTGCCGGATCGGCCCGTACTGCGCCGTCCCGGTTCTCCTCCGACGCGTGCAGGGCGAAGGCGTACGCGGTGGTGTCGTCGGCCGGCGCGTGCAGAGCCGCCCCCTCCAGTTCGACGGCGGCCTGTGCCTCGTACCCGGCTCGGTGGCACACCCCGGCGAGCGAGGACACGGCGTCGAAGAGCCGGCCCATGCTGGATGTGGGGACACAGTTCAGGCCGCGCTCCAACTGTCTTTCCAAGACGTGGAGTTCGTCGGGCGGGCAGGCGGTCGTACAGGCGAGGTCGTCGGACCAGTCGATCCCGGCCGCCCTCAGATGGGCCAGCGCCATGCGGTACGGCCGGCGCACCGCGGCGTCACCACCGGGCAGTGGAACATACGCCAGATGTCCGAACCGGGTGTAGCGGTCGTAGTCCGCGAGCAGGAACTCCCCGCCCCATACGGCGCCGTCGTCGCCGTGGCCTGTGCCGTCGAAGGCGACGCCGATCACCGGCCGGGTGCCGTCCAGTCCGTGCTCGGCCATGGCGGCGGCGATGTGCGCGTGATGGTGCTGGACACGCACGACGGGCCGGTGCGCCGCGTTCCGGTCGGCCCAGTGGGCGGAGCGGTAACCAGGATGCCGGTCGGAGACCAGGGCCTCGGGCCGCACCCCGGTAATGGACTCCAACTGCGCCACCGCGCGCTCGAAGACCCTCTGAGTGCCTACGTCGTCCATGTCGCCGATGTGCGCCGACAACCAGGCCTGCCGGTCCGCCCCGAGACAGAAGACGTTCTTCAGATCTCCGCCGACGGCGAGGGCCGGCCGCACGGGCAGCGGGAGGGAGACCGGCAACGGGGCGTAGCCACGCGAGCGGCGGATCACCAGTGGCTCCTCGTCGCAGACGCGGACCACGGAGTCGTCGCATGGGACGTGGATCGGCCGGTCGTGCGTGAGCCAGGCGTCGGCCAGGTGCGCGAGTCGCTCCAGCGCCTCGTGGTCGTCGGTGACGATGGGCTCACCGGACAGGTTGCCGCTGGTCATGACGAGCAGCCGGGGGCCGTCCGGGTCGCCGGGCAGGCCGAGCAGCAGATGGTGCACGG
The DNA here is from genome assembly GCF_031845645.1 of Streptomyces doebereineriae. Taxonomy (NCBI): domain Bacteria; kingdom Bacillati; phylum Actinomycetota; class Actinomycetes; order Kitasatosporales; family Streptomycetaceae; genus Streptomyces; species Streptomyces doebereineriae. The sequence continues at coordinate 284,797 of NZ_JAVREZ010000011.1, forward strand.
GCGTGTACGGCAGCATCACGCCGAGGTCGGGACTGCCGGGTGCCACGGCCTCGGCGGGCCGGGGCTCCCCGCCGGCATGCGGACGCCGCCTGAGCAGGACGACCGGCCTGGCACGGCCTTCGAGCAGGATCCGCTCCGCCGGACTCAGCCGGACGAGGTGACGGACGTCGTCCGCGGTCCTGGCCATGACGGCGAACGGCTTGTCCCCGCGCGCCTTTCGCCGGCGCAGGAGGGCCACCGCGTTCTGGTTCGAGGCATCGCAGGCCAGGTGGTAGCCGCCCAGGCCCTTCACGGCGAGGATCGCGCCCCGCGTCAGCAGTGCGCGGGCCTCGGCGACCGGGTCCGCCCCCTCGACGTTCCCGAGCCGTGCCTCCTGGGCGAGAACCAGCCGCAGACGGGGCCCGCAGGCCGGGCAGGCGACCGGCTGCGCGTGGAAGCGGCGGTCGGCCGGATCCGCGTACTCCCGGGCGCAGTCGGGGCACATCGCGAAGCCGGCCATGGTGGTGTTCGCCCGGTCGTACGGCACGCCGGTGACGATCGTGAAGCGCGGGCCGCAGTGGGTGCAGTTGACGAACGGGTGCCGGTGGCGCCGGTCCGCCGGGGAGGCCAACTCGGTGAGGCAGTCGGCACAGGTGGCGGAGTCTGGGGAGACCAGAGTGCGGGGCGGTCCGCCGGTGCGCGAGGTGAGGATGGTGAACGCGGAGCCGCCGACGGGAGGCATCTCCCGGTGGTGGACGGACTCCACGTGGGCCAGCGGCGGCGCCTGGGTGGCGATCAGGTCGCAGAACCGGGCCACGGCCGAGGCGCTGCCCTCGACCTCCGCGACAACGCCCTCCGGGGTGTTGGTCACGTGTCCGGCCAGGGCGAGTTCGGTGGCGAGGCCGTAGAGGTAGGGCCTGAAGCCCACGCCCTGCACCACTCCCCGGACGGTGACCCGGCGGCGTCGTGGCGCGCTCTCGGCGAGGGCGGTCGGAGCCTGCGGACCGCTCACGAGTGGGTGTGGGCCATGGTGCCGGTGGCCTCCGGGTGCGCGTGCGTATGACCGTGGTGATGAGGCTGCCGGGCCATGACCGGTGAGTGGACGGGTGTGCCGTCCACGGCGGCCAGCGCCCGGTCGAGCAGCGCGCCTACTCCCTGCCCCCGGCGTGCCGACGTCAGGATCACCTCGACTCCGGGGTTGACCTGCTCCACATTCGCGCGGAAGGCCGCCTCGTCGAACTCGACGGCCTCCGCGATGTCGGTCTTGGTGACCACCACGAGGTGGGCGAGGCCGAAGGCGGTGGGGTACTTGAGCGGCTTGTCCTCGCCCTCCGTCACGGAGGCGAGGGTGACTCTCAGTGTCTCCCCCAGGTCGTAGGAGGCCGGGCAGACCAGGTTGCCGACGTTCTCCACGAACAGCAGCCGGGTGTCGTCGGGCAGCCACCCGTCCAGGTGCCCGGCGAGCATGCCCGCCTCCAGATGGCACAGTCCGTCGGTGAGTACCTGCTTGACGGGGACCCCCGAACGCGCCAGCCGGGCCGCGTCGTTCTCGGTGGCCAGATCGGCGGTCAGCGCCGCGACGGGAACGGCCCGCTCCCGTGCCCGCAGCAGTTCGCGCTCCAGCAGCGCCGTCTTGCCGCTGCCCGGACTGGACAGCAGGTTGACGACCGCGATGCCTCGAGCCGCAAGATTCGTGCGCAGTTCGTGGGCGCTCGCGTCGTTCTTCGCGAGTACGGCCTGCCGCAGGTCGACGACACGACACATGGTTCAGCGCTCCTCGGAGATCGGTTCGCGGGTGGGCGTGTGTGTGGGGCCGCCGTCTTCCCAGTACACGTCGAGGATCTGCAGTTCCCGGCCGGCGAGCAGGTCGGTACACGCCTTACCGCACTCGGGGCAGGTCAGCCGGGGTGGCATGCCGACGGCCCAGTCGAGCGCACAGGGTTGGCAGCAGGCCCGCCCCGGTACCGCCTCGGTGATCAGTTCGGCGCCTTCCAGCAGGGTTCCGGCGCAGGCCAGTTCGAAGGAGAAGGCGAGCGCATCGGGTACGACGCCGGCCAGTTCGCCCACCTGGAGCCGTACCGATCGCACCGCCGTGACGTCACCCGCCCGCGCGGCGGCCTCTTCCACCTGTTCGACGACGGCCAGTGCGACGGACATCTCGTGCATGGTTTCCGTCCTTCCGTCCGCGGCTGCCTCCGGTCGGCCTTCATTAGAGGCGCGCGCGGCCGGGTCGCACGGCCCGGCACGCCGTGGCCGGCCGGCGGGTACGCCGTTCGACGCAACCGCGCGGCACAGCGGCGGCGGCCACGATTCACATCCGTCTGATGCGCAGGTAGCGCCTCAGGTCGGGAAGTACCTCGACGACGACAGCGACCAGGGCGGCGACGGCCGCTCCGCCGATGACGATCTTCTTCATCCCGTCTCTCCTCATGTCGGAGCCTCAGCGGTTGAGGCCTGCGCCACGGACGGCTCGCCGTCCCGCAGCAGCTTTTCGATCAGCCGGACGGCCTTTGGTACGGCGTCGGACACCGGCGGGCTGAGGCCGATGCCCTCGTCCACCGAGGCTGGTTCGCATCCCACGACCAGGACGCGGCGTGGTGGCTCGCCGCCGGTCCCGGCGCACAGGGTGCCCAGCAGTGCCAGGACGGTGTCGGGGGTCATCCGGTGGCCGTCCAGCGCGGGGGCGGCGGGTGAAGGGCTTCCTCCGCCGACGTCGTGCTCGATCACGTACAGCGTGCCGGGGGCTTCGCCGCGTGCCGTGGCGTCCACGAGGACGAGGGTGTCGTAGCCGTCCAGCAGCTGATAGGCGAGGTGCACCCCGCGCACTCCGATGTCCACGACCTCGATGTGTCCGGGCAGGTCGTGCTCGGCGAGCCGGCGTGCGGTCTCCACGCCGAAGCCGTCGTCTCCGAGGAAGACGTTGCCGATGCCCGCCACGAGCGTCCTTGGACCTGGCTGTGGGAGGAGGTTCATACGTCGTCCTCCAGCGGTGTGACCTCGTCGGGCTGGAAGTACAGGAACCGTCCCTGCTCGCGGCGGACGTCGGCGCCCGGGTCGCCCTCCACGGTGACCGCCAGGTGCACCCCTCCGTCCACGTCGTGCAGCACCGCCTCGACCTTCGCGGTGCGGCCCCGCAGGAAGATGTCCTGCGCGTCGGTGCGCCGCAGGCCCGGGTGCAGCTCGACGCGGCTGCCCTGGCCCACCGACCGGCCGTCCACGACGACCCGGTCCTGCGCCGGGTCGAAGCCCGCCTCGCTCGCGGGGTCCCACCAGGGGGTGTCCGGTCGCGTCACCCCGAATTCGTCGGGGAAGCCGTCCGGGGCGCCGGGGCCGGGACAGGTCACCTCGCGCAGGCTCCGCACCGCCCCGTGCAGACGCTCCAGAACCTCGGGCGGCATCGAGTCCGCCAGCTCGATCACGGCGGCCGCCCGCTCGTCCGTACCCCGGGCCTCGCGTTTCTCCTCGTCGGTGAGGGCCGCGGTGCGCAGCGCGAGGATCTCGTCGATCTCGGTGGCGTCGTAGAGCGCGCCGGGACTTTCCGGCGCGATGGCCGGATGGTCCTGCAGGATGATCGGCGAGGACAGCACGAGGTCGGCGCGGCCGGGTTCGCCGGCGAGTACGGGCCAGGTGTGCAGGTTGCGGCAGGCGGCGACCGCGCCCTTCGCCCACTCGGGGGGATCGGTCATCGACAGGAACGATCCGGCGCTGAGGGCCATGAGCAGGTGGGTGGCCACCAGGGAGTGCGGCAGCGCCGCCTCCCGGTCCGAGCCGCGGCCCTCGGGCGGTGTCCAGTCGCTGGTGTTCTCGACGACGGCGGTCAGCCGCATGGTCCGGTAGGGGCCGTCGAGTTCGCGGGCGGAGAGCCGTACGGCCCCGCTGATCTCCTCGCAGCGCCGGACCAGTCGGCCGACGGCGCGGCCGGCCTCGTCCACGACCGGCTCGGTGTCCTCGCGGGCGGGAAGCCGGAAGGGATGGGTGACGCCCTCGCCGAGGAGCTCGTCCACCGGCGCGACCACCTCGACGCGCTCCTCGCTTCCCTCGTCCCAGGGCACCAACACCCGGTCCTCGAGGCGGAGTTCGGGCACCGTGTCGAAGCCGCCGTCCGGACGGACCCGCTGCACCGTGCGCCGTCGGGCGTGCAGGAAGCGCACCTCGACCGCGAGGGTCGCCCCCGCCTTCGGTTCCATCAGGCATTCGGTGTGCTGGAAGTCGTGCTCCTCGCACTCGGTGCCCCAGCCGGGCGGCACGAGCACACCGAACTGCCAGCGCAGCCGGTTCTTGGCCGCCGAGGCGCGGTACGGGTAGAGCACATAGCCCTCGAAGAGGACGGCGTCGGCCACCTGCCGGGCGAGAACGAAGCGCTCCTCGGTCTCGGGGGCGAACGCGGTCACGGTCACGGATCGGTCCTTCCGGTGGTGGCGGTGAGGGCGCGCAGCGGGTCGGGCGCGGGCGGGTCGGCACCCTCCAGCAGCGCCGCGAGGGTCGCCTCCCAGGAGGGCAGGGCGTGCCGGGAGCGGTAGGCGAGGAGGGCGTCCATGGTCTCGCGGGGCAGCCGGATCCAGCCGCAGCCGGGGAAGTGCTGCTCGACCATCTCCCGCCAGGCGGTGACGGGCATCCGGAAGGTCGCCTCGCGGTCCCACGGGACGGGCTCCACCTGGAAGCCGCCGGTTCCGGTGAACGCCGTACCGGAGAAGAGCATCAGCAGAGGGACCTCGCCGTCGGTGAGGGCGGTGAGGTAGCGGGTGGCGGCGATCTCCAAGTCGTAGGTGCAGGGCACGACGAGGTCGGTCTCGATCTCTCCGGTGAAGCTCGGGACCATGACCGAGACCTGGGCGAACTGCACCGGCTGGAGCGTGCTGCCCCAGCGTGAGCGCTCGCCGAAGAGGTCCGCGAGGCCGTCGGCCTCGGCGGGCGCGTAACCCCGGCGGGCGGGTTCGATGCGGATCTGGCAGCGCAACGCGAGGGCGTGCACGCGCGCGTTGTCGGCGGCGGTGACACGAAGCCGGAAGACGAGGGTGGGTCCGGCGGCGTACCGGTCGGCACGGACGCCGGTGCAGGCGAAGGAGAACTCGGTCACGGGTGACCCACCTCGCCCAGGGGCCGGACGCGTCGCGCGACGTCCGCGAAGAACGCGTCCAGCGCGGCGCGGGCCTCGGCTCCGCCGTCGAAGCCCTGCCACAACAGGCGCATACGGCCGACGAGTTCGTAGCAGATGTCGATCGGTACGAGGTGGCACTCGAAGCGGCCGTCGGTGCGGCGCAGCAGCAGCGCCTCCACGTCGGGTTCGAGCAGTTCGGCGAGGCGGCTGCCACCGAGGACATCCGTCCACGTGGCCGGTTCGAGTTCGCTCTCGGTGGCTCCGGCCGGGCTCGGGTAGAGGGCGACCAGCCGGTCGAGCGCCGCGTTGCGGAAGAGGAAGGCGACGCCGACCGGGATCTGCAGCGCCTCCCACGCGCTCTCGTCGAGACGGTGTCCGGGGTCGGTGAGGTAGCGGGCCGGGACCGTACGGAAGCGGCCCGCGGCGGCGCCCGGCTGCTCCATCAGCAGTGCGCACGGGGCGCAGGCGCAGACGAGGGCGCGTTTCTCGGTGTCGACGAGATGACGGTGGCCCGCCTCCACGGCCACGGCGCACAGCTCACACCGTTCGGGCTGCGGAAGCCTCTCGGTGAGGAACCTCCGCAGGCCGGGCGTGCGCGTCGCCGGGGACGCCGTCATCGGGCCCCCGTCGGTGCCGTGCCGATCTGGAGGAGCGTCGGCCCCGCGGGAGCGGTCTGTACGTCGACCGCCCTTACCTCCGGCGCGAAGCAGGCGAGCGCTGCCTCCGCGGCCTCCCGGGCACCGGTGCCTGAGCCACAACCGCAGCCGTCGGCCTCCCGGGCCCGCAGCGTCAGGGTGCCGCTCTCGTCGTCGAAGCCGACCACCTCCAGGGTGTGCTCCCGGATCCCGTCGAGGGCGCGGGCGATGCGGGTGTCGCGGTCCTCGGGGTGCAGGTCGTGCAGGACGAGCAGGCTCGCGACCAGGTCGTCGTCCAGGAGGCGTGCCGCTGCTTCGCCTGGAGCGCCGGACAGCAGGTGGAGGATGCGGGCGAGGCCGGCACCGTAGAAGTCCATGAGAGAGCGGACGAGTTCCTCCGCGGCCGTGGCGGCGGCCGTGTCGCCGCTCTCGGCCAGCCTGTCGAGGACCTCCTCGACACGGCGCCCGGTCTGCTCCGCGGAGCTGACCGCGCTCATCCGCCCAGTCCGCTCAGTCCGGTGGGCACGTGCATCGACTTCACCGTCTTGCCGCCCCCGACGTACATGTGGACGCCACAGGGCAGACAGGGGTCGAAGCTGCGGACGGCGCGCATGATGTCGATGCCCTTGAAGTTCTCCGGGGTGTTCTCCTCGAAGATGGGCGTGTTCTGCACGGCGTCCTCGTACGGGCCGGGCGTGCCGTAGGTGTCCCGGACGCTGGCGTTCCAGGGGGTCGGCGGGTACGGGTGGTAGTTGGCGATCTTGCCGTCCCGGATCACCATGTGGTGGGAGAGGACACCGCGGACCGCCTCGGTGAAGCCGACGCCGATGCTCTCGTCCGGTACCTCGAACTTCTCCCAGGTCTGGGTGCGTCCGGCGCGGACCTCCGCCAGTCCCTTCTCCGCGAAGTGCAGGGCGACGGCGGCGGAGTACGCCTGGAAGTACGTGCGGGCGCGGTTGCGCTCCAGCGCGTTGGACCACTTCGGGATCTTCCACTCGAAGGTGGTCTCCGGCTTGGTCATGGTGCGGGGCAGGTTGATGACCACGCTCTGGCCGGTGGCCTTGACGTACCCGATGTCGACGAGACCGGACAGGGCGGTCGACCACAGGCGCGCGATGGGGCCGCCACCGGTGTCCAGGGCGAGGTGGTCCTTGCCGTCGAACCAGCGCGGGGACATGACCCAGCTGTACTTGTCGTCGAAGTTCCGCTTCTGCGGGGTGGGGATGGTGTGCTGGTTCCACGGGTGGCGCGGGTCCACCGGGTTGCCGAGCGGGTCATGGGTGACGAACTGCTCCTGGCCCTGCCAGTCCTCGTAGTAGGAGCTGCCCAGCAGGATGCGGATGCCGAGGTTGATCTCGGTGAGGTCGTTGGTGACGAGCTTGCCGTCGACGATGATGCCGGGCGTGACGAACATGCGCCGGCCCCAGTCGGTCATGTTGGCGTAGGTGAAGTCGCAGTACTCGGGGTCGTTGAGCGCGCCCCAGCAGCCGAGCAGGACACGTCGGCGGCCCACTTCCTCGTACCCGGGCAGCGCCTCGTAGAAGAAGTCGAACAGGTCGTCGTGGAGGGGCACGACGCGCTTCATGAACTCCACGTAGCGCATCAGCCGGCTGAGGTAGTCCGTGAAGAGCTGCACGGAGGCGATGGTGCCGACGCCGCCCGGGTAGAGCGTGGAGGGGTGCACATGGCGGCCCTCCATCAGGCAGAACATCTCGCGCGTGTAGCGGCTGACCTGGAGGGCCTCGCGGTAGAACTCGCCCTCGAGGGGGTTGAGCGAGCGCATGATGTCGGCGATCGTGCGGTAGCCGTGCTCCGCGGCGTGCGGGGCCTCGGTGCGCTCGGCGAGTTCGAGGACGCCGGGGTTGGTCTCCTTGACCATCTTCTCGCAGTAGTCGACCCCGACCAGGTTCTCCTGGAAGATGTTGTGGTCGAACATGTACTCCGCGGACTCGCCGAGGTTGATGATCCACTCGCCGAGGTGCGGGGGCTTCACGCCGTACGCCATGTTCTGCGCGTACACCGAGCAGGTGGCGTGGTTGTCGCCGCAGATGCCGCAGATGCGGCTGGTGATGAAGTGGGCGTCGCGGGGGTCCTTGCCGCGCATGAAGACGCTGTAACCGCGGAAGACCGACGACGTGCTGTAGCACTCCGCGACCCGCTTCTGCTTGAAGTCGATCTTCGTGTGGATGCCCAGGCTGCCCACGATCCGGGTGATCGGGTCCCAGGCCATCTCCACCAGGCCGCTGCCGTCGCCGGCCGCCTTCGTCGTCGGTGCCATCTGTGTGCCGTGCCCTTCGTTGCGCGGGAGGTTCGTGTGGGGGGTGCACGAAGCGGGGAGCGGATTACTTGCGGCGGATACTCACCACGGGGGTCGGTATCCGGTGGTGATCTTGTCTCCGGTGCTGCGCCACTTGGGCTCCTTGTCCACCGTCTTGGCCGTGATCGACCGCAGCTTGCGGACCACGGCGCCGTACGCGCCGCTGGCGTTGCTCGACACCTTGGCGCCGGGGGGCTCGTCCATGAACGGCATGAACTTGTCGGGGAAGCCGGGCATGGTGCAGGCGATGCAGATGCCGCCGACGTTGGGGCAGCCGCCGATCCCGTTCATCCAGCCGCGCTTGGGGACGTTGCACTTGACGACCGGGCCCCAGCAGCCGAGCTTGACCAGGCACGTCGGCGAGTCGTACGACAGGGCGAACTGGCCCTGCTCGTAGTAGCCCGCACGGTCGCAGCCCTCGTGCACGGTGGCCCCGAACAGCCAGGTGGGGCGCAGTTTGTCGTCCAGCGGGATCATCGGGGCGGCGCCGGCCGCCTGGTAGAGCAGGTAGGTGAGCGTCTCGGAGAAGTTGTCGGGCTGGATCGGACAGCCGGGGACGCACACGATGGGGATGCCGGCGTGGGACTTCCAGTCCCAGCCGAGGTAGTCCGGCACGCCCATCGCGCCGGTCGGGTTGCCCGCCATGGCGTGGATGCCGCCGTAGGTGGCGCAGGTGCCGATGGCGACGACCGCCAGTGCCTTCGGGGCGAGCCGGTCGATCCACTCGCTGGTGGTGATCGGCTGGCCGGTCTCCGGGTTGTCGCCGAAGCCGCACCAATAGCCCTCGGGCTTGATCGCCTCATTCGGGATGGAGCCCTCGACGACCAGGACGAACGGGTCGATCTCGCCCCGCTCCCCCTTGAAGAACCACTCGATGAACGTGTCCGACCCGCCGACCGGACCGCACTCGAAGTCGATGAGCGGCCAGTGGACGGCGATCTTCGGAAGGCCTGGCAGCACACCGAGCACGATCTCCTCGATGCTGGGCTGCATGGCCGCCGTCAACGCGACCGAGTCACCGTCGCAGCTCAGGCCCGCGTTGATCCAGAGAATGTGGATCGTGGGTGTCTCGTCGGCGGGCGCGCCGCTCGCGTCCGCAGCGCCGACCGTGTCCGGCGTCGCCTCAGTCATGGGACCCTCCTGGGGAGGTAAGGGATGAAGGCCCAGATTTCGACCATCGCTTCTCTTCGTATCAGCCGTTCGGCCGTGATGAGACGCCATGGGGGGCCGTTCCGGTGACATCCGCCGCGGAGGGGGTCTGACCGGTTTGCGCAACCCGGGCCGGACCGAGGTGCGGCGGGGTGCAGGCCGGCCGCTCCTTGTGGACGAAGGAACGACGCAGCGAGTGGTACGGGGCGTCCGGGTCATCGAAGGTCCGGCGCATCCGGGCCAGCTCCTGCTCACGGAAGCCGGCCAGCGGGGTCACGCTCTCCAGCCGGTCCAGCTCCGTCTTCTTCGCGGTGATCCGTGACGCCGTCGCCGGCAGTGATGCCAGACGGGCCGCCAGGCCGCCGACCTCCCGCGCGAACTCCTCAGGAGAGCAGTCGACCACCCGGTCGACGAGCCCGAGGCGCAGTGCGCCCGCCGAGCTCACCGGCAGAGCCTCACGCATGAGCCGGTCGGCCGTCGCGGGACCCACCTTGCGGGGCAGGGTGTGCGTCCAGTACTCCGAGCCGTACAGGCCCATCAGGCGGTAGTGAGGGTTCAGTACGGCGCCCGAGCGGCACCACACCTCGTCGGCCGCCAGGGCGAGCATCACCCCGCCCGCCGCGGCATTGCCCGCGACCGCCGCGACCACCAGCCGGTCCGTCGTCGTCAGGACCGCCTCGACCAGATCGTCGATGGCGTTGATGTTCGCCCAGGACTCGGCAGCGGGGTCGTCCGCGGCCTCGATGACGCCCAGGTGGATCCCGTTGGAGAAGAAGTCCCGTTCGCCGCCCAATACCAGTACGGACGTGGGCCGCTCGCACGCTTCCCGGTAGGCGTCCAGCAGACGTCGGCACTGCTCCGTGCTCATGGCGCCGCCGGGGAAGGAGAACGAGAGGAACCCGACGTTCCCGTCCTCCCGGTAGCGGATGTCCGTCCAGGTGCCGTGCCGCACCTCGGGCAGCAGGGGCAGGGCGTGATCGGGCAGGGGCGGCAGCCGGTCGCCCAGTGCCCGCACGGCAGGCAGCTTGTACGTGGGCGGCTGGCCGGGCAGGCGCCGGGGCCGCAGCTCGGGGATCCACACGGCGCCGTCCTTGGTGGCCCGGCACACCGCCCCCGCCCTGGTGGCCAGCAGCTCGCCCGGGCGGCCGCGCAACTCGGTCTCGGGGTGACCGCCATGCAGGAACCACTCACGGCCGAGCAGGACGTCGAGCACGCCGGGCTGCGAGTCCGCCGCTCTCAGCTTGCGCAGGACGTCGTGCGTGGAGTCCTCGGCCCAGTCGATCCGCCGGACGCTCTGGTCGAGGTAGGGGCGAGGGCGCAGACGGGCGTCGGCCGTGCGCGCCACGTCCTGCTCGCGCGGTACGTAGGTGCCCCCGGCGAAGCGCTCCACCGCCAGCAGGACGGCCTCGAGCGCGGCGTCGGCGATCTCGCCCCGGTACAGCTCGCTCTTGGGAACCGGAGGGACCCGGCACGGTACACAGGCCCACACGTCACCGGCATCCATCTCCCCGTCGGCCTGCAGGACGGTGACGCCCCACTGGTCGACGCCCTCGTGAATCGCCCAGTCCAGGGAGGAGGGGCCGCGGTCACCCACGGGCCCCGGATGGACGACGAGGCAGGTGTGCGCTGTCCATACTTCCTCGGGAATCGCCGTCTTCAGCATCGGCGCCACGACGAGCTGCGGTGCATGGCGCCGCACGGTTTCGGGCAACGGGCTGTCGGGCAGGGCGAGTTCCACCGCCACGGTGTGGCCACGGTCGCGCAGCTCGGCGTGGACACGCTGGGTGAGGCTGTTGAACGCACTGGCTAGGAGCAGGATGTTCACGGCTGCCTCCGGGACGGACGAACGGCAGGCAGGGATGGCCGCCGAACGCGATCCTCGGACAAGGCGACCTGCCGTCCCCGACGACAGGCGGTGAGATCATCCGAAAGCGGACGCCGATCCGCCGTCCGGCCTCACACCGAAGTGGGTCTCGTGGGCCCAGACGTGGGTGCACGACCGGCACTGCAGGTGGAGCAGGCTGCCGGCGTGGGACAGCAGGTAGCGCCAGTGCTCGGAACAGGTGCGCCCCTGCTCGCAGATGGCGCACCCGCGACGGTCGTCGCAGTTCGGGCAGGCCACCCAGGCGCGCCGGCCGATGTCCGCCTGCGGGTCAAGCGGCAGCATCGCTGCCGCCTCTCCGCGGCAGCACACCGGCCGAGACCAGCTCGTCGTACACGCGCTGTTGTTCCGCGCTGAGGCCGGAATACAGCAGCTCATACGCCGCTTCCTCGCCGCGCAGCGCGGCGACGGGGTCCCAGTCGGGGCCGAGAGCGTCCAGGACATGAGCGCGCCGGAGCAGTTCATGTGAGCTCAGGTCGACGTCCAGGTCGACCGTCGGGGTCGGGTCGGGTCGGTCCGGTTCGCCTGGAAGGGCGCGGCCATGGGAGGACATGGGACCGAACGTAGGCAAGCGCTTCTCGCCCCGGCAAGAGCAGGTGGGAGAAGTCACAGCAGGCCAGCGTCCCAGGGGAGAGGAATTCGGCACGTCCACACGGAGGGTTTCCGTTCGATGCCGCGTGGGTCGGGAGCGCCGCTGTGTGACCTGGTGGGCAGGCCCGAGGCGCCCCTGATCGCCGTGGGCGGCGGCCTGGCGCCGGGGGTGGACGGATCGCGGCGCTCTACGCCGGCATCACCGGCCGTTCGCCGTCCGAGGTGTCCCTCTCCGGGCACCTCAGCTCGGCGTCGTACCGGGCATGGCGGCGGGCCCGTCCCTGTGATCGTGCTCGCCGCTGTCGTGGCGTTCGTGACGACGGATTTGCTGCCGCAGGGTCCGGGAATCCCCCCGTTCAGCGCGGAGCCCGGTCGAGCGCCTCGTCCAGCGTCGTCGCGGCCATGATGAGGGAGAGGTGGGTGAAGGCCTGGGGGAAGTTGCCGAGTTGCTCGCCGCTCGGGCCGATCTCCTCGGCGAACAGGCCGACGTGGTTCGCGTACGTCTGCATCTTCTCGAAGGTGTAGCGGGCCTGCGGGAGCCGACCCGCGCGGGCCAGGGCGTCGACGTACAGGAACGTGCACAGGCTGAAGGTTCCTTCGGAGCCGCGCAGTCCGTCGGGGGAGGCCTGGGGGTCGTAGCGGTAGACGAGGCTGTCGGAGACGAGGACCCGCTCCATGGCGTCGAGGGTGTTGAGCCAGCCGGGGCTGCGGGGGGACACGAAACCCACCCGGGGGGCCAGCAGCAGGGAGGCGTCCAGGACGTCGCCGCCGTAGTGCTGGACCATGGCCTGCTCCTTCTCGTTCCAGCCGCGCTCCATGACCTGTTCGAGGATCTCGTCGCGGGCCCGTGTCCAGCGCGCGGTGTCGGCCGGCCTGCTGAACTCCGCTGCCATCTTCAGGCCGCGGTCGAAGGCCGCCCAGCACATCACCCGGCTGTAGGTGAAGTCCTTGCGTCCGCCCCGGGTCTCCCAGATGCCCTCGTCGGGACGGTCCCAGGAGTCGGCGAGCCAGTCGAGGGTGCGGGTCAGGCCCTTCCACCCGTGGTAGCCCGCCTGTTCGCCGACGTGGCGGCCCTCGGCCAGGGCGTAGAGGGCCTCGCCGTAGATGTCGAGCTGGAGTTGGTCGGAGGCGGCGTTGCCGGCCCGGACCGGGTAGGAGCCGCGGTAGCCCTCGAAGTGCTCCAGGATCTCCTCGGTCAGATGCGGGTCGCCGTCGACCCGGTACATGATCTGGAGGGGTTCGTCGTCCGGTCCTTCGCGTGCCCGCAGACGGTCGCCGAGCCAGTGGGTGAAGCGGGTGGCCTCCTCCACGAAGCCGAGGTCGAGCAGCGCCCGCACCGAGAGGGAGCCGTCCCGGACCCACGTGTAGCGGTAGTCCCAGTTGCGCTCGCCGCCGACCTGCTCGGGCAGTCCCATGGTGGCGGCGGCGACCGGCGCGCCGCTGGGGGCGTAGGTGAGGAGCTTGAGGGTGATCGCCGAGCGGTGCACCATCTCCATCCAGCGGCCGTGGTAGTTCGAGGTGCGCACCCACTCGTGCCAGAAGTCGACGTTCTTCCAGAGCTCTTCGGTGATCTGTTCCGTGGTGGGTGACGGTGGCGCCTCCCCGTCCTGCGCGCACACCGTGAACACCACGGCTGCCTGGTCTCCGTCGCTGAGGGTGATGCCGCCCCGGACGTCCTGGCCGTCCCGTTCCAGCGGGATGCTGCCCTGGAGGTACGCGGTCGTGCCCGGGGCCCGGAACGTGGCCGTGCCGTCCGTCAGGTCGAGGTCGTGGGTGGCCCGCGCATAGTCGAACCGCGGCCGGCATTCGAGAGCGAAGTGCACGGTGCCGCGCACCGCGCGGACGATGCGCACCAGTTGATGCCGGTCCGTCGGAGTCGGGCCCGGCAGGACCGGCATGTGATCGACGATCTCGCCGACTCCGTCGGGTGACATGAACCGGGTCACCACGACGGCGCTGTCCGGGTAGTAGAGCTGCTTCCAGGTGCCCTCGGGATGGTCGGGCGCTAGGCGGAAATAGCCGCCCCCGTCGTGGTGGAGCAGGGCGGCGAAGACACTCGGCGAGTCGAAGCGCGGCGCCGCGAACCAGTCGATCACGCCCTGGGACGACACCAGGGCCGCGGTCTGCAGATCCCCGACGAGTCCGTGATCGGCGATGGGCGGGTAGCGTTCCATGGCGTTCTCCCTGCTGATCGCCTCGTCAGGCAGCCTGAGCCGTTACCCGTCCGGTGCGGACGGCGTCGACGAGTGCCTGGTGGTCCTTCTCGTTCTGGTCGGCGTAGCGCTCGGCGAAGGTCACGAGCGCTCGGTCGAAGGAGTCGCCCCCGCCCAGGTACGCGGCGATGGCGATCCGGTCGCCCGACCGCGCGTGTGCGCGGGCCAGCGTGGCACCGCACAGCTCGCCGAAGGTCCGCATTCCGGCCGGCACCATCGCCTCGGGTTCGGCGATGCCCTTCCAGTCCCGCAACTGCCGTACATAGAAGTCACGTCGGCGACCGTCGATGCCCTCGACCCGCTCCCAGCCGAGGAAGATGTCACTGGTGGCCTGCATGAGCCGCTGGCCGGCCACCACGCGCTCGCCCTGCGTTCCGTAGGAGCTGGCGCCCGCGAAGGGCGCCAGCACCGACTGGTCGGCCTCCTTGGCCTGCATGAGCAGCGGATCCTGGTCGTCCCGGCCGAGCAGGAGCACGATCCAGCAGCGGGTGCCCACGCTGCCGACCCCGACCACCTTGCGGGCCATGTCGGCCACCCGGTACTGCTCCAGAAGGGACCGCCGGTCCGACTGCAGGGTGCGGCCGTACCGTTCGATCAGCCGGTGGATCTCCTTCTCCAGCGCGTCCCGTTCGACGCCCTGAAGCAAGTCCTGGAGCGGGGTGATCAGCGGCGGCACCGCAGCGATGCGGACCTGCCCGTCGACGATGTGGGTGAGCTTGCCGAAGGCCTGGAGACTGTCCCGGCTGCGTGCCTTGGTCACCGCCTGCGACCAGCGGTCGCGGCCCCGTGCGCTCAGTTCCGCGCCGAAGTGCTCCCGCACCCACGCCTCGTCGAACTGGGCGTACCACACCGCGAGGTTGCCCATCTTGGCGAAGCGGCGCATCCACTCGCGGTAGGAGCGCACCGTCGCCCGGACGATGCCGGCCCGCTCCTTGGTGCTGAAGTCGTTCGCCCGGCCCGCGATGACGAAACTCGCGGACAGGCGCTTGACGTCCCACTCCCATGGGCCGGGCAGCGTCTCGTCGAAGTCGTTGATGTCGAACATCATGCGGCGCTCGGGCGAGGCCAGCAGCCGGAAGTTCAGCAGGTGTGCGTCCCCGCACAACTGCGCCCTGATCCCGGACACGGGGGTGTCGGCGAGGTCTCCGGCCATGATGGCCGCGGCACCGCGGTAGAAGCGGAACGGCGACTCGGTCATCCGCCCGTAGCGGATCGGTACGAGCTCGGGAACCCGCGTCGCCGACTGTGCGTCGATGATGTCCACCGGGTCGGGCCGTTTCACCGTGGGCGCGAACTCCACGTGGCTGGAGCGGGGCACGGACGACCGGGCGGCCTTGCCGCGTTCGGCTCGCTCCTGAGGTGTGCGGTGCCGGATTTGGCTGTTGTCCGGGTGGTTCGACGTCATTGAAGTCGCTCCGCGATGTGGTCGCCGACACGCAGGGCGTTGGCGATGGCGGTCAACGAAGGGTTGACCGCTCCGATGCTCGGGAAGAAGCTCGTGTCGACGACATAGAGGTTGTCGAGGTCGTGGGCCTTGCAGTTGACGTCGAGGGCGGAGCTTTCGGGGTCGTGGCCGAAGCGGACCGTGCCCGCCTGATGCGCGGTGGCGCCGATGGGCATGCCCTTGTGCAGGTAGATGCTGTGCGACAGCAGATGGTGTTCGTGCATGCCCAAGTGGCTGAGCATGCCTTGCAGTTTGTGCCGCAGGCGCTTCAGCCCGGCGATGTTGTTCTTCTCGTCGAGGGCCAGGTGGATGCCGCCGTCCCGGTCCAGGGTGACGCGGTTCTCGGCGAGGGGCAGGTCCTCTCCGCACAGCCAGAAGTCGACCGCGTGGTGGGCGAGCACCTCGAAGGGCATGTCGGGGGCGACGGCCCCGGCCCAGCGGGGCGCTTCGCCGTGGATCTGCTCGGAGTCGGACTTGCCCAGCATCTGGATGCCGCCGAGGGGGTAGTCCCAGTCGTCGGATCCCAGATACCAGTCGTGCAGCGCCAGGGTCTTCTGGAACTTGGTGTCATTGGGTTCCTTGGACACAGCCATCAGGGCGAGGTTGTTGTGCCGCATGTAGTGCCGGCCCACCACGTCCGAGCTGTTGCCCAGGCCCTGCGGATGCCGGTCGTTGGCCGAACGCAGCAGCAGGGCGGCCGAGTTGACCGCACCACAGGCGACGACCACGACGTCGGCACTGAACTCCACGGTGGCGGGGTCCCCGTCCCCCACCGTCGCGACGACCGAGGTGACACTGCGACCGGTCCCGTCCGTGTCGAGGCGCCGCACGTCCGCATGGGTGACCATCTCGACGTTGGCGTGTGCGAGGGCGGGGTCGACGCAGATGACCTGTGCGTCGGACTTGGCGCCGACCAGGCACGGGAAGCCGTCGACCCGGTCGCATCGGATGCAGGCGCTGGTGTGTGTGGCCCGGCCCCGGTCGTCCTGGGTCAGGTTCACCCCGATCGGGAGGTGGAAGGGGTGCAGCCCCTGCTTCTCCAGGTCGTGGCTGAGCTGCTGGATGCGCGGCTCGTGCTGGACCGGTGGGTAGGCGTACTGGGCGCTGGTGGGGCCCTCGGACGGGTCCTCGCCGTGCCGGCCGTGGACGAGGTAGAGGTGCTCGGCCTGGGTGTAGTACGGCTCGAGCTCCTCGTAGCTCAGTGGCCAGGCCGGGGAGATGCCGTCGTGGTGCCGGAGTTCGCCGAAGTCCTCGGGGCGCATACGGAAAAGCGCGGCGCCGTAGAACTTGGTGTTTCCGCCCACGTAGTAATTGACTTCGGGCGGGAACTGGTTTCCGTCTTTGTCGTACCAGAACTCCGGAGCGCGGTATTTGCCTTTGACGAAGACCGCGGTGGATTCCCAGTTGTCGCGTTCTCGGGGCAGATAGTCGCCGCGTTCGAGGAGGAGGATCCGTTTTCCGGTGGGGGCCAGGCGGTGGGCGATGGTGCCGCCGCCCGCACCGGTACCGATGATGATGACGTCGTAGTGCAATTCGTCGGTCATGCCGGCCACCGTCCTCGGAGCATGCTCCGGTCCCGCCGGGTGCAGGGGACTCCTGATCCATTACCAACGTATCCCTGGGTCACTTTTCCGGCGAGTTGGGCCAGGCGGGTGATCCAAGACGCCGGGCCACGGCGGGTTCTCGGGCGAAGACCGCACCAACGGTGATGCAGAGGGCTACCACGACACAGAGCCCGATCAGCCACGACAGCACGGTGAAGACCGCACCGAGCGACCCGTACCGGTCCAGGCTGCGGTTGAGCGCGGCCGGCACGTAGAACTTCGCGATCACCGACAGGGCTGTCATGGCGACCCCGGTGAGGACCGCCCCGGGCAGCAGAGGCATCCAGGGGAGGCGCGCGGCCAGCAGCAGGTGCTGGGTCCACCACCACACGGCCACCTCCAGGATCAGCAGGAGCGGCACGCCCAGCCACAGTCCGGCGCCGAATCCCTCCCGCAACGGTCCCTGCAGAACGACGACGACGAGCCAGACCGCGAGCCACACCGGCCATCGCCACGCGGCGACCCGGGCGCCCGCACTCGGCATGTGCCAGGCCCGTTGGCACAACCGCTGCATCGCGCGGCTGCAGGCGGTCGCGGAGAGCAGCACCATCAGTGCGCTGACCGCCCCGGTGCTCTGCTGCAGACTGGCGGGGTTGGCCTGGTAGACCTTCTTCAGCTCGTGGTCGGCGGCGCCATGGATGCCGAACAGGTCGTGCACAGAGTCGATGATCTGGTTGCGCATGCTCTGCGGGGCGATGGAGGCGACCAGGAAGAGCAGGGGTACCGCGGTCAGGAAGGCCTGGGCCGCCAGCCGCGTCGCGGAGTCCAGCAGGTTCACCGCGATCAGGTGGGCGGTGAGGCGGGTGATCACCGGGAACCGCTCCTCGGCGGTGCTGCGCAGTCTCAGCAGCCGGGCCTTCAGATCCGCCGCCCGTCCGCGCCAACCGCTCTTCCCGCCGTCTGCGGGCGAGCCGGATTCTCTGTCTGCGCGCATGCTGCTCCCGCTGTCCGGTCCGGCGGTCAAGCCCGGGGCGTGACCGCCTCACCAGAGTGCCGCCCCGGGCGGCAGACGATGCCCGCGGCGCGTGCACGACTGTGCCGTACGGGTGAGGAGAGCGGTCTACCGGCTGACCGCCTGAGCCATGGGCCGCCGGACGATCGCTCGTCTGCCGTCTGCCGTCTGCCTTCTGCCTTCTGCCTTCTGCCTTCTGCCGTCACAGGATCGCGAGGGGGTTCACCGGAGAGCCGGTGGCCGCCGGCAGCCGGAGGGGGGCGATCACGCAGAGGAACGTCCAGCGGCCCTCCCGCGCGCAGATCGGCGCGAGGTCCTCGAACCGCAGGTAGTCGAGCAGATGCAGTCCCATCCCGTGGACGGCGAGCACATGCACCGGGAACGCGACCCCCTCCACCGGACTGGGGGCCGTGTCACTGTTGCCGTCACTGCCGAGTACGGCCGCCTCTCGCTCGGCCAGGAACTCCATGGCGGTCGGGTGGAGTCCGGCACGGGCGTCGGCCACGTCCCAGGGGCCGAGCTCCTCACGGCGTCGGCGGTGTCCGACCCGTACGAGGACGATGTCGCCGCGGCCGACCCGGACCTCCTGCATCGCCTCGGCCGCGGCGAGGTCCTCGGCTGTCACGCTCGTTCCGGGTTCGAGCCAGGGGACACCGTGCAGCCGGGGAACGTCGAGCAGGACTCCGCGTCCGACGATGCCGTCGCGGGCCAGATCGACGGAGAGCGCGCTCGCTCCGGCCGGGGACAGGGCGCCCGCCGCCGGTGCACCGCCGTGCAGGGTGCCGTCGTAGATGACGTGGCACAGCGCATCCAGATGACTGTCCACGTCACCGTGGATGTTCATGGCGAAGCGGTCCCGCGCGAATTCCAGGCCCCGCGCCGCCGGTTCGGCGTCTGCCGGAGCCGTGAGCCGGTGCTCGGCCGGATCGGCGTCGTCAGGTCCGGGACGGGTGTTCACCGGGGCCGCGAGCGACACCGTACGTCCCGACCGCACCTCGCGGACGGCCGCCAGTACCTGTTCCCGGGTGATCGTGTCCAGGGCACCCCTGGGTGTGCCACCGCCGGGGGCCGTGGCGCGCAGGCGGCGATACAACGACCGGAAATCGGCCTCGCTCAGCTCGTCGGGCATTCGCATACCCCCACCCTCCGACAGGCGCCGGACACCGGCACGCCGAGTTGCCGGGACCGGGGACCGCCGCGTTAATGGATGGGCGCCCCGTCCGGGGCCGTAGGCCGCCGCACCGAATTGATCCGCGGAGGTCCGGATGGACATGATCCATGTCCGAGCGGTGTGTCCGCCGGACCTCACCGAACGCACCATGGCCCTGCTGAGCGCCCAGACATGCGTGCTGAACCTGCATCTGCAGAAGGGCCGGGTACGCAAGCCCGAGGGCGACGCCATCGAGTGCGACGTGCTGACCGGAGCCGCGAACGAGGTGCTGCGCGGCCTGCGGGACCTCGGCCTTGAACACCGGGGCACCCTTGTCCTCGATCCGGTGGACACGGTGTTCTCGGACCTCGCGGCCAAGACCGGGGCCGAGGAACTCGGGGCCCGGCTGCGTGCGCCGGTGTGGGAGCAGGTGGAGGCCCGGATCCGGGCCGAGGGCAGGTACCCCCCGAGCTTCTACCTGTTCCTGGTCATCGCCGGGCTCATCGGCGCGGTGGGCATCATCACCAACTCCCAGATCCTCATCGTCGCGGCCATGGTGGTCGGACCCGAGTACGGGGCCATCACCAGCATCGCGCTCGGGATCGACCACCGCGCCCGGCCGCGGATCGAGCAGGGCCTGATGGCGCTGCTCGTGGGCTTCCTGCTGGCCATTGCCGCGACCTTCCTCTTCGCCCTGCTGGTCCGGGGCTTCGGACTGCAGCCGAGGGCCTTCGAGCTGGGAGTCAGGCCCGTCTCGAGTCTGATCGACACCCCCAACTTCTTCTCCGCCGCGGTGGCGGTGCTGGCCGGGATCGTCGGCATCGTCTCCCTGTCCGAGGCCCGCACGAGCGCGCTGCTCGGTGTCTTCATCTCGGTGACCACGATTCCGGCGGCGGCGGACATCGGTGTCTCGTCGGCGTTCGCCAGCTGGGACGACGCCTGGGGCTCACTGCTGCAACTGCTGCTCAACATCGTCGTACTGATCGTGGTCGGGACCGGCACACTCAAGTGTCAGCGGGCGATCTGGCGCCGGGTGAGCGCACGCCGCCGCGAGCGGGCGGTCAGGCCGACGGCGTAGGAGCGGTGACCAGTTGTTGCGCTCGCTCAGCTGCCGGCGCGCCCGTCGCAGTGGGTGACAGCGGCCCGCACCCGGCTGAGAAGCTCCGGCAGATCGGCTGTGGCGTCCAGGGTCGTGCCCGGCTCGTCCGGTTGCAGCGGCTCCAAGGTCGCGAACTGCGACTCGACCAGCCCGGCGGGCATGAAGTGACCGGTACGCCGGGGCACCCTGTCCCATGCGGTGGCCCGGTCCAGGGCGAGATACAGACACCACAGTCCGGCACCGCCGGCCGACCGAAGTTCGTCGCGGTAGGCACGCTTGAGGGCCGAACAGGCGATGACCAGCCCCTCGTGGGCCTCGGCGGACTGGCGGATGCGCTCGGCAAGGGCACGCAACCAGGGCTCGCGGTCGGCGTCGTCCAAGGGATGACCGGCGCTCATCTTCGCGATGTTCGCTGCCGGATGGAAGTCGTCGCCCTCGAGAAACGGCACTCCGAGCTGCTCGGCGACCGCCTTGCCGACGGTGGTCTTCCCGGAACCCGAGACTCCCAGGACCACCGCGTAATTCATCACGACATCGCCTTCTGCCCACTTCAGCGGGGTCAGCCGGTGCGAGCCTCCCGGCTCCTTCCGACGCACAGCGCCCAAATGACGAAGGCATCCACGGCGATCAGCACGACGGCCCAGACGGGGTAGTACGGCAGCCACATGAAGTTGGCGATCATCGACAGGCCCGCGAGCGCGATGCCGACCACACGCGCCCAGACCGCTCCACCGAAGAGGGCGATGCCGGCGGCCACGACGAGGACGCCGAGGGCGAGGTGGATCCAGCCCCAACTCGTCAGAGAGAAGTCGTAGGTGTAGTTGCGAGTGGTGACGAAGACGTCGTCCTCGGCGATGGCGGCGATGCCTTCGAATATCGCCATCGCTCCGCCGAAGATCATCATGACCCCGGCGAAAGCGGTCCAACCGGACGCCCACACTCCCCCGGTTCGGCGTTGGTGCATTCCCGCTGTAGTCATTTCCTGGATCCTCCAGCGTAGACCTCGCCACTGACCTGCAGCCGATCGGTGGCGCATATTTCAGCTTGCCACGAGAATCCCCGACCGGCAGAACATGAGTGGGTGCATGCGGTGTTCCGATAGGAGAGACCGGCACACCGGGAATTGCACCCGGCCGGAAGTCGGTTGTTTATTTCCCGCACCCGGCGCGCGAAAGGAAAACCGCCACCGCCCGGCCTACCCTGGCGGGTTCTCGCCGGCCCGTCCGCCCGGAGTCAGCAGGACGACCGTGTCCCCTGGCCGGGGCAGCGGCGTGCTGCCTGCCGTGACCGGATCGAGGCGGCCGTCGCGCCGCACGAGGAACAGCGGATCGCTGCCGGGCCGCACGGCGTCGCCTGCGGGTTGTCCGAGCACGGTTGCCCCTTCCTCGTATCTACGGGAGAGCGTCGGCCAGGTCAGACCCGTACCGAACAGAACCTCGCCGCCGATGAACGGTGCCACCGCGCCCTGACTGTCGGCCGGTGCGTTGAGGCGGTGGACCGCACCCTCCACGCTGCCTCGCAGAAGCACCGCCGCCAATGCGTTGAAGTCGTCCTCGGCGGTGAGGAAGTACACCGCCGTGATGCCCTCCAGCTCAGCGGCCCCACCCATGGCGGCACCCAGCAGCTCACCGGGCGCGAGTTCGATCCCCGCCCGGCGGATACGGTCGCGTTGTTCCTCCTCGCCTGCCCACATCAGGACCTCCAACCCTGCCGATTTCAGGGCCACGCCCAGGTCGACCACCCAGGGGTCGCCCCCGACGAGCAAGGGCCGCGAGCGGGACGGGCGCACGACGCCCAGGCGCCGGGCGACGGGTGAGGCGGTCAGGCCGTAGAGCGTCACGGTCGCGACGATGACCACGAAGGTGGTCGGAAGGATCTTCGACGCGCCGCCGATCCCCTTGGCGACCAGGCCGGACGAGAACGTCGAGGCCGTGGCGGCCGCGACGATGCCGCGCGGCGCCATCCAGCCGATGAAGCCCCGTTCGCCGCGCGTCAGGTCGGTGCCGAGGCTGGACACGGCCGCTACCAGCGGCCTGACGACCAGCACCAGAAAGGCGGCGAGC
Organism: Streptomyces doebereineriae; assembly: GCF_031845645.1. Lineage (NCBI taxonomy): Bacteria > Bacillati > Actinomycetota > Actinomycetes > Kitasatosporales > Streptomycetaceae > Streptomyces > Streptomyces doebereineriae. The sequence continues at coordinate 306,973 of NZ_JAVREZ010000011.1, forward strand.
CCGAGCGCGGGCAGCCACACATGGCGCAGCGAGTGCGGAGTGACGGTGGCTGAGATGGAGACGAAGAGCAGGCCGAGGATCAGGCTGACCAGCGTCTCGAAGAACGGTCGACGTGCGGGCGCGCTCATGCCGGGCAGGTTGGCGACGGCCAGACCCATCACCACGGCGGCGATGAGTCCCGTGTCGTCACGCAGCACATCGCACAGCGCCGCCACACCGATCACCGCGGCGAGCTGCGCTGTGGTGCCGAGGACCTCGCCGAGCCGCAGTACCCGGAACAGCAGCCACAGCAAAGCCGCCCCGACGGCTCCTCCGGCCGCTCCGACGCCCACACTGGCCAGGAATTGTGCCGTCCCGCTGCCGAGGTGGTGGCCCGAGCTCGCCACGACCGCGTGGAAGACCAGTGCTCCCAGGACGCCACCGACCGGGTCGATGAGGGAGCCCTCCCAGATCAGGACGTGCTGGAGACGGTCCTTCGGTCGCACGAAGCTGAGCAGCGGACCTACCACCGTCGGCCCCGACACCACGAGGATCGCGCCGATCATGATGGCCGCACGTCGGGACATCCCCAGCAGCGGCGCGGCGAGGAGCGCGCCGAGCAACCAGGTGATCAGGACACCGATCCAGATCAGCCGGACGACGACACGGCGGGTGTGGCCCTTCAGCCTCGCCAGGTCCAGCCCGAGGCCCGCGTCGTAGAGGATCACGGCGACGGCCAGCGACACCAGCGGTGAGAACGCCGCCCCCAGCAGCTGCTCGGGATCGACGTCGTCGATCAACGCGCCCGCGGCGAAGCCGACCGGCAGCAGCAGAATGAGGGCAGGGATGCGCAGCCGGCCGGCCAGGACCTGCGATCCGACGGCCAGGACGAGGATCAGGCCCACGCCGATGAGCACCTGGTCCGTCGTCACAACTGGGCCTTTCGCTGCGTGGTGGGACGAGCCGGTGGTCTCGCCGTGGATCAGGTCGGAGGCCGTGACGGCGCCCTCACTCTCCCCACGGCGCGATCCCCCAGCGCACGGTGTGCTGCTCGCCGGGGCCGAGGCGGACAAGCCCGGTACCGCTGCGGAAGGCGTCAGGAGGACAGGTCATCGGTTCGACGGCGACCGCGCGGCGACGCGCCCCCTGGGGGAGGGTGTCGCCGGTGTAGAGCTGTACGTAGTCGGCGCCTTCACCGAGCCACACGTCCGTACCGAACGCCCCCGACGGGTGGGCCAGGCGCACCACGGCCCGGCCGTCCGCGCCCCGGTCGAGGTCGCCGAAAGGTGTGTCCAGCCGGCGCGCGCCGACAACTTGTGGCGTTCGCAGGTCGTACTCGGTCCCGGCGACCGGCTCGGCGGCGAGCGGCAGGCCGCGCTCATCGGTGCGCAGCCAAGTCCGTGCGGGGACGGTCAGAACCGTCTGGTCGACGACGGCGGTGCCCGCGGTGACGTACGGGTGCTGGCCGAAGCCGTAGGGTGCCGCGTTCGCGTCAAGGTTGCGCGCGGTGACGGCGACTTCGAGGCCGCGCTCGCCCAGGGCGTACTCGGCGCGGACGTGGAGGTGGAACGGGTAACCCGGTTGCGGCCACAGCGGAACCTCCAGGACGGCGCGGCTGTCGCTCGCCTCCACGATCCGCCACGCGATCCACCGCAGCAGCCCGTGAATGGCGTTGCCGCCGGCCGGCTCGGTGAGCGGCAGTTGCAGATCCTGCCCGTCCCAGGCGTATCGGCCGTCGCGAATCCGGTTGGGCCACGGCACCAGGATCTGGCCGCGCCCGCCGGTGATCCGGTCCTGCTCGGCGAATCCGTCGACCACTGTTCGTTCACCGACCGCGTACGACCGAAGGGCCGCGCCCAACTCGACGATGACGGCACGGTGCGTGCCGTGACGGAGGGTCAGTTGCCGTCCGGTGCGGCTCTCCTGCATGCGTCACCTCCTCGGTTCGCACGGTTCTGCGCAGTGGTGTCCTGCGGTGACGGCCAGGCAGCAACAGGCTGAGGTCGCTACAGGTTGTCCGCCGCTGTTCCGACGGCCCCGGTGTCGCTGTCGGTGAGCTCCTCCAGCTCGCCCATCGTGTCGAGCCGGTAGAGCAGTACCAGCGCCGGCCCGACCAGGACGAGCGCGATCGCGGTGACGATCACCAGCCAACGCAGGGTGTGGGCGGCGCCGGCCGCGTCGGCCACCGTCAGCGAGGTGGGCAGCGCATAGGGCCGCTGCGCGCAACCCCAGGCACCGACGGTCAGGGCGACACTCGCCACCGAGGTGTAGCGGGTCCAGCCGTGGGACCGGCGCAGCAGAAGCAGCACCGTCACCAGTCCGCAGACCCCGGCCAGGATGATCAGCAGCAGGCCCAGGCCCCCGGTGAGGCCGTCCCAGACGTACCGGGCGTCGTCGTGGGTGACGGGCAGGGCGATGAGCGCGAGGACCACCACGGCGCCGAAGGCGATCAGCGCCCGTACGCGGAAGTAGTCGACGAGATCGTGCGCGCCGAACCGCAGGGCGTCGGAGCAGAGGAAGACCGCCCCGAGGAACGCGGTGGCCGCGATGGCCAGCAGGCCGACGAGGACGGAGGTTCCATTGGCCCAGGCGTCCGCGGAGGCGGTCGTGCCGACCTTGACCCGGCCCGAGGCGATGCCGCCGAGCACCGCCCCCAGGAAGAACGGCGTCACCAGTGACGAGATGGCGAACATCGCCCCGTAGATCCGTCGTTGGGCCAGTCGTCGGGTCGGCTTGCGCAGGGCGAACCCGGCGCCGCGGAGCACCAGGCCGACGGCGGCGAGGGCGAGCGGCAGCCACAAAGCGGAGAAGACGGCCTGGAACACCGTCGGGAAGCCGGTCCACATGATGACCAGGACGAAGATCAACCAGACGTTGTTGGCCTCCCAGACCGGTGCCATGGCGTGGTCGATGAGCCAGCGGGGCCGCTTGCCGCGCTCCGCGCCCCCGGCCAGGAGGTCCCAGAAGCCCGCGCCGTAGTCGGTGCCTCCGGCACAGGCGTAGGCGGCGATCGCGAGCACCAGTACCCATGCGATGAATTCGGCCATTACGACGCACCGCCAGAGGTGTGGCCGGACCCGCCGTCGGGGGCGGCCCCGGCGGCTGCGGGTTCAGGCTCGCTTCGGGGCCCGTACGGGGTGTCGGCCTCCGGGTGCAGTCCGGGGCGCGCGGCGGCCGAACCCTCGTCGGCGATGCGCCATCGGGTGCGCATCTTCAGGACGACGGCGAGGAACGAACCGAAGACGGCCACGTACACGGCGATGACGATGCCGAGCATCGCCCACAGCGATCCGGCGGCGGTGTCTGTCACCGCCGCCGAGACCCGCATGTGGTTGTAGACGATCCAGGGCTGGCGGCCGACCTCGGTGGTGATCCAGCCGCACTCCACGGTGACCAGGCAGGCGACGCCCGCGATGGCGGCGCAGCGGTAGAACCAGCGGCCACCGGGGTTGTCCCGGTGTCGCCACCAGGACCAGGCGTACCAGAGCGCGAGCAGGATGAGCAGGCTGCCGACGGTGACCATGATGTCGAAGGCCCAGTGGGCGATGGTGGCCTGGACGATGGTGGGACGGTCGGAGGCCGGCACCGATGTCAGTCCCGTCACCTTCGTGCTGGGCTTGAAGCCGGCGAGGATCGAGTCCAGCTGGGGGATCTTGAGTCCGCCGGAGATCGTCCCGTCACTGTTCAGCGTCCCGAACATGTACTCGGGCACGTGGGTGTCGGTCTTCCAGACGAGTTCCGTGGCGGCGAACTTGACCGGCTGCTTGTGGAAGACGGCGCGAGCGGCGGAGTCGCCGAGCATGAACTGGACCGGCGTGAGGATCGCGGCCACCGTGAACGGCAGCGTGAATCCGAGCCGGTGGTATCGGTCTCGGCGCCCGCGCAGCCAGCCGACCGCGTACACGCCGGCGACCACGTAGGCGGCGGTCAGGAGCATCGCGACGACGAAGTGCCAGTACTCCGGGCCGAAGATCGGTGTGAAGATCGCCTGCCGCACGTCGACGTTGATCGGCTTGCCCTGGGCGTCGAGGCTGAAGCCCTGGGGGGTGTTCATCCAGGAGTTGGCCGCGATGATGCCGAACGCCCCCATCAGGGCGGCCAGCGGCAGCGGTACGGCCAGCCAGAAGTGCGTCCAGGGCTTGAGCCGGCGCCAGCCGTAGAGGTAGATCGCGATCAGCACGGCCTCCAGGAAGAACGCCCATGCCTCGACGCCGAACCCGAGGCCGAAGACGTCGCCCCAGCGGCCCATCATGCCGGGCCACAGCAGACCGAACTCGAAGGACAGCACGGTGCCGGTGATGATGCCGATGGCGAACTGAACGGCCATCACCGCCGACCAGCGCCGGGCGAGCAGGAGGGCGACGGGATCGTTGCGTCGCAGCCCCCGGTGGTGCATCAGCAGGGTGATGAACGGCAGTGCCACACCGAAGGGGACCAGCAGGATGTGTGAGGCCAGGGTGAAGGCCATCAGCTCACGAGCCGGCAGGAGTTGGTCCGGCGTGTTCGCGAGAAGGACCGCTGTGCTGAACATGTGCGCCTCGGAGGTCTGCCCCGCATGAGCAGGTGGGGCTGGGGAAGGTCAGGTTCGTTGAGAGGGCGGCCCGGCGGCCGGAGCATCGGTGTCGGTCATGGTGAAGGCGCGTTCGCGGCGCGAGCCGCTGGCGAAGGCGACGGACCAGCTGAGCACCGCTCCCAGCCTGCTGCGGAAGCCGGTGAGGAAGGCCAGATGGATGAAGAGCCAGGCGAGCCAGCCGGTGAATCCCGAGAGATGCAGGGGGCCGGCCTTCACGACGGCCCGGCCGCGGGCGATGTAGGCGGCGCTGCCGAGATCCACGTACTTGAAGGGCTTCGGCTCCTTCGTCCTGCCTTCGACCTGGTGTCGCACCGTCCGGCCCGCGTAGGCGCCCGACTGCATGGCGACCTCGGCCAGACCCGGCAGGCGGTTCAGGCTCATCACGTCGCCCGTGACGCGGATCTCCGGATGGCCGGGGACGGTGAGGTCGGGTTCGACCAGAATTCGTCCGGCCCGGTCCTGTTTGGCACCGGTCGCGCGGGCCAGGGCGGCCGCGATCGGCGGCGCCTCGACGCCCGCCGTCCACAGCACGGTGCGCGCGCCGAACCAGGTCGCCTTGCCGTCGTGGTCTCGTACCGTCAGGCCGCGCGCGTCGATGTCGGTGACCCTCGTGCCCAGGTGGAGCTCCACACCGAGCCCCTGCAGGGTTCGGACCGCACGGTGGGCCAGTGCCGGGCCGAACGCGCCCAGCACGGCGTCGGACCCCTCGAAGAGCAGCACCCGTGCCTTGGCCGAATCGATCTTCTGGAACTCCCGGTCGAGGGTGTGACCGGCGATCTCCCGGATCTGTCCCGCGAGTTCCACACCGGTCGGCCCGCCACCGACGAGCGCGAAGGTGAGCCACTGCTGCCGTTCCCGGCCGTTCGCCGCCGTTTCGGCCATCTCGAACGCCCGGTAGATCCGTCGGCGGATCTCGAGCGCGTCGTCCAGGGTCTTCATACCGGGGGCGTGCGCGGCGAACTCGTTGTGCCCGAAATAGGACTGGCGCATGCCCACCGCGAGGATCAGGTCGTCGTAGGGCAGCTGGACGACTCCACCCCCGGGGCGTCGGGCGTGAACCAGTCGGGCTTCTACATCCACGTCGGTGGCCTCGGCGAGCACGCAGCTCACGTTGTGGTGGCGCCGCAGGACTCCTCGGAGTGGCTGGGCGATCTGGCCCTCGGACAGGATCCCGGAGGCGCACTGGTACAGCAGCGGCTGGAAGAGGTGGTGGGCGCGGCGGTCGACCACGGTCACCGCGACCGGTGATTTCCGCAGCGCACGGGCGGCGAACAGGCCGGCGAACCCCCCGCCGAGGATCACCACCCGGCGGGGCGTGATGTGATCCTGCATCGCAGATCAGCCCCCGGTGGCGAAGCCGGGGAAGAGCGTCATTCCGCCGTCGACGTAGAGGGTGCTGCCGACGACGTAGTCGAGCAGGTCGGAGGCCATGGCGACGACGGCGTTGGCGATGTCGTCCGGATCGCCCACACGGCGGTACGGGATCAGGCGCAGCAGCTCGGCCTCGGCCTCGGGGGTGTCCCAGGCGTCGCGGTTGATCGGTGTGCGGATGGCGCCGGGTGCGACGGCGTTGACCCTGATCCGCTTGGGCGCCAGCTCCTGGGCGAGGGTCTGCATCAGCATGCCCACCCCGCCCTTGGAGGAGGCGTAGTTCACGTGGCCCGCCCACGGGACGATCTGGTGGACCGAGCTCATGCAGATGATCTTTCCCGCCGAACGGGAGACCTCCTCCACCACGCCGCGCCGGATGAACTCCTTGGCCGCCTCCCGCGCGCACAGGAACTGGCCGGTCAGGTTGACGTCGATGACCTTCTGCCACTGGGCGAGCGTCATCTCCGTCACGGCCGCGTCCCGCTGAAGGCCCGCGTTGGCCACCATGATGTCGATGGTGCCGAACTCCTCGACCATCCGGGCGACCATGGCGGTCACCTGGTCCTCGTCGGACACGTCGGCCTCGTGGGCGTAGGCGCGGACCCCGAAGCTCTCGATCTCCTTCACGACGTTCTCTGCCTCGTGCGCACCGACGACGTAGTTCACCACGACGTCCGCTCCGGCCCGGCCCAGGGCAACGGCGGTCGCCAGGCCGATGCCCGAGTTGGCCCCGGTCACCAGCGCCTTCTGGCCCCTGAGGAGCTGCGCGGACGTCGTCCCGCGGTTCTCGGCTTTCGTGGTCATCGCGATGTCTCCTCGGACGTTCGGACGGCACGCCCTCAGGAATCGGGCGAGGCATGAGGGACGCCGGGCCTCGGCCGGCCCCCCAGGACAGACACAGGGGCCGACCGTCGCACACCCGGCCACAGACGAAAGCACCCCGCGCCGCGGGCCGCACCGACCGGCACACGGTGCCACCGATTTCGGCGGGGCATGTCACACCGTCGGCCTACCAGGGCTGTTCATGGCCAGAACCGCGGCGGCCGTCCACGGAGACATCACAAAGGCCCATTCGGCACTTGAGGTCATCGAATGGCCGCTGCGCCGGATCTAGCGGGCGAGCGACCCGTTCTGCGCGTCGGACGCGGCCTGCCACGCCCGCGCGCCCGCCAGGGACGCCTCCTTGGCCTGCCGCCACTTCATGGCCGCCTGCTGGGAGGGGGGCACGTCCATGTCGCGGATCATGCGCCGGCCTGCCGAGAACACGGCGAAGGCCGCGACGCCCATGCCGGCGCACGCGACCGCGGCACCGGCCGCGGTGAGCACGGCGCCGGTCCTGATGAGCCGGGTGTCGATCTCGATCATCCGCTGAGACTGGCGGTAGTCCTTGTTCATGGCTCCACCATCCAACGGAGAGGGCCGCCTCGCATCCCGACCAACGGCCCCGCGGTTGCCTGGAGGCTTCGTCGGACTCCAGGCAACCCACCACCCGGCGGCGCCGCACGGTCTCCCTCAGGTGCGGGTCCAGTGTTGGTTGCTGCCGTTCGAGCAGGAGTAGAGCTGGATCAGGGTGCCGTTGCCGGTGCCGCCCGCGACGGCGTCGAGGCAGAGGCCGGACTGGACGCCGACGATGGATCCGTCCGAGTTGAGGCGCCATTTCTGGTTGTCGGCGCCCCAGCAGCTGTAGATCTGGACTTTGGTGCCGTTGCCGGTGCCGCCGGCGTCCAGGCACTTGTTGCCGTAGACCCTGAGCTCACCGGCGGCGGTGTACGTCCACTGCTGGTTGGTGCCGTTGTTGCAGTCCCACAGCTGGAGCTGGGTGCCGTCGGTGGTGCTGCTGCTGGGAACGTCCAGGCAGCGGCCCGACCCGACGCCCTTGATCGTTCCGGCACCCGACGGGGGCGTGGAGGTGCCGCCGTTGAGTGCGTTGAGGACGGCGGTGTAGGCGGGCTTCTTGCTGCCGTCGCCGTTGAACAGCAGCGGCGTGTCCTGCGATCGCCAGGAGTCGGTGTCGCGCACACCCCAGACGGTGATGCCGAGGCAGCGCGGGACGGCCAGGCAGTCGTTGGTCACGTTGGCGTAGGTCGTGGCCGAGGCGCCCGCGATGTCGAGTTCGGTGACGGCCACGTCGACGCCGAGGGCGGCGAAGTTCTGCAGGGTGGTGCGGAAATTGCTGTTGTAGGGGCTGCCGCTGTTGAAGTGCGACTGGAAGCCGACGCAGTCGATCGGCACGCCGCGCTGCTTGAAGTCTCGGACCATGGCGTACATGGCCTGGGTTTTGGCCCAGGTCCAGTCCTCGACGTTGTAGTCGTTGTAGCAGAGCTTGGCGGCCGGGTCGGCGGCGCGCGCGGTGCGGAAGGCGACCTCGATCCAGTCGTTGCCTGTGCGCTGCAGGTTGGAGTCGCGCCGGGCTCCCGAACCGCCGTCGGCGAAGGCCTCGTTCACGACGTCCCACTGGGCGATCTTGCCCTTGTAGTGGGCCATCACGCCGTTGATGTGGTCGATCATGGCCTGGCGCAGCGTGCTGCCGCTGAGGCTCTGCATCCAGCCGGGCTGCTGGGAGTGCCAGGCCAGGGTGTGGCCGCGCACCTGCTTGCCGTTCTGCACCGCCCAGTTGTAGACGCGGTCACCGGCGGTGAAGGTGAACTGGCCCCGCTGCGGTTCGGTGGCGTCGATCTTCATCTCGTTCTCGGGCGTCACCATGTTGAACTCACGGGCCGCGATCGTCGTGTACGCCGAGTCGCCCAGCCTGCCCGAGGCGATGGCAGTGCCGAAGTAGCGGCCGCTCTGCGCCGCCGCGGCGCCGAGCGTGTTCTCGGCGGCGTGTGCGGGCGGCGGCGCGACCAGTGCGGCGACCGCACCGAGGACGCCGACGACCAGCGCCAACACCAGGCCGTGGATCTTCCGGCGGACAACGGATCTGGGAAGGGCAAACGAGCCCATGGCTGTGCCTCCAAGGTAGAAATCACGGACGGGCTGAAGCGCAGGGGGATGCGAGCAGGACCCCGGGAGTCTGAATCACCGGGCACCTCGGTCATGGGACCGGGACGATGATGGATCGTCAATACTCCCCGCAGAAAAAGTTTCAGCTCATCGTCCGAAACATTCGTAATCCCGGCGAGCCGGGTGAGGTGCTGTTTATAGACAGATCAGCGATAGACCTTGACCACGGAGCCCCGCATTCCTAGCTTGTGGCGTCGAAGCATCCGGGATTTCTTCGAAACTTTCGAGATCGCCCCCGGCCCCTGAAGGAGGCCCTCTGATGTGGTGTCGCCACGCGTCCCCGGTCCGTCTCAGACGCTTACTCGCCGTCCTTGCGCCCTTGCTGCTCGTGGCCACCTTCCTCGGTGCCCAACCCGCCGCCGCGGCGACCGTGGACCCCAACGCCTCGTACGTACTGGTCAACCGCAACAGCGGCAAGGCCCTGGACGTCTACAACCTGGCGACCGACGACGGCGCCCGCGTCACCCAGTGGTCCCGGAACGACCAGGCCCAGCAGCAGTGGCAGTTCGTCGATTCCGGGGGCGGCTACTACCGCATCAAGTCCCGCCACTCGGGCAAGGTGCTGGACGTCTACAACTGGTCCACCGCGAACGGCGGCGCCATCGTGCAGTGGACCGACCTGAACGCCACCAACCAGCAGTGGCGGCTGGCCGACAGCTCGGACGGCTACGTGAGGCTCATCTCGCGCCACAGCAACAAGGCCCTCGAAGTCCAGGGCGCCGCCACCGCCGACAGCGCGAACATCGTCCAGTACGACGACTGGGGCGGCACCAACCAGCAGTGGCAGCTCGTCAAGGTCGGCGGCGACACCTCCAGCCCGTGCGATCTTCCGTCCGCCTATCGCTGGACATCAACGGGCGCGCTGGCGCAGCCCAAGCCGGGATGGGTCTCGCTCAAGGACTTCACCGTCGTCCCCTACAACGGCAGGCAACTCGTCTATGCGACGACGCACGACACGGGGACGAGCTGGGGTTCGATGAACTTCGGCCTGTTCACCAATTGGTCGGAGATGGGCTCGGCAAGCCAGAACACGATGTCGTCCTCCACCGTCGCACCCACGCTCTTCTACTTCGCGCCGAAGAACATCTGGGTGCTCGCCTACCAGTGGGGCGGGACCGCCTTCTCCTACCGGACGTCGAGCGACCCCACCAACCCGAATGGCTGGTCGTCCCCGCAGGTGCTCTTCTCCGGAAGCATCTCCGGCTCCGGAACAGGGCCCATCGACCAGACGCTCATCGGTGACGGGACGAACATGTACCTGTTCTTCGCCGGTGACAACGGCAAGATCTACCGGGCCAGTATGCCGATCGGCAACTTCCCGGGCAGCTTCGGCTCGACCTCGACAGTGGTCATGAGCGATACGACGAACAACCTGTTCGAAGCCCCGCAGGTCTACAAGCTCCAGGGCCAGAACCGGTACCTCATGATCGTCGAGGCGATCGGCTCGCAGGGCCGCTACTTCCGCTCGTTCACGGCCACCAGTCTGAACGGCTCGTGGACACCCCAGGCCGCGACCGAGAGCAATCCCTTCGCCGGCAAGGCCAACAGTGGCGCCACCTGGACCAACGACATCAGCCATGGCGAACTGATCCGCACCAGCGCCGATCAGACCATGACCGTCGATCCCTGCAATCTGCAGTTGCTCTACCAGGGGCGTAGCCCCGCCTCCGGCGGCGACTACGGCCTCCTGCCCTACCGTCCGGGGCTGCTGACACTGCAGCGCTGACGGCGTGGCGGGCGCGGCGGAAGGCCGAGCCCGCCCGGGTCACGCGACAAGGCGGGCGGACGAGCCAGGCCCGAGGGCTACCGGATACAGTGCGCGAGACGGCAGCCTGGTCAGGGAGAAGAAGCGTGACCGACACCAGCAACACCCGACCCGCCGACAGCGCAGCGCAAGCACCCCGGCAGAGCCGGCTGCTCCGCCTGATGCGCTACCTCCCCCTGATCGCCCCCGTCCTGCTGTGGGCCGTGCCCTGCTGGGTGCTCCTGTACACCGGCCAGCACTGGCCGCTGCCCGTCACGCCGGTCGGCACCGCCCTGTTCGCCCTCGGCCTCGTCGGCATGCCGCTCGCGATGGGGCGCGGCCACGGCCGGCGCCAGCAGGACCGGGCGGCGATCGTCGGTGACACCCTGCTGGGCGCCAGCTGGGTTCTGTTCACCTGGTCCGTTCTGCTCGGCGTCCTGCTACGGCTCGCCCTGACCGTGGCCGGCGTCGGCGAGGGCCAGGACCGGGCCCGCATCGTCACGTGGGCCGTCCTCGGCACAACCGCCGTACTGCTCGCCTGGGGGTACGCCGAGGCCCGGCGTGTGCCGCGCGTGCGCCGACTCGACGTGCAACTCCCGCGGCTGGGCGCCGGGTTGGACGGCCTCCGCGTCGTCCTCATCACCGACACCCACTACGGCCCGCTCGACCGCGCCCGCTGGTCGGCGCGGGTGTGCGAGACGGTGAACACTCTGGAAGCCGACCTGGTCTGCCACACCGGCGACATCGCGGACGGCACGGCCGAACGCCGCCGCGCCCAGGCCGTCCCCCTCGGTACCGTGCGGGCCACCCGGGACCGTGTGTACGTCACCGGCAACCACGAGTACTACACCGAGGCCCAGGGCTGGGTCGACCTGATGGGCGAGCTGGGCTGGGAGCCGCTGCGCAACCGCCATCTGCTGCTCGAACGCGGAGGCGACACCCTCGTGGTCGCCGGCGTGGACGATGTCACCGCCGAGTCCTCCGGCCTGGCAGGCCACCGCGCCCACCTCGCCGGAGCGTTGAACGGCGCCGACCCCGACCTGCCCGTCCTGCTCCTGGCGCACCAGCCCAAGTTCGTCGACCGGGCGGCAGCCGAGGGCATCGACCTCCAACTCTCCGGCCACACCCACGGTGGCCAAATCTGGCCCTTCCACTACTTGGTCCGCACCGACCAGCCCGCCCTCGCCGGCCTCAGCCGTCACGGCGCCCGCACCCTCCTCTACACCAGCCGCGGCACCGGCTTCTGGGGCCCGCCGTTCCGCGTCTTCGCCCCCAGTGAGATCACCCTGCTGGTGCTCCGCTCCCCGCTGGTGCCCACCTCGCCGTAGTTTTACGCAGGTCAGCGGCGCGGGGTCGGTTTCAGGTCGGTGTACACCAGGTGGTGGTCCGAGACCGGGTTCGGATGCACACGCTGCTCGAGCGGGACGTAGCCGCGCAGGAACACGTAGTCGAACTTGCTCTGCCAGTCGGTGGTCGGCTCGCAGGTGCCGGTTGCCGAGGGACGGCACTGGGGGTCCGCGTCCTCGGCCAGCGCCCACATCCTGGTGAGTTCGGAGGCTTCCGGTACCGCGTTGAAGTCGCCGATGACGATCGCGGTGTCGTGCCGGGCGACCTCTTTGGCGAGTACGCCGACCTGGTCCTCCCGGAACGATTCCTGACGTCGTTCGGCGAGGTGGGTGTTGAAGACCCGCACCTGGCGGCCGCCCACCGTCGTGGTGACCTCCATGTACCCACGGTCCTCGGAGCCGCCGTCGGGATATTCCTTGGTGACGACGTCGGTCATCGGGGCCGCCGAGAGGATCGCCTCGCCGTAGCCGCCCGGGTTCCAGGGCGCTCCCCCGCAACGGCCCCAGCTCTGGAGAACCGGCCCGTACTCGACGTGGTAGACGAGCCCGTGGAGGTTCTCCAGGTACTCCCGGATCTTCTCGACGTCACCCACGCACGCTTCCTGCAGGCCGATGACCTGGGGCGCGAACGTGGCGATCTCCGCGGCCCGGTCGTCGTTGCCCGTCTCGCAGGGGTTGCAGAGGTTCCACGTCACGACCCGGTTCGGTACGACGTCCCGGACGGGTTTGTCGGGCAGCGACCTGGCGTCGAGGGCACCGCTGGGCGCACTGGGTCCGGAGAGCACCATCCAGGCCACGATCATGGCGCCCACGAGCAACCACGTGCCCTTTCCGAACACCCTGCCTCCTCGACACGGAACCATGGGGCAACAGACGTCTGCAGGAACGATGTTATGGGACGGGGCTCACTCCTCGTCGCGCAGCCGGGCCGCCAGGGAGGTCAGCGGCTCGGCCTCCTCGGTGTGGCCCAGGGCGGCCAGGTGGGAGACGGCGGCGTCGAGGCGGGTGAGGGCGGGAGCGGGGCGTTTCAGGTAGAGACCCTCCACGGCACCCGCGAGGCGGACGCACTCGGCCCACTCGCCGACCCGGTCGTCCTCCGGCCCCGGCTCGCCGAGCAGGGCGAGGGCCTTCTCCAGGGCGGTCAGTGCGTCCTCGTACGCGCCGGCGTAGGCGTTGACCCGCCCGTGTTCGTAGGCCAGGGCGCTGTCCAGGGAGCGGCCACGCGCCTCGTAACCGGCGGCACGGGCCTCGTCGGCGACCCGGCCGGCGTCGGCGAGGAAGGCCAGGGCGTCGGCCAGGCCCTCGGCGCCCTGCTGCTGGGCCTGGAGGCGGCCGAGTTCACGCAGGGAGTTGCTGAGCAGCTCGTAGCGCGGCTCCCGGGCATGGGCGGCGATCGCCTGGTCCGCGGCCTCACGGGCCGGGCCGAACTCGCCGGACTCGCCGAGGAGTACGGCCGTCTCCGCGGCGATCATGGCGTGGCTGCCCGGGTCGTCGTCCCAGCCCGCCGACTCGGCCGCGAGCGCGGCGAACTCCGCCGTGGCGGCCTTGAGGTCCTCCCCCGCGCGCAGTGCGCGGGCCCGGGTCAGGCGCAGCTGCGCGGCGAGGCGGTCGTCCAACTCCCCGGCGGCGACGTCCGGTTCGGCCAGCAGGGAGTCGAGCAGGGCGATGCAGTCCTCGACGCGGCCCAGGTCGAGGCTGAGCTGGGCCGCGTTGCTGTAGGTGCAGAACGCGTCGATCCGGCTGCCGTGCCGAAGGTCCGCCTCCGCCGAACGCGTCAGGTGCCGCAACGCCTCGTCGGGACGACCCAGATGCATGCAGGCCTCGGCCACATCGCCGTGCAGGCGGGTGATGTCGACCGCGCCGGCCGGCCAGTCGGCGGCCAGTCGCAGGCCTTCCGTGAGGTCCGCGTACGCGGCCTCGGGGTCCCTGAGGGCGAGCTGGAGCCGGCCGCGCAGTCCGAGGGTGCGGGGCAGGTGCCAGGCCGGGCCGTGTGCCTTCAGCCGGTCGAGGAGGGCGTCGATCTCGGCGACCGCGGCGGGCAGGTCGCCGGATATGGCGTGCGTGCTGGCCCGCAGCATCAGGGCGCCGGAGATCTGCCCGGCGAGGTCGTGCCGGGTGGCGAACGCTTGCAGCAGGTCCGCCTCGGCGAACGCCGGCGCGACGTGCTCCTTGCCTCCCGTCGTCTGCAGGCGCAGGCCGAGCGCGGTCGCCCGCAGCCGCAGCAGGCGGGCCTCCTGGTAGGGAGCGAGGCCGGTCGTCTCCTCGTGCAGGCGGACCATGGACGTGTGGGCGGCGGTCAGCGCGGCCGCCGTCGCCTCGGCTCCGTCCGCGTCCCCGGCGGGGATCTGGGCGGTGGCGAGCAGGGCGCAGGCGCGGGCGACTGCCGCGTGACCGGGCTGCGAGGCGTCGTCGTAGAGGGCCGCGGCCTCCTCGTTGAGCGCGGCGGCCTCGGCGAAGTCGTCCTTGTTGGCCGCCGAGGTCGCCTCGTCGGCCAGCAGGTCCGCGCGCAGCTGGACCAGCGTTCCCACGGCGGGGTCGTCGGGGTGGGTGTAGTCGCGGGCGGCGACGAGCGTGCGCAGCCGCGCGAAGCAGGCCTGGGCGTCCGGATGTCCCGGTTCCTCCAACTTCCGTGCCTGGAGGATGAGTTCCGGCAGCGCGTCGGGAACGGCAGCGGCCGTACGGGAGGCGGGCGCGGCGACCGGGGCGGCCGGGGCGACGTCGTCGAGGCTGCGGGTGCGCAGGGTCAGTTCCAGCGCGTCGAGGAGGGGTGCCCGGTCGAGGCGCGCCCGGCGGCGGTCGGTGTGGGTCGAGGTTCCGTTGCGGTGGTCGAAGCGGGCGGCGAGGTCGTCCGCGCGACCCCGTACCTCGGTGTGCAGCCCGGCCACCGTCCAGGTACGGCCGGCGTATCCGGCGGCGGGCAGTTCGCCGTGGCCGAGAAGTTCGACGCGCTGGAGGAGGACCTCGACGCCGGTGAGGAAGTCGAGCTGGTCCAGGGGCGAGTCGACCTCGTCGAAGAGGTTCCGGTTCTCGGCGAGCAGCTCCAGGCCGCGGGCCTCGTTGCCGGTCAGCGCGCAGAACTCCAGGTGCCGGCCGACCTCCCCGGACATCGCGGGGTTGCGGCGGCAGCCGCGGTAGCCGACGAGGTGCAGTTCGCGCGCCCGGTCGGCGTGGCCGGTGCGCAGCAGGGGCAGCAGCGCGTACGACAGGGAGCGGGCCGGCTCCTCCTGGCAGGACTCCTTCCCCGCCAGGACGGGCTCCCAGGTGCGCAGCGCCCGTTCGTCGTCGCCGGCGGCGAGGTGGAACAGCGCGCGCTCGCAGATCTCGCAGGCCTCGCAGTCGCTGAGCCGGGTGCGGGCGCGGCCCGCCCACAGTTCGTAGGCGAGCGCGGTGTCCTCACCGACGTGGGCGGCGAGCTGGTACGCCTGTCCGTAGTAGGGCTGGAGGCCGAGACCGGCCTTCTCGTAGCGGTCGCGCATCTCCGTCAGCCACTGGCGCAGGCTGGCCAGCGGTATCTCGGGCAGCTGGCGCAGGGCGTGGCCCACCCACTTGAACCGCCAGAACACCATGTGGCGCAGGCGCTCGTCGAAGACGTCGGGCTGCTCGTCGAAGAGGGTGAGCAGACGGGCGAAGACGACGGGAGACTTCCGGGGTTCGGAGCCGTAGGTGTACGCCTCCTGGAGTTCGAGGAGGGCGTGGACGAGCGGGACGGGCTCCTCGAACTGCTCGGCGGCGTCGACGAGTTCCTCGGCGGTGACGGTGCGGGTACGGCCGTAGGGACGCTCGTCGTTGTCCTGGAGCGCCTGGTACAGCTCGTCGGTGGTCTGGATCGCGGTGGGCATCGTCAGCTGTCCTTGCGGAGGGCGTGGGCGAGGAGGTCGAGGAAGGAGCGGTTGATGAGGCTCGACTCGGCGGGCCTGAGCGGGCGGCGGGACAGCATCGCGGCCTGCCCGTAGAGGGCTTCGGCGCTGGTGCGGGCCAGCTCGGGCTCGCCGATGGTGACGGCGGTGCGCACCAGAGGGTTGAGCTGGTTGAGGATCAGCTGGGCCCGCGGGGCCTCCTGGCGCAGGGCACCGAGGATGTCGCCCCACACGCCGCCCTGCTGCTCGCGGGCCAGCTGCGAGCGGGTGCGTTCGTGCCGGGCCTCACGGCTGTCGAGGAGGAGGGCGGGGGCGGAGGCGGGCTGGAAGGTGCGCAGCGCGACGTCGCAGTCGAAGACGGCGAGGGCGTCGCGGGCCTGGGCGAGATAGGCCGCGGCGGCCAGTTCCGTCTCCCGGTCGACGGGGTCGAGGTGGGCGGTGAGGGTCCCCGGGTCGAGGTCGGCGACGCTGACCTCGGGCCTGATCTCGGGCAGCCGGTGGACCAGTTCACGGTCGTAGGTGTAGCCGCCGTTGACGACGCCGAGCCCGGCGGCCGAGGCGATCGCGGCGACCTGGCGGAACTCCTCCACGCTCGAGGTGACGAGGACGGTGCGGTGGGTGCGCGCGAACTCGTCGAGGGTGGCGTGCCCGTCGGTGGTCTCGAACGGCAGCCACGGCAGCAGCATCCGCATGATCTCGTCGTCGTGCACCGCGAGCGACTTCACGGCCAGGTGGTGAACCTGGAGGAAGCGGCCGAGCAGCTCGGGGTCGCTGGCGGCGGCCCGGGCGATCCATGCGCGCAGGCGTTCGGCGAGCGCATCGCGTACGGCGGCCAGGGTGTCGTCCTCGTACAGGGACTCGCGGGACGCCGTCGGGCGCAGGCTTTCGGCGTCGACGACACAGCGGACGAAGAACGCCCAGTCGGGCAGGATCTCCTCGGCCTGCTCGGACAGCAGCATGCCTTTGACGTGCACGCGGTGGCCGTGGCGGCGCCCGGCCGGCACCGCCTCGGGCAGCACGCACGCGATGCCCTTCAGGCCGACGGCCGGCAGGTCCAGCTCGATGGTGTCCAGCGGCGTGAACCCGAAGACCTCCTCGCCGTAGGCGGCCAGGGCGCGGGAACGGGCTCCGGGGGTGGGATGGATGCGCGCCCAGGGCGCGGGATCGGGGTTGACCGGTGCGGCCTGGCCGCCGGGCCCGCCGGTGCCGTCGTCGAAGGTCACCGGGTGGCGCAGCAGGGATCCGAAGTGCCGGGCCAGCGCGTGCACCTGGGCCGGGCGGGTCCATTCGCCCGCGTCGGCGCGGGGCGTCAGCGTGACGGTGGTGCCGGGCCGGGGGCGGGCGGAGGCGGGCAGGGTACGGACGGTGTAGCTGCCGTCGCCGCGTCCGCGCCATTCCACGGCGGGGGCGTCGGGGGTGCGGGCGGAGCGGCTCACGACGTGGATCTCGTCCGCCACGAGGAAGCAGGAGAGCAGGCCGATGCCGAACTGGCCGATGAAGTCGGCGCGTTGCTCGGCGATCCGCTCGGCGCGCTTGCTGCTGCGGCCGATCGTCGCGAGGAAGGTGTGCACGTCGGCCTCGGTGAGACCGACGCCGTCGTCCTCGACGCGCACCACGGAGCCGTCGGCGAACAGGCGGATGCCGAAGGCGTCGGCGGGGCCGGCCGGTGCGAGGCTCTGCCGGGCGGTCAGCGCGTCCACCGCGTTCTGGAGGAGTTCGCGCAGGTAGACGCGGGGGCTGGAGTAGAGGTGGTGGGAGAGGAGGTCGACGAGGCCGCGCAGGTCCACCTGGAAGGTACGGTCGGTGGTGGCGTGGTCGGCGGGGTCGTGGCGCAGAGGCATGGGGCAGTCCGGGGAGAAGGGAACGGCGGGGGGCGATGGTCCGGCCGGGACGGGCGGGGACCGTGCGACCTTCAGCTCAGAAGGCCTTGCGGAAGCGTGCGTAGGCTTTCTGGGGGTCCGCCATGAAGGTCCACGGCCACTCGGTGAAGACACCGTCCAGTTCGCGGAAGACATTGGAGGCCTTGGTGCTGCCCGCCAGCGAAAGGGCCATGGCGAAGATGTTGTAGTCGCCCTGCCAGCCCAGGCGGCGTTCGTACAAGTGGTGCAGGATGCTGCGCTCCGCGGCCTCCCTCAGCTCGGTCCGGATCCGCGGGTCCTGCAGGCAGTCACGGTTGTCGGACTCCACCCACTCCTCGATGTGGGCCATGGCGACCACGCAGCCGAGGCGGTGCCCGTCGGGCGCGCGGGCGAAGGCCTCTCGGGCGAACGTCATGGCCTGGCCAGGCTCGCCGCCCCACCTGGGCTGCAGCTGGGACACCCACTCGATGTGGGTCTCCAGGTCCAGCGGGTCGCGGCGCAGGGCGGCGTCGCGCCGGGTCTCGTTCACGGCCGTGCCCAGGGACATGCCACGGCCGGAGGTGAGGAGGCGGCGCCACGGGGTGCCCCAGTCCGGCCGCAGCTCGGCGGCCTCGAGCAGCTGTTCTTCGGCGATCTCGAGCCGCTCGTGGAAGATGCGCCACTGCTCCTGCGTGACGTTCACGGCACGCGCGGAGGTGCGGGCCTCCCAGCCCCAGCTGATGTGGCGCGCCCCGGATATCAGCAGGGCCGTCGCCCGGTGCTCCTTGTCCTCCTGTACGGCCCGGCCGATCCAGTCCTGCACACCGTCCAGGTCGGCGAGCTGGCCCAGGACCGCGTGGTCGCGGCCGAGATCGAAGGGGGCAAGGGCTTCCTTGACCGCCTCCCAGTCACCGGCGTCGGCGGCCTCCACCAGCGCGAGCACCCGCGTGTCCCCGAGGGCGCGCAGCGGATACGTCCCGTTCTTCTGTCTGCGCGGGACGGGCAGGGCGTGCGGATCCGCATCCGGTCTCTCCGCATCCCTGCCGAACAGCTTGCCGAACATGCCGCGCCCTCCCCTGGTCCCGCGTGATCGTCCGGTGCAGCATAAGCGGGCCCACTGACAGCGCTTCCACCGGGTTTTCACCGGCACTTCACCGGTCCGGTCCCCGCGGACAGCCGTCGCGCGCGGTGCGGCCGTGTGCGGGGATTCGTCGGTGAGCCGGCCGCACCAGTGGAAGGCGCAGTCCGGACAGCCGAGTTCCAGGGTCACGGAGTGGACGGTCGCGTACCCGAGTACACCCCCGGGGAAGGCCGCTGAGCTGCTTGGTCACCATCGGGTTCCCGAGGCACGGAAAAGTGCGTTCTTCCATGCCAGCGCACACTCTCCTACGGTTTCCCAGTAACTACTGGAGACCACGGGCTCATGGGGCCCGACCATGGAGGCGTAGAGGATGGCCATCACCTTGCTGAATCCCGGCGGACTGCCGGAGATCGATGTCTACCGGCAGGTGTCGATCGCGTCCGGTACGAAGCTGGTCTTCGTCGCCGGGCAGGTCGCCTGGGACGCCGAGGGCCGCACGATCGGTGAAGGCGACCTCGCCGCGCAGGTCGAGCAGTGCTACGTCAACGTCGCCACGGCCCTGGCCGAAGCCGGCGGTTCCTTCGACGACGTGGCGAAACTGAACCTCCACGTCGTCGACTGGACGCCCGACAAGATGCCCCTCCTCCTGGAGGGAATGGCCCGGGCGGCCGCGCGACTGGGGGTCACCCCGGTCCCGCCGGCCACCCTGCTGGGCGTCGCGGCACTGGACGTCCCCGAGCACCTGGTCGAGATCGAGGCCACCGCGGTCCTCGACTGAGCACGGGTCCGCCGGGACGTGCGCCGCACCCGCGCGAGGTCGACGGTGCGGCGGCCGTCCGTCAGCGACACGAGGAGGTCTTGGGCAAGGGCAGCCCGCACCTGTGCCTGGGCAAGCTCCTCGCCCGCACCGAGATCCGGATCATGTTCGAGGAGCTGACCCTCGCCCGACCGGTCTCACCGGCCCTCTCGCTGTGCGTGTGCTTCGGCGAGGAGGAGGTAGGCGGCAGCCGTCCACGTGTAGGCGCGGTCGCGCAGGCCCGTGCCGGTCAGGGCGTCGAAGTTCTCGGCGAAGCCGTGCTCCTCGCACAGAACGCGGAAGCGGGCGCTGATCTCGTCCGCCAACCGGTGGTGACCGCCGCGCCGCAGGCCGTCCTCGACGAGGACCGTGGCGGGGGCCCAGATGGGGCCACGCCAGTAGCCGTCGGCGAGGTAGTGCGGCGAGTCCGGCAGTTCGGTGGCCAGGCCGTACGGAGTCAGGTGGGCCTCGATACGGCCGGCCAGCACCTCGCCGATCTCGGGCGGCAGATGCTCGCCCAGCACGATGGGCATCAGGTCGAGCAGGCTGGAGGTGCCCCAGGTGTCGCCGCTGTCGACGCCCCGGGCGACGAACCGGTCGCCCGTCCAGAGCTGGTCGAGCATCGCCTGCTGCGTCTCCTCGGCGGCCCGCGTCCACCGCCGGGCGTCGTCCGGTCTCTCCAAATGCGTTGCCAGGTCGGCGAGTTCACGCAGTTGGAGGGTGAGGAAGGCGGCGAGGTCCGCGGTGACGACCACGCGCTCGGGATCGAAGGTGGTGGCGTTGTCCCAGCCGCTGTCGTTGCCGTGCTGGTAGTGCGGCAGGGCCGCGCCGGGGGCACGGCGGGCGGTGAGCCAGAACTCCGTCCAGCGTTCTAGCCTGTCGTACGTGACGGTCAGTTCCGCGTGGTCGGGAGGCGTGGGCAGCAGGCGTCGCAGATGGCCGAACGCCCAGCCGTGGATGGGCGGTTTGACGAAGTTGTGGAGCACCTCGGAGTGGGTGACCGAGTCGGGCAGCGCCCCGGTCTCGTCCTGGTGGTCGAAGGGCAGCTGGAACTGGTCCCGGGCCAGTTCGGGGCAACCGGGGGCCAGGGCAAGGGCGTTGAAGCAGTGGTCCCAGCTCCACACCTTGTCCATCCAGTGCTTGGACATCAGGACGCCGGGCCGGGTGACCAGACCGGCCGGGCGTACGGTCGCCGACCACAGGACGTAGGCGGCGAGTTCGGCGGCCGGGGTGGCGGCCGAGCGCCACGGGGCCACGGTGTCGACGAAGTCCGCGAAGGAGTTCCGCGCGGCCTCGACGACCTTGCCGAAGGCCGCCGTCGACACGTAGGGAGGGCGGGCGGTGTCGAGTTCCTCGACCGCGATCTCCCATCCGCCGTCCGCGTCGGCGACGGTGACACCACGGTCGGCGCTGCCCAGGGCCTGGCTGCCGAACACGTCGGCCACCGTGCCGGAGAGCACCGAGACGCGGTACCGCCGTCCGGTCTCGTACGACGTGAACACGTAGGCGTCGGCGGCCGGTTCGCGGTAGAAGTAGGTGCCGCTGAACGGGGTCAGCGTCGGGGCCGCCGCAGAGATCCGCAGCGGCGCGCCCGCACCGCGCAGTCGTACCGTGTCCGGCGACTCGTAGACGAGGTCGATGCGCCCGTCGGTACCGGTCCAGCTGAGCAGGCCCGGTGTCGCCTCGACGCGGGTCTCGGCCCGCTCGCCGGTCACGGGGTCGAGCGGCACCAGGCTCAGGACGGCGTGCATGCCGTTCTGGTGCGAGACGAGGTGGAGGTCCTCGGCGTACGTCTTCTCCGCCACCACGGGTGAGATGCCGAACCAGGATCCGTAGGTGCTGAACGGGATGTCGTGGACGGAGAAGGCCGGGCCGGGACGGTCGGCGGTCATGAAGGGGCACTCGTTTCTCGAGCAGGGATCGTCAGGGGGAAGGGCTGCGCCGCGGAGGTCAGTCCTTGACGGCGCCGGCGGTCACGCCGGCGGCGACGTAGCGCTGGGCGAGGACGAGGATGACGGCGGCGGGCAGGGAGGCCACGACGGCGGTGGCCATGATGGCGTTCCACTGCTGGTTGTTGTTGCCGATGTAGTGGTAGATGCCCAGGGTGATCGGCTCGTGGGCGCCGCCGCCCGCCAGGGTGCTGG